>CBDUBQ010000026.1:0-90545 GCA_965365435.1 uncultured Flavisolibacter sp.
CCGCCGCTCCGACCCCGCCACCGATGCCGAAAGCCTTTACATTTCGTACAACAACATGGGCAGCATTCACTACTACGCTTCCCGGCTCGACAGCGCCGTGCTGTTCTTCAACAATGCCATTGAAACGCTGAAAAGAACGGAGCCCACACCAGTGAACCAGTATTACCGTCCGGCCCTGGTGCTCAACAATGTGTCGGGCATTTACAGTTTGCAAGGCAAAACAACGGAAGCCATTCTGGCCTTAAAGACCGCTATCCTCAACCTAAAAACCTTTATCGCCTCGAAAGAGCCGCACCCCAAAAAAAGCAGCGCTGTTTCGCTGCAGTTTGAAGCCACCGACAACCTCGCCGGCATTTACAAAGAGCTGGGCAACTACAAGCTGGCGCAGGACCTGCTGCAACATTCATACGGGCAAAAGCAACAGGCGCTGGACAAGAACGACCCGGGCATTTTTATCTCGCAAATCCTGCTGGGGCAATTGTATTATGCCATGAAGGACTATGACAAAGCCCTTCGGTTTTTGAACGCCGGACTGGAAGCCATTGGCCGTGCCGACGGTGACTACACCTTTTGGAAAGCCGATGCCTGCAACACCCTGGCCCTGCTGTACGACGACCGCAAAAACAAGGAGCAGGCCGCCCTCTATTACAGCCGGGCCGACGAATTGTACGAGGCATCGCAGCAGGGCGAATACGACAACATTTACCTCGAATTCATCTCCAATGCCGCCCTTTTTTATGCCGAAAACGGCGATGCACAAACGGCATTAGCCAAAGCTAAAAAAGCCTACGACTACATCACCAGGACGCAGGGCGGCGAAACGCCGGCAGTATCGTTGCAACTACTGAATCTTTCCGAAGTTCACTACCTCTCCGGCAACTACCCCGAAGCGCTTCGCTACAGCCAGCAGGCCCTAACGGTGATGAACAGGGCCGTTCGGGGTGGCAGCAGTTTGTTGGATTCGGTAAAGACTGAATTGAAAAAGCCAAAGGCCATTTTACAAAAAGCAAAAGCAGAATATGCGCTGCTGAAGACAAAAAGCAGTGCCGAAATCTCCGGGATCCTGGCAGAGCTAACCGAAGCCCTCACCGTCATCGAACGGCGCAAAACGATTTTGAATGATGCCGACGACATTAACCTGCTGCTGGCCGACCAATCCGACCTTCTGCAGTTCATGGAAAAGCTAAACCTTGACCTGTACAAACTCTCCGGCGATGTGACCTATCTCAACCGCCTGGTGGGCCTGCACGAATCCTCGCTGTACAACCGCATCCGTTCGCGGTTGAACAAAACCGATACCGTGCAGTTTGCCGGCGTGCCTCTGCAAGTGTTGGAAAAAGAGCGGCGGTTGAAAGCCGCTATCACAGCCGCCCTGCAGGGCGAGGGTTCGCACCCACAGAAAATGCAGGCTTATTTTGCCGCCACCGAAGCCTGGAACCGTTTCCGGGAAGGGCTGGCAAAAGACTATCCCAAATATTACCAATTGCGCTATGCCGTCCTTTTTAAACAGCCCGGCAGCCTGCGGCAGATGGTGCCTGCCAATACCACGCTGGTGCGTTATTTTTTCAGCGATAAAGACCTGTATGCCCTGGTGGTGGATGATGGCGCCGAAACCATTTTACCGCTGGCGCCCAAGGATCTTGATCGGCACATTACCACCCTTTCCTCCAGGGCTTATGATGTAGCGGCCACCGCCGAAAGCCTGTCGGCTCTATATCAACAGTTGTGGGCGCCGTTGGCAAACAAAGTCCGGCACAAAAAAGTGGTCATCATCCCCGATGGCGTGTTGTTTAGCCTGGGGTTTGAAACACTCACACCGCAGAAAATTACGTCCTTCAGTCAACTGGCAACTGGCTCGCTGCTGGCCCGTCACAGCATTGCCTATCACTACAGCCTTTTTTTACTGAAGCCGCAAAAAAACGCCCCGGCAAAAAGGGACAATTTTGTGGCCTTTGCACCGGGGTTTATGGAGCAAATTAAAGCGCCCTACCGGGCGGCCGCCACCGATGCTGCGCTGCCCGATAACAGCTACCTTTCCCTGCTGCCGCAGCCCTTTAGCATTGACCTGGCTGCCCGAACCAAAAAGCTTTTGGGCGGCGATGCGTTTCTGCACAACGAATCCACCGTGGAGGCCTTTCGCCGGCAGGCAGGCAACCACAAAATCATTCATATCGGCACGCATGCCGAATCAAACAACCTGCACCCCGAATTTTCACGGCTGATATTCACCAAAACCGGTGTGGGAGACGAAGACAACTCGCTGTACCTGCCCGAGATTTACAACTGCAGCCTGCAGGCCGACCTGGCGGTGCTAACGGCCTGCGAATCGGGCCGTCCGGGATACGAAGATGGCGAAGGCATGATTTCGCTGGCGCATGCCTTTCACTACGCCGGCAGCGAAAGTATGGTAACCGGACTGTGGAAAATTGACGAACAGGCCAGCGCTCAACTGATGGAAGCGTTTTACGGCCACCTGCTGGAAGGCTTGCCCAAAGACGAGGCCTTGCGCTTAGCCAAGCTCGACTACCTGCAAACCGCCGAAGGCCGTGCCCTGGCGCCACAGTACTGGGCCGGATTGGTGGTGATGGGCGATACGGCGCCGGTGATGCTGGAAGCGCCGTTTCCGTGGCGCTGGGTGCTGGTGGGCGGACTGCTGCTTTTATTTGTGACCGGTGTTTTTTATTTCCTGCGGCGAAAAGCCTGACCGCTGCTCCTCTTAATTGGTTGCCGCTGACTACTCACCGCTTCGTGTTGGTTGCCCGATGCCGGTACCCCAGGGCCGGGTATGGCAATTGCCGTTGTATGGGAAGCCATGGAAACACAAAGCAAACCCAGGGACTGGCGCAGCCGCCTGCACGATGTGATTTACGAAAGCAACACCCCGGCGGGCAAAACCTTCGATGTGGCTTTGCTGGTGGCCATTGTGGCCAGCATTGTGGTGGTGATGCTCGACAGCGTGGCCAGTCTGCGCCAGCAATACGGACGATTGTTTCTTGCGCTGGAGTGGGGCTTTACCATCCTGTTCAGCATTGAATACATCCTGCGGCTGATATGCCTGAAAAAACCGATGCAGTATGTTACGTCCTCGCTGGGCATTGTTGACCTTTTGGCTATTATTCCCTCGTACCTAAGCTTCTTTTTTGCCGGAGCGCAGTCGCTGCTGGTGTTCCGGGCCCTACGCCTGCTACGCGTCTTCCGCATTTTTAAGCTCACGCATTTTTTGTCCGAAATGCAGTTCCTGAGTTCGGCGGTAAAGGCCAGCCTAAAGAAGATTGCCATTTTTATGCTGATTGTGCTGACGCTGGTGGTGATCTTGGGTTCTATTATGTACCTGGTGGAAGGCAGCGAGAATGGTTTCCGCAGCATTCCCGAAAGTATCTACTGGACCATTGTCACCATCACCACGGTGGGTTATGGCGATATCTACCCGGTGACGCCCCTGGGCAAGTTCATTGCCTCGCTGATGATGTTCATTGGCTACGGCATTATTGCCGTACCCACCGGCATTGTCACCACCGAAATGGTGATGAAAGCCCGCGATAAAGGCCATCACCCCGATACCTGCCCCCAATGCGGCCGCGAAGGCCACGATTCGGATGCGGTGTTTTGTAAGTGGTGTGGAGGGAAGTTGTAGGGAGGGTTTGTGGTTGGTAGTTTGTGGTTTGTGGTTATTTAGGTGCGGTCTTGTTGCTTGAATTTTTGGCCGCTGACAGTTGAGTTGTTGAGATAAGTGATAAAAGAAGTGAGCATCTTTGTAAGACTGTCAGCCATTGCGTACAATTCATCAAACAATGACGAATCGAGATACTGATTGTCCAACCCACGATAAAGTTGAGACTTTAGCTCGCCAACTTCGCCTTTTGCTATCGTAAGGGAGTGAATAAACTCCCGCTTGCTGCTTCGCTCAAACCCTTCAGCAATATTGTCCATGATAGAACCACAGGCACCACGTAGCTGGTCTTTGAAACGAAAGTCCTTTGCAATCGGGTCCTGAAAAGTAAGCGGATAAATTTTTTGCGATAGTTCCCTTGCCAATTGCCAAACCTGCAAATCTTCAAATTTTTTTATTGTCGCCATAAATGAAGGTTGACCGAACTAAAGCTAACCACAAACCACAAACTACCAACCACAAACCATTTTATACGTTAATTCCCCCACTCACCTCAATCCGCTGCCCGTTAATCCAGCGGCCTTCGTCGGTGCAGAGAAAGGCCACCACGCCGCCAATGTCGTCGGCGGTTCCTACCCGGTTTAGGGGCGACAGTGAGGCCAGCCGTTCTTTGAGCTGCGGGTTATTGCGAATGGCAGCATTGTTGAAATCCGTTTCGATGGGGCCCGGAGCCACCACGTTGGCACGAATACCTTTTGCACCCAGTTCCTTTGCCCAATATTTGGTGAGCACTTCCACGGCGCCTTTCATAGAGGCATACACCGAATAACCCGGGTTGGCAAAGCGGGTGGTGCCGCTGGAAATGTTGATTATGCCACCGCCATCGGTCAGGTGGGGCAGCAGCTTTTGCGTGAGGAAATAAACGCTTTTGTAATGCACATTTAAAAATTCATCAAAGAGGGCTTCGGTTACCTGCTCAAACGGCACCGTGGCGCCCATGCCGGCATTGTTTACCAGGAAGTCAATGCCGGTGGCATTCCATTGCGTCTTCAGCTCAATTTCCAATGCCATTACAAAAGCCTCCAACGAAGAAAAGTTGTTGAGGTCAAGGGCCAGCGCCAGCGCTTTTTGTCCCTGGGCTTCTATTTCTTTTACCACCGCTTCGGCTTCTTCTTTCTGGCTGCGGTATGTGATAACTACATCCAATCCTTTCCGGGCTAGGCTTACAGCCATGTCTTTTCCCAGTCCACGGCTGCCGCCGGTAACCAGGGCAATCTTTGTTTCGCTCATAGTATTTGTTTGAACAGCAAAACTATTCGGCGATGTGTAACGAAAATGGTGAGCAGTTCAGGAAAAATGGTGAGAGTTTCAGATTTTGCCGTTGCGAAACTGCTTGGGCGTAAGCCCGGCGTACTGCTTAAAAAACTTGGTGAAATTGGAAGGGTCGTAGGTCAGTTGGGCCGCAATTTGGCCAATCGAAAGCGAGGTGTTGGTAAGCAGTTCTTTGGACACGGCCAACAGGCGGGTTTCGTAGTGGTCGCAGGTGCTTTGGCCGGTTACTTCTTTTACCGTGTTGCTCAGGTGAACCGGGTGCACATGCAGTTTGGCGGCAAAGTCCCGGATTTCAAGTGTCCGTTCAGCCTTGCCTTCCTTTAATTCCTGCAGGTGCTGGTCGAGCAGTTGCAGGTACTGCGTTACCAATTCTTTTTGGCGAAAAGAAACCGTTGAAACGAGCATAAGTAAAGATAAGTGAGGAGTCAGGAGTAGGGTAAAAAGGAGCATACAACAGGCAAGGGCGAAAAAAGGCAGGCAACCGCTGCGGGCTCAAACCGTGCATAGGCCCCGGTGCAACCGGGGATGAAAAGGGATACCCAATGAAACCGACCCCGGAAGGCGGCGCTGTAGAAAACCTGAAGCCGGGTAGGGCTGAATAGTGGAAAGCGTAATAAAACGCAACAGCTTTTGCCTTGCTCAATAGAATTACCAGCCGTACAAGAGTGCGACGCAACGGACGATAAATAGAATTGCAAAAGCCGGTCTCCTGCAAAAAAAGGTACCGCCACAGGCGGTTGGCGGCTATTGCCGACTGTCGGGATTTTCTTGCCCCGTGCGATGCAAAAACGGCCGCTTTATTCCTTCAGGTTCCGGATTTCAATATGGCGGAAATCAATCGGCTGCCCCTCGCTTTGCAGGCCGATATAACCAGAGGTGAGCGGTTTGCCCGGCTGCCAGTAAGCCGGGTCGTAGCCCTGCACCACGCCGCCGCCAATGGAAGGCTTGCTGTATTGCAGCACCGTATCGCCATTGATGATGTGTTTCACCAGTGAGTCGCCGTACACCATCAGCTCGGCTTTTACCCAATCGTTTTTAGCGTAGGTTTTGGAGCTGGAGTTGAGGCAGTGACCGTCATAAACCTTACCCTGGTACACAATATCGGTGCCCGGCGAGCACATGTTGCCGGTGGGCCGGGGTTTGCCGTCGGCCAGGCCGGCAAGGAACTGCATCTCCACCGAAATGGGCCAGTTCTGCTCCTTCAGGATGGTACGCGGGTCTTGCGAGTGAAACATTACGCCGCTGTTCAGCTTTGTGTACGAAGGGGCGCCTTTTTGCAACTCACCCGTAAAGCGGTATTCCAGCCTGAGGTGAAAATGGGCGAACGGCTGTTTGTAAAACAAGTGCGCAAACTGGTCGTTGAAATCGCCATACTGGTCGTACCGCACTTTAACCACACCGTCTTCGGCGCGGAAGGTGTTGCCGAAGTTGACACCGGCCTCGTGGTGATGAATTTTTACAATCCAGTTATCGAGGTTTTTTCCGTTGAACAGCTTTACCCACCCATCACCGGGCCTGATACCTTTCGCTGGCCGGCAGCCGGGCAAAAAGGAAACGGCCAAAGCAGCCATCAGAAAAAAAGCGGCCATCGCCTGTTTTGCGCCTGAAGTTTGCATGGCGCTAAAGATAGGGAATGCCGCTGCCGGCCAAACCGGGAACCGCGGCTTTTCTTACCGCTGGCCAGATGAACGAGCCGCGGAAAGCAGATTTTTGTTTCTCAAAATTTGATGAATTGAACCTGAACGAAAGCACCCGATTTTACCCTGCCAGCCTGCCATCGCCAAAAGCTGTGGCGCTGGTTGTTCACGGACTAAATACAGCACCTGCCGCCATGTTGCCGCTGGCGCAATGGCTTAATGACCAGGGCGTGGCGGTGTACCTGCTGTTGCTTTCCGGCCATCACGACGGCGGTACGCCGTTGCAGGAGGTCACGGCCGCTGTGTGGCAAAGCGAGATGCTGGCAGGTTATGCGCTGGCCAAAAACGCAGCAGACGAAAAAGCTGTGCCGCTGTTTTTTGTTGGTTATTCGCTGGGTGGACTGCTGGGCCAGTCGGTGCTGGTGCTGCCGGCCGGCAGCCCACCGTTTCAGCGGCAGGTGCTCCTTTCGCCGGCCATCACCCTGCAGCCACGCGCCTTTCTGCTACGGGCGCTTTTCTTTCTACCCCTTTCGTTTCCTCTCCGCAGCTTTTCGCCCAGGGCTTACCGTTACAACAATGCCTTGCCCCTGCGGCTGTATAAGGCTTTGTTTGAAGAAGAAGCAAAAATGAAGGTGGGCGACCATCGCCGGCTCAACCTGCCTACGCTGGTGCTGATGGACCCGAAAGATGAACTGGTAAGCTACAAGCGATTGCTGAAATGGGTGCAGCGTCACCGGCTGACAAACTACACCGTTGTTGCATTGAACGATGACCTGAAAGGCCGCAGCAAGCCTTTCCACCATCTTATTCTTGACGAAGCTACCATGGGGCTGACCAACTGGCAACGGGCCACGGAGCAGATGCGGGCATTTCTGTTTCCCCGCTAAAAGGAACGATCCTTGCACCATCCTGTTTATGAAAAAGAAAGAACGGGGCTTGGCACTCTTTGGCGCGGCGGTTTTTCTGGCCGTGGCAGCCGCCATCGGCGCTTTTATCCGCAAATTGTGACGGCCCATAACAGGTTTTTGCCCGGATGCTGAAACAAGCACCAGCGCCGGCCGTTGACGGCATAGCTTTTGGTCTTTTGTAAGCGTGGGTAAGCAAGGTGAAAACGATCGCTGCAAGGATTGCTGTTTCGCCTTTGGCGCACCGCAATAAACCTTGAGCCATGAAAGTTCCAACGCCTGTGCTGGCCGGCAAAGAGGCCTTTGTTCTTCACATACACCAGTTGTTGACCAAAGTGTACGGCAGCAACATCAGCTATTTTCACGACCTCGATCCCTTGAGCGAACTGGTATCGGCGCTCCTTTCGCACCGCACCCGCAACAGCCAGTCGGGGCAGGCTTTTCGCAACCTGCGCCAGCGCTTTGGCACCTGGGAGGCGGTACGGGATGCGCCGGTGCAGGAGGTAGAGGAGGCGGTAAGCCCCTGTACCTGGCCCGAGCAAAAGGCACCCCGCATTCAGCAGGTGCTGCGGCTGCTGACCGAGCGCTGTGGTGAGCTGTCGCTTGACTTTTTAGCAGAGATGGATGTGACCGAAGCCCGCCGCTGGCTGGAAGAACTGCCCGGTGTGGGACCCAAAACCAGCGCCGCCGTTATTTCGTTCAGCAGCCTGCGGGGCAAGGCCCTGCCGGTGGACAGCCACCACTTTCGGGTGGCCGTGCGGTTGGGCATTATAGATGAACGGATTGGCGAAGCCCGGTCGCACAAAGTGCTGGAAGACCTGCTGCCCCAAAGCTTTACGGCCCAGGAGGTGTACGATCATCACCAGCTAATGATGAAGCACGGACAAAAGGTTTGTTTTTATAAAAATCCGGCTTGCGCCAGTTGTGTGTTGTTAGCGGATTGTCCTACGGGAAAAAAGAGGGTGGGTGGTTTGTAGTTGGTGGTTTGTGGTTTTGTGAAGGAACGGGAATGCCTTCCTGCTTTTAGCAGCGTAGGCGCCGAAACGGTAAACGGGAAACTGCATTCCCATGCTTACAGCTAAAAGCTCACAGCTCACAGCTTCTCTCACGGCATCAGCCTTACCACATCGGGGTGGTTGTAGTTTATGTGAATCACCGAAAAATCGTAGGTATCGCCGGTGCGTTTTTCAATGGAAATGGCACCGAAAATGCGCAGCGTGTTGATCAGCTCTTTGCGTTCGTAGTCGGCCAGCAGCGTCATTTCATCTGTCAGGTGCCGCAAAAAAGGCGAAAGCCATACCTCCCGCAGGCCGCGGTCGCTGGCAAACTGCAGCAGCAGGCGCAGGCAATCAAGCACATTGGCGCCAGCCAGCTTTTTTACATTGCTGAATTCTTCTGTCACCTCTGCTTCGGGCTGCACCCGCTTGGCAGCCGGAGCGGTTTTTACCGGCTGTGCCCCTGCCGGCTCTGCGGCCGGTTTGGCGGTTTGGGGCAGCTCTATCTTGCCCACCACTTTCAGGCCCATGCTGTCTATCACCTTGTTTTTATGCACCAGCAGTTCCTTGCGCAGCGGGTCTTTAATAAAGCGGTCGGCATCCAGCAGGTTGTCTTTGCCAAGTATCTGCACCAGGTCGCCGCTGACGGTTTGCCGAAAGGCCACCGCCGTTACCTGGCGGCCCTGGCGGCGCAGGTGCTGCACAATGGGAATGTAATCACGGTCGCCGGCCACCAGCACATAATGGCGTATGTCGGGCCGGGTGTACAACACCTCCATCAGGTCTATGCAAAGGCGCATATCGGCGGCGTTTTTATGGTCGGTGCCCAGCACGTTGTGCGTATCAATGCCCATCAGGTACAGGGAGCCCAGGGCCTGGGGGTGGCGCTCAAAATCGGCATAAGCTTTAAAGATGATGACGTCGAGCTTGTCATTAGTGGACAGGTAGTCGCGGAGCGACCGCAGAATGCCCGCAATGGCGTCGGTTACCTGCGGCGGATCGCCATACTCGTGTTTAAGGTGGTAGAGGATGTTCTCGTAATCGAGAAACACGGCGGCATGGTTGGCGGATGGCGGCGTATGCATAGGTGGAATTTGGACTGAAAAGGTAGGCGATTTTGACCGATGCGATAAACGCGGTTTGCGGGCCTGGTGTTTTACAGTCGCCAGCCGGCCGGCGCCAGGTGAATGCGGTTTTTCGCTTTAAACGGGCGTCCGGTGAAAAAAAAGTGAGGGGAGTGAAAGGGAACGGCTGCGCCGGAGCCGCGTGTTGATGCAAACCCGGTGAACGAAAAAGACGCCGAAAGGATAGATTTTTTGCCGCCTCATTCCACCGTTACCAAAATTGCTATCAACTTGTTGCTTCCCACGGGGGCGGACAGGCTTTCGGAAGCAGGGTGGCGAAATAGACCATGTGTCAGCACAACAGGCCGTCAGGCGGCACGTTGCCTATTGCAAAAGGCCGTAACTTCTACCCGCAAATCATTCTCTTTATTCCAAAACCAACCAACAATGGCGATTAATGCTTTCCTCAGCTTTTTTGACAAAGCCGATGGCGAATCGGTACAGAAAGGAAAAGAAAAATGGGTAGAAATAATGCACTGGGCCTGGGATGTGCAGGCGGATACGAGTTGGACAAAAGGCGGTGGCGCCAGCGTGGGCAAACCGAATCCCGGCCGGTTTAGCTTCGGGCACCGGTTCAACCGGTCGTCTATCCCTATCCTCGGATATATCTGCTCCGGAAAGGCTTTTCCAAAGGTGGAATTGCAACTGACGCAGGCGGGTGCGAAAGGGGCGCCCGAAACCTATTTTACCCTGACTTTGGAAGGTGTGTTTATCACTGCCGCCAGCCATTCCGGCGACGAACAGGGCGGCGTAACACAAAGCGTGGAAATGGTATTTAAAGCCATCCGCATTGACTACAAAATGCAGGACAAGTCAAGCGGAGGTTTTGTAGTGACCAAACCGTTTACCTGGGACGTACCGGCCGGCAAGGCGGAGCCGTCGGCGTAGGGCGAGTGGGGTTTTGGATGGTTATAGACTTTTTCAATTCCTCTGACCGTGTTGAAAGGCCGCTACGCTGCTGCGAAGGCAGCTTATTTTTTATCGGCGATGGGTAACCCATTTTTGCTACGAAAAAATGGAGCGGATTTCTCCCCTCCATTTATTCTTTACTAACGCCTGTAATTGAATTGCTATCTCAATTAATGAACAACCTCCCAAAACCGAATAACGATTCTTTGTCTCTACAGCACCGTCATCTGCCATCCGTCATCTCCCATTTTCTACTACCATTACGGATTCCCGCTTCCGCCACTCGCTCCATAAATCTGCCCCGTGGAATAGCTGCCTTCGTTTGCTGCCAGTTGCACATAGATAGACGCCAGTTCCACCGGCTGGCCGGGGCGGCCCATCGGTGTCTGTTTGCCAAACTCCTTTAGCTTCTCCATAGTGGCGCCACCGCTCACTTGCAGCGGTGTCCAGATGGGGCCCGGCGCCACACCGTTTACACGGATGCCTTTGGGCCCAAGCTGCTTGGCCAGCGATTTTACAAAGCTCATATTGGCCGCTTTGGTTTGCGCATAATCATGCAGTTCCGCTGAAGGATCGTAGGCCTGCTCCGATGTGGTGGCAATAATGGCCGACCCGGGCTTGAGATGTGGCAGGGCCGCTTTGGTTACCCAGAAGTAGGCATAAATATTCGTCTTCATGGTGCGGTCAAATTGCTCCGAGGTAATGTCTAAAATAGAGGGCTGCGTTTGTTGCAGCGCGGCGTTGTTCACCAGTATGTCCAGGCCACCTAAACCTTTCACGGTGTCCTCTACCAGCCGTTTGCAGAATGCTTCGTCGGTCAGGTCGCCCGGTATGGCCAGGGCCTTGCGGCCTTCGGCACGGATGAGCGCCACTACCTCCTGCGCATCGGCTTCTTCGGCCGGCAGGTAATTGATGGCCACATCGGCACCCTCACGGGCATAGGCAATGGCGGCCGCACGGCCCATGCCCGAGTCGCCACCGGTAATTAATGCCTTGCGGCCGGCAAGCCGTCCCGAACCTTTGTAGCTCCGTTCGCCATGATCGGGCCGCGGGTCCATGTCCCTGGCCAGTCCTGGCCAGGGTTGTTTTTGCGCTTTAAAAGGTGGCCGCGGATACTTGGTGGTGGGGTCTTCCAGCTTTTGCGGGGCGGCTTGCTCGTTAGCAGGGCTGCCAGTGCCAGCCAGTACCGGCGATATGGCCAGCGTAGCCAGTCCGGCCCCAAGGCCGCCAAGTGCCTGGCGCCGGCTGAGGAATTTCTCGTCTGTCATGATAAAGGGTTTTAAAAAAAGAAGAAATCAGGTTACAAGAAAGGTGCCGGGGGCCGTTTTATTTATTGCGCCATGGCATTTGCCGGCAGCCATTGTTTTGTGTTAATGGGATGGTGTGTTGTTGTGGCATTCTGTTCGACAGAAAGAAGTTCGACTGGTCTTCGTTTGCTCCAGGCAGCTACCGCTGGTGATGCACAAAGAAAGGTTTTGCTCCTTCGGCCGTGGCGCTTTTTACCCTTCCGCAAACAGCAGCGCAGAACCTGTATTTTTGCCGGCTAATACCCATAACGATTGTCGCAGTCCGCAACCGCCACCACTCCTATTCACCTCATCAATCAGTCCCATGCCCTGCCACCTTGCCTGCAGGAGCTGGCCCGGCAGTCCACCCTCAGCTTTGATCTTGAGTTCGACAGCAACAGCTACAGCTATGGCGTTACCCTTTGTGTTATTCAGGTAGCAACGGCCCACCACTGTTATGTTATTGACGGCCTGGCCGGCCTTGATCTTCGTCCGCTGTATGCTTTGTTCGAAGCAGCGCATATCCAGAAAATTGTACACGCACCCGGCGAGGACCTGCGCCTGCTCCACAGCCTGGGTTGTTATCCCAAAAATGTTTTTGATACAGAGGTAGTGGCCCGCCTGCTCAATTACGAGCAAACTTCGCTCACCGTGCTGCTGCGGGAAAAGCTGGGTTTTGAAATGAACAAAAAGCAGCAACGCAGCAATTGGCTGCAACGGCCGCTTTCGGCAGCACAGGTACGCTACGCCGCCGACGATGTTATTTGGCTGGCTGCACTTAAGGCTGTGCTGGAAGCCGAAGCCGCGGCAAAAGGCCTGCTACCGTTTGTGGCCGAAGAGCAGGCGCTACTGAGCACCACCATCTACACACCAGCGCCGCCAACGGATTTCCTGAAGCCCGCCGATCGGTATTTGTTGAGCCCGTGGGAACAATACATCACGGCCGGCCTGCTGCGCTATCGCGACGACCTGGCCCGGAGCATCAACCGTCCGGCCTACCAGGTGATGAGCGAAGACCTGGTGCGGGAACTGGCCGCCGGCACCCGCCTGCCGCAAAGCCTGGCAGACAGTACCGGTGTACATCCGCGGTTTAAAAACAACCGCTTTGCCGCCCAACTGGAAAAAGAGCTGTCGCGGCTGCACAAGGCAGCGGCCGATCAAAACCTTTCGACCCAAAAACCCACACGCCCCCGGCTGACGCCGTCCCAGCAGGCGGCGCTGCGGCAGGCAGCCAGTGACCGCGAAAATGTGTTTGCCCCCATTCAGCAGGCCCTTGTGCAACGCTTTGGAGAGCATACGGCCCGGTACCTGCTGAGCAATAAAATGGTGAATGAAATACTGCGGGGCGCCGTTGGCCTGCGCCAACTGAAACCAGCCTACCGGCAAGCCGTGATCCGGGAAATTGCCGCCGCAAAGGGCTTTAACCTGCATCGCTACGACAACGGTACCGCCACGGAGGGATAGTACTTATACGGTTGGGTAACAAGTATGGTATGGCTGCAGGTTAGTCAACCACCAATGTCAAACCGTTGAGGAATTGCCTTGGTTGTATGGCAATACGCCGTAGGCGTGCAATCCCTAAAGCAAAGAAACATAAAGGCAAACCCAACCCCGTCAGGGGTCGGGCAGCGAGGACGGGGCGGGAAGAAGTAACAAGCAGCGGGGGTCTATCATGGCTTCTGTCGTCTGCTGGCGTTGACCAGCGTTTTCGTGCCCCTTCAGGGCTTTGTTCTGCCATTCTTTTCTTTTACCCAGGGCTAGTTATCACGACCTTTTAGGCCTTTGTTTTTTTGTCATGCTGCTTTGCGCTGTTTTACAACAAGCGATACGGCAACCTGTTTGTTGCCGGCTGATAGCCGTTCCGCAAGGAATTGCATCCATCCGGCAGTCATCTGTCATCCAGCTGTTCTCCTCTCTCATCTGCCCAACCATACCCTCCTCCTTTATTGACAACCGGTCAGGCAATTGTTTGCGGGCTTATAAAACCGGGGCATTGGAGGGGTAAGCAGGCAAGGCTGCACGTGGTAACCGGCCAACCGGTAGTTGGCAAATGACTGACACCTTGTTGTTGGCTTTTTTTGAAATGAGCATGACGGCATAGGCAAAAACGATCGCGGATGAAGAAGCGGAAACCGGCGGATCCGCCCATGCTTCGACAGCCTTTTTTGCTACATTCATACCCGTCATGAAAAAGACCATTCTTTGTTGTTTCCTGGTCCTTCCGCACTGGCTTTTGGCGCAAAAACAGATTGCTTCCACCGATAGTGTGCTTCTTTCGGGCGATGTGGCGGCGCCTGGTGTCATTCGCCTGGCCGATGCAAAACAGTATAAACAAATCAGCATCGGCGATCTAACGCTTATCAATGCCCGCAACGAACGGAAAGGCAGGGTGAAAAACCTCCGCGGCGTGCGGTTGAAAGACCTGATCCTGGCGGCCGTCCGGTTTCGTGTGGCCCAACCATCGGAGCTTAGCCGGTTCTATATCACCTTAGTGGCCACCGACGGCTTTACAGCCCTGTATTCGTGGAATGAACTTTTCAATTCGCCCACCGGCGACCATACGTTTCTCATCACAGCCAAAGATGGAAAAGAGATGACGGGGCAAGCCGACCGCATTCTTACGCTTACCACCACCGACAGGCAAACCGGCCGGCGTTATGTCAAGGGGCTCCAGCAGATCGTTGTGTCAAGGATTCCCTGAACCGCTTGTGCCGGCGGCTGGCAAGGTTAGCTTCCGCCGGGTGATAAGCATGGCTACAACCAGCACTGTTAGGCCGCAGCACAGCCCCAGCCACGGCGCGGCCACCCACTGCAGCAGCCAGCCCGAAAAATAAGACCCTAGCACATCGCAAAAATTGATGAGAGCCATATAGGCCGTAAACTGAGAGCCGGCAATTTCGTTGCGGCAAAGCGCCATTAAAATTGGAAACACCGCCACACTGTAAAGCGGGTCGGCCAGGCTCCAGAACAGCAGGCCACCGGTGGTGAACGGCCGCAGGTGCCACCAGCCATGCAGGGCATTAAACACCAGCAGGTAAACGCCCAGCACCAGCAGCACCGTTCGCAATAATTTTTGCGGGCCCAGCCGGTCGGCCAGCGTGCCGCCGGCTATCACCACCACAAAAGTGACCAGGCTTCCCCAGCCGCCCTGCAACACCGACAGCTCCTGGTCGGGCCAGCCCACCACCCTTACCAAATGAAACGACAACGACCGGATAAACACCGAAAACGCAAAATAGCCCATTGCTGCCAGCCCAAAAAAACGCAGGCTGCTGCGTTGAGCAACACTTTGCCAAAGCATCCGGAACAGGTAGGCCAGCGGCGGGTTACCAGGGCGCTCAGCCACCGCCGGCCGCGGGCCAAAAAACCGGGGCAGCAAGCGGTCGCCGGGTGCTATTTTGGTAAAGAAAAACAACAAGGTAAAAAAAGCCAGCAGCGACGACTGTACCACCACCGCGGTGCGAAAACCGTAGCGGTGCAGCACCGCCGACAGCGCCGCCGCACCAAAGGCAATGCCCAGCAAAAAACCGCCCCGCATGCAGGCATTCACCCGGCCCCTTTCTTCGGCCGGGCAAATGGAGATGGCCATGGCATCTACGCTGGCGTCCTGAATGGAAGCAAAAATGCTGTGGGTAAAAAACAGCCACGAAAGAAGCTGCAGCTCGCCAGCCGGTTGCTGCACCGCCAGCAGCAGCAGCGAGGCGCCCACCGCGGCCACCTGCGTCAGCACCACCCAATGTTTGCGGTGGCCCACCACCGAGTACTGGTAGCGGTCAATCAGCGGCCCCCACACAAACTGCAGGATCCAGGGCAGGCCCACCAGCCCCACAAAACCGCCCACGGTGGCAGAAGAAGCGCCCTGGCCGGTAAGGTAATTGGCCAGGGCCGTAAGGGCAAAGCCGGCAGGTATGCCCTGCATAAAATACAGGTAAAAAAAAGTTGTGTAGCGAAGGCTTTTGTTTTGCGATAACGCGATTGCTTTCATGCTGTTGCCTGAAGATAGGCGGAAGTCCGGAAGGGCACCGTTTTTCGGTGAACAAAAGAAACAGAGCAGGGTTGGCCAATACGGAACGATGGTTTTAGGTTGGCATTGTTTTCGTTTCACCTGCCCGGCTTTACGTCCGTTCGTGAACCGTAAAAACAAAAGAAACCATGAAAAAGATCGTCAGCATTGCCGTTATTGCCCTGTTAGGCTTATCGGCTCCGGCTTTGGCACAAGACAGCAAGGTGGAAACAGGCGCCAAAAAAGCGTGGAAAGGCACCAGGAAGGTTGGTAAAAAAGTAGGCAATAAAACCGCCGAGGTGGCTTCGAAAGGCGCCTCCCGCGTTGCCGATAAAAAATCAGATGAATGGATAGGTCCCGAAGGGCAAACCATCTACATTGATGAAGTGGACCGCTTTTACTGGGTCAACGGCCGCGGCAAAAAAATCTATGTCAGCGAGTCGGCCTTAAAAGCCAGGGCGAAGCAATAAACAGTTGGCAAAAAGGCAAGGCCGGCGCGGCTGTTGACAAAGAATTTGTTCAACGGCCCGCCGGCTTTTTTGTTTTGGCTAAAGGACTGTGTTTGATGAATGATTAAACGCCCCGGCCACTGTATTGCTACAGGCCCGATCCTTGTTTGGTTCACGCTATGGAAGTACAGGAAGTAATTGGACTGGAGAAGAGTGAAAAAATGTTTCGCCCCTGGCTGCCGAAGCGGGTGCTCTTCACCCCCGATGCAATGGAAGAAGAATACGGCAAAGAGATTTACGAACGCATCCGGCAGAAGGACATTCCCGTTGAATTGCTGAAAAGCAATCGCCTTACCAACCTGCGCGGCAAAGACGAACGCGAAACCTACCGGCTGGCCAAGTCCACCCTGGCGGTGGTAAAGGCGCCGCCTTCCCAGCTAAAGCTGCAGCCCATACCGCCCTCCGCCGAATGGCAGTTTCACCTGGCCCAGGGCTGCCCGGCCCATTGCCAGTACTGCTATCTGGCCGGATCGCTTTCCGGGCCACCGGTGATCCGTGTGTATGCCAACCTGCCCCAGATACTGGAAAACCTGAAGGCGTACATCGTTCCGCAAAAAATAACTTCATTTGAAGCCTCGTGCTACACCGATCCGCTGAGCCTTGAACACCTGACCGGCGGTCTGCAAAAAACCATTGCTTTTTTTGCCGGATTAAAAAATGCTCACCTGCGCTTTGTTACAAAATTTACGGCCGTGGAGCCACTGCTGACGGTTCGGCACAATGGCCACACCCGTGCCCGCATTTCCATTAATGCACCCGATGTAGCCCGGCGGCTCGAAGGTGGTGTGCCCAATATAACACACCGCATTGCCGCCCTCAAAAAACTGGCACAGCCACCGGCCACCGGCGGTGGCGGTTATCCTGTCGGCGTGGTGCTGGCGCCCATCATGCCGGTGCCAGGCTGGGAGGAGCACTACGGCAAGCTGCTTGATGAATTGGGAGGCGCACTGCAAGCGGCACCCGACCTTACGTTCGAGCTCATCACCCATCGTTTCACCGAAGGTTCCCGCAGCCTTTTGCAAGAGTGGTACCCGGCCACCACACTCAACATGAGCGAAGAGGGCCGCACCAAAAAATTCAACAAATTTGGCGGCACCAAATACGTGTATGACCGTAGCACCAAGCAGGCGCTGAAAGCATTTTTTTATGCTGAAATACCCAAACGCCTGCCGCAGGCAACCATTCTTTACTGGACCTGAGGTGGGTGGCTCCGCCAAATTTTTTACCCGGTTGAACGATGTTTGCCGCAAGGCTTCCGTACCAGCTTTTGCGCCGAAAGTTTTTTTGTGTAACCCCGTACAAAGGCCACCAATGCTTGTGGCCGTTCAGTAAAAATGATTTGATTGACAAAAAATTAATTTGCAATTCGTATTACCCCCATCTTATATTTGTTACGTGCCGATACGGACCGTGCGATCTGTTGACGATCGCGTTAAAACCAAAAACAAAACAATTCCTTTCCTCTGTTGTACGGATCAACGATTGCCAGCTTTATCCTCCCGATGAACGGCCATCTGTCCCTTAAAAAACACCGCTTCCCCTTACGAAGGCTATGTATTTTCCTGGTTAATCGCTGTGCTTCCGCGCTGTTCCGCTCCCTGTGGCAAAAGCCGGCTTCCTCACTTTCTTATAACCACTTAAATTAACCAGTATGTCAAAAACATTCGGAACAAAAAATGGAAGAGAATCGCAGTCCGACACCGTTATCGAAATTCCATCGTCGGGCACCGCCCCGTTAAGCAGCTTTGCCCCACCGTTTACCGATACCGAGGTGGAGGAAGTAAACGGGCGGCCGGCTGTGCGTCCGGCGCAGGGCGACAATGAAGTGACGAACCGGAGCGCCGAAACCGAGAGCGCCGAATCGGATACGGTGATGGAAGATCCCGGCAGCGAATCGGCAGCGGTAGAAACCGTGGCCCTCGATGCCTTTTTTGCCAGCTACAGCGAACTGCTTCCGCTGGAATCATCGCTGCGCACAGAGGTGATCATCGGCACCGACGAACGCACCCGTATCAGTCCTACCACTTCTTTTCCCTGGCGGGCCATTTGCGCTTTAAAAATTACCGCCCAAAACGGCACCAAATGGATTGGTACCGGCTGGATGGTGGGCCCACGCACCGTCATTACTGCCGGCCACTGCGTGTATATGCACGACCAGGGCGGCTGGGCCAAGTCCATTGAAGTAATTCCGGCCCAAAACGGCAACAGCGTGAAGCCTTACGGCACGGCCGTAGCCACTACGTTCCGCAGCGTTACCGGCTGGACGCAAAGCAAAAACCGCGAGAATGACTACGGTGCTATCATTCTGCCCACCAACAAACGCCTTGGCGACCAAACAGGATATTTCGGCTATGCCGTGCGGGAAGATGCCTACTTGGCGGCGGCTGTGATGAACCTCTCCGGCTATCCCGGCGATAAGCCGGCTTCAGGCTCGCCCAAAGGTACCGAGCAGTGGTTTATGGCCCTGAAGCCAAAATCCATTTCATCGAGGGTGATTACCTACAACATAGACACCATGGGCGGCCAAAGCGGCGCGCCGGTATGGATCAAAGTGGGCGAGTCCCGCTATGTGGTGGGCATTCATACCAACGGCCACTCGAGCGGCAACTCGGCTACCCGTATTGTGCAGGCTGTATTCAACAACATTCAGTCATGGAAAGCCCAAGGCATGTAATGCCTGTTATTGGGGCAGCCCTTTACAGAAAGGTGCTGCCCTTTCTTTTTTTATTAACCGCCTTTTTTGCCTGCCAGCCAAATCAAAATAATATGGCCAACCAAACATCGGTGAAGGGAGTTCTGGAAGATAGTACCGGGCGGCCGGTACCCAATGCCGTGGTGATGATCGTGGACGGCTCGCACGAGTTTACCGACATGGCCGCCGTGACCAACGATAGTGGGGAGTTTGCCCTGCCCAACGTGGTGGTGCCGGGGCGTTATGTTCTGCAGATTCAGGGCGAGAACGGCACCCACAGCCGCGAAGTGAACCTGGCAGACAGCAGCAGCCTGCGCATTCGCCTGTAGGAGGTGCAAACCGGCCTGGCGTTGCTGCCGGTGCTAAATTTTTACGATGCCGTGCTTTACGGCGTACAGGGCCAGCCCCACCCGGCTTTTGACAGACAGTTTTTCAAACAGTGCATCGCGGTAGCCATCCACGGTTCGGGGGCTTACATTCATGTGGCCGGCAATTTCTTTAAACGACAGATCGGTGCACGACCACCGCAAAACAGCCAGCTCCTTATCGTTCAGCGTGGCCGGCAGCTCTTCCTCTTTTTCTTCCCCGCCCCTGGACAGGGCGTTCATCATTTGACCGCTCACCATTTCGGAGTGGTAAAATCCTTTTTGCAGCACGGAGCCGATGGCCAGGTCCAACTCTTCGGGCTCGCAATCTTTCAGCACAAAACCACGGGCACCGCAGCGAATCATCTTTACTACCGACGCTTCGTCGTTGAGCATAGAAAGGGCCAGCACCCTTACCGAAGGGTGGTGTTCTTTCATCCACAACGTAGTGGCAAAGCCATCCATCACCGGCATGTTAATGTCCATCAGCACTAAGTGCGGCAGAGGGGGCGCCGACAGCTTTTGCAGCACCTGCTGGCCGTTGCTGGCCTCAAAGGCAATGGTGTAGCCCAGCGTTTTCAGCAGGCTGGCCAACCCGCTGCGCAGCAACACATGGTCATCGGCAAGAGCAAGGGTAGCTTTCATGCCGCAATAATAGGCCGCTTCGGCGGTATTTGTATGCCTCCCTAAGCCGATCTTTTTTGCAATGACTTTACCGTGTTTTCACGGTGGCTGTACCGTGAAAAAAACATTTTTTTTACCGTGAAATCAACCTTGCCTTCGTGTGGCCGGGGCCGCATCTTTGCTGAAACCGAACCATGCTTCCCGATACCGCCATTATCATGACCGAAAAAAGAAGAGCTATGCTGACTCGCAGGGAAGTGGAAATACTCCATTGGGTGGGACAGGGAAAAACTGTAAAGGAAATCGCAACCGATCTTCATATCAGTACGGCTACCGTGCATAAACACCTTAAAAATTCTTACCGCAAGCTGGGCGTTCACAACAAGATTGAAGCCATTCAAAAAACAAGAGGCCTCACGGCCGCTCTTTTCAGTAACCAGAACTAATTGCTTATTTTTCTGTTCTGATCGCTATTGATTTCAATCTTGCCCAGCTTGCTTTTTTCCGCCTTAGCTATGGCCGTTAAAACACCCATTTGGTGTGCCGCTGCTTTTTCAACGGGCCTTTTTTCCGCTGCCATGTTGCCTCGCCGCTGTATTTGTGATTGCGAACCTATGCTGTCCGCAGCGTTGGCAGCAAACTTTTTCTGCCAGCATACTTGCCGGGGAAAAAATGTATTTTCATCTCTGGTCCGACTCTTTGCTGCTGCGGGATGCCTACAGCCCTGGCGGGCCTTCAACAACGGCCATGGAAAGCAGCAGGGCAGTAGGCAATTTTTAGCAAAGGCCATCCCAAACAACCCGACCGAGAACGGTGCAACAATCTCTTCGAGCCCATTTTCTGCTGGTTTTTTAGTTAATGATTGAGGAACAGTGACAACAGGCCAGGATAAACAGTCCCTAAAGAAACAACTTCATCCGTACGGCTGCCGCCCAAGCCGGTGATTAGTGCCGGAAAGCAAGGCCATTAGCAAAACTTCCCGAAAAACTTCACCTCAAAAAATAGAAACCATGCCTCTCGAGTCGTCCTTCCCCAAAACCACCCGTCCTTCGGCTAAAAAACAACGGCCGGTGCAAAGCTCCGAAGACAACATGTACCACGGCGGCAAAAGGCTTGATGCCTTTCCCGATAAGATTGATGTGCGTGACTGGCTTCACCAGCCTTCGCTCATGGCGCTTCCCAACGAAGTGATCAACTGCCACCTGGTTCCGCCGGCAGCCATTTTAGACCAGGGCAAAGAAGGCGCCTGCACCGGTTTTGCCCTGGCGGCGGTCATTAATTTTCACCTGTGCAAAAACAACCGGTGTACCGTAGCCGGCCTGGCAAAAGCCGGGGCTAGTCCGCGCATGCTGTACGAGCTGGCCCGGCGCTACGACGAATGGCCGGGTGAGGCCTACGAAGGATCATCGGCAAGGGGTACCATCAAAGGTTGGTCGGCGCATGGCGTGGCAAAACGCACCACTTGGAAGGACAGCCTTTTTGGTTTTAACCATTTTGACGATAAAAAAGCAAAAGAAGCGTTGGACATTCCGGCCGGCGCTTATTACCGGGTGATGCACCGCAACATCCGCGACATGCATGCGGCTTTGTATGAGTCGGGCATTTTGTACGCTACATTGATGGTGCACGAAGGATGGCGAAACCCCAACGAAAACAAGGAGAGCTATTCTTACAAGGTGAACGGCCGGGCAAAACAAATAAAGCTGCCGGTGATACGCCGTACCGGCCGGGCCACCGGCGGCCATGCGGTGGCCATTGTGGGCTATACCCGCGAAGGGTTTGTTATCCAAAACTCGTGGGGGCCCACGTGGGGCGAAAAAGGGTTTGCCGTGTTGCCCTACGAAGATTGGATGCTGCACTCCATGGACTGCTGGGTGGTGCAGTTGGGCGTGCCGGTGCTGGTTGACCTCTGGAACACCACCCAATACGCCGACACACCAGCCGGCAAACAGCGGGCCTCGGAGGTGATTCCACTGGAGCAAATCAGGCCTTATGTGATTAATATCGGCAACAATGGCCACCTGTCCACCTCGGGTTATTACTGGACGTCGCCCGACGATGTAAAGCGGTTGTTTAAAAACATTGGCGACACAGCCAAAGGATGGAAGAAAAAGCGGGTAATGCTGTACCTGCACGGTGGGCTTAATTCGGAAAAAGAAGTGGCGCAGCGCATCATCAGCTTTAAGCAGGTATGCCTCGAAAATGAAATTTATCCCGTACACATAATGTGGGAAACCGATTTCTGGAACTCGCTGAAAAACGATGTGCTGGACCGCTTTACCGACGACGACAAAGCCGGCTTCAACTGGTTGAAAAAACTCCGCGAAGGCACCCTGGAAATTATGGACCGCACCGTGGAGATAACGGTATCGAAACCCGGCACGCTGCTGTGGAACGAGATGAAAGAGAACGCCAGGCTTTCGTCGGTGGAAGGCAGGGCGATGGAGATTGTGGCGAAAGAAGCCCTTGAGGCTTTGCAGCGAACCGGGGCCCGAAACGGTAGCGACTGGGAGCTGCACCTGGTGGCACACAGTGCCGGCGCCATTTTTACCGCTTATGCCATTGATGTGTTGTTGAGCATTGGAGTGCCGGTAAAGTCGGTGCAGTTTATGGCGCCGGCCATTACCACTGATCTGTTTAAGCAAAAACTAATGAACCCGATAAAGGACGGCCGCTGCCCGCTGCCGGCACTTTACCTGCTGAGCGATGTGGGCGAACGCGACGACACGGTGGGCCCCTACGGCAAGTCTTTGCTTTACCTGGTGAGCAATGCGTTTGAAGGAAGGCGTGGGGTGCCGCTGCTGGGCATGGAGCGTTTTGTAAATGCCGGCAACAAAGAGGTGGCAAAGCTGGGCGAAGTGGACAAAGAAATTGCGGCTTTGTATGCAGCACCCAATGGCCGGTGGACCAGCCTTGTGATTGCCGGCGCCGTAGTGCCCGAAAAAGGCAAAGAAGAAGTGCGGCCTGATGTAAGCCGCAGCAACTCGCACGGCGGCTTCGACAACGACCCGCATACGATGAATGCAGTGCTTTACCGGATACTGGGAGCAGCGCCGAAAAAGATTTTCGATGTACGAAGCTTGCAGTTTTAAGAGTTGGGTAAATGATTTGTGGTGCCGGTGCGGCCAAGATGTGAAGCGGACAGCAATGAGCGGGTGGGGTGTGCGGATGCAGAGCCGGGAGTGCCGGTTTTTTATCAAAGCCCGACAAACTCTTTGCGAATAGCTTCGAGGCAGAGGCCCACGCGGCTTTGTACGCCAAACTTTAGAAAAAGCGATTCGCGGTAGCCATCCACCGTACGCTCGGTAACGCCCATTTCGGCCGCAATTTGCTTATACGTCAGATCACTACAGGCCAGCTTTAAAAACAGCATTTCTTTTGGCGAAACAGAAACTTTGTCTTCTGTTTTCATCACCAGCCGGGCAGGGTTGAACACAACGGTACCGGCATTGTAGTAGCCTTTTGCGTACACTTCGTGCAGGGCTTTTTCCAGCACAGCCGGGGACACGTCTTTCAGCAGGTAAGTGCAGCAGCCAGCTTTGAACATTCCCAGCACCACCTCTTCCTTGTCGTTCATGGTAAGGGCTACCAGCCGCATGGCCGGATGGTTTTTGCGCAACCAGGCGGCAGTTTCCATTCCGTTCATCACCGGCATGTTTACATCAATCAGCACCAGGTCGGGGAGGTCTTTTTTAGCAGCCAGCTTTTGCTGCAAGTCGCGGCCATCGAGGGCTTCCACCACCACCTCAAAATCGGGCAGGGTATGCAGCATCAGGCTGAGGGATTTTAGAAAAAGCTGGTGATCGTCAACCAGGCCCACTTTAATTTTCATAGTGTGGGTTTAGCGGTAAGCGAATGGCTACGGTTGTTTTCCCTTGGTCCGACAACCATTGTATATCGCCGCCAAACAAGCGGGTGCGATGGCGCATGTTGCGGGTGCCCATGCCGCTGAACTCCGCCGGCAGCGGCTTGCCGTCGTTGATCACCTTTACTTCCAGGGCCTGGCTGTTGCTGATCTGCACATTGATTTGCGAAGGCTGGGCATGCCGGATGGCGTTTTGAATGGCTTCCTGCACGATGCGAAAAAGGATGATCTGCTGTTCGGGATTCATGGAAATAGCCGTAGAACATTCCACGGCGGCTTTGATGGCATCGCCGGCGTTGATCCGCTCTACTTCGTTGTGCAGGTTATCGAGGAAGTTGAACTGCTCCAGCCATTCGCGGTCCAGCGATCGGGAAAGCAGGCGCAGCTCCTCAATGGCTTTGGAAAGGGTGGCGCTGGCGGTAGAAAGCGTATCGGGTGCCTGGCCCAACTGCAGCTTCGTTACACCCATGAGCATTTTGGTGGTGCTGAGCAACTGGCCCACGTTGTCGTGCAGCTCGTTGGCAATATGGCGGTAGGTGGACTCCTGCACCTCCACCTGTGCCTGCAGAATAGACTGTTCGTAGGCTTGTTTCAGCAAAGCCACTTCCTGCCGGTGGTGTTTGCGTTTTTGCCGGAACAGGTAAATCAGAATATTTATGAACACGGAAAGCACCACAAAAATGGCGGTACCCGCCAAAATGGGTAGCAGAACATCCGGTTTATCCATGATCTGATGTTTGACGCAATGGTAATAGGTGCTTCAAAATAAGGAAGTCAAATTACAAAATCGCTGTCTTTTTTCGGAGGCGTAGCAGGCCGATAAAAATAACGAGGCAGGCCAGAAAATAAATCACATTGTGAATGCCCCATAGCATGCCCCTGTCGAACACCAGCACAAAGGTTTTGCTGATGTACTGCCAGGTAAAATGCCGGTATCCCACCTGTATCACATAAGCGCCGAGAAAATAAGTAAACAAACCGCTCACCAGCCAAACGGCGTGCTCGCCTTTTGCGGCGGTTGGTGATTTATCGCGAAAAACCTGGCTGAAGAAAAGAAGTGAATAAACAATGATCAGCAGCGAGCTGACGGCATAACCGGCACTGAAGAACGCTTTTTTGTCATCCCAAAAGGCAAGGATGAGCAGGTACGCCGACAGACCGATAACGGCCAGGATAGCGACCAGCCGCTGAAACCCCGAATCAGCCAATAGTTGATAAAAAAACACCGACAGGGTAAGCAGCGTGCAAAACCCGTTCAGGTTGTACCAAAAAAGGTTGGGTATGGTGTCAATAGCCAGGTAAACGGCAACGCCCAGGTTTATGCAGGAAAGGATAAAGTATAAGAACAATACTTTGAGTTCGCCGGTGAGCTTTTGGTGTTTTTGCAAGAGCAAAAAACCAATCACCACCATCAGCGGCGACAGGAATTCCAGAAAATTATAGATCAGGGATTTGAGCACTATCAAAAATATTTAATCCATGCCGGTTTGCCACCTGCCCGCGACAAACCGGTTGTTCTCATGCGTTAGCTGGTTGCGCCCCTCAGGTTTCGCTTGGGCATCCGGGTGGCACCGGGCAGGCTTCTTTTTGCGCCACCACTTGCAGGCTGCCGGCCTCCGATGATTGCTGCTGAATGCCGCCATTGTTTACCAGGGCAAAGGTGTAAACGGTGGCGCTGCTGTCGTCAATAGCCATGGAAAATTGCAGGGCGGTATAGTTGCCACCGGCGGTTTGAAGTAAGGCTTCAAGGTCTGGCTTATCCAGTTGCCAGGTTATTTGCTGAACGATTGTTGCCATGGGATGATTGTTTTTTTGGTGAAGAAACAGGCCTGTAAAATAATTCGCCAGGTTACGGCGTGGGCGGGCTTTTTTCACCGGGTGGGAGGGGATTTTTCCCGGGGGAGGAAGGGGAGGAATTTTCCTTCGGTAAACAAAGTGACACGCGACGATTCGAGCGCAAACTTTGCTAGTTGCTTTGTTTTCCTACTGACTACATCCAACAAGAACGGGTCCATCGAAGCATTTTTATTGATGTCCATCAAACAAAAAATCTTATCGAAATCGCTTTCAATTGACTTCGTTTGAAAACTTTTGCCAGAAACTTTTGCCAGTGAATATTGTGTATTATAGCTGTTTGTGCCACGAGTATGTTCAACCAGCGACTTAAGTAGGAAGTGGCTTCGTTACAGGATGCCTTACACAGAGAGGATGAACAACAAATAAATGATTTATGGCCTCAAAAATTTTGGAATAAGCTGCGAAGCAAAACGGCAGTAGTTACAAGATTGAACAAGTTGTCCTTACAACATTGTCATCGCCTCAGAAATTTCGATTCAAAAAAACTACGCCTCTATCCCATCTATGTCCGCAACACCCTTCACAAAGCTAACGGTTTTGGTGGCGGTGTTGTAGAACACCTCCACATAAAACCTGTCCAACTGAAACGGCAACACCAAAAGTCTATGGACGCTCGTTACGTTAAAAACACGCCCCATCTCTTCACCAGTAATTCCCCCTTTCACTTACCGACCACATTAATTTTCTTGATACTGAGTTAGGGGTAAGCGAATGGCCACGGTGGTTTGCCCTTCCTCCGACAGCCACTGAATATCGCCGCCAAACAAGCGGGTGCGGTGGCGCATGTTGCGGGTGCCCATGCCGCTGAACACCGCCGGCAGCGGCTTGCCGTCGTTGATCACCTTTACTTCCAGGGCCTGGCCGTTGCTGATCTGCACCTGGATGCGGGAGGGCTGGGCATGACGAATGGCGTTTTGAATGGCCTCCTGCACAATGCGAAAAAGGATGATCTGCTGTTCGGGATTCATGGAAATAGCCGTAGAACATTCCACGGCCGCTCTGATGGCGTCACCGGCGTTGATACGCTCTACTTCGTTGTGCAGGTTGTCCAAAAAGTTGAACTGCTCCAGCCATTCGCGGTCGAGGGAGCGGGAAAGCAGGCGCAGTTCTTCGATGGCTTTGGAAAGGGTGGCACTGGCCGTTTGCAGCGTGTCGGGTGCCTGGCCCAACTGCAGTTCCATAACGCCCATGAGCATTTTGGTGGTGCTGAGCAACTGGCCCACGTTGTCGTGCAGCTCATTGGCAATGTGGCGGTAGGTTTCTTCCTGTGTTTCCAGCTTCGATTGCAGCAGTTCCTGTTCAAACCGTTTTGTCATCACCTTTCTTTCCTCTAATTCTATGGCCATCCTGCGCCGGTACTTCAGCACCGAAAGAATAAAAATGACAGCCAGAAACAGGATCAACGCCATCCCGGCGATAGCCATCAATACGATTTCACCTTTTTGGCGGAGCATAAAAAGCCTATCGACAACAATATATATAAAAAATAGTTTAGAAATATATTTATGTATGTCCGCAATTCTTTTGCCAATGCCGGGTCCTGTTTTGCAATCAGTGGATAGACAGGATTGAAAAAGAAAACTCCGGCAAAAAAAATGAGCAGTCCTGAACAAATCAGGAATAATGGATTGAACCATATTTCACGGCCATCTTCTGGCTCGAAGTTAAAAAGCAGCAAGGCAATCCATATTGTGTTAAGAAAACAACTGATGTTGTATAATACCGATGGGTAACCGGAAAACCGATGGTAAAAGAAGGAAAGGCCCGTCGCTAACAGAAAATAAACCGGAAGTGAAAGGTTCATGGCCCTGCGGAGCGGCGCCACCTTTGTGTTATGCCGATAAAACTGCACTAGGCAGAAATATTCTATGGGGATATAGACATAATAGGGACCATTCTCTTCTTTCTTCAGGTATTGCAGTACCTCAATTACGCCTTCCGTTACCAGCCCGGCCAACAGCATGATGCGCAGGAAAACAAGGCCGGGAATAGACGTTCTCCCGGCCTTAAAGCTGGCGTAAAGGCAGAAGAGGTAAATGGTGTAGTATATGTAATCGGCAGATGTGAGCATAGGGTCAGTAAGAGCCGAAGATTACATCTGAAAACGGTGGTTCTGTGAAGCCCTCCCTTTGCGCTTTCAACTTTGACCACAATTCCATTGCTTCTTCCATGTTTAAGCTGTCGTTATGAACTTCACCGCAAAGAACGCTTCCGTTATCGAGTGTAAGGTCAGGCCCTACCGTCATATGCACCGGTTCCGATTTTGCAACGTTCCGGTCGCTTTGGCCTGGCACCGAACTCGGTCTCGTCTGATCTATACCTGCAGCGTCCTTGGTCGTTTTCACTGCCATAAGAATTAGCGTTAGTTTTTCGGCGGCATCAATCCCCATCGTGTACCTCAATCCTTCGCATTCCCTTTGCGCAATCAGTTGTAAAATAATTTCTTTACCGAATACACCGGATGCTACATGCTTTTTCCTATCTAGGAGCCTGAGCAATGCAAGGAAGCCTGCATGATCTTTATATTTTTCGTCAGTTTTTAGTTCATTCGCAAGCTCTTCAACTTGCAGAAAAAGACGGAGGTAGGCATTGACCATTTCAGTGGCCACTTCCTGAGTAATCGGCTGACCAAAGCCGATTAACTCATCGTCGGAAGCAAGAGGAATGTACAACTGGTCTTTAGGATGTTTATGGCTGATGCCATACAAGTGCATGTAGTTTGGAGTAGGCATGTTACTTATTTTTTGTTTGAAGGCACAATTTCAGGTACCCAGCGGGTGTAAAAAACGGGGTTTTTCCCGGTATTTGCGGGTTAAATCCCCTTTTTTCACCTGCCCGTTCCAGTTAGGTTTGTTTTGGTTTAGGAGCTGAATCCGGAAATTCCGGAACCACCCCTCCTGCCGCTTTTTTTCTTTTCACCACTTAAACTATTTTGTATGTCAAACGACATTTTTCTTTACTGGAACAACGCCGCGCTGGAAGCTAACCGGGTCAGCCATACAAACGGCAAAATGGAACAAGCCGGGCCGGTGCTGAGTGCAAGAGCGCTGGCCATGGTTCACCTCAGCATGTATGAAGCGTATGCCAGGGCCCGGAATAATCCAGCGACGCTGCCGGTGTTTTATCCTCAATTAAACATCGCCAGCAAGCCATCCGCATCGCCAAGAGCGGCGGTTTCGGCAGCCGGCAGCGCTATGCTGATGAAGCTTTTTCCCTCGCAAAAAGATTATTTTCTGCAGCAATTGCATGCGGCTCCACAAGGCGGCGGCGATGCCGCAGCCGGCGTTGGGCTGGGCCAGGCGGTGGCCAACGCCATCTGGCAACTCCGCAAAAATGACCCGGATGCAAAAGACGATGGTTATTCGCCCTCGCTGGCACGTTATGCCCATCGGCCCGATCCCGAAAATCCCGGGCAAGGATATTATGCGCCGTTCTACGGCGACAAAGCCGCGCTGTTTGGGATAAAGGATACGACGACGCCGCCGGAACTTGAAGAGCCGCTCAAAAATGTAAACTATCAAATGGCCCTGGACCAGGTGCGCCGCCTCGGTATTTCACCGGCGTTGGCCGGCACCCTTGAAGCCGGCGAGAAAAAGCGTACGGTCGAGCAAACCCTGATTGGCTTGTACTGGGGCTACGATGGTGCAAAGGGACTGGGCACACCGCCCCGCCTGTATAACCAGATTGTGCGGCAGGTTTCGGAAAAGCAAAAACTGGATGAAGACAAAAATGCTGTGCTGTTTATGCTGGTAAACGTGGCCATGGCCGATGCTGGGACGCTTGCGTGGAAAGAAAAATACAAACACAATTTTTGGCGGCCGGTGGTGGGCATCCGTGAGCATCACAGTTCCATGGGGTGGCAAGCGCCAACCGACAGTCCATGGGACAAAAACTGCGATCCCGGCTGGCTGCCGCTGGGTGCCCCGGCTACCAACGGCAACAACCCGCAGTTCTCCACCCCGCAGGTTTCGTCTACGTTTCCCTTCAACCAGATAACCACCGCCCGTGCCAAAAACTTCACGCCCAATTTTCCGGCCTATCCATCCGGCCATGCCACATTTGGCGCCGCGGCCCTGCACATGGCCCGCATGGTTTGCGGCATCGCACCCGACAACACGGCGGCCGATCCGTTGTTTAAGGATGAATATTTTGTGTCGGAAGAATTGAATGGTGTGAACGAAGACAACAATGGCACGGTGCG
Organism: uncultured Flavisolibacter sp.; assembly: GCA_965365435.1. Lineage (GTDB taxonomy): Bacteria > Bacteroidota > Bacteroidia > Chitinophagales > Chitinophagaceae > Flavisolibacter. The sequence goes on from CBDUBQ010000026.1 coordinate 29,915, forward strand.
GCCCCGCCATCACCGGAAGTTCAACGATGGCTTGTGGGGCATGATCATCGAAAACGGACTAAGCCGCGTTTACCTGGGTGTGCATTGGGTGTTTGATGCCTTTGCCACAAAAGCCGATGGCAGTCCTGACCTTGACAAAAAAAAAATCGGCGGCGTGCCGCTGGGTCTTGATATTTCAAAAGAAATTTTCCGGCATTTTGAAAGCCTGAAAGGAGGAGCGACTGCAAAGAACGCCTGAGCCAAGCCATATCAAATAACACAAAGAACCAAAAACATGGAAAACAAACCTATCATCAATCTCGTGGGCTGGCTGCTTCTTTTTTCTGCCCTCGGCTTTTTCCTGTACGGCATTGGATACGCTATTTATTTGTCGTGGGATGGTAATGTTGAGAAAGAGTATGCACCGGCGCTGGAAGGCATTATTGCCTCTTTACAAGCTTTGCTGCTCACCAATTTGGGGATGCTGTTAGGTATCTCTGTAGCCAATCCGCAATCGGGCATCGCACAGCAGCTACTGTTGGGACGGCCAGCAAAGGGCGTCGAGGCACAAAAATTGGATCTGCCGGACCCCTTGTCACTCCGAGAGAAAATTCAGCTTTTTGGATTGGTCGTTTATGTTGTAAGTCTTATTGTCTGTGTGGTTACCTGGGCGGTTAATGACTTTCCTTCAGGATTGAGCAATGATACTACAACTACCACAAAAAGAGAAGTACTACCACTGATAGCTGCATCGGGTAAAATATTTTTCGGCGTGGCGCTGGCGTACCTGACGTTGGTGCTAACGACTAAGCCAGCACAAGGGCAATAGACCAAAAAATAAGCAAAGATCGAAAACACAAAAAACACCTTTATGGCTATCGTAAAAATCAAAAAAGCCAATACAATCAACCATGATGCTTTGATGAAAGTTCTATCGACTTTCGGCAGAGAGGAGGTTTTGGTCAAATACGACCTAGTTACTACTTCCAATGTTTCATTAAGAACTATGTACATCGGCTTCACAGAGATTGAATTAACGAAAGATCAGAATCCGCTCAATCGTAACCACTTTAGAACCAGTGATTCTAAGTCTTACAAATGCACCGTCACCGACACTGGTTTAAAGGTGCAGATGATTGCTTCCGGTATGGAAGGGGATTACTGGGAACTGAAAATCAAAATTCGGAAACAGGGCGCAACTGATTACACAGATTTGTCAGACAATCCCATTTTTGAACAAACCGGGTCTAATGGCACACTTGACCACAGTGAGTATCATAAATAAATCCAATCATGAAAAGACTCTTTTTACCCCTATTCTTTTTTTGTTTATCCTTGGCGTCCAGGTCACAACTAACCGTTGAAGATGCGAGTGGAAAAAGCAGTGTCAATCTCCAGCAATCGAACCTGGCATTTGACTTTAGTGCTACATCGGGTAGGTTTTCTTTCAATAACTTTCATTTGGCAAAATTTGAGCGGCCGCACCAAACTTTGTGGGGACTCGATCTTCGCGGTGAACTTACCGGAGGCTTAAACCAACTAATCAGTTCAGGAAACATTTCTACAGGGTCGCGTTTAACGGGTTTTATTGGTTTCATGGGTAGCGGTGATCAAAAAGAGAATATGATTGACCGGGACCGAATAGAACTCGAAAAAAGAAGGAAAAAACTTAAATCGGAAAAACCAACGCCGCAAGTAATTGCGGAAATTACCTTGCTGACCGAGCAGATAGACCGCAAAGTGGACGAACTCATTAGCTATAGGAAAAAAGATGATTATCGCTTCACACGGCGTTTTTTCTACCTGTCCCCTTTTTTAAATGCCAACACGTTCAGGCGTTATAACGAAGCCATTCCAGGTGATTTAAAGAACCGGTTTCCAAAAGAAAGGTTCCGTGGTGGTGGCTTTGATATCGGACTTAACGAAGTGGTAAGCCGCCGGATTATTTGGGGTGTTTCTGTCGGCTATGAGAGAGCCAACACCATTGATTCTTTAGAAGACAGGGAAAGTATAGTGAGAACCTCCACGACAGTTAACACACAAACGATCATCGACGATAAAAAATTTACTGTCAAAGATGGGACATATGTTGTACATAGCCGACTGAATATTAAAACAGATTTACTTTATTACGGAAAAATCGACACCAGCTTCCGGTTTGTTTGGAATGTTTTTTTCACGAGGTGGCATAAAGCTATCAGTCACACCGACGAAGTGAAGGACGTTTTTGTATTAGGCAGTGGCGTCAATTTTTTTAAATCAAGGGAAGCCAAATTTGTAGGCGGTGTTTACCTACAATCTTCCGATTTATTTAATAATGTTAGCAATGAGCAAGACTTTTTCAGACGCCTGAATTTTGGTCTCACTGCAAAATTTGTGTTTGGTTCAATCATTAACGGCGGTCTGTGAGTTCAATTGCTGATCTTCACTCCAAAACAAAATTCGAACGCCAACAAATCCCGACAAGAATATGCATTTTGGCTTTCCCGCTAAAAAGACGGCACACTATCATTTCCCAATAAATTTCTTTTTTTATTTGCTGCAATTCCCTCTCCCTCTCTATATCTTTCAGATTGCTTGATATACTCAGCACTAAGCCAAAAATTGGACAATGTTAATAAGTTCCTATCAGTGGTAAATCCATTTATTGGTGCCTACATTAGCTTTTTTCCACACAACCCGGGAAGCCGAAAACGGGATTTTAGAGTAGGCATTAACCAAATAAATGCTCCGTTATGGCCAAAGCAACAAAAGCCGCCACCGATCTGTCCGCCCAATTTGCCGAAAGCATCAATGAGCTGCAAAAGGCAGCCAACAGGGCCGATTTTACCAGCATTCAAACGCGGGCCGGCACCGCCGCCAAAGGGGTTGATGTCTGCGGCGTTTACGTGAAGGTGCGCCCGTTCCTCGAAATCATTCTGAAAATTCCGGTTATTATTCCCGAGAAAGTGAAAAAAGGCATACGGCTGCTTATGTCGGTGCTCGATACTATGTGCCCGCGTTGAACAAAGCGGTTGAAGGACAAATGCCTTCAGCCGCTCTCTTCTTCCTTTCCGCAACCGATGATTAGATATGATAAGACAAAAAGAATAGTGGATGATTCAAGTGACCGGATCCGTTTGCAACAAATGAATGTCTGTTAAAAGTGAATTCATGATCCCGAGGCCTTGTTGCGGGAAATGTTTTATTTAGCGTTGATGTATCAACAAGCTGTTTCAGGTTTTCGTCGCTGGCCTGTCTTTGAATTGAGAAAGTTTCTGTACGACTTTTTTACAACCTCGCCATCACCTCACTAATATCAATTCTTCCCAAATACGCCTCTATCCCATCCATGTCCTCAAAGCTCTTGACAAAGCTCACCGTTTCGGTTGCCGTATTATAAAACACCTCCACGTAAAACCCATCCAACTGAAACAGCAACACCGAAACGCCCATGGACTTTCGCTCCATCAGAAACACGCCCCATCTCTTCACCAGTTTTTCCTGTACCTCTGGCGAGGCCGACCGGAATTGTCGCAGCTTCATAATGCGGTTTTCTTCTTTAAATGCGACAAAAGCGATACCCGCCCTGCTCCAAACACGCCCCGTCCGCCCCATTACATTGCCTGTGCAAGGGATTACACAATACGGTTATTCATCTCTACAGCATCCGTTTTGTTCAGTCCGTTCTTTCCGCTTAAAACCCGCATTGGCACTGCATTTGAAAAAGAGGAAGGGAATTACTGCACGGCCCATCGAAGGTCAATGAGAAGAAGGCCGGCCGAGCAGATTCAAAATGTGTTTTGTGTTTTTTGTGTGTATTGGATAAGGTGGATAATCGCAAAAAAGGTAGTCGCCCGGCTACCTTTTTTCATGTCCATACAGTAACAACCCCACCCCCGGTTTGCCGTTTATGTCCCAATCCTTTTTGCCAACCGCACTTGTAAACCAAAAACATGATCTTATTCCGGTGGCATTGGCCTTGCATGTGTCCGGTGATCGTTTACACAACAATTCAAACCTTCTTTATGAAACAATTCATGCTGGCAGCGGCGTTGGCTGCCGCTGTTCTTACCATCAGCAATTGCGCCCGAAACCCTGTGACCGGCAAACGGCAGGTCGTTACCATGTCCGAAAACCAGGAACTGGCTATGGGACAGGAAGCCGATCCGCAGATCGTGGCACAGTTTGGCCTTTATGCCGACTCGGCCCTGCAGCGTTACATGCGCCAGGAAGGACAGCGGATGGCGGCTCTTTCGCACCGCAACGATATCAGCTACGGATTCCGGGTGCTAAATTCCAATGTTATTAACGCTTTTGCCATTCCGGGTTATGTGTATTTCACCCGCGGCATTATGGCGCACTTCAATAACGAAGCGCAGTTTCAGGGTGTGCTGGGGCACGAGCTGGGACATATTGCCGCCCGGCACACAGTGATTCAGCAGCGCAACCAGATGCTGGGACAATTTGGTATTCTGGCCGGCGCTATTATTTCGCCGCAGTTTGGCCAGTTTGCTGAAAGTGCCATGCAGGGCCTGCAACTGATGCTGCTCAAAAACAGCCGCGATGACGAACGCGAGGCCGACCGGCTGGGCGTGGAATATTCCACCAAAGCCGGCTTTGATGCCACCGAAATGGCTGGATTTTTCAACACCTTAAAGCGGCAGGGCGAACAAAGTGGGGGAGAGGCCTTGCCGAATCTTCTTTCCACCCACCCCGATCCCGGCGAACGTAACCAAACAGTGGCGCAACTGGCCACCGAATGGAAACAAAAGACAAACCTTGCCAATCCAAAAATTAACCGCGAAACCTACCTGCGCCGCATCGAGAACATGGTCTATGGCGAAGACCCGCGGGAAGGTTTTGTAGAGGCTTCTGTTTTCTATCATCCCGAACTGAAATTCCAGTTCCCGATTCCGCAGGGCTGGCAATACCAGAACACACCGCAAATGGTGCAGATGGCGCCCGGCGATGGCAAAGCCCTGATGATGCTGATGCTGGCACAGGGAAACGATTTGCAACAGGCTGCGCAAACCACCCTGCAGCAATACGGGCTTACCGCCATTGGCTCCCGCGAAACCACTATCAATGGTTTTCAAGCTTTACTGGTAGAAGCCCAGCAACAACCGCAACAGCAGCAGCAGCAACAAGGCGCCGCGTTGCGAACGCTGTCGGCTTTTATCCGGTACAATAATCTTGTTTACCATTTTATCGGCGTGGCCGGTGCGCCCGATTACGGAGCCTATTCGCAATACTTTTTGGGCACCATGCAAAACTTCCGCACACTTACCGATGCCGCTAAACTGAACCGCCAGCCCGAACGCATCCGGCTGCGGTCAACGGCATCGGCCACTACGCTGGAACAAGCCCTCCGTGGTTTTGGTATTCCGGCGGCCCGCCTCAATGAATTTGCCATTTTAAATGGCATGAACCTGAACGACCGCGTGCCGCAGGGCACGATGCTGAAAGTGATAGGGCAGGGCGCCAATTAAACACAATTTGCAATGAGCAATGAGGCAATAGCAACAGCCTAACGGAAAATGCAGGTGCATCAGAACTTTTGAAGAAATTGGTCCGCGAAAACCGAATTGAAAACGGTGGCTACGGATCAACGCCAGGGCAGTAAGAACAAGGCTGCCCTGGCGTTTTTTTTTGGCGGTGCCATTCCAAAGCCATCAGTAAGAATTTTCAGCGGTTGAATCGGCCGCTTTTGCAGCGCCGGGATAACGGGTCACCAGCGAAAACTCCAGGTCATCCCGCTTTTTTAGGAGCTGTAAGAACTGCCGCAACTGAAACGAGTCGGCGCTTTTCTGATATACCTGATCGTGGGCCAGCAGCACCAGGTGGTCTTGGCGTTTTGTTCTTCGTTTATTAAACACCGAATCCATCTGCCGGATCAGGGTTTCGGCCGGTGTGCTCACACTCATCGTCTGGTGGTCGAAATGCCATTCCAGATCCCAGCCCATCAACACAAAGCCGGCTTTTTGCAACGAGTCGGCAGCGGCTTTGCTTTTATTCGCATCGGTAAACTGCAGGGTGTCAATACGCCAGATGTTGCGGCCCGGCGTGCGGGCAATGGTGTTGTCGAGGCGCAGGCTGTCGTGGGTTCGCCGGAAATCACCCACCACCGAATCGGGCTGCTGGTAGTAGCTTTCATAACGGCCGTGTGCATGCGAAAAGCTGTGGTTGCACCGGTCCACGTGGGGCATTGTTTTCAGGCTGTCCCATAGCCTTGCCTGCATGGCCGACGCAAACACATGTTCGCCCACCACAAAGAACGATACCGGAACGCCTTCGTCCTGCACAATGCGCAACACGTTTCTGGTGCCGCGGTTGGGCCCGTCGTCGAAGGTGATGTACAGTTTCTTTTTTTTCTTTTTTGCCGCCACCGGCTGTTTTGTTGCCGCTGCCTGCGTGGCACGCAGATGCAGGGATGGCGAAGTGGCCGGCGGAACCCGGCGCTGTAAAAAAGATTTGTGAAGTGTAAGCGGAAAAAAGAGCAATAAAAGCAGCGCAGCTTTTGTCAGGAGGGTGGCACTGTCGCCCTCGTCATCGGATGTTTCCATAAACTTTTGGGGAAATTGTTTTGCTGAATTTACCCTTGCAAAAAGGCCGTTTGCAAATTCTTTTGGTTAAAGAATTTGTAAACCGTAAAGGTTGTTTTGCCGGAAAGGCAGAAGGGCGGAAAGAATTATTTTTTTCTCCGACACGGCGGCAGATTTCTTCCAACTACCAAAAAAATAATAGCCATAATCGGTCGCCCTGAAAATTTAAAAACAGATGAAATTATTTTACCGCCTTCCTACCTTCCCGGCCACCCTTCTCTCCTTCTTCCCGCCGCCACGCCTACCGAAAAAATTTTACCCGGTTCTTCCAGAACGTTTATCTTCCGTCCAAAGACTTTATCAATGAAAAAAACAATTGCGGCCGGCCTGTGTTCCATACTGGCTGTTTCTGCTTACGCTCAAAAAAACTGGGACGCAGTCATCACTTCGGCGGCCGCCAAAATAGAACCGAAATGCATTGAATGGCGGCGGCAACTGCACCAGAACCCGGAGCTGGGCAACCGCGAATTTAAAACGGCCAAGCTCATTGCCGGGCATTTGCGTTCGCTGGGGCTGGAGGTGAAAGAAGGCGTGGCACATACCGGCGTAGTGGGCATTTTGCGCGGCGGCAAACCGGGGCCGGTAATTGGCCTGCGGGCCGATATGGATGCCCTGCCGGTACCGGAAAGAGGAAACCTGCCGTTTGCGTCGAAAGCCACAGCCGAATACAATGGCCAGCAAACACCGGTGATGCATGCCTGCGGACACGATACTCACGTGGCCATGCTGATGAGCGTAGCCGAGATACTCACCGCCAGTAAGGCCGACCTGGCTGGCACCATCAAGTTTGTGTTTCAGCCGGCCGAAGAAGGTGCGCCGAAAGGCGAAGAAGGCGGTGCGGAACTGATGATCAAGGAAGGCGTAATGGACAACCCAAAGATTGACGTGATGTTTGGCCTGCACATCAGCGCACAAACCGAAGTGGGAAAGATCACCTATCGCCCCGGTGGTTTTTATGCCGGAGTGAGTGATATGAAAATCACCGTGAAAGGCCGGCAGGCGCATGGGGCGTCGCCCTGGGATTCGGTGGACCCGATCGTTACTTCCGCCCAAATTGTCAACAGCCTGCAAACCATCATCAGCCGCAATGTGGATATTACGGAGAATGCCGGCGTGGTCACCATCGGTTCCATTCATGGCGGTGTTCGCAGCAACATTATTCCTGAGCAGGTGGAGATGATGGGCACCATCCGTTCGCTGTCGAAGCAGCAGGAGGCCTACCAGATTGACCGCATCACCGCCATCGCCAAAAATATTGCCGAAGCCAACAACGCTACGGCCACCGTAGAGGCGCCGTACAGTTCGCACTACCCGGTTACGTACAACAACGAAACGCTCACGGCGAAAATGCTTCCCTCCCTGCAAAAGGCGGCAGGCACCGGCAACGTATCCACCATTCCCGCCAAAATGGGAGCGGAAGATTTTTCGTTTTTTGGCGAGAAGGTACCGGCGCTGTTCTTTAATGTCGGCGGCATGCCCAAAGGACAAGACCCGAAGAAAACACCCTCACATCATACCCCCGATTTTTTTATTGACGAAAGCGGCATGCAAACCGGCATCAAAGCCTTTTTGTACCTGGTTACCGATTATATGAACAGCGGCAGCGGCAAAGGCAGCTCATCGAACAAAAAAGTAAGTTCTGCCAAATGAAAAAGTTCGTTGGTTTGCTGATCGCCTGTTTTTTGCTATTGCAGCTTTCGGCACAAAAAGCCGATAAAGGCCTGCAGCGGAAAATAGAAACCGCCATGCAGGGATTTAGTGGCGACATTGGCATTTACATTAAAAACCTGAACAACGGAAAAGTTGTTGCCATCAATGCCGATACGGTTTTTCCCACCGCCAGCGTGGTAAAGATCCCGATCCTGATTGGGGTGATGGATAAGCTCCATCGCGGCGAGCTTGCGTATCACCAGGAACTCACGTACAAAGACTCCCTGCTGTACGAAGGCGTGGATATTCTTGGCTCTTACAAAAACGGCGAAAAGATTGAACTGAGCAAGGTGCTGATGCTGATGATGACCATGAGCGATAACACGGCCTCGCTCTGGCTGCAAAGCCTTGCCGGCAGGGGCACCCGCATTAACGAGATCATGGACAGCCTTGGCTTTACTGCCACCCGCGTTAACTCCCGCACGCCAGGCCGCGAGGCGGCCCGCAGCCGCTTTGGCTGGGGACAAACCACACCCCGCGAAATGGCGCAGCTGGTGGAAAAAATGGTGAGCGGGCAACTTATCAATGCGGAAAAAAGCGAAAAAATGCTGCGGCTGATGGGCCGCAACTATTGGGATGAAGAAGGACTGTCGCAGATTCCGGCCGGCGTGTTTGTGGCCAGCAAAAACGGGGCAGTGAACGAAAGCCGCAGCGAAGTGATGTACGTAAACGGCTGTGGTACCCGCTACATTTTTTCGGTGTTTACCAAAAACATTAAAGACCAAAGCTGGAAAGAAAATAACGAAGCGTGGACGCTTACACGAAAGCTGTCGAAGCTGGTGTGGGAGTACTTTCAGTAGCTTTATTGAACCACAACGACACAGCGGCACCACGAAGCACTAAGCAATCTTTGTGAAGCTCTGTGCCTTTGTGCCTTCGTGGTTCAAAAAAATCATCATGCAAGACCTGCACAAAAACCTCCAGTCGCTTCCGTCCTTTTTTGCCACCGGTGCCACCAGAGAATATGCGTTTCGCAAACAGGCGCTGGAAAACCTGCGCCGCGTTGTGTTGCAGAACGAAGAAGAACTGATGCAGGCCCTGTACACCGACCTGAAAAAAAACAGGGAAGAAAGCTGGATCACCGAGATTGGTTTTTTGCTGGCTGAAATACGGCATACGCTAAAGCACCTGCGGCGGTGGATGAAGCCACAAAAGGTAGCCACCAACCTGATGAACCTGCCGGCAAAAAGCTACCTCTACAAAGAGCCGCTGGGCGTGGTGCTGATCATTGGTCCGTGGAACTATCCGTTTCAGTTGTTACTGACACCGCTGGTTGGTGCTATAGCGGCCGGCAATTGCGCCGTGCTGAAACCCAGCGAGGTCGCCCCTGCCACTGCGGCGGTTATGAAAAAGATCATTGCCGGGGCCTTTCCGCCGCATTTTGTTTTGTATGTGGAAGGCGATGGCGCACAAGTGGTGCCTGCCATGATGAACCAGTTCCGGTTCGATCATGTTTTTTATACCGGCAGCACCACGGTTGGCAAAATCATTTATGAGCTGGCTGCCAAACAACTGGTGCCGGTAACGCTTGAGCTGGGCGGCAAAAGTCCCTGTGTGGTGGAAAGCGATGCCAATCTTAAAGTGGCGGCCCGCCGCATTGCCATGATCAAGTTTTCCAATGCGGGGCAAATGTGCGTGGCGCCCGATTATGTGCTGGTGCACCGGAGCATTAAAAAAGAGCTGGTGCAATGGCTGGCAATTGCCATCCGGGATTTTTACACCACCGATCCGTCGGGCAGCGACAGCTATGGAAAGATCATCAATGAAAAAGCTTTCAACCGGCTGTTGGTGTACCTGAAGCAGGGCACCGTGTTGCACGGCGGAAAAACCGATGCCGATTCGCAGTACATTGAACCCACCCTGCTGGAGAATGTGGACATGGAGGCGGCAGTGATGGGCGAGGAAATTTTTGGGCCGCTGCTGCCCATTCTCACTTTTGAAAGCTTTGACGAAGCAAAGGCCATTATTCAGCGCAATGCCAATCCGCTGGCGTTTTATGTATTTACCGAAAGCCGCGAACGGGAAGAAAAATGGTTGCGGGACATTCCGTTTGGCGGCGGCTGTGTGAACAATGCGGCTGTACACCTGACCAATTTTAATCTGCCGTTTGGCGGCCGTGGGGCCAGTGGCACCGGCGCCTACCACGGCAAATTTTCGTTCGATGTGTTCAGCCATCAAAAGGCCGTGATGAAAACGCCAACCTGGTTCGATCCGGCTTTTAAGTACCCGCCATTTACCGGCAAGCTAAAGCTGCTGAAGAAGATCATGCGGTGAAATTTTACCCGAAACGGTCTGTTATCTTTCCTCGCCTGTTTTTTTCGTTGTCAGCTCTTTTTTCATCAGCCAGTCCCGCTGCAGGTCGTTGCCGAGCAGAAAGTCGCACTCGCCAAATTTTTCAAAACCCCAGGCGGTGTAAAAATCAATGGCCCGCTGGTTCAGCTCCCAAACGCCCAGCCACACCACTTCTTTTTGCCTTTCCAGCGCTATGTTCAATGCGGTTTGCATCAGCAGGCGCCCGGCGCCCTTTCCAATGTAAGGCTTGGTGACATAGAGGCGGGCAATCTCCACCGACGGTGCCCCATTCAGCCCGGCGGGCCGGCGGCCTTCCCGCAGCTTCAGGTAGCCGGCTACTTCACCGGCATCAAAGGCCAACACAAAAGTGTTTTCCGCTGCACCCACTTCCAGCATCAGGCGGCCTTTGGTAAATTGTTCGTCCAGAAATTTCGTCATGTCGGCGGCGGTGTTGTGCGGGGCAAACGTATCGTAAAAAGTCTGGCGGCTAATGTCGGCCACCAGGGCGGCATCTTGGGTGGTGGCATATCGAAGCGTGAAGTTCATAAGGGTAAAGATAAATGGCTCCCGCCGGGCTCCCCAAACCCCTCCGGTGGGGAGGCCATCCATTTCACAGCCCCCTGCTTTTCGACAATGGTTTTGTAGGTAAGCTGGTTGCTAACGCAAAGGGTGGTGCGTTGTCATCCGGGGGAACGAGGGATCTTTGGGTGGTCCCGTAAGGAATGATGGTGAAGTGTTGTACTGATTGTTGTTTTTCTTCTTTTTGCAATTCACAGATGCCTCCTTCCTCGGCATGAGAAGCAAAGGGCTGCGTAAGAGCAGGCAAGAAGCTTTGCGAACAGACAAGTGCCTTTCCTTCCCTGCCTTCTTTGCCCTTTGCGCCTGTGCGTAAAACCAGCCGGAAAAGGGCTCCTCACTTGTCTTTCTTCTATGTGAAACCCTATGTACCTATGATCCTATGTGGTAAAAAAAACTCCACCACTTCGGCATCAAACCCAATCGGCAAACACTCCGCACAATGCCCAGCAGAATTACCAGCCGTACAAGAGTGCGACGCAACGGAAGCCCCATCTATATTCTATCGCCGGTAACCAAAATAAAAAGCCTGCACCAAAAAACGGATGAAGGCTTACAATAGCATCGTCGCAAAGCGAGGGTCTGCGCCTGGCTCACTCCCCCACCGGGAGAGCCGGAGGGGGCCGGGCGTTGGGGATGCTATAACCGCAATTGCAGTCCCACGCCGATCAATGACTTTACCTGCAGCGCCGGCGACTTTCCATTTTTGCCGAAAATGCGCACATCATCGTCATAAATAAAATCAATGTTCCAGTTGGCGCTCAACATGCGGGAGATCTTCAGCGACAAAACATTGGTCATAAACAGGTCAATGTTCTGCGGGTTGTGGCGGTAATTGGAGAACAGATCGAGACGGGCCCGGTACTGCAGGTTTTTGCTGAACTCGCGGATGTAGTTGGCGCTGGCAAAGGCACCAAACTCCGAGCTGCTATGCTTGCCGGGCTCCACGCCATAAAGCCCTTTGGCCGACAAGGTATCATTCCTTACAATCACCCAGCGGGTGGTGACCGGCGAAATAAACAGCGAAAAGTTGGGCCCCGGCTTGTAATCGAAACCAAGGCTAAAAAGAAGGTAAGCCGGCGACAGAAAAGCCGACGAAAAGGTTTTGACGTTTTGGGGGTAAGTGTACCCGCGGGCCAGTTGCGAACGGAAATTGCCCAGCGCCGACAGGTTCCAGGCGGAGTCTATGGCATACCCGTATTTGGACAGAACATCGAGGCGGTCGTCGTTTTTGCGGCTGCCCAGGCTGGTGGTGTTTACATACCCAAAGTTGAAGTCGAGGGTATTGTCCCAACTGATTTTGCCTTTTTTGTAAAACGAAAAAAGGTTGAGGTAGGAGGTTAACGTGAGCGAAAAATCATCGCCGCCGGCCGCCCAGTTGCTGAGCGACCCCTGTGCCAGGTTAAGATTATAGATACCGCCGCGGCGCCAGGCAATGGTATCGGGCCCTTCTTTCTTAATGGTTTTGGCCGCGTCGTTTTTCAGTTGTTTAATGGTTTTGTCCTGCGCGGAGGCGGACAGGCTGAAGCATAGAAAGCCCAGGAGTAAAACTTTCTTCATAAACAGTGGTGGCTTTAAACGGTGGGTTACAAATCTACATGCCTTCCTTCAACCGGCCCACCAAAAAACAGTGAGCCCCGGGCACTGAAATCGGTTGCCGAATCGGTGGTGTAAAAAGATCTTTCGCCGCGGCGGGAGATCTTGTTTTCAATTTCGGGATGCCGCTGCAGGTAGTGTTGCAGGCTGCTGGCCACTATCTGCCCCTGCGACAGCAACCTGACGCCGGGCGGCAGGTGCTTTTTAATTTTTTCTTTCAGCAACGGGTAATGGGTGCAGGCGAGAAGAAGTGTGTCTATTTTTTTATTGCGGTGTAAAATGTTGTCCAGATGCTTGCGCACAAAAAAATCGGCTCCGTCCGACAGATGTTCGTTGTTTTCTACCAGCGGTACCCACATGGGACAAGCCTCCTGCTCCAGCGTTACGTCCGGAAAAAACTTCTCAATTTCAATTTCGTAAGAGCGGGACTGCACGGTGCCGGTGGTGGCCAGGATGCCGATGTTTTTTGTGTTGGTGAATTGGCCAATCACTTCGGTAGTGGGCCGCAAAACTCCCAACACTCTTGCCGTGGGATGAAGGCGCGGCAAGTCGGCCTGCTGAATGCTGCGCAGCGCTTTTGCGGATGCCGTGTTGCAGGCCAAAATAATCAACGGACAGTTTTGCTTTAGCAGCCACTGCACACACTGCAGGGTGTAGCGGTACACCGTGTCGAAGCTGCGGGTGCCATACGGCGACCGGGCATTGTCGCCCAGGTAGAGATAGTCGTATTGCGGCAGCTTGTTCACCAGCTCCCGCAACACCGTAAGTCCGCCATAACCCGAGTCGAAAACGCCGATAGGAGACATATGGCGAAGATAGTCCACGGGTTCACGGGTTCGCAAGTTCACGGTTTTTTGTTCGAGGATCAGGGTGTATAAATCCACCAGTTCATAAAAGCAAAACGGATCCATAATCAAAACGAACGTGAGTACGATTCAAAATCTTTGGGTGATCGGCAGGGTTGGGTTCGAAAATGTGAGGAAATCATTGCGGGGTAAAAAGACAGAGAACGAATGCGAACCAAGAGACAGCTCCCTTACCTAAGCCCGCGTACCTTGTAAACCTGTAAACACGTGAACTTGTAAACTATCTTTATCCCGTGCAGCACGTTGAGTTTTTTCATAAAGATCATTTCGAGTTCCGGTACCACCGGCAAAAGGCAAAAAAGTCGTTGTCGAAGTTTATTGATTTTTTCTGGGAAACGGATTTTGCCTCACTCTTTAGACAATACCCCGACGGCTTTTCCGATGCTTTGTTCCCGAATGTCGGTTATACTTACCTCATCAACCTGGGTACGCCATTCGTTATGCAACTGGAGGAAGAAAAGTACGAGGTGAAAGGCGATGGTTTTCTGCCCCGGCATAAGGCCATGGTTTGCCACCATTCGGCCGGCAATAAAATCTTCGGCATCAAGTTCAACGTATCGCCGGTGCTGTTTCAGAAGAAGGTGAATTTTGCCGAATACCGCGAGTATATTTTTCCGTTGTCGTACCTCATTGACCGCGAAGTGGTGGCGCAGGTAAAAAGAGCAGCCTCATTTGAGCAACGCCTGCAGCTGCTGACGGCCTATTACGAGGGTATCATTCAGCACCACGAAGGCTCGTTTACACAGGTTGATATTGTGGCGCAAATACTGCAGGACTGCACCGAAAGAAACCGTTTTGACGTGCCTGTTGAAGAACTGGCGGCACAACACCACATCAGCACCCGTACCCTGCAGCGTTATTTCGAAGCCACCACCAGCATCACCAGCAAACAGGCTTTGCAAATACTTCGCATTCGCAAGGCAGTGGAAAAGCTCACCAACCATCCGGCCGATTTTCACTTCAGCCAGTTTGGCTACTACGATTACAGCCATTTTCACAAACACCTGAAGCAGTTTCTTTGCCGCAAAACCATCAGCATTATTCAGCCTCACCTTCAATTGCTTCATTCGTGAATCGGCAATAATGGTCATTCTTACCGGCACCATTCTGTTATCATGATGGCGAATGTACCGGCTGTTACATTCCCGATTCCCGATTGACGTTGTTAATTCGCTCCGGCCCGTTGCCGCTCTTCTTCCGATGCCGTGGTGCGCCGGCGGGCCGCCTGCACTTTGTTATTGCCAAAACGGTAGGTAAAGGTGAGGTTTGCTACCCGGCTTTCGCGGTAGGCGTGCCAGTTCTCCACGTAGCTTCCTTTGTATTCAACTGTTGCCCGTGGCCGGCTGGTCCAGAAAATGTCGGTGAAGTTGAGGCGCACCGTTCCCTTACCTTCCATGATAGTTTTCTGCACCCCGGCGCCAAGGCCCCATTGCGTTTTGAAGGTGGCGTAACCATAGCGTCCACCGGTATTCACGTTGGCATTGAGTTCGGCCGTCCAGCCTTTTTTGAAAGTAAATGTGTTGTTGGTGCGGATGTTGGCGGCCGGTGCGCCATCATTCAATTGCGCCCCGCTGATGTTGCCGTTGAATTTGTTGTAAAACACGTTCAGGTTATTGATCATGCTCCACCACTTGTTCACTTTTACCGGGGCCGATGCTGTAAGCCCGATGTACTCCGAAAGGCCAAGATTGACGGGCAACTGTACGGTGATGTTGCTGTCTTGCCCGGGCAAGATTTCAAAAGTGGGAATCACGTCCAGGATCTTGGCCAGCACAAAGTTTTGCGTGTTTTGGGTGCGGCTGTAACCCAGGGTAAAGTTCAGGCTCTTCAGCGTGTAATTCATTTCGTACGACCAGGTTGTTTGCGGCCGCAGCAACGGATCGCCGGTGGAGTAGATGGTGGCATCTACCTGGAATAGAAAAGGATTCAGCGACTGGTAGCCCGGCCGGTCAATGCGCCGGCTCACCGACAGGCCAATGGTTTGGTCGGGCGTTAGCTTGTAATTAAAAAATGCACTGGGAAAAAGCTGGAAATAATCGTTTTTGTACTGCCGGTTGCCTCTTGCCTGCCGGGTGCGCAGGTTGGTCAGCTCGCCCCGCAGGCCCAGTTGCACATTAAACTTTTTATACTCTTTGCTTAGGTTGGTATAAGCGGCATTGTTGTATTCTTCGTAAAAAAAGCGATTCGTTTTTCCTTCGTCCACCAGGGTTTCTGTGGGCATTACATTGTAAAACCTGGCGTCGTTGTCGGAGGAAACATAGCTTGTTTTGGCGCCCGCCTCCAGCTTGGCGCCGCCCGTTAGCGGATGGGTATAATCTACCTTGGCAGTTTTCAGCGTCAGCTTGCCCCGCTGGTCGCCGTCCAGGATGTCATCGGGCCGGCGCTTGCTGCCATTGAGGTTGAAAAAATAGGATGAAGTGCGGGTAAGGGAGGTATTGTTGAATACACCATAGTCCACATCGGCCGTCAGCTCGCGGCCTGCGCTGTCGAACTTGTGTTTCAGGTTAATGTTGGCAACCGTATTGCCAAACCTGTCGTCGTTGGTGCCAATGGAGTGGAACCGGAAAAGGGGTTGGTAAAACCGGTCGGTAACGGCTGTGCGAATGTCGGCCAGCCGGCTAAAGTTGTTGTAGTTGCCGTTGATGACAAATCCAAGAATGGTATTTTTCGAGGGGAAAAAATCGGCGCCAAAGCGGATGGTGTTGGAGCGAAACGGCATGCGGGCATAATTGTCCTTATCGTCCGACCCGTTGAACACACCGTTCTCGTAAAAGTTGCGGTTGATGATGAGATGGTTCAGGTTTTCGCGGTAGCTGTGGTTGTAATTGCCAAAAATGTTAACGCTTTTGTTGCGGTAGTTAAACGTGTTGCCGGCGTTCCATTTGGGATAAACGCCCTGTCCGTAGCTCGCCGTAAGCGTACCATTGTAGCCAAGCCGCTGGTCTTTTTTCAGCCGAATGTCAATGATGCCCGAATTGCCCGCTGCATCGTATTTGCTCGATGGGTTGGTGATGATCTCAATCCGCTCGATGGCGTTTACCGGTAAGCCCCGCAGGTAGTTGGCCAGGTCGGCACCGGTCATCGGGGTTACCCGCCCGTCAATCATCACAATCACACCCGACCGGCCCCGCAAAATGATGTTGTCGTTCTGGTCAATGGTAACTCCCGGCGACCGCTCCAGCACATCAATGGCCGCACTGCCGGCATTCACCACGCTGTTGTCCACATTTACAATCAGCCGGTCGTTGAGGCGCTGAATAAAGGGTTTGCGGGCAGCCACAGTTACCTCCTGCAGTTGGTGGTCCTTTTGCACAATCAACTGCACTGCCGGTGCCGGAACGGTTTCGCCGGCGTTGATAGGAAACACGGCGGTATAGGCTGTTTGAAAACCAACGGCAGTAATGCGCAGCAGGTAACTGGCGGGTTGAATATTTTCGATTTCGGCAAGCCCTTTTTTATCGGTGATGGCGCTTTTGGCCAACGTGGAATCGTGGCCGCGAAGCAGTTCGACCGTGGCGCCTTCCACCGGCTGGTTCTGTTCGTTGAGCACGGTGGCTACTGCTTTCCCACGACCCGTTTGCGCCAGGGCGGCAACAGTGGTAAGAACAGCCAGCATACCCGTAAAAATGATCCGCATTGTTGATTTTTGCTGCAAAGAAGCATTGGCCGGCCAACGAAAAAAAGGAAAACTGGTTTAGCCGTTGTATGCTGCTACAGGCGGAGAGAAAAAACAAGGGAGGAAAAATGCGGTGTCGGTTTTTTACATCAAAAAACCCCGGGCGCAAATTGGGCGAAATAGCGGACTTTTGCCGCCTTACAAATACGGAAGCATGGAATACAATGTAGAAGAAATAAACCGGCTGATACGCAACCGGCGCTCCCACTTTCCCAAACAATACGCCGAAGCAAAACCGGTGGACGATGCCATCGTAACACAGATACTGGAGAATGCCACCTGGGCACCCAGCCATGGCAATATAGAGCCTTGGAAGTTTATCGTGTTTACCGGCGAAGGCCTGCAAAAGCTGGCCACCTTCCAGGCCGAACTGTATAAGGCAGAAGCCGGCGATAATTTTAAAGAGACCGTTTATCAAAACCTGCTGGCCAATCCGCTCAGGGCCTCGCACGTGATTGCGCTGTGCCTGAAGCGGGACCCCAATAAAAAATTTCCGGAGCAGGAAGAGGTAGCGGCTGTGTCGTGCGCCGTGCAGAACATGTACCTCACCACCGCCGCCTACGGGCTTGGCGGTTACTGGACCACCGGCGGCCCCACCTACAAGGCAAGCGCTAAAGAGTTTTTTGGCTTAGGCGATGATGACAAGCTGCTGGGCTTTTTTTACCTGGCGCATGTGGCTGTGCCTTCGCCCGACAGCAAACGCAGGCCGCTGGAAGAAAAGGTGGAGTGGGTGCGGTGAGGACATGAATCGTCAATCGTGAATCGTGAACAATTCCTTTCTGCTCTCTCGGTTGCGTTTGACGTTTTGTTACTTTACGAAATACTTCATGTCTCAAGCCCTTTCTTCTGATGCGGATACTACCGGGCCGGCCCAGACCAATCGTATAGCGTCGAGGCCGGTTTTATCGTTTCTTCTTTTTTGGTTTGTATTAAACCTGTTGCAGGTAGCGTTTACGGAGCTTACCAGCGACGAAGGGTATTACTGGTTTTATGCGCAGCACCTGCAGTGGGGTTATTACGACCATCCTCCCCTGATAGCGTTCCTTATCCGGTGCGGCACTGCCCTGCTGCCCGGCGAATTGGGCGTACGGTTTTTTAATGTGGTCTTGAGTACGGGTAGTGTGGCCTTGTTTTTTTTGCTGCTGCCGCAGAACCTGAAGCAAAGCAAACGCACCTACCTGGTGCTGCTGTCGGCGCCGCTGTTGCACTACCTTACCTTTCTTCTTTTTCCGGACGGGCCGCTGCTTTTTTTCAGCCTGTTATTTTTGGTACTGTACAAACGGTTTTTGCGCCGCAAAAACCTGCTGACCGCCTTACTGCTTGGTCTTGCGTTGGCAGGCATGGCTTACGCCAAATACCATGGCGCCCTGGTGCTGCTGTTTACGGTCATCGCTAATCCAAGATTGTTGCGGTCGGGCTATTTTTATTTGTCGCTTTCCGTAGCGGCCGTGATTTTCATGCCGCACCTCTGGTGGCAATACAGCAATGATTTTCCCACCCTGAAATATCACCTGTCGGGGCGCACCGGGCAGTGGGGTTTGCGGCATGTGGGCGAATACCTGTCGCAGCAGGTGGCTGCCATTGGGCCGGGGCTTATTTTCCTTCCGTTTGTTGTGCGAACGAAAGATATTTTTGAGCGAACCCTTAAGGTCATCATTATTGGAACGTTTGCTTTCTTTTTGTTCAGCTCTTTCAAAACCTTTGTGCATTTTCACTGGACCTCGATTGCCCTTTATCCGCTGCTGTATTTTGCCGTGGCCTACTATAATCTTCCGGCGAAAACAAAGCTGTTTCGGTGGTTGATTCTTCCGTTCGTTGTCCTGTTCGTCATCGCCAGAATTTTGCTGATGGTGCCGCTGATCCCGAACCTGCATGCCGGCGAAGATTATTATCATGGACGAAAAGCATGGGCGAAAGAACTGTCAGTGCTGGCTGGCAACAGGCCCCTTTTTATGCCGAACAATTTGCGGGAAGCTTCGCTGTATTCCTATTATTCGGGCAAAATGGGTGTGACGCTTTACAACCGGCCGGAGAAAAAATCGCAGTATGAGTTGTGGGGCTATGAAGACAGCCTGCAGGGACGGGAAGTTTTGTTCGTGGCAAAATATCCGTTCGCGGGCAGCAGAGAACGAACGATGGCAACAGGGCAAAGAATGTATCTGGGTGTTATCCCCTCGTTCCGTTCTTATTATACAGGTATTAAAATAAGTGCTGTCCGTGAACCAGCCAAAGAAGGGGATTCGGTTTTATTTTCTCTGCAAATCGTTAACCACCGCCAAACTCCAGTTTTCTTTTCGTCTGTCCGCGGTGAGGCACCGAAACTTGTTTACAGCATTGAAAAAAACAACCGCGAAACCGCCTACGGAATCTTGCATACCTTTTCTGCCGCAGACGTACTGGCGCCGGGTGGCATTTTCACAAAAGACTTTCGGGTGAATGTGCCGGCTTTACCGAAAGACGAATACCGGATTTATTTCGGAATCAGAGAGGGCGTGCTACCGGATGCGTGGTTGTCCAATGGCGTTTTAATAAGCCGGCAGTAACGAAAGATTTTTGCAAGCATCCTTCCTGTGCCGCATTCGTTGCACTTCTATTATCTGAATGACGTCTTCTATTGTATAGATAACGCGGTAGTCGGCCACCGTATAAGGCAAGCCTCCTCTCCTTTTAATTTCTTAACGCCTTCTGGTCGTGGGTTGTTTGCCAAAGCGTCAATGGCCTCTACTATTTTGTGGCTATATGGAGGCGAAATTTGTTCAAGTTCTTTTTGCGCAGATTTCTTTACGCTGATTTTGTACATCTTCACTCTTTGGACTTACCCAATAGTTGTTGCTTCACGTGTTCCCAAGGTACTGCTTCTTCATTCTTTCGCAACTCAATGGCGAGAATATCATAAACGTCTTCTAACAATTCACCATTCTCTGCATCAAACGGTGGTTGTTGGTTTCATTTCGCAAAATAGTAATCGCTTCCCTAATAAGCTTTCTTTTCAAATTTGCGATTTAAACCCTTCTAATTTCTGCCCCTAAACTCTGCAACCGCTTGTCAATATACTGGTAGCCTCTGTCAATCTGGTCAATATTTTGAATGGTGCTTTTACCCTCCGCACTCAAAGCAGCAATCAGCAGCGACACACCGGCCCGGATGTCGGGAGAGCTCATGGTAATGCCCCGCAACTTGTGCCGGCGCTCAAGGCCAATGACCGTGGCCCGGTGCGGATCGCAAAGAATAATCTGGGCGCCCATGTCAATGAGTTTGTCCACAAAAAACAACCGGCTCTCGAACATTTTTTGATGAATAAGCAGGGATCCGCGGGCCTGCGTAGCCACCACCAATACAATGGAGATTAAGTCGGGCGTAAAGCCCGGCCAGGGATGGTCGTAAATGGTCAGCACGCCGCCATCCATATACGTTTGTATCTGGTACAGCTCTTGTTCGGGAATGTGAATGTCATCGCCGATGATGTTCATCTGGATGCCCAATTGCCGGAATTTTTCCGGAATCACACCGAGGTATTCTACGCTGCAGTCTTTGATGGTAATATCGCTTTGCGTCATGGCGGCCAGGCCAATGAACGAGCCGATCTCGATCATATCGGGCAGGATGCGGTGCTCGGTACCGTGCAGCTTTTCTACGCCCGAAATCACCAGCAGGTTGCTGCCTATACCGCTAATATCAGCGCCCATGCGGTTGAGCATTTTGCAAAGCTGCTGGATGTAGGGCTCGCAGGCAGCGTTGTAAATGGCTGTTTCGCCCCTGGCCAATACGGCGGCCATCAATACATTGGCCGTTCCCGTCACCGAGGGTTCGTCCAGCAGCATGTATGTGCCTTTGAGCCCGCTGGTGGTAAAATGGTAGAACGCATCTTCCTGGCTGTAGGTAAATTCGGCGCCCAGTTTTTGAAACCCAAGCAGGTGGGTATCCAGCCGGCGGCGGCCAATTTTATCGCCGCCCGGTTTTGGAATAAAGGCTTGCTTGAAGCGGGCCAGCATGGGGCCGGCCAACATCACCGAACCACGCAGCATGCCGCTTTTGCTTTTGAACTCGGGGCTGCGCAGGATTTGCAAATCCACTTCATCGGCCTGGAAGATGCAGGTGTGGCGGTTGGGCCGCTCCACTTTTACATTCATGGCCTTCAGCAACTCAATCAGGTTGTTGACGTCGAGTATGTCGGGAATGTTGGTGATGGTGACTTTGTCAGCAGTCAGCAGTACGGCGCTAATGATTTGCAGGGCTTCGTTCTTTGCGCCCTGCGGAATGATTTCGCCTTTCAGCTTTTTGCCGCCGATGACTTCAAAAGACCCGCCCCCCCTTTCCCCGGCGGGGGAACTTAGGCCGGTGTTTTTGCTTTTTTCTTCGATCATATTTTAGGCTAAAAATTTAGATTGGTGAATAGAATTACCAGCCGTACAAGAGTGCGACGCAAGAGAAGCTTCATAGTAGCACTGTTGCCTGGCCCCAAAAAAAACATTGCGCAAAAAAAGGTCATAAAAGAAGGTTGGGTGATACGCCTAAGGCTCCCTTCAGGGGGCAGGGCGTTTACAGGGGGCCCTTGATCTGCTCTCCGGTTTTTCCAAACCGCCGCTCCCGGTGCTGGTAGTCAACAAGGGCTTCGTACAGGTTTTGCTTGCGGAAATCGGGCCAGCGAACCTGTGTGAAATACAACTCGGCATACGCCAGTTGGTACAGCAAAAAGTTAGAAATGCGGTATTCGCCGCTGGTGCGGATCATCAGCTCCGGGTCGGGAAAATCGGACGTGGTCAAGAAACGTTGCAGCGTATCCTGGTCAATTTCCTCCACGGCCAGGCGGCCGCTTTGCACTTCGTGGGCAATGCTTTTAACAGCGTTCAGCAGTTCCCAGCGGCCGCTGTAGCTAAGGGCCATAATCAGTTGCAGGCCGGTGTTTTGGCCGGTGATCTGCAGCGCTTCGGTCAGTTCCCGCTGTGCATAATCGGGCAGCATGGCCACGTCGCCAATCACGTGCAGGCGAATGTTGTTCTTATTCAGGCTTTCCACCTCGCCCCGAATGGTCTTTACCAGCAGCTCCATCAGGCCTACCACTTCGTATTGCGGACGGTCCCAGTTTTCGGTGGAGAAGGCGTAAAGCGTCAGGTAGCCGATGCCCAGTTCAGCGCAGCCTTCTACAATATCCCGTACGCTTTCTACGCCCTGGTAATGGCCAAAGAGCCGGTCTTGTCCCTGCTCTTTGGCCCAGCGGCCGTTGCCGTCCATGATAATGGCGATGTGCCGCGGAAGCCGGCTTTTGTCAATTTGCTGCAGAAGGTCCATGGAATGAGTTTACGGGTTCACTTGTTTACACGTTCACAAGTTTTTTGTAAATAGAAACAGAGCGCAAAGGTAAACCGCAGCGGGCAAAGAGATGGGGATATTGGAGTAATGGCATTTTATTGGTGAAGCGCCAAAATTGCTGGAGGATGCCATTAAAAAAGCACGGAGGTTATCCGTGCCGGTAGCTTTATTACTGTTTTTTGCCGGTTGCCAATAGTTAGTTGGCAGAAGGGCATTTATACGATTGCAGGTTCAGGCTAAGATAAAAGATGGCGGTGGCAAACTGGTCTTTGTTCTGGCTGTTGCCCCGCTGCCGGTCTTTGCCGCCAATGGGCGTGCCGCGTTCGTAAGAGCGGTCCTGCAGCAGAAAGGCCAGCGATGGCGTGCCATCGGGGTTGGGCGGAAAAGCCGCCGGGTCGGCGTAGGTCTTGCTCACGTCATCGAGGTAATCGGTATTGCCGAAGCGGTGAACAATCTCGAAGCCCACGTTGAGGCGCTCGTTCAGCGCATATTTTACGCCCACGCCAAACGGAATGGCCAGGGCCATGGTGCCGTAGGGCTTACGGTCGGGGTAAAGGCTGCTGCCCTGTCCCTCGGTGCCAAGCTGGCGGAGGTTGATCTTTTCATTGCGGTAGTAAGCATACGGATCGTAGCTGAAAGCACTGACACCCATGGTAAGGTAGGGCGTAAACCGCAGATCCGGATCGCCGGGCAAAAAGCGATAAAAGTTGAAGTCGCCCTGCAACGCCAGCTCCCACACATTGGTATTGAAGCTCAGGTTGCGGCGGTACATCAGCTCATTTTGCGTATTGTAAACATCGGAGTAGCCAAGCTGCGCAAAATTGCCGGCCAGGCGCAGGGCAATGTAATTGCCAAAATTCTTCCGGAAAAAAAGGCTGGCGGCCAGCTTGGGCCGGTTGAGCCGGGCATTGGTGTTCAGGTCGCCAAAGTAATGGCCGGCACCAAGGCCAAACCCAAATTCGCCCTCCTGAATAATGCTGTTTTGCGCCCACAGCGACAGCGGCAGGCTTAGCAGTAAAGCAGTTACAAATTTCTTCATCACGTTACAAAATTCTTACTTGATAGCCTTTAACGAAAAAAACAAGCCTTTGGTATGCGGGGAGAAACAGAACCGCAGAACAGACGAACAAGGAATGATGAAGTGGTAGCCTCCGCTGTTTCTTTACTTCTATATTCGAAAATCCTTGTTCCCCTGTTCGATATTCAATTCCGCTTATCCAGCCCCCACGATAACTTGTTTCGCAGGGTTTGCAAAAAGTTGTTTTCGTTCAGGCGCACAAGATTAATCGAAAAATTTTCTTTTCGCACCGCCAGCAGCACATTTTTGTCAACCCACTCGCGGCGTGAGTCCATGGCGCAGATGATTTCATCGGCCCGGCTTTCCACTTCAAACGAAACAATGGTGTTGTCCGGAATCACAATCGGCCGCACGTTGAGGTTGTGCGGGGCAATAGGCGTGAGCACAAAAGAGCCCGATTCGGGAAACACCACCGGTCCGCCGCAGCTTAACGAATAACCCGAGGAACCGGTGGGGGTGGCCAGTATCAAACCATCGGCCCAGTACGTGTTCAGCAATTCGCCGTTGATGTACGTGTGTATTTTGATCATGGGCGCTATGTCACGCTTGTGAATGGCAAATTCATTCAGCGCATACGGCACCTCGTTGAACAGCGGAATGTTGGAATCGAGGTGGATCAAGGAGCGTTTGTCAAGAACGTACGAACGCCGCGCCAGCGCTTTTACGGCTTCGGTCACCTCGTCGCGGCCAATGGAGGCCAAAAAGCCAAGGCGGCCAAAGTTGATGCCCACCACCGGCAGCGCCTTGTTCCGCACCAGCGTTACGGTGTCCAGCAGCGTACCATCGCCGCCAAGGCTGATGAGAAAATCAATATCGTCGGTAAGCTCTGTGTGGTGCGAAAACGTGGTGGTATTGGGCGGGAGGGTGAGGTATCGTATCAGCTTGTCATAATAATCGGCATAAATAACCGGCTGTATCCCTTCTTTTTCCAGTTCGTCAAAAAACAGTTGTATAAAGCTTTGCTGCGTACTTTCCAATACACGGCTATAGATCGCTACTTTCAAAGTTTTCAGTTTACAAGTTCACTCGTTCACGGGTTCACGAGTTATGTTTGATAAAGATCACCAACTTGTGAACCTGTGAACTCGTGAACTATAACTACTGGTGTAAATATACCCCCTTTTGCCCTAACTGGTTAAAGCTGTACTCGAATTTGAAAACCAGGTCGGCGAAGGCGATAATGTCAATACCAAAGCCGCCACTGTACAGCAGGCGGTTGTTCAGCGC
The DNA here is from genome assembly GCA_965365435.1 of uncultured Flavisolibacter sp. Taxonomy (GTDB): domain Bacteria; phylum Bacteroidota; class Bacteroidia; order Chitinophagales; family Chitinophagaceae; genus Flavisolibacter. Next base: position 54,809 of record CBDUBQ010000026.1, read on the forward strand.
ATTGCGAAGGGTGACATTGGGGTTATGGGCATAGCCGCTGTTGACGTAGGTTTTGGCATACACCCGCAGCGGAATTGAGCTGAGCGATTTAAACCATTTCATCCGCGGCAGCGGAATGGCGGTTTTCAACACATTGTAACCAATCGTGGCCTTGGCAAAACCACCGGCCACACCGTCAATAATGTAATTTTCATAACCCTGCAGGTAGGCATCGCCATAGCCGAGGAACGATTGCGTAACGTAGGGCTGCTTAAACGGTAATTTTAACACACCACCGGCGCTCATGCTAAACCATGACCGGCTGCCCAGGCTCCAGAAGTTGGTGCCCCGTACAGAAAGCTCCCAAAGATTTACCGGGCCGCCAAAGCCCGCTTTGTGGAGGGCTACCATGCCGCCCCGTCCTTTGGTGGGGTAGGGGTTGAAGTCATAGTCTAAAAACCGGACGTTGTAGGTAAGGTAGGGAAAACTGTAGCTTTCCTGCGTGGGGGAGTAAAACGCATTGAGTTTAATAACGGTGTCGGCAATCTGATTATGGTTGTAGCCAACGGTAAAAGTGTGCCGTGTGCGTATGGCCGGCCGGTACATTACATCAATAGAGCTTTGCGAAAACTCATACAGATAACCATCAGGATTGCGTACCGGCAGCAGCTTGTTGTCGAGGGTGGCATAGTTCAGCTCCCGGTTTTTGCCATAGGCAAAATTGATGCTGGAGGACCATTTCAGCTCACGGTCTAAAAAGAAGCCCTGGTATTGCAAGGCGATTTTTTTGGTGTAGCCATCAGCAAAATGCACATGCATTTTATCGCCGCGGCCCGAAAAATTAAACTGCGAGAGCTTGACGCCGTAATTGAGGTGTTCGAGCTTGCGGCCTCTCTCGTTCCATTGCGAAAAGGTGCCGTTGGCCACCCTCACAAATGGCTGCGGGAAAAAATACCATCGCTCCTCCACCGCCACCGTAATGTAAACATTCTGCTCCTGCAGGCTGCGCAGCGTTACTTCCACCGTGCGAAAAAGCGTGGTGTTCATTAACTGCCGCTTCGCGAGCTCCAGCTTTTCAATAATTTCCGGCAGGGAATAGTTTTCGCCTTCGCGAAACGGCAGTTCCCGCAGGATGGTTGATTTGCGGGTGCGTTTATGACCGGATACGGCCACCTCTTTGATAGCGAATGTTACGTCGGAGTTGGGAAGCACGGCCTCTTCGGGCCGGCTGGTGGAATAAAAGAAAGCCTGAGCGGCGCCCAGTTCCTGCGCTTTCAGCCTGCCTTCCGACAAAAAGACCACACACAAAGCCAATATAAGCAAGCGAGTTTTCATCAACGGCTTCCTTGTAAACAAAAATGATACTAAAAATAGCGTACCGGAACCCGGCTTTGCCACACCATCAGAAAAGTAAGATAAGGAAAAATGAACTGCAACGGTATTTTAACGGTAAATGGCGGCGCGGCGGCCGGCAACTGTTTAAGCCTGCCGGTTGTCAGATGTTCAGATAATTCATCAGATTATCGAAATTGGTCTTTAACTCGTTTTCGTACAGCTCCTCGCCAAAGTAGTATTTTATGTTGTACTCATACCGCTGAAAAGTGCTGATCAGGTCCGAGACTTCCATTTTATTTACCCGGATGGTGACCTGGGTGGTGCCGCTTTCGGGGTCGGTAAATGTATTGAGCTGCGTAATCTGCGCACCAACCGATTCTACAATTCGGTTTATCTCTGTAAAGGAATAGTTGCGGTTGTCAATTTCCAGCACCACCAGCGCACCCGGCTGGCTGAGGCTCATAAACTCCGAGGCGTTGCGAAGCAGGTCATTGTAGGTAACGATGCCCAGCAACTGTTTTTCTTCCACCACCGGCACGATGCTGAGCTTATTAGCCACTGCGGTTTGGATGGCTTTCAGAAAATGCTCACTGCCCTGCACCGAAGATGTGCCGTCGGAAAGGGAAAAGTCGGTTAACCGGCTATCTTCATCGCTTTGCAACAGCTGCTCTTCGCTGATGATGCCGAGGTAGTGCTCGTCCTCCACCACGGGCAGGTGCGCCACATGGTAGTCATTCATCAACTGCAAGGCATGGTAAACTGTATCGTCTTTGTGGAGATAAGGAATTGCGTTTGATATGAGATCACGGGTTAACATAGAACGGTGCTATATACATAAGACACGCCAACCTAAACAACTGTTGCAGTGGCAGCGAGTTTTTTCAAAAAATTCTCAAGTATGATATTGAACTCGCCGGGACGCTCCATCATGGGTGCATGCCCGCAACGGTCAATGAAATGCAGCTCGCTGTTTGGTATCAGCCGTTGAAATTCGCGTGCCACAAAAGGAGGGGTGATGGTATCGTTGTTGCCCCACACCAGCAGTGTGGGTTGCTGAATGTTCCGCAGCTCTTCGCCCAAGTTGTTGCGGATGGCGCTCTTGGCCAGGGCAATGATCTTGATCACTTTGAGGCGGTTGCGGGTGATCTCAAATACCTCGTTCACCAGTTCATCGGTGGCCATGGCCGGATCGTAAAACGTCAGTTCGGTTTTTTTTCGAATGTATTCGTGGTCGCCGCGTTTGGGGTAGGTGTCGCCCATGCCATTTTCAAACAGGCCCGATGAGCCGGTAAGCGTGAGCGATTTGATACGTTCGGGATGCTTCAGCGTGTGCACCAGTGCCACATGCCCGCCCAGCGAGTTGCCCAGCAGGTGAACCCGTTTCAGGTCCCTGGCTTCCAAAAAACGATGAACATGTTTGGCCAGCCCGCCCACGGTGGTGTGCAAAATATCCAGCTCAAACAGGGGCAGCAGCGGCACCACCACTTTGTACTGGCTGCGGAAATGCTCCACCAGGTCTTTAAAATTGCTCAACGCACCAAACAAGCCGTGCAGCAATACGAGCGGTTCGCCCTCACCCTCTTCCACATACTTAAACCGTCCTTGTTCTTTCACCTGGTATTGCATGAATCGTTATTCTGATGTTGCTAAAGTAACTGTTTTTTTATCAAAAGCCGCCGATAGAACATAGTGGCAAAAAGGCTGTTTTGCAGGCGCAAGCGATACCTGAATGTAGCCTTGGCAGAGCGCCACGGATGCCTGCCCCGCGGGCCTGGCCGCCGGTGCTATTTACGGTTGCTTAGGTTTTCTTTTTGCCGGCTTCGTCAAAAAACTGCAGCAGCTCCGCAAAGGCATCGCGAAAGAAAGGGATAGCGGCGCCAAGGAGAGCAATGGCTTTCGGCGCCAGGGGGGCAATCAAACCATAGCTTACCGAGGCGTTGATGGTTTCTGTTTTCAGCAAATGCAGCTGCGCCGCATAAAACAAAAGAATGCTGTAGATAAAAAAATAAATCAGCAGATAAAACAGCGCACCGCCCAGCCGGTTCAGCCATCCCAGCAGCATCATTCGCACCATGCCTTCCACGGCTTTGGCGCCCAGCCTTACCAACAGCACCACCACCACAAATACTACAAAAAAAGCAATAAAGGGCAGCCACCGTTGCGATACCTCCACGTTGGTGCCAATATATTCCGCCACCACCGCCGACAGCTTGATGGCTGCGGCCAGGCCAACCAGGTAGGCTACAAACGAAAACAGGGCCACAATTAGCCCTTTGCGCAAGCCTTTGAATAGTGCCAGGGCTAGCAGGATGATGGTGATGATGTCTATGAGCATAGTGGTTCGTTCACTGGTTCACAAGTTCACGGGTTCACAAGTTGTTTGTCGTTGAATTCATCGCCAGGTTGCCTGCAGCCGTTAAATCGTGAACCCGTGAACTTGTGAACTCGTAAACTCATTTCGTCAACAGCTCCTTTACCACCGCCGATATGGTTTTGCCATCGGCTTTGCCGGCAAAACGTTTGGTGGCTACACCCATCACTTTGCCCATATCGGCCGGCGAGGCAGCGCCGGTTTCGGCAATAATCTGCTGCAATTCGACCCTTAGTTCATCGGCACTGAGTTGTGCTGGCAAAAACTTTTCAATAACCCGTATTTCTTCTTCCTCTTTTTTGGCAAGGTCTTCACGGGCCTGCTGCCTGTAAATGTCCAGCGAGTCGCGGCGCTGCTTCACCATTTTTTGCAAAAGGCTGATTTCTTTCTCAGCCGGCACTTCGCCGCCGGCACCGGGTTCGGTTTTGGCTTTAATGATCTCCGCCTTAATGGCCCGCAGTCCGCGAAGCGTGGGTTCATCCTTGGCTTTCATCGCCTCCTTCATTTCGGCCATGACTTTTTGTTCAAGACTCATGCGTAAAAAGGTTTGTGGTTGGTAGTTTAGGATTTGTGGTTCGGTGTTGAACGTTCTCAGACTTCTTTATGCCTTGTTCTTTATTCCTCTGTTCGTCTGTTCTCTATCCCGCCTTGTTTTCCTCCATTTGCAGCTCCTGAAAACGGCGGTAAAACTGCTCGGCGTAGGCTTTCATTTCGTCGGTCAGTTCAGTCATGCGGGTGGCCCGGTGAAACGTGTCGGCCATTGTCATCAGGGTCTGGTAATAAAAATCGGCCATTTCGTCCACCATCATTTTTTGTGTCCACAGGTCTATGCGGAGAGCCGCTTTATCGGCGCCGTCCCACAGCGACAGCATAAAGGCTTTTGCCTGCTGCGGCCTTTCGATGGTGCTGTCAGTAGCCGACCATTCGATGCCTGCCGGTACCTTCTGTTCATCCAGCTCCACCTCTATTTTAATTGTTGATTTCGCCATGCGTTTCAAATTAAGCGGCGAAGATAGGAAGGGATGAAAAAGTTGATCGTTTGCCGTTGACCGTTGTCCGGTTTGAAAATAAACGTACAGTGCCTGTTTTTTTCACCGGTAGCCGGCGTTATTTCCGGAGGCTAACCTGCCGGCGAATGCGGCTGAGTGTTTCGGGGGTAATGCCGAGAAAAGACGCCATCATATGTTGCGGTACACGCTGCGGAATGGTGGGACAGGCATGCACCAACTCGTGGTACCGTTCTTCGGCCGAGCGGCTGAGAGAACTCACCAAGCGGCGTTGCAGGGCAATGAGGCTATTTTGCAGCAGCAGCCGGAAATAGCGTTCCATTTTCGGAACCTGCTGAAGCAACTCTTCTTCGGCTTTTTTGCCCAGCAGCAGCAGCTCGCAGTCTTCCAGGGCATCAATATTGTACGGCGAGGCTTCGCCGGTGAGAAAAGAGTATTGGTCGGCAATCCACCAGCCTTCAAATGCAAACTGCAGGATGTGCTCCACGCCCTTGTCGTCAACGGTGTAAGAGCGAAGCATACCTTTTTCTACAAACGCCACGTATTTGTTTACATCGCCCTCCTGCAGCAGGTACTGGCGCTTGCGCAGCTTTTTGGGCTGGAAAAACGTTTTGGCCAGCTCTTTCTCCTCAGCGGTAAGCTGTATTTTTTGATCAAAATTTTGCAACAGGCGCTCATGCATCGGAAGCAAAAATAAGGTGGCGGGTGCCGGTTTGGCCAATTTGGCTAACCCTGAAATGGAGCCGCTGTTTTTTAGTAAAACAGGTCGTTCCAGATCAGCGTTCTTGACAAGTGTGTTTTTACATCAAACCGGCCGGGTTTTTTAAACTTCGCCGGGTCGCCCTGTGCTTTTTCAAACTCGTAAACCAGCACCGTGCAGCGGTGGCTGGGTGTATAGTGCCGAAAGGCGTCTTCGTCGGGCAGGCGGTCGAGCCCCGGCGGAAGATGGAGTACCACCTGTCCGCTGCTGCGGGCATTGGGCGCAATGGGCTGATTAGTGAACATAAACACCAACACGCGGTAATATCCCTTCTCTCCAAAAAACAGGGCTTTCAGGTAATTAGTGAATGAAAACTCTTCCCGCAGGCTTACTTTCACTTCGTATCGCGGTGGGTCGTTCTTGGGCGAGGCATCGTCCTTTAATTGCTCCAGCGGCGTTACCACTGCAAAACCCCCGTTGATGCCGTAATAGGAAACCTGGTTGTAGTTGGCCTTGGCAAGGGCCCGCATCAGCAGGCGGTCGGCATCGGCCCAGGTTTTTGGATTGCCTTTCAGCACAAGTGGCTGTGTGCGCCGCGACGGCTCCGGGGGCGGGAACGGAAAACGGGCATTGCTAAGCCCTTGTTCGCCCGACTGGGCCAGTTTGGGAGGGCGGGTGTTGGTTTGTTGTTGCCATTGCCATAATTGCTGCTCCAATTCTTCTTTCACCTGGCTGGTGACGCCGTCCGTGGCACAACTCAGCGCCAATGAATCCGCTACTTTTTTAATGCTGGCATCCAGCAACGAGCCGGAGGGTTCATCCTGCAGGCTGGTAAGCGCCGTTACCCACCGGTAGCCGGCTGTGTAAAGAAGAATTTTATCGCACTGGTTTTCCAATATGGCCTGCCGGCTTTTGAAATAAAAGGCCACGGCCTGTGCGGTCAGAAAGTTTTTGTCCACTGATTGTTGCAGCTCGTCGTTGGCCGGTTCGTTGTAGCGGTGGGCATTATCGTAGGGCCGCTGCAAGGAAAAAAGGCTGTCAATCAATTCCGGCTTTGCTGTATTGGTTTGCTGGTACTTTTCATATTCTTTTACCAGCCATTGCGTCACGGTGCTGTTATAGGCGAGAATAATCCTGTTGACATCGGGGTAGGCCGGCCAGTCCAGCGTTGCGTAGCGCACACCTGCCAGCTCCCGCAGTATTTTTGTTTCCACCACTGCAGGATATGGCGGCAACTGCCGAAAAAAGGCAATGGCTGTATCAAGGCCCTGCAGCCTGGCGTCTTCGGTTTTGTCCGCCGAGTCGGCCAGGAGCAGCGCCTTCAGGTATAACCGTTCGGTGTGCAGGGCCTGGCGCAAAGAAGAAAACAGGGTGTCGGCCGGCGGCAAGTTTTTTATGGCGGACAAATATTTCTCCGCCGCCTGCCAAACCGTTTGCCGCTGGCTGGCAGTGGCGTACTGGCCGCCGGTGCGGCTGAGAAGCAACAGATCGTGTGCATCGAGCAGGTTTGTCAATTCATTAGTGCTATTGGCAGCGCCATTCTGTTTATGTGACTGGAATCGTAAGGTAAGAACGTGGTGCAGCAGCCCGGTGAAGGGGTTTGTGGCCAGTCCGTGCAACCCGCGTTTCTCCTCTTCTTCCAGCAGGCTTTCCCAACGGATGCCCGTTTCTTTTCGGAGCAGTGCGGTTTCGCGTTCTTCTTTCCGGATAGTATTGAAATAATCAACACTATCAAGGTACTGCAGCATTACCGCATCATATGCCGCACCGGGCCGCAGCAGAGAAACAATGGCTTTCAGTGCATAATATTCCATGGCATACTGTGCAAAAGCAAAGGGGTAAGCCTTGCGCAATGCCGGCAGATTGCTGATTTTTGCTATCCTGCCCTCGGCATCTTCTAGAATGGCTGCAGGGCTCAAGCCACTCTTCGGTTTTGGCTCCCGGTCGAATGCCGCTGTTGTTTGCGGTTTGGTGAGGAACACGCCGCTTTTACGGTAATCGTCGTTAGCCTGGCGATTATAATAAAGCACATCATGTGCATCCAACAGATGGATGATGTCTTTGTTTTGTGCAGCGCAGGCCAGGCAGGCAACAATGGCCGCTACAACCAGAAACGATTTTCTTCTCATATGGTTTCAATGCTTTTCAACAGCGCCGGAAACGTTTCGGGCAGTTTGTCATCGCGAAGGTCGAGGCAGAGCGAATTGCGCAGCCGGCCAATAATTTCATCCATGTGGCTGCGCAGGGCCATTAGGCGGCTTTTTTCGTCGTTCAGGTCGCGGGTGTCAACGCCCAGCCGGTTGTGCTCCGCAATTTGCTCGCCCACCTGCTGCAGACGGGCATCAATGCTTTTGATGGCTTCGGCCGTAAAGCGCATGTCGAAAAAGCTTTCGTCGAGATAGCCGGCGATAAACCGCTTGCGGCTCGAAAATTTTTGCAGCGAAAACGTATCCACCGTTTCCAGCGACACCCAGCCCGATAGCAGGCTTTCTTTGGAAACAATAGCCAGCGTTACCCTTGATGATTTGACGGAGCGAATGATAAAGCTCCGGATATCCTCGCCTGCCAGCATGGTTTCCGAATCAATGCAAACCGAAAGGCCTTTTTCCTGCAAAAGATTTTTCACCTTATCAGCAGCCGTTTTATTGGCATGGTTGTAAGAGATAAAGACGTCGAAGATTTCTTCCATTACATCATCGGCCGGTTGGGCCGCCTGCTTTTGCGTACGGTACACAAACACGCCGGCAGCCGCAATTACGATGGCCTGAAAGATCAGCAGGCCCGTGTTGGTGCTGTGAAGGTTTTCCGCCGCGGATTTTTCGGCATCGCCAAACGGCTGTAGCAAAAGCGCCAGCATGGTGGCGCCGAGATAAGCAAACGATAATGTATAAACAAGGCGGAACAAAAGAGCATCGGACCTTATTAGCCGGAAAGCGGACCGTTTGTACCGGAAGTAGCTGAAAAGAATAAGCGCAATTCCCGGCAGTACACAAAGGGCAAACCAGGCCCAGGCGCTGTTGGCTTTATCGCCGTATTTTCTAAAAACAGTTTGCAGAAACAAAAACAAGATGAGAACAACAGCAAAGGCAAGCCATACGGTAAACAGCCGCTTTACTGCCCGGTCGAGAGTTAGTTCCATGGCCACAGTGTGCGTTTGGTTATTTTCGAAAATCATCATTTGTGGTTCGCTGCCCAGCCACAGGTCGGCAATGCAACCGCTATCGGAACGGGAAACGAAAAGGCAACATGAGTTTTTGAATATAGCCATAAAATTCATATAACCTTTGTTTTAAAGCCGGCGTCAAAATCCATTGCCTTATTCGCCTTCGGCATTTTTATTATCTATCTCCGGTTTTACGCCGCTCGTTGTGGTACCAGCCAATCGGTCTGTTTTCATAAACAGATGCGGGGTGGCGACATTCACGGACTTGCAATAGCTGGATTACCGTAAGAATTGTTGATGTTTTGCCTGTTGACTAGCATCCTGCCCTCCCTTTTGTCCTCCCAATCGGCCTTTTTGTTTAACATTTTTCCCCTTCTTGTCGGCGAATTCTACGTTTGTGCCCTTAGAAACCGAAAACCAATTGTCCAACCTAAATAGAAAAGAAATGAGACTGTTTATCCTCTTCCTGCTGCTGACTGGTTTTACCACCTTGCAGGCCCAATCCATTAACGGTGTAGCCAAAGACGATGGGGGTGCACCGCTGGCCGGCGCCACTGTGGCCCTGGTAAAAGCCAAAGACACGGCTGTAGTAAAGCTGGCTGTGGCCGGTGGCAATGGCGCTTATACATTTAACAACATTCCCCAAGGCAACTACCGCGTAATGGTGAGCCACGTGGGTTATGCTCAGGCCCTTTCGGCGCCATTTACTTTTGATAAAGCCGATGTAACCGCACCCGCACTAGCTGCGAAAAAGGCAGCCGGCGATTTGGCCGCTGTAACGGTGTCGGTGCGCAAGCCAATGGTAGAAGTGAAAGCCGATAAAACCGTATTGAATGTGGAAGGCACCATCAACGCCGCCGGCTCCGATGCGCTGGAGTTGATGCGGAAGGCGCCCGGCGTATTGGTTGATAAAGACGAAAACCTGAGTGTGAACGGCAAAAACGGCGTGCAGGTGTACATTGACGGCCGCCCCTCGCCGCTCACCGGCACCGATCTGGCCAATTTCCTGAAATCAACCCAGGCATCGCAGATCGAATCCATCGAGATCATCACCAACCCATCGGCCCGTTATGAAGCCGCCGGCAATGCGGGTATCATTAACATCCGCATGAAAAAAAACAAAGCCTTCGGCACCAACGGTTCGGCTAATGCCGGCTATGCCGTGGGCATTTTTTCGCGGTACAATGCAGGCTTTACCCTAAACCACCGCAACAAGGCGCTGAATGTTTACGGAAGCTACACATTTGCCAAAGGCCCTACCAACACCACCCTCAATTTTTACCGCACGGTGCTGGATACGGCCTTTGATCAGCAGGGCCGGATGATCATGGACAACCTGAGCCATAACATCCGCCTGGGTGCCGACTACACGTTGAGCAAAACTTCTTCTGTTGGTGTGCTGGCAACAACGTCCATCACCGATCCTTCCATGACCAACAGCAGCCGCACAGCTATCTCTTATGTCCCCACCGGTGTTACCGACCGTTTTCTGGTGGCCAACAATATGTCGGACCTGAGGCGGAACAATTACACCCTGAACCTGAACTACAACTACAACGGCGCCGACGGAAAAGTGCTGACGCTGAATGCTGACCGGGGATACTATGAGAACAACAACGACCAGTTTCAGCCCAACTTTTATTATGGCGCCAACGGCTTTACCTTTCTCCGCTCGGTGATTGTGGAAATGATTGCGCCCACCACCATCAGCATCAACTCCGGCAAGCTGGATTATGAGCAGAACTTTAAAGGAGGAAAGCTGAGCCTGGGTGGCAAGGTTTCGTTTGTGAACACCGACAACGATTTCCGCCGGTTTGATGTGTTTAGCTCGGGCAAAACGCTCGACCGCGACCGCAGCAACCGTTTCCGGTACGACGAAAACATCAACGCCGTGTACGCCAACTGGAACAAAGCCTATAAAGGACTGATGGTACAGGCCGGCCTACGCGTAGAAAATACCAATGCTACCGGCACGTCAACCGGTGAGCGTAAGCAGGGTTCGGGCTACATGCCCATGCAGTCGGGCTTCGATCGTAACTACACCAACTTCTTCCCCAGCGCTGCGGTTACGTTCAACAAAAACCCAATGAACCAGTGGACGGTAAGCTACAGCCGCCGCATAGACCGGCCGGCCTATCAAAACCTCAATCCGTTTGAGATGAAGCTGGACGAATACTCGGTGATGAAAGGCAACATTAACCTGCGGCCGCAATTCACCAACAGCTTCGAGCTAACCAATATTCGCAAGTACCGCCTTACCACCAAGCTGGGTTACAGCCATATTTCGGACCTGTTTACGCAGATCATTGATACCACCGAGGGGTCGAAGTCGGTGATGATGGCCCGCAACCTGGCCACGCAGGACCTCATCAGCCTGAACATAAGCTACCCGTTTCAGTACAAAGCCTATAGCCTCTTTACCAACATCAGCGCCAACTATAATATGAACCGGGCCAACTTCGGCAACGGCCGCGAGATTAAGGTCAACGCCTTTGGCGCTACCGCGTTTGCGCAAAACAGTGTGCGGTTTGCCAAAACCTGGACGGTTGAATTGAGCGGTGTTTATATTGCGCCTACGGTGTTTCAGGGAACCTTTAAAACAAAAGGATTTGGCTTTATAGACCTGGGGCTGCAAAAGCAAATCTTTGGTGGCAACGGCACCGTGAAGGTGGCAGGCAGCGATCTGTTTGGGTTCTTTCGCATCCGTGCCACCTCCGATTTTGCCGGCCAGGTAACAAGAGTGATGGTGGCCCCCGAAATGCGGCAGTTCAAGATCAACTTCAACTGGCGCTTTGGCAGCACAACGGTGAAAGGCGCCAAACAAAAAGCCGGTGCATCGGAAGAAGAAAAAAGAAGGGCCGAGCAGCAGGGTGGCGGCCTCAATATCGGCCAGTAAACGATTAGTGTTGAAAAACAAAACGGTAAACAGGCAACAGGGCGCAGGGGCAGGAACCACCCGCTTTCTTTTGCCTGTTTACCGTTTACTGTGTGGCAATAAAAAAGCAATTGATAATCCTCATCCATGAATTTTCTTTTTTTGCAACACCGGCGCCGGTACCGTTTTGGCCGTGTGTTTTGGACGGTGCTTGCTATTTATCTGGTGCTGGCTTTCCTGGGTTTGATATTTGCTGTATTTGGGCCGGCCGTGTCCGAAAAGTCCTTTGATCTTTCTACACTGTTGAGCTGGAAGTTTTTTTTACTGCAGGCAATTAAGATCGGTTTTTATTCTGTTTTATATTTTGGCCTGCTCAATTTGTTTTACCGGTTGATAGCCGAACGGCACACCGCCAACAAATACCTGCAGCCCATATTGATGGCCGTGCTCACGATGGCCCTGTATTATTATCTTACGTTTCTGTTCGAGTCGTTGCTGGTGGACCGCAAACAAATGACCGAACAACTTACCACCGGGTCTATTTTTTTCTTTCATGCCTTTGCCATGGTGTTTCACCTGGGGCTTTCGTTCAGCATTGCCTACATCACTTTCCTGCGTGATGAAAAAAATCATAACAAGGTGCTGGAAGAACAAAAGATGCAACTGGAAGTGGAAAAAACCCAGGCCAACCTTAATTTTTTAAAAGCGCAGATCAACCCGCATTTTTTGCACAACACACTGAACTTTTTGTACGCTAAGTCGCTGCCTTATTCCGAAGAATTGTCGGAAGGCATTCTGACGCTTTCCGAAATCATGCGATATGCCCTGGGGCCGGCGGCCCGCGATGGCATGGTAGCCCTGAAAGACGAAATTGAGCATGTGCGGAATGTCATCAAAATTAACCAGCTCCGTTTTTCCAATAACCTGAACGTGCGGTTTGAAGTGAATGGTGTGGTGAACGGCGCCACGGTTATCCCGTTTTTGCTGATTACACTGGTGGAGAACGCATTTAAGCACGGCGACTTAAAAAGCACCGAAAACCCCATTGAAATACGGGTGAACATGCTGCCGGGCGGGCGCATGCAGTTTTTTTGCCGCAACAAAAAGAAAGGCGGCCCGAAGGAGATTTCTACCGGCATTGGGCTCGACAATATTCGCAACCAACTGGACCTGACCTATGGTGCAAATTATTTACTGGCGATAAAAGACGAAGCCGATTTTTACACCACCGAATTAACCATCAACGCCGTATGATCAACTGCCTTGTCGTAGATGACGAACAACACGCCATTGACATCCTGAAGCATTACATTGGCCAAACACCGTTTCTGCAATTGATTGCCTCCACCACCAATCCTATCGAGGCATTGCAGATCGTAAACGAGCAGCCGGTAGAGCTCATTTTCTTGGACGTGCAAATGCCCGAGCTGTCGGGCATTGATTTTATAAAAGCCATACAGGGCAAGGCAAAAGTAATTCTGACCACGGCTTACAGCGAGTTTGCCATTGAAAGCTATGAGCTGGATGTGGTGGACTATCTGCTGAAGCCTATCCGCTTTCCGCGGTTTTTGCAGGCGGTGCAAAAGGTGGCAAAAGAAGGAGGCGATGCCGCAAAAGAAGAAACCGATACAGACGGCGATGACGACTATATTTTTGTGAAAACCGAATCGAAGGGAAAGCTGCTGAAAATAAACCTCGCTGATATTGATTTTATCGAGGGCATGAAAAATTACGTGGCCATCCATTGCGGCGAGAAAAAAACCCTGGTGTACACCAGCATGAAAGAACTGGAAGAACGCCTGCCGCACAAGCGTTTTTTGCGGGTGCACAAATCCTATATTATCCCCATTGCCAAAATTACCGGCATCGAAGGCAACCTGCTTCGCCTCAAAGGTGTAGTCAGTGAAATACTGATTGGCGAAAACTACAAGGCCGATTTAATGGAGATTATCAGGGGCAAGATGATCCAGTGAGGTGAGTGGTTAGTGGTGAGTACGTTAACTGTAAGCAAACCCTGCTTATGTTTTTAAAATTAGCGCACACAAGACTGGACGTATTTCAGGCTTCCAAAGAATTTGTTCTCGAATGTTACCGCGTCACCAACAGCTTTCCAGGCGACGAAAAATTCGCCATGACATCGCAGATAAGGCGTGCAGCACTTTCTGCGCACCTGAATGTTGCTGAGGGATGTTCCCGAAAATCTTTGGCAGAACGAAAGCGGTTTTATGAGGTGTCACGTGGTTCACTCATTGAAGTTGACACAGCATTCGACATCGCTCTTTCGCTGAACTATTGCACAAACGATAGGCTGGAAAACTTAGGGGAAATATTAGTAAAGACATTCAAAATGCTATGCGGCTCGATTGGCGGCGATTCTCACTACTGACCACTGACAACTCACCATCACGCTGCCGGCTGCCCAACCACTGATACAACTTCATAGTCCACCTTCGTTGCGGTGGGATGGTCGGGGATAGCGATGGTTTTTGATTCTTTCGCATCTATCTTGCCAAAGCTGATCGTCTTTTTTTGCAGCAATTCATTCTCATCGTTATAGTACGACACGGCAACGGTAGCACCAGCGATTTTCTGCGAACTCCTGTTCACAAGGGTGGCCCTGGCCCCGCGGATGCCCATCATCCAATCGTTCGGCACATCAAAACGCACATAAACCAGCTGGGCAAGGTTAGCTGCACCATCGCGGCGGGTGGCCACCCGCTCGCCGTTTTCCGTTTCGGCCGGCCGTCTTTCTTCCGCTTTGTTCTCCGCAGGTTTTTTCCTGAACAAGTCAGCGATCTTATCACGCAGCGATTTCTTTTTCTCCTGCGGTGGAGAAGGTGTTTCGGCCGGTGCTGCCGCTGCATCTTCCGCATGCGTCACGTCTTCGCTGCTCAATGGTTCGCTGGCTTTTTCAATGGTGGGGTCTGCAGCGGCTTCGCTTTGTTTGTTTTTGGCCGGCGGTGGCGTTTGTGTCGCCGGTACCTGGTTCAGAACCCGGCCGTTCGTTCGCTTTTTTGATGCCGCAGGAAATGCCACTGTTTTTTTATCGGTGTTTTCATCGGCTGCAACGGCCGCAGGTAATAGTTCGCCCGGTGTGGATGAGGTTGAGGCAAGATCTGCTGGTGGATCGTTTGTTTCGCCACCCCGGTTAAGCAGCCAAGAGGCGGCAAACACACCACCCACGATTAAAACCGTGACTGCGCTCACCACAGCCGGGTGAGGCGATTTACGATTTTGTACCGGCGTGGTGGCCGCCGTTGATGACGCTTGGGGAATAGCCGCCGGCGCTTCAAACTGCGCATGCACCGCTGCTTCCAGGTTGGTGATAGCCGGCTTTATGGTTTGCCAGGCAGCCGGCGGCGCTTCTTCAAAAACGGCTGGCGCCGCCGATTGGACAGCGCCTGGCTGTTGGGGAACAATCTTATTTTCCGTGGGTGCCGGCGGCTTTGGTTTTTGCGGCAAAAACGACAGGTAAGGGTGCAGGGCCGCTATTTCCTGCGGATAGTACCAGCCGGCACTTCGCCCTTCCATCCAGATCAGATCATAGGGTTTTAAATCAAATTGCGTGAGTTCGGCAAGGCTGTAGGGGCCTGTTTGTTGATCGTGGCGCAGGAGAACGTAAATCTTTTCCATACGTGCCGTTTTATGCGGGGATGTTTGCACATAACGCACAAAACCAAAGATTCGTGTGCAGCCGGCCTTTAAAGAAAAGCTAATTGACCGCCCGGAGCCGCTCGCCGCAGCCGGTGTAGGTTTCGCCTTTATACACCACCTTTATTTTTTGGCTGTAAAGAAAATCGCTCATGCCGTCGCTGCAGAAAAGAGGATACACAATTACCCGCAGTGAGTCATTGATGGCTGTATAGACGGTACTGTCAGAAGAAACCGAAGCCCTGGCCGCTTTTGCCCGAAGCGGGGCCGGCCAGTCGGGCATGGTCATCACCAGCGAATCCTGGCGGGTGAGCTCTACACTCCAGAAAGGTTCTGTGCCAACGGCGTAGAGCAACGTGCCTTCGGATTTTTTGTTTTGCCAAAACTCATTCACCCTTACCGATGTGAGCTTTTCCAGGGCAAAATGTTTTTTCATTCGTGGGCTGAAATACTGCAGGGTATCGCCCTGCCAGGTGTACCGGCCCCGCACCACCTGGTCTTTGTACAACCAAATGAAACCGGCCGACGGTGCCCAGGTACCTTTGGTGACCGAAACGCTGTCCCACCCCGGACCAAACTCTTCCTGCAGCAGAAACTGGCCATCGGTAAACGAAACGGTATGCAGAATATGGCCTCCATCTTCGCCTGGCAATAAAAAGCGGTAAACACCAGAAGGTCTTTTTATGGCAGGCGGCGCTGGTTTTTCTTCGGCCGGTTCTTCCTCTTTTGCAAAATTCAGGTCGCTATCGGCGGCGGGCAATTCGCTGGCGGTGGGCATGCTGGTGTCGGTGGTTGGTGTTGGACTGGCTTCTTCGCCTGGCCCGGTACCGCACGAGAGCAAGATCAAACAGCCAAAGGCGAGCCACAGACGCATGAAGATTGTTTGACGAAAAGGAGAAAAACTTATGCCACGAATGAAAGGCCCAACGCCGTAGGTAAGGCTGCCTGTGTGCCGGCTTTTGTGGACAAAAGAAAAAAAATCCCCACCGGGGTGAGGATAAACTATTTCTTTCAAAGGCCTATTAGTCCAGCACTTTCACGCCTTTGGCGGCAAATTGAATGTCTTTTTCCGAACCTTTGATCTTGGCAATTTCTTCTTTCGACTTACCGGCGTCTTCGGCATAATGCTTCCGCATTTCTTCGGTGGTTTCTTTTACGGTGGCGTTGCCGTCAATCAGCACCGTTTTGCCCACAATGTTTTCCGGCAGCAAAAAAGCGTGGTCTTTGGCCCGCACCATCATGCGGGTGCCATCTTTGCGCTCCACCTTTATCCAGCAGCCTTCGGCCTTGCACACTTCCACCACTTTGGCTTTCACCTGTCCCTCGTACTGGTTGTCAACAAGTTTTGCCGCCAGGTCATCCGGCGCAACCGGTGTTTTGTCATCGGCCACCACGCCATATACCACGCCTTTGGCAGCCGGTGTTTTTTCTTTTTGCGCTGCAGCGCCAAGGGTTACCAGCAGCAGGGTAGAGAGGAGTATTTTTTTCATAGCAGAAATTGTTTAATGAACAAATATAGTTGTTGCGGCTGGAAAGAAAACTGGCTGTTGCGGCTTTAACGAAACCTGTCACCAACACTTTTCTTGGTAGGAGTTGTTGGGATTTGTGAAGACGAAAGCGTAGGTAGTAGCCGCTAGAATAATTATTTCAGTGCCAGCCAGCCGCAGTAAATGGCTACCCTTATTGCAAAGGCAACTGCATGATGACCAGGCCGAAAACGTTTAATTTTTCATCCCTGTTTCAACATTGTGAAAAACAGTTTTTGAAGAAACAACAAGCGGTATGGTCAGCACTTCCTGGCCAACGCTGATCTCAGCCATCTGTGTTTGTGTTTCGGCATTGTGAATGGCAACACCGGTTTTGGTGCCATAGTAAATTTTGCCGTCCGAAAAAACCGCCGGCGTGGTGAGGTTGGCCTGGAACCAAAACTTCCGGTCGGTCAGGTCAAAGGCATTGACCCGGTCGGTGCCGCTGTACAAAAACCCGCTGGCGACAACATAGGCAGAGGAAGAAAGAAGATTATATGGCGAGGTGCCCACCACCGCTCCGGTTGCTTTGTTGAAGGCCAGCAGGGGGCCGCCATTGCCGATGTAGAGCAGGCTGTCAACCACCGGCGAGGTCCAATGGGGTGCCAATGGAAGGTTAACCTGCCAAATTTTTGTTCCGTCGCCGGCACGAAAAGCCGTCAGCTTTTTATCGAATTCTGCCAGGAAAATAACGGCATGGCCGTCGGAGGCAGGGCTAGAGTGAATGTTGTTGGCCGAGGTGTACTGCCAGCGTTCGGCACCGGTGGCCGGGTCAAGGGCAAAAAGCGTTTTCCCGGACACACAATAAACGGTTCCGTTCAGGTGTAAAGGGTTGCTGCCACCCAGGCCTCCGTTCGGCGATTTAGTCCAGATTTTCGTGCCGCTCGCCGCATCGAAACATTCAATTACGCCAATCGAATTCACCGTTATCAGCCGGCTGCCGGCCAATACAAAGGAGTTGGTGAAGAAACTATTGCTACGGGCCTGCCAGCGAATGGTTCCATTGCCTTTCCTTACGGCATACACGGTTGAATTGCGCCCGCCCAAAAAAACCAGGCTGTCGTTCATCACCGGGTGCGAATCCATAATAGCCGTACCGGCAAGCTTCCACACCAGGATGCCGGTTTCTTTGTAGCAATAAAGGGTGCCGGCTTTATCGCCGAAGATGAGCGACACATCGGCGCTAAGCTGCGGACCGGGTGCCGGCGTGCCCCCGTTGTTGCCTGGTAGCTCTGGTGGGCTTTCTTCTTTATGGCAGGAAAAGCTAAAAAGAAAGAGTAGGGAAAGAAGGCTGAGTAGCTGTTTCATATCCGGTGTATTATGGCCTGTTCTTTATCAGCCGAAGCTGGCGTTACTGTCGTTTTCGTTAGGGTTGGTGCCTGCTACTGTTTGGCGTGGGCACGCATTGGGTTAAAGTAAAAAAGATAGGGTACGGACACATGAGAAGAAACCTGCTTTGTGAGAGGACTTTTGTGGATGACAAAAGCCTTTGTTTTCACACGACTGCTTATGCTGCTATTGGCCAAAGCTGCGTTTTTGCCAACAGCTCAAAAACGGGTTTTTGCCCCAAACAAACCGGTGTTTTTCCCGTCAATAGCCGGGCGCCCCGTTTACCGCACTGCAATTATGCTTGTGTATTTAATTTAATATCAGTACATTGGTTCACCGGTTAGCCGGTTTCTTCCGTTATTGAAAGCTGCTCCTTTTTAATCCCGCTCTGCTGCTTTTTTCACCGTCAAAACCATCACCATGGAAGAACACTTGCTGATTTCCACAAAAACAGAAGCCGCTGCGTTGATTGAAGAAAAACGCTACCGCGAAGCCATTGAGCAATTGTACAGCAACACCGATCCTGACCCGGGCGCCGAACACTATGCCTTGTTAGGACTAGCCAGTTTTCACCTGGAGAAATACGAAATGGCCGCCACCTATTTTCAGAAGGCCGCCGATGCCGATCCGGCCAACCCGCAATGGCAGGACCTGCTTTTGCAGGCAAAGGGCAATCAGCTTTCGGGTATTAGCGAGCCGGTGCCTGAGCCCTATCTTTTTGAGAAAGAAAAATTGCTGCGCAAACCAGAAGTGCCGGCAGGCTCTTTGCCTCCTCAACCTTTGCCGTGGCCGGCACCGCCGTTGCTGACGCGGCTGCGCCGAAAGGCGGGCAATGCCATCGGCAGTGTTGCAACGGCTTTGATGGAAGGCATTACCCGGATTCACGGAAACCTGTTTGGCTACCAAGACCGGGTTTGGACCAATTGGTACCGAAGGCCCTTGCTGCGGGGCATTTTAACGCTGGCCTATATGCGGGAAAAGCTGAATAAAAACAACCTCCGGACGGCTTATCCGGCCGATGCTTTGGTAGGATTTCAGGCAGCCGGGCAAACGCCTCCCGAAGGTGTGACGCATTTCCGCACGGCGGATGGTAGCTGGAACAACCTGGAAAATCCAAAAGAAGGAGCAGCCGGTACCCGCTTTGGGCGAAACGTGCAGATGGAGGTTACCCGGCCCGAAACCGAAACACTGCTGAAGCCCAATCCACGGGAAATCAGCCGCCATCTCTTAAGCCGCGAGGGTGAAATTAAGGAAGTGCCTTTCCTCAACATGCTTGCTGCCGTATGGATCCAGTTTCAAAACCACGACTGGGTCAATCATGGCGAAAATGTTTTGAACCAGCTCATAGAAGTGCCCTTGGCGCCCGATGATCCGGCACGTAAAAAATTCCGCCACAAAAGCATGTTGGTTCCCCGCACCCAGCCCGACCCCACAAGGCTGGAGAAGGGCGAACCGGCCGCTGTTTCCTTTATCAATGAAGTAACGCATTGGTGGGATGGCTCACAAATTTACGGCAGCGACCAGGCCACCGTCAACCGCCTACGCAGTGGCATAGATGGCAAGCTGAATGTGAAGGAAGACGGTACGCTGCCGGTGGGCAAAGGCGGCGTGGAAGAAACCGGTTTTGTGCGCAACTGGTGGATTGGCCTTTCCATGCTGCACACCGTGTTCACCCGCGAGCACAATGCCATCTGCGATCACCTGAAAGCCCATTATCCTACCTGGGATGATAATCGTTTGTTTAATGTGGCCCGCCTGATTAATGCCGCCATCATGGCCAAGATTCACTCGGTGGAATGGACGCCGGCCATACTTGCCAACCAGGGACTCGACAACGGGCTGAATGCAAACTGGTATGGACTGCTCACGAACCTGTTTCGCTCCGGCACCCACCGCAAAACGGTGGCTGCCATCAACGTGCAAAACCCGGAGTTGGGCGGCGTGGTAGGCAATCCTATCAACAAGCACGGCGTGCCTTATTCGCTTACGCAGGAGTTTGTGGAAGTGTATCGCCTGCACTCCCTGCTTCCAGAGGCCTTGCACCTTCGCAAGGTTACCGATAAAGAAACGGTGACGAATGTTCCGTTTGTGGAAACAAGACAGGCGGCATCGTCCAAACTGTCGGCCCGCTTTTCGTTTGCCGATCTGTTCTTTTCGTTCGGCAACCAGCATCCGGGCCAGTTGGTGCTGAACAACTATCCCAAATTCATGCAGGAGCTGAGCATTCCGTTTAATCCTGTGTACGATATGGCGGCGGTGGATATTTTGCGTGCCCGCGAACGCGGAGTGCCCCGCTATAATGAATTCAGGCGGCAGTTGGGACTAAACCCGATTGCTTCGTTCGAAGACCTGACGGAAGACAAAGCTGTGGTGGCGAAATTAAAGCAGGTTTACGGCAGCGAACCAGAGGCAGTGGAACAACTGGACCTGCTGGTGGGGAATCTTGCCGAAGGACACCGGCCGACCGGTTTTGGCTTTGGCGAAACCATGTTCCAGATCTTTATTCTCAATGCCACCCGCCGCCTGCAGGCCGACCGGTTTTACACCGACTGTTACACAGAAGAATACTACACCAAAGAAGGCCTGGAATGGATTGATCAAACCGATTTCAAAACGGTTATTCTGCGGCATTATCCCGAACTGGCCGCCACTGGTTTGGGCAATGTAAAAAATGCTTTTGAGCCCTGGGACACCGGCAAACGCCTGGACCCCGCACGGCATCCGTTGCGGGCCTGGGATAAAGCGCTGAAGGCTGATCCGTGGAAGGGCGATGCCGTGAAGTAAAAACAAATTTTCACTCTTAGCAGAACAAAGCAAACAGCAGGCGTAGGGCCTGCTTTTTTTATCGAAACCGGCTTTGCCGGCAGGTTGGTTTAATGGCTGGTTACCCTCAAAACACCACCTTTTCATTAACGTATTTTTAGGGCCGGCGGGGCCAAATTTTTTGCCGGGTTTTTGCTAAAATCATTAGCTTTACACCCTATTAAAAATTCAGAATGGCCGGTGAAAAAGCCTAACTTTAAGTCACCATTCTACTCACAAAAATCAAAATCAGAAACATGTCAAACGCTGAAAAATTAAAAGCACTGAAACTGACCATAGACAAGATTGACAAAGACTTTGGCAAGGGCAGTGTGATGATGATGAACGAACGTGGTGAGCAAACACAGGAAGTGGTATCCACCGGCTCAATTGGCCTCGATGCGGCGCTGGGAATCGGTGGTTTGCCCCGTGGCCGAGTAGTGGAAATTTATGGTCCGGAAAGCTCCGGTAAAACTACCATCGCCACGCATGTGATTGCCGAAGCACAAAAGAAAGGTGGCATGTGTGCAATTATTGATGCCGAACACGCCTTTGACAGTGCGTATGCACAAAAGCTGGGTGTGGATATTGATAACCTGCTGATCTCTCAGCCCGATTATGGTGAGCAGGCGCTTGAAATTGCCGACCGCCTGATTCTTTCCGGTGCGCTTGATGTGGTGGTGATTGACTCTGTGGCGGCACTGGTACCAAAAGGCGAGCTGGAAGGCGAAATGGGTGACTCGAAAATGGGTTTGCAGGCACGTTTGATGTCGCAGGCATTGCGTAAGCTTACCGCTACCATCTCCAAAACAAACACCATCTGTATTTTCATTAACCAGCTGCGGGAAAAAATCGGTGTGATGTTCGGTAACCCTGAAACCACCACCGGTGGTAACGCCCTGAAGTTTTACGCTTCTGTTCGTCTCGATATTCGTCGTATGACACAAATCAAAGACGGTGAAGAAGCCATTGGTAACCGTGTAAAGGTAAAAGTGGTGAAGAACAAAGTGGCGCCTCCTTTCCGCACCGCCGAATTTGACCTGGTGTTTGGCGAAGGCATTTCCAAGATTGGCGAAATCCTGGACATGGGTGTGGAAATGGGCATTGTGCAGAAAAGCGGTAGCTGGTTTAGCTACGATGCCAACAAACTGGGCCAGGGCCGGGAAGGCGTGAAGCAATTGCTGAAAGACAATCCTGAGCTGGCTGGCGAACTGGAAGCAAAAATCCGTGCGAAGATTACCGATCTTCAAACAGCTTAACCATACGAAAAAGGTGAAAAAATCCCGCTTTACCGGCGGGATTTTTTATGTACGGTTGTTGTTAGCGGTCTTTTTCGTTTTCATCATTGGTCTTCACCCGGTACAGGTTTGGTTTTTCAGGACTAATACATTCGTCAACGGTTCAAATCGGCACCCTTAGCCTGTTTTTTTCAGTTTCCTGGCAAATGTTTTTTTCATCAGTAAAATAGGAAACAAAGGCTTTGCCAAAAATAGTGGGCTATCCCCAACGGCCTCCCCCGTCCCCTCCGGTGGAGGGGCTCAGGTGTAAGTCACTGGTTTTTTCTGCAAGCAAGCTGTGTAGGTAGCTGGAGTGCCCTGTAAAAAAGGATTATTGCCAACAAGAACAGAGTCTTCGATCTGGACCCTGCTACCGGGAGGGGCGCGGTGGGCGGCGGAGGCCCTTGGGCCCTCGGGCCGTAAATTTGTAACTATTCAACTATGGGATTTCAACTTCATGCTCCATATCAGCCGGCCGGCGACCAGCCGTCGGCCATTCGTGAACTGACAGATGGTGTGCTGCGCGGCGATAAGCACCAGGTGCTGCTGGGCGTAACGGGTTCGGGCAAAACCTTTACCATGGCCAATGTGATAAAGAATGTGCAAAAGCCCACACTGGTGCTGACGCATAACAAAACGCTGGTGGCCCAGCTTTACGGCGAATTCAAGCAGTTTTTTCCGGACAATGCGGTGGAATATTTTGTGTCGTACTACGATTACTATCAACCCGAAGCCTACCTGCCCACCACCGACACGTACATTGAAAAAGACCTCAACATTAACGAAGAGCTGGATAAACTTCGCCTGCGGGCTACTACCTCTTTGCTCTCAGGCCGTCGGGATATTATTGTGGTGGCCTCGGTAAGCTGCATCTACGGTATGGGCAATCCCACCGATTACGAAAGCGGCATCATTCGTATTGCCAAAGGTGATGTGCTGTCGCGGCAGGGCTTTTTACATGCGCTGGTGAACTCGCTTTACAACCGCACTTCCATTGAGTTTACCAGGGGCACTTTCCGGGTAAAGGGCGATACGGTTGACATTAACCTGCCCTATGTGGATTTTGGTTACCGGGTTACGTTTTTTGGCGATGAGATCGAAGAAATTGAAAGCATTGATGTGCAAACAAGCAAGCGAATCGGCAAGCTTGACAACGCTGCTATTTTTCCGGCCAATTTGTATGTGGCGCCAAAGGACATGATCCAGAATGTGCTTTACGAAATACAGGACGAAATGAATGCCCAGGTCGAATACTTTAAAAGCGTGGGCAAGTTCATTGAAGCGCAACGCCTGAAAGAACGGGTGGAATACGATCTGGAGATGATTCGTGAGCTGGGCTTTTGCAACGGCATTGAGAACTACTCCCGCTTTTTCGACCGGCGAAAACCCGGTACTAGGCCCTTTTGCCTGCTCGACTATTTTCCGAAAGATTTTCTTTGTGTGATTGACGAAAGCCATCAGACCGTGCCGCAGGTGAGCGGTATGTACGGCGGCGACCGCAGTCGCAAGATAACGCTGGTAGATTACGGCTTCCGCCTTCCTTCTGCACTTGACAACCGGCCGCTGAATTTTCATGAGTTTGAAAACCTGATTAACCAAACGGTGTATGTGAGTGCCACGCCGGGCGACTACGAGCTGGAGCAAACCGGTGGCGTAGTGGTAGAACAGGTGGTGCGGCCAACAGGTCTGCTGGAACCGCCCATTGACGTGCGCCCGAGTGTAAACCAGATTGACGACCTGCTGGATGAAATAGACAAGCGGGTGAAAAAAGGCGACCGGGTGCTGGTAACCACGCTCACCAAACGAATGGCCGAGGAAATGGACAAATACCTGAAGCGCATTGACATTAAAAGCCGATATATTCACAGCGATATTGATGCGCTGGAACGGGTGGAAATTTTGCGTGACCTGCGGCTGGGCAAGATTGATGTGCTGGTGGGGGTAAACCTGCTTCGCGAAGGATTGGACCTGCCCGAAGTTTCACTTGTAGCTATTCTGGATGCCGATAAAGAAGGTTTTCTTCGCAATGAACGGTCGCTGACGCAAACCGCCGGCCGCGCTGCCCGCAATGTCGAAGGGCTGGTTATTTTTTATGCCGATAAGATGACCGAAAGCATGCAGCGTACTATTGACGAAACGGCCCGCCGTCGCGAAAAGCAGGTTGCCTATAACTTGCAGCACGGCATTACACCTACCACGGTAAAAAAATCGGTTGACCAGATTATGCGGCAAACAGCGGTGCTCGATATCAAGGGGTATGATCCGGACTCACCGTATGCCGTAGACGAAATTCCAGTGAGTAAAGCGGCCGAGGACGAAGCGGAATACGCCACCATTCCGCAGGTGGAGAAAAAGATTGCCGCCACCAAAAAAGAAATGGAAAAAGCCGCAAGGGATATGGACTTTATGGAAGCGGCAAGGCTGCGTGACGAAATGTTTTCGCTGCAAAAAAAGCTGGAAGGGATGAAGTGATAAGGATAAACCTGGCGCCGCCCGCTCAACAGAATTTTCCCTTCCGGCCGGCGGTAAGCAGCCATCCCGATGGGTCGGTTTTGTCCGATATGTTTTCTTTAAACTTCAGCAGCGCCGATTCCCGTACTTTAGAATTTTTAAACCAAACATTACGCTAATTAAATTTCATCTGCATGGTAAAATTTGCCTTGTGTTTCCTGCTTGTGTGCCTTCTTGGCTGTGCTGCCGACAGCAACCAGTCGGCCGACATGTATTTTGAGCTAAACGAAAAACTGGTGGACAAAAAAATCAGCGACTCGGCGCTGAACATCCGCTATCAGTTGCCTTCTGCCTGGACGGACCTGACAGGCGACAGCAGCATTCAGGATAAATTAAAAGAAGCAAGCCTGAAAAAGATCGCCGTGAAAAACATCGTGTCGTCCGCCGACGGGGCCTCGCTGCTGGCTATCCTTGATATACGCCAGGTGGCAAAAGAAGACCTGCAACGCCTGAAGGCAAATTATAGCAAAGAGCTGAACAGCCAGGGACAGTGGTCGGCCGTGAAGCTTGACAGTTTTGCAAAAGACGGATTTGATGTGCTGCAGTTTGTGATGGCAAACAAGCAGGCAACGCAATTTCAGCTATTGTTTTTTAAAAAAGAAGAGCCCCGGATGGCCCTGAACTTTTTCACGGCAATTGACAGCAGCTATCAGCGAAAAACAAAAATTTTCGAATCCATAATCGCGTCAATTAAGTCATTATGATTATTTTAGTTTTCTAAATGTAAACGAATGAAAAGAAAATTACTAAGCATTGCAGTAGCCTGCTTTATGCTTGCCTCTTGTTACACGCATGTACACACAGTTGGCAGTGGCGGAAGCGGTGGTGAAAAAGTAGAAAAAAGGGCCTGGTATATCTTGTGGGGTATCGTTCCGCTCAACCAGTTCGACACAAAAGAACTGGCCGGAAACGCCACTAACTACACCGTGAAAACGTCTATGACGCCGTTGGATTTTGTGATCAACATTTTTACAGGCATCATCACCGTGGGTTCTCGCACGGTGGAAGTTCAGAAATAATGTTTTTAACGAAAAGTGGGTTGACCGGCATTTGCCGGTCAACCCACTTTCTTTTTATAAAATCGGCCGAAAGATTGCATTTCCGCCGCCGGAAGATTACTTTCGTTTTCTTAATCCGTATTGTATGAAGAAAAACGCCAACCGGCTTCTTTATGTCTTTTCGTTTTCACTCTTGTTTACAGCACTGTATTTAAACTTTTTCCAAAAGGATAAAAGCGAAACCGCTGCCTTAAAACCTGGTACAAACATGGAGCAGTCCGCTTCCGCTTCTGGTACCGGTAGTGCCGTTGCCCAACCTGAAAACCCCACGGTGTTGAAGTAATCTATTGCATCATAGATTGCCTTAAACTATCGAACAGCAAATCCTGCTGCGTGGCGGGATTTGCTTTTGCATTTTCTGCAAAAAACTTTTCATAGCCTACCTTCGTAAGCTATGGACAAACGTTTGTTTTTACTCGATGCCATGGCCCTTATTTTCCGGGCTTATTATGCGTTGATCCGCAATCCCCGCATTACTTCCAAAGGAAAAAATACCAACGCCCAGTTTGGGTTTACCAATACACTACTCGACCTTATCAACAACCAGAAACCCACGCACATGGCCGTGTGTTTCGAGGGTGGGCGCCCCTCCGACCGTGTAAATGATTTTGCCGATTACAAAGCCAACCGGCAGGAAGCACCCGAAGACCTGATGGCGGCCATGCCCGATATCAAACGAATTATTGCCGGCTTCAACATTCCTATGATGGAATACGACGGCTTTGAGGCCGATGATGTAATTGGCACGCTAAGCAAACAGGCGGAAAAACTGGGATATGAAGTGTACATGGTCACCCCCGATAAAGATTACGGGCAGTTGGTCAGCGAAAAAGTAAAAATTTACAAGCCGGGATACCAAGGTGGCGAGGTGGAAATCATGGGCCCGCAGGAGGTGTGCGACAAATGGTGCATTCAAAACGTAGATCAGGTAAGAGATATTTTGGGGTTGATGGGCGATGCGGTTGATAATATTCCGGGCATTGCCGGCGTAGGCCAAAAAACAGCCTGCAAACTGCTGACGGAGTATGGATCCTTGGAAGCCATTCTGGAAAAAGCCGATACAATAAAGGGCGCCCTGGGCGAAAAGATCCGCACCGGCCGCGAAGCGGCCATTATGAGCAAAAAGCTGGCAACCATCATCACCGATGTGCCGGTGGAGTTCCATGAAGAAGACTTCCGGCTGAAGGACTGGGACAAGGATGGGTTGCGCAGCATTTTCACCGAACTCGAATTTAAAACCCTTGGCAAGCGATTGCTGGGCGATGATTTTGGTGGCGATATCGTGTCGCAAAAAAAAGGCTCGCAGGGTGTGCAGGCCGACTTGTTCAGCGCCGCTGGCGCAAATCCGGTTGATGCGCCTGACGAAACAAACATCGTTACACCCGGCAGGAACATTGGCAATGTAGAACACGAGTACGAACTGGTGGAAAGCGAAGGGGAATTTAAAAATCTGTTGGCGGCCTTGGAAGCTGCCGGAGAAATTTCTTTCGATACCGAAACCACCGGCCTCGATGCCAACAATGCGCAGCTGGTGGGAATGAGCTTTGCCATGCGGCCACACCATGGCTGGTATGTGCCACTGCCGCCCGATAATGCAGAAGAGGCCAAAACTATCCTGGCCCGCTTTGCCCACCTTTTTGCCAATGAAAAAAAGATGTGGATCGGCCACAACATCAAATACGATCTGCTGATGCTGAAATGGTACGGTGTGGCCATTAAAGGCAAACTCTTCGACACCATGCTGGCCCATTACCTGATAGAGCCCGACGGCAAAAGCAACATGGACTGGCTGGCGGTAAAATACCTGGGTTATGAACCGGTGCATATTGAAGACCTGATTGGCAAAAAAGGGAAAGGCCAGGGAAATATGCGGGATGTAGAGTTGGAAAAGATCAAGGAGTATGCCGTGGAAGATGCCGACATCACCCTGCAGTTCAAGGCCGTGTTTGAGCCGCAGTTAAAGAAATATGAAGTACGCGATGTTTTTTGCGATGTGGAAAACCCGCTGGTGCCGGTGCTTACCGATATGGAGTTTGAAGGGGTACGGATAGACACGGGTTTTTTGAACGATTACTCCAAAGTGCTGGAGAAAGAAGCGCAGCAACACGAGGAAAAAGTGTACGAGCTGGCCGGCGTAAAGTTTAATCTCGGCTCGCCAAAACAATTGGGCGAAGTGCTGTTTGAAAAGCTGCAACTGGACCCGAACGCCAAAAAAACAAAAACAGGCCAGTATGCCACCGGCGAAGAAGTGCTGAGCAAAATGGCAAAGAAGCATCCGATAGCTGATCACATCATGGCTTACCGCGAATACACCAAGCTGAAGTCAACCTATGTGGATTCGCTGCCGCTGCTGATCAACGCCAAAACCGGTCGTGTACATACCAATTATGCCCAGGCCATTGCCGTAACGGGTCGTTTATCGAGCAATAATCCCAACCTGCAAAACATCCCTATCCGTACCGAAAGAGGCCGGGAAATTCGGAAAGCCTTTATTCCACGCGATAAGGACCATGTGCTGCTGAGCGCCGATTACTCACAAATCGAATTGCGGATTGTGGCCGCCATCAGCGGCGATGAAATTATGAGCGATGCCTTTCGGCAAAACAAAGACGTACACACGGCTACGGCAGCCAAGGTGTTTAAAGTGCCGGAAGCCGAAGTGACAAAGGAAATGCGGTACAAGGCCAAGAGCGTGAACTTCGGCATCATCTACGGCCAAAGCTCGTTTGGCCTGGCCGAGAATATCAACATCAGCCGCAGCGAAGCCAAAGAAATTATTGATGCCTACAAGCTGGAGTTTTCGGGCATTACCCGCTACATGGACGAGATGATCAACTTTGCCCGTGAGCATGGTTATGTGCAAACACTGCTGGGCCGCAAACGCTGGCTGCGGGATATTAATTCATCGAATTTTACCGTGCGGGGTTATGCCGAACGAAACGCCATCAACTCGCCCATACAGGGAACAGCCGCCGATATGATAAAGATGGCGATGGTAAAAATTCACAAGGCGTTTAAAGAGCACCGTTTTCAATCGAAAATGATTTTGCAGGTACATGATGAACTGGTGTTTGATGTAACGCGGGAGGAAGTGGAGAAAGTGAAACCGGTGATTCTCGATTGCATGCAATCGGCCATGACGCTGCCGAATGGTATTCCTATCATTGCCGAAGTGGGAGCGGGAGAGAATTGGCTGGAAGCGCATTAAGCTGCCTGTCCCCCGGTGGGGAACATAGGCTAAGGCACGCTGTTTTTTAGCGGATGTTTCAACAGACAAAGACACGCTTTGCAGCATCGCTTGTCTCTTTTATTCAGTCTTATTTTAATTTAGTAGTATGGACAAAGCGGTGATTCTTTCTGAACTTAGGCGGGTAAAGCCGGAACTTCAACAGAAGTACGGCCTCACGGAGATTGCTCTTTTTGGGTCTTACAGTCGCGATGAACAGACGCCGGAAAGTGATATTGACCTGATGTTGTACTTCGAAAAGCCCGATGTTGATAAATTTTTTGAATGTGCCTTCACATTAGAAAATTTGTTTCAAAAGAAAAAAGTACAGGTGGTGAGCAAAGGAGGAATAAAACCGAGATACTTCGAGGCAATTAAACGCGACTTGCTTTATGCCTAAGAGGGAAGATCTTTTACTGCTGATGGATATTCAGGAGGCGGGCGAAAAAATTATTCGTTTCACTGCTGGCTGTACTTTCGATGCCTATCTGAAAGATGAGCTGATAAAAGATGCTGTGATACGTAATTTTCAAGTAATTGGAGAAGCATCGCGCCACCTCTCCCAAAATGTCATCTTAAAGCACCCTGACATTCCGTGGCAAAAACTGATCGGTTTTCGCAATATTCTTGTCCATCATTATTTTGGAATTGATCATGAGTTGGTTTGGCAGATTATAAACGGCTACCTTCCCGAAACAATCGAAAGAATAAGCGAGCTTACCAAGCTGTTGTAAATGTTTTACTCATTTCTTTAAAACCCTGTTAACCTTGACAGCCGGGTTTTGCTATTCATTCACCAGAAATACATTTAACCAAACACTATTCTGCAATGAAACAATTGGCCTGTACTGTGGTTGCCGCTTTCCTGCTTGCCTCTATCGGCTTTGCCCAAAACAAAGCCCGCATTGATTTTGAAACCTACAACCCGCCTTCTTCGCTGGTAACAACTGAGCATCCGCTCAAAAAAGCAAAGTATCCGTTTATTGATGTGCACAATCATCAGTACAACATGCCCGACCAGGACATTCCGGCCCTGCTAGCGCAAATGGACAGCCTGAACATGAAAGTGATGGTAAACCTTAGCGGACGGGGCTTCCGGAATAACAACGGCGTGTTTGATGTGGCCGACAATTCCTATCTGGTTCGCTCTATACAGAACGCGAAGAAGACAACGCCCAACCGCCTGGTAGTTTTTACCAATGGATCGTTTACCGGGGTGGGCGAACCCGGTTGGGGCGAGAAGGCGGCTGCGCAACTGGAAGCCGATGTAAAAGCCGGTGCACAGGGATTGAAAATTTATAAAAGCCTCGGTTTTTCCGCCAAAGACAACAAGGGAAATATTATACAGGTAGATGACCCCCGGCTTGATCCCGTCTGGGCCAAATGTGGTCAGTTGGGTATTCCGGTGCTGATTCACACCGCCGACCCGAAACAGTTTTGGGAAGAACCCGACGAGCACAACGAACGCTGGCTGGAATTGCTGACCTATCCTGGCCGCAAGCGTAGCGCCACCGACCCGGCGCCGTGGGAAGACATGATCCAGCAACAGCACAACGTGTTTCGCCGGCATCCGAAAACAACCTTTATCAATGCCCATTTTGGCTGGTACGGCAGCAACCTGGCGCACCTCGGTAAATTGATGGATTCATTTCCGAACATGTACACCGAGTTCGGTGCTGTGATAGCCGAACTGGGCCGGCAACCGAAAGCCGCCAAAGCTTTTTTTGAAAAATACCAGGACCGGATTTTGTTTGGCAAAGACAGTTGGGTGCCGGCAGAGTACAGCACCTACTTTCGGGTGCTGGAAACGGAAGACGAATATTTTCCCTACCACAAAAAATACCACGCCTTCTGGCGCATGTACGGCCTGGGCCTGAGCGATGCGGTGCTAAAGAAAGTGTATTACAAAAATGCCATGAAGATCATTCCCGGCATTGACAAAACATTGTTCCCCGATTAAACATAGCTGTACGGGAAAGGCAGAGGGCTTGCTGCAGTTTGCAAACAAGCCCTTTGTTTTTTATGTTTCGGGCTCAGGCGCCCAGCACATCTCTGATAGCCGAAATAGCGGGAGCAAAAAAGTAACCGCCGCCGGTGGGTGTTACCCATTCATCTTTTAGCGTAATGTTTACCGGACCGCCAGGCGCCGGAAATTGTATAAACCGCTCTCTTGTACCGGTGCCGTTCTGCCCTATGATTGGATCGTGCCCGCCCAGGTTTGGCTGCACAGCCGAATTGCTCCACCGGCGCTGTAAAAATTCAAACTGGTCTTCGATGCTGGCGCCATAGCTGAGGAACATTAAACCCCTTTCCTTCGCCAGCAGTGCTTTAGAGGGATGCTTTACCCCGATCACAGAGGGCCCAAAGGGAATACCCCGCCGCAAAATAAGGCGGGTAAGATTATCCTCTGGTTTGCCCAGGTCGGTAGGACTGTCGCGTGGATTCATTTTACGGATATGGGCAAAATGCGGGCATACGGTGGCCAGGAAATCTGCCACCGCCGGCGGATGTTTGTCGCCGGGATAACCACTTATTGGCCGCAGTTGTGAGGGCTTTGCGCTGTCGTCGAACAGGAAATGATTGTTGGCAAATGTGTCCTCGCCAAGCTTAGGGTCATCGTTGCCCGGCACTCTTACTATCGGCGCGCCACTGGGCCAGCGGCCTACCAGCATGGCCGCTACTTTTTCTACTGGCATGGCCGCGGTTGCGGCCAGTTTTCCAATAAAACTCCAAAATGCGGTCACGTCCTGCCGCAGCCGGCGCACAACAAGATATGAGCCCAGCTTTGCCCACGGGGGAAAATTCGTTGCCGGCAGGGCTGGTTTCAGCAAATCATTGGCGTCCTGCCGCGGTTCGCCCAACAGAAACTGGCCGGGCCACACCAGCAGCTGCCCGGGTTTGGCAAAATAAAGCCGTCGCGGATCGGTGCCGGCAATGTAGCGGGCGGTAATGTAGTCGCCAGGCTCGGTGGAAAGCTTGCCACGTACACCCGGCTGCGATACACCGTCTTTAAAACCGAAGTGTTCGTGACCGCGGTAAGGATCGGGCAACGTATCGCCCCGCTGTTGAAAAACAAGGCTCATGCCGGCCGCTTCGGCGTTCTTCTGTACCAGTTTTACGGCATCGGCCAGCATCGAAGGCCGGTCCGAGGCGATAATGACGATAACGTCGGCTTCGTTTTTTGGCCCGCCCACCTTCCATTTGCCTGGGTTGCCGGGATTCCTGGCAGCCGTTGGATCGCCAAGGAATGATGAGCGTTTGGCCAGGCCCTGCCGGAAGCTTTCGTCGCCAAACGCATCGGCGTCGGCCGCCTTCGTGAGCTTCCGGATAGCGTTGTGCGAAAATGCCATATTAATCCAGGTAGCGCTCAACATCATCATCTCTTCGCCCACACGAAACCGTACCGCCCGAAAGATTTTCCGGAACGCCAGCACTTCTTCCATAGACGAGAGATAGGGCACGATCCAGCGCAAAAACGGCTTGCAACGTTTCGCGGTGCCAATTTTATAAAACAAAAAATGCTGATGGTCTTTATTGAAACCGGGAATGATATTGCCCTGGATATCGTCTTGTGTTTTGGCCGTGTACACCGGTTCGGCCAGGCTGCCCGGTACATCTTCTTTTACCTGCGGAGTCAGGATGGGGATGGTAATATTTTTCTGCTCTTCCCGCCCGGATATTTTCAACTTGCCGAAGAGTTTTGTAACCTTTTGCTGATCCACTTCTTTTTTGGAAAATGTCATTTCTACCATAAAAGCAATTTTTTAGCGCCCTCTGAAATTCAGCGTTTCATCAGCTTGCCAGCCGTTACCGAAAACATCACCGTTACCAGTTCGGCCAACTGCCCGCCATATTCAATTGGCCGTCCGCCAATGCAAAGGTCTCCAACAACAAAACCTTTAGCCGGCGGCACTTCGTACACCACCCGCAACGCCATGCCAGGCACGCCGCGTTCGATGCGCCAGTAGTCGGCGGCCGGGCGGCCCTTGTCATCAGTGATGCCGCTGTTGTCCCAGGCGGCCATGTACAAGCCCACCGGGTTGCGTACGGTAACATAAAATCCTTTTCTGACCAGCATGTGCACATCAAAGGAAATGCGGGGATCGGCCGAGGTAGGGTTGTTGTACAGCCCTGGCGTTGCATCGTAGTTGTCTTGAAACGGATTTTTTGATTTGACGGACTCGAGCGACAAGCCAATTGCATCCCCAAAACTGTTAGCCCCGTGGATGTAATGCATTATGCCATCGGTGGTGTTCCACCGGTTGAATGGATTATACTCGCCATCGGCCTGAAGGTCGGCCTGCTCTACCTTCGGATTTACGTAGTCTTGATAAAGCTTCACGACCATTTTCTTGTCCACACTCCATAACAGCTCATAATAATCCGGTGTTTCGGTCACAAAAGTCACCTTGGTGATTTTGCCGGCCGCATTGCGATCAACTTTCCATTCAAAGTATTCGATCTGCGGTTTTCGTTCGGCCACATCGGCATCGGCCAAACGGTAGGCCTCCCGGCGGTCTATGTTTTCCATCAGCACCTGCCGGGGAAAGCCCATCCAGGTCAGGGCTTTTTCTGCGGTGACTTTTACATCGGTGCGGGTAGGATTGTAAAAGGCACCACGGCCATCACCGGGCTTTGTCCTGCCAATCAGGTCAGAAATATGCTTGCTGAACTTGCGATAAAAAACGGAATCGGGCGGAACATCGGCTAAAAAAGCCGGCGGGTCGAAGCGGGGCAAGAGTGGCATAGAAAAAAATGGTTGGTTTTACGATAAGGGTTGTGCAAAACTGCGAGACGTCTTTACTTAAGCGACAGCGTCAGCAGAGGCACCAGGATTTAAACTATGAAGAAAATATTGAATAGGCAAATCGTGTGCATTGGTTTCACGTCATTTGTTTTCGGCTCCATTGTTACAAAAAAGGCAGCCGCTTATCCCGGCCTACCTTTGCCGCTGGCAAAAACGGACCTTGTGTTTTGCCAAACGTAATTGTATGGAAAACTCATTTCAACCAACCCTTTACTATTGTTACGATGCCTGGTGCGGCTGGTGTTACGGCTTTAGCCCGGTGATAAAAAGGCTTGCTGACGAATACGAAAATCACATAGCCTTCGAAGTCCTGTCGGGCGGTATGATACTGCCCGAAACACCGCAGCATTTTGGTGTAATGGCAACATACATTCAGGGCGCCTACAAACGGGTGGAAGAACTGACCGGTATCAAATTCGGCGAAGATTTTCTCTGGCATGTGTTCAACCCCGACAAAACCGATTGGTACCCGCATTCCGAAATGCCGGCCATTGCGCTTTGTATTTTAAAGGAATATCATCCCAACAAGGCGGTGCAAATTGCATCGGACCTGCAGCATGCCTTAAACTACGAAGGACGTGACCTGACCGATAAAGAAGCGTACCGCCATCTTTTACCAATGTATAATGTGCCGGAAGAAGAATTTTATGCTAAGCTGAAAAGCGAAGAATACAGGGAAAAGGCTTACTATGAGTTTGCCCTGGTAAAGCAGTTGCAGGTGAGCGGTTATCCAACGGTATTACTACAAACAGGCGATGCTAAGTTTTACCTGCTGTCGCAGGGCTTTACCGACTACGATACCTTAAAAGCAAGGATTGAAAGAGTGCTTGCGGAAGTCGGAGATGGGTTGCATAAGCCATCATGACAAAATCAAGCCGGAGGAAAGCGCAATGTTGCTGTGGTCTTTTAAGGTAATGTACTGAAAAATAGTTGGTGGTTTTTTCCTCTTTAATGTTTATTATAGCTCTTGTCAGTCTGAAGGGGACGCAGGCGCTGCTGGAGAGCAACCTGCCAGCAATAAGGCTGATGACATCAACGGTAAGGGCAGTTCTTCGGAGCTGCCTTTTCATTGCTTACCGGAATGTCCCTTATGGCTCCCAAAACTCATTTGTCGTTAGACAAATACACGTACCACTTGATGAAGTCAGCTCTGTGCTTTACGGTAAGGCCTCGGTGTAAGTCAAGGTGGTTCTTTAAGTGAGAGAAAAAGCCTTCAATGCCATTGGTCGTGGATGGGATCTTTGGATTAGAGAGGTAATGGAACATGTTCGGCAGGGCTCTTTTGATGGTGAAATAGGAACGCCTCAGCAGCTTATGGGTGTACCAGTAGCGACCAGTGGGGTCATGGAAGGTTTTCTCCTTGAGGTAGACTTCGTGGCGGCTGTACCACTGCTGCAACGCTCCGGTCCAGTAAAGCCGGTCGTTCTCTGATTTGATGCGCAGAAGCATTAGCACCAAAGCCCTTAGCTCCACACCGGAGGGATGCTTTGGAAACCTTGTCAACCATAGCAGACACATTCGCTGAATGTGTATCAGGCAGCGTTGCGCCGGTACATCGGGCAGAGACTTACGGATGGCTTTGAGCATACTCTTATGCCCGTCTGTGGTAATGCTTTCGATCTGCACACCCAGTTTAATCAGGTTGTCCAGGTCTTCTTTTATCTCGCGGTAATGCTCTCCGTCGGTAAAGCGGATCAGCTGCGTATAGCCATCTTCATGGTCCTGGTAGCAGAGCAGGCAAAACCGCTCGAAGTAGGTGGCGTCCAGCCGCAGGTGGACATGCGGTCGCTTTACTATTTTTACGCTTGGCGCCTGCTCCAAAAAGGCATAAAAAGTCCGCTGAAGCGTGTCAATACTAAGTCCGCTGTCGCGGCTAAGGGTTTTGAACGTCTGCCGTTCCAGTATCCATTTTTTGAACCAGATGAAACGATTTTTCAGCCGCTGGCCAGCATCATTGCGGGTAAACAACACCTCGCAATTCTTGCATTTGAATCGCTGTTTTCCGGCCTGCTGGCCCCAGCGGATAACCCCTAAGCTACCGCAGGCCCAGCACCGCTTTTTTTAATCTTTGCCATACACAAAAAAAGTTTAGTGAAACTGCTTTCACTAAACTTCCTCCA
>CBDUBQ010000027.1:0-86499 GCA_965365435.1 uncultured Flavisolibacter sp.
CCTGCAAAAACCGCCATTTGTTGTACAGCCGGTCGAAGTCCAGGTCGGCGGTGGCATTGCGGGTTTGGCCGGTAAACAGGGTGTTGCCCAACTCACGGGCCAGCAGCGAACCAGCCAGCCAATCGTACTTGGCGGTGTAGCTCACCCGCATCTGCGTCCAGTCGAGCAGCGGCAGCTTGGCCGTAGGCACATTGTACGCCAGCGTGCCTTCCTGGTGGTAATGGGTGTTGCGGCCGCCTTTCAGGAAGTTGTCGCGTACCGAATCCTTTTTGGCCTTTGTGTCCAGCCGTCCGTAGGGCTCGTCAATGCGGGCATTGTTTACCGCATTAAAATCAAACGTAAGCGAACGGGTAAACTCCCACCGAAGGCTGTAAAAGCGGTCGAAGGTGAAGAATTTGTCGAAGTACTCGGGCAGCTTGGCCGGCGAACCCACATTGCGGTTGCGCAGGGCGCCAAACTGGCGAAACACATCGGCCCGGATTGAAATCAGCGAAGGCTTATAATTAAAGTTGAAATCGCGGATCAGGGCCAGCCAGGGCGACCGTGATTTAAAAATTTTCTTCAGCGGTTCCACAAAGTTGGGCTGCGGCGCAAAATTGTAGCCGACGGCCGCACGGGTGCGTTTTACATCATCGTATTCAATGATTGGATTGGTGCGCCTTTCGTGCGTGTAGTTATAGTTAATGTCAATGTTCGACAGGTCCCACAATTGCGGCTTTTGCCCAAAGGGTTTTGTCCGCTTTACCGACGTAAAATTCAGCGTCTTGATGGTACGCTCGTCCACCGCATCATTGCGGATGGAGTCCCGCTTATCGCTGGGTGCCTCCCGCAATTTATCCCGCAGCTTCACGTCCAGGTCATAGGGATCAAACTCCGGGTTAGAGGTGGTTTTGCTGACCGCGGCATAGACGGGAATGGTCAGGGCGGCTTCTTTCGGCAGCAGCTTGCCCAGGTCAAGGTTGGCCGCAATGTCGTATTGGGCAAAGTCTTCGCGGCTGCGTTCGTTCACCCGTTGCTCCAGCGTACCAAAGCCCACGCTGCGCAGGCTGCCGCTAAAGCTTAAGTTGCCCAAATCGGCCAGGCGCAGGTCCACACGGCCCAGCGCCGCATAGCCGCCTTTTTCGTTCAGGCGTTGCAGGCGCAGCTCGTTAAACCAAATCTCCGCATCTATCAGTTCCTGTGCCCCGTTCTCCACGCCCAAAAAGAAACCCCGCACTTCGCCCAGGTTCGGGTTGCCCAGGATGGCGTATTGCCGGCCTTCGATCAGTTGCTGGAAGTACTGCGAGGGCGACGTGCCGTTGTTGTTTCGCCGCGACTTGAGCGTGGTGAGCAGGTTGAGGTCAAAATCCAGGTTGTTTTGCTCGTGCCAAATGGAGAGCGAATCGGAAGCGCCCCACTGCGTTACCTTCAGCGGAATCTTTATTTCGTAGTAGTTGCTCACGTAGTCGTTACCAATCCGGATCACCGCGTTGAGATCATTGTCGCGAATGTCGGTGCCGCCCTGCTTGGTGCTTTCGGCATGCACAAACATGGCCAGCCGACCGTACTGCCGCAAGTCCAGGTTCATGGCCTTGAACAGGCCGCGGCTCTGGTTCTTGGCCAGGCCGGCCACCCGCAAGCTGAGCGACTGTTCGTTGAGCAGCAACTGCACATTGTTGTTGCTGATCTGCTGCTGGCGCTGTATGCCCGGCGGCTGGCGGTACGGGATGGGGAAACGGCGGTCGTTTTCTTCAATATTCACCGCCAGGATGTCCACGCGGGTGGGGTCGTTGGCCGGCAGGCGCACATAGTTGCCGGAGGTATTGATCTCGTAGTCGAATTTCCGCCACTGGTTTCGCACCAGTTCCAGCTTGGCAAAACGCAGCACGGCCGTGTCTTCCCAGTTGGTCATAAACATGCGGATAAACCGGATGGACTTAAAGTCGGGGATATTGCCAATCTTGGCCTGGTATTCTTTAATGGGAATGCGAAAGAGGTACCATTTTTCTTCGCGGACGCTGTTGTTGGCCAGCCGCACATTTACCCGCCGTATGTCGGTAATGTAGTTGCTGCCCACCTGCATGTTGGGCCGCAGTTGCAGGCGGTACTGAAAATATTCTTCCACCTCGTTCAGCGTGTTGTCGCGGTTCAGTTCTTCCTGGTCGGGATATAGGGTAAACGCATTGGTGAACTGGTCGTTGGTGGTGGCAATAGGCGAGTTGCCGTGCGGGTTGTTAATGTCTTTGTATCGTTCCAGAATGCCCGCCGCATCGCCATACGAAGGGTCGCGGTAACCGCGGAAGTTGTCGCCCGAGGGATCGGCGGCGGCCCGTTGGTAAACAGGAGAATTGGTGCCCACGGTTGCCCCCAATTGATTCAGGTAAGGCTGAAACTTGCGCTGCTCAGCCGTGTCGGTCATGCCATCGTAGCCAATGTCCTGAAACGGCCGGTCGGCGGGGTCGTTGCTGAAGGCATTGGTGACCTGGATCGGGTTTCGCGGCACTTTGGCCCACGCGGTTTCATCAATGGGAATGTTGCGCTGCGTGGGCGTAGGCAAGCCGTTTTCGTACTGGCGTTTGCCATCGCGAAGCACATCTTCCGAAATGTTTCCGAGGTTAAAATACAATTCGCCGCCGCTGCTATTGGGCCGGCGAATGAAGGGGTCCTGCAGCCAGAATTCAATAAACTCGATGTTGGCGGTTTCAAAATCGGTCTGGTCTATGTTGCGCATCAAACCGCCCCATGATTTGCGGGGATCGGTAAAGCGGCCGTTGGGTCCCAGGCGGCTTGTGCCAAAATTGTAAGGCCCTCTTTCGTGGGGATAGAATGATAAGTCAAATGTGTTAATCAGGCCCTGGCCAAAATCGTTGGTGCGTTGCGGAAAAATTTCCTGCGCCAGCACCTGCCTTGTTTCCGGCTTCGACAGTTCGTCCAGATTATTGCGCAGCGGGTTGTTGGCATTGCGACGCTCCTGCAGCACCGGCTCAATATTGTACCAGGCCAGCTTGCTCCGGTTGTAGCCGCTCGACAGGTCGTTGACCCTTAGGGCTTCGGGAAACAGCTCGTTGCCGAACTGGTCGGGCGATTTTTGCGGCGTGGAAGCCAGGGTCCAACTGATCAGCGGAAAACGCAGGTCAAGGGCGCTGCGGGTGCCTTCAAAATCATCAATAAAAATGGCCCCCTGGTTGCCCTTGCCTATTTCTTTGGCATGGCCGGGATCGAGCAATGCCGCTTCGCCATACGCCGCAATGGACGACATGGCCTTGCTGTTGTAAAACGGCAGCTTGTTGAGCCAGCGGGTCAGCCGCGGAAAATTATTGCGGTAGTCGAAGTCGAGCCCGTACATGGTGTTGCGGATGGGGTCTTCGCCATAACCTTGCTTGATAAAGAACGGCCGTTCGCCCAGCCGCACGATGGTACCGCCCACCGTCAGGTGTTTGTTGGCCAGGTAGTCGAGCCGCAGGCCCATGTAATTTTTCTGCTGCAGGCCAAAGCTCATGTTGTTTTCGTACTGCACCTGCACCGGCAGGCCGGCATTGATAATGGCGGCATTGATGATCCGCAACGAGCCGAGATCGTAGTTGATCTCGTAATCAATATTTTCCTGCAGCACCCGTCCGCCGGCCGTGACCGTTACCGATCCGCGGGGAATATTAAAGCCCAATTGATAGTCGCCCGACGTAGCCGATTTGGACCGGCCCACGATCTTAAACCGGTTGAAGTTGGCGAAGTTGGAAGCAATGGCCTTGATGGTATCGTACAGCGGCGTGAAAAGGTATTTATCGGCCGTTTGCTGGTCGGCATACACATAAGCCAGGTCTTTACCAAAGGGTTCCAGCAGGGGAAAAATAATGCGGCTTTGCGAAGAAATAACGGTGTAGCCTTCCAGGTAATCGAACCGCCCGTCGGGCTGCGGATCGTTCTGGTTGTTCAGCCGGTCAAGGTTGGCCAGCGTCAGTATCGGAATCCCCTTGAATTCGGGCTTTACATCGGCTTCCGGCAAAAAACGTTTGTCGCCTTTGCTGGGTTCTTCGTAGGTGACCTGCAGGTCAAACCCGTTGCGCTCCAATTGGCCAAAACCCACGCTGTACACGTTTTTCATCATCAGGTCCCAGATGG
The DNA here is from genome assembly GCA_965365435.1 of uncultured Flavisolibacter sp. Taxonomy (GTDB): domain Bacteria; phylum Bacteroidota; class Bacteroidia; order Chitinophagales; family Chitinophagaceae; genus Flavisolibacter. The sequence goes on from CBDUBQ010000027.1 coordinate 4,099, forward strand.
GCAGGTTGGTGCGCTGCGAGGTGGCTTTCAGCAATTTCAGGTACAGCACTTTTGTGGTGTTACCGCTGCTGTCGGGCGGCACGTCCTGCGAAAACTCCCCCACCTGAAACACCTTACCGTTGTAGGTATATTGATAAGCCACCCCCAACACCTCGTCGGGTTGTAATTGCTGGTTCAGGGAAAGAAAACCGATCTGCGGATTAAAGTAATAATCGGTAGGCTGCAGCTTACGGGCAAAGGTTTTTTCAAAGTCCTGCACCGGTTGCAAGCCAAGGTTGCTGGATAGGATGGTTTGCACGTCCGACGAATTGCGGGCGCCGGGTGTGTTCACCACGGTGCGGTACAGGTCATTGGTGCCGTTGTCGGGAAAATTTTGGCCGGTTGGCGACCACCGCTGGTTAAAGGGGCGGGCCTCACCCAGGTCCATAAAGCCCACCACGTCGCGGGTGTCGGTGGTGGCGCCGGTGCGGTTGGTCACCCACACTTCTACGCGTAAGATCTGCACATTGCTCTGCACCACCGGCAGGCGCTGCATATTCTTATTATAGTTCTCCCGAAAATATTGGGCTAACAAAAAGTGCCGGTTCTCTTCGTATTCATCGGCCCGGAGGCTAAACTGCTGCGTGGCCGATCCGCCCTGTAGCCCCAAAGACTGCCGGTTGCTGCGCTGGTTGGCCAGCACGCCGGTTACAAACAACTTTCCAAACTGCAACTGTGTTTTTACCCCAAACAGCGATTGCGCCCCCGGAATCAGCGTTCCCTTTGACGCAAAATTCACCGTACCCGCCTGAAAGGTTTTGAGCATTTCGTCTTCCTTGCCCTGGTAATCGAACTTGAGCTGGTTTTCGAAATCGAAATTGGCGAGGGTGTTGTAATTGATGGGCAGGTTGATTTTATCGCCAATCTTGGCTTCTACCTGCAACTGGGCGTTCTGGTTAAAATCAAAACCGCCGGTACGCCGGGCCCGTTCGGGCAGCGTGGGGTTTTTAATATGCTGGCCCTGGTAGCCGGCGGCAATATCCACATAGCCAGTGGGCCGGATTTCCACTTTGCCGTTGCCGGTAATACGGTTCACCCAGTTTTTGTCAAAGCCAAACTTCGGTTTAAAGTTGCGGCGATTGAGGTTGGAGAGCAGGTTGGCCCGCTGACGGAAATAATCCCGTTCGTCCTGGCGGCCCTTTAGCTCCAAAAACTCTTTCATGGAAAACGTAGCCGGCGTGCGGAAATATTGGGTTCCCACTTTTTCTACCACAAAATATTGATTGGTCTTGGGGTCGTACTCTACGTTCCGTTTCAGAAACGAGGTATCGGACAGGGAGAAAGGATTCCGGTTTGGGTTGGTGAACGGGTCGCCGCGACGGTCGCTGATGGGGTATTTGGCCGTGTCGCGGCCTGCCGGCGCAGGGGCCGTTTGAGCATGGACGGGTATGGATACGGCAGACAACACGATGGCTGCTACCAACGGTAGGATATAGATCAGTATCGTTCTCAAGTCGTTTTCCCCAACAATTAGTTATGCAATCACCAAAGGCCTTAGAGCATCTGCAGGGCTTTTTTTACCAAAAGCTCCACGCTCACATCAGGGTCTTGCTGCAGCACTTTCTGGATGGCTCCATCGGCAACGGGCCGGCTGATGCCCAGCGCAACCATGGCTTCTAACGCATCGCGTTGGAAAGTATTGCCTTTCCAGGGAGAAATATTTGCGTCGGTGGCAATGGGCTGCTTGGCCAGTTTGTCGCGTAGCTCCACCACCATTCGTTCGGCCGTTTTGCGGCCAATGCCTTTGATGGCTTCCAGGGCTTTGCTGTTGCCCTGCACAATGGCCCGGCTGATTTCTTCGGGTTTCATGTACGAGAGCATGACCCGGGCGGTGTTGGCGCCGATACCGGTAACGCCAATGAGGGTGAGAAACATTTCTTTTTCGGCTACATCGGCAAAGCCGAAGAGCAGGTGGGCATCTTCGCGAACGATCAGGTGCGTTTGGAGGGTGCCCGACTCCAGGGCCTGAATCTGCGAATAGGTGTTGAGGCTGATTTGGACCTCATAGCCTACGCCGTGCACGTCGAGGTGAACGTAAGAGGGGGTTTTTCGGGCGAAGGAGCCGGTGAGGAAGGCGATCATGGTGCAAAGAAAGGCAGGATTTTGAATATCGAACAGACGAACAAGGAACGGATGGAATATCGAACAGATGAACAAGGAACAGGGATTTTAGAAGGGGGGTAGCCGTGAGTGGGGCCTTTCTGCGATTTTGTTTACTTTAAATTGACAAAAACTAAAGTGCTTATGGAAAAGAAATTTGATTTAGAGGAGCGGCTGATCAACTTTGCTGCTGTTATCATAGACATTTCCGAAGCCTTGCCAGCTACATTTGCCGGCAATCACCTTGGCGGACAGCTTTTACGCAGTGGCACATCTCCGGCCCTTCATTACGGCGAAGCACAAGCGGCAGAGAGCCCTGCCGATTTCATTCACAAAATGAAAGTCTGTTTAAAGGAACTGCGTGAAACCCACAACTGTCTTCGGCTGATTCGAAAAAAGTCCTGGATAAAATCAGGCCTGGACGCACAGGTAAGAGAAAGCAATGAACTAGTGGCCATCTTTGTTGCCAGTATAAAAACAGCACAAGCTAATCAACAGAAAACCAAAACGAGCAGGTGAACACTACACAAGCCAAAAATTCAAAATGTCTATATAGTTGCTCGCTAACGTCTCAATCTCCAACCCGGCGGCGTTGATGAAAAAGGTTAGGAAGAAGGTACTACCTCTAAATTCCTTGTTCGTCTGTTCGATATTTGCGTCAAAACCGCTCAGGCTAACCAGCAGAAAGGGAAGAGGGGATGAATACCGAATATCGAACAAGGAATGCAGAATGGCGAAGTGAAGGTGCCTCAGTCATTCTGACCTGCAGGCAAGTTGCCAATCTAAGAAAAGCCGAACCGAGGACATCCCTTCTAAAATCCTTGTTCCTTGTTCGTCTGTTCGATATTCCAATCCCTCTATCTTTGCCGCATGCCGCAAACGCAACGAATCACCGCCGCCATCACTGCCGTGGGCGGGTATGTGCCGGAAACGAAACTGACTAATGCCGACCTGGAAAAAATGGTGGAGACCAACGATGAGTGGATCCGGAGCCGCACCGGTATCGAAGAGCGTCGGATTTTAAAAGAACCCGGTAAGGGCACCTCCGACCTGGCAGCGCCGGCCATTTTACAGCTTTGCGAAAAACGTGGCATCTCGCCCGAAGAAATTGACTGTATCATTTGCGCCACGGTAACGCCCGATATGGTGTTCCCGGCCACGGCCAATATCATTGCCGATAAAATAGGCGCTAAAAACTGCTGGGGCTTTGATCTCGAGGCCGCCTGCTCCGGCTTTTTGTATTCGCTCACGGTGGGTGCTTCGCTCATCGAAAGCCGCCGCTACAAAAAAGTGGTGGTGGTAGGTGCCGATAAAATGAGTTCCATCATTGATTATACCGACCGTACCACCTGCATTCTTTTTGGCGATGCGGCAGCCGCCGTATTGCTGGAGCCGAACTACGAAGGCTACGGGGTGCTCGACAGCATCCTGCGCAGCGATGGCGCCGGCCGCGAGTATCTGCACATGAAAGCCGGCGGCTCGCTAAAGCCGGCCTCGGCCGAAACGGTGGCGGCGAAGGAACATTTTGTTTTTCAGGACGGGCAACCGGTGTTTAAAGCGGCGGTAAAAGGCATGGCGGACGTAAGCGCCGAACTGCTGGAACGCAACAAGCTTACCGGCGACGACATTGCCTGGCTGGTGCCGCACCAGGCCAACAAACGCATTATTGACGCCACGGCCAACCGCATGGGACTTTCGCATGATAAAGTGATGCTGAACATTCATAAATACGGCAACACAACTGCGGCTACTATTCCGCTTTGCCTGTGGGAATGGCGCCATGAACTGAACAAAGGCGACAACATTGTGCTGGCGGCGTTTGGTGGCGGATTTACCTGGGGGGCCACGCTGGTGAAATGGGAATATTGAGCGTAAATAAGATTAGTAAAGGCCGCTTGTGTCAATAGCACAAGCGGCCTTTACATTTACGCCATGCAGGCTTAAACTGAAAACGAATAGATGGATGAATAACGCAGACAACGATGTTGATTTTTTAAAAGAAGTTTACACCACTGCCGCCAACCGCTACAAACCGCGGCCGATAAAACTGCTGCTGATTGCCGAAGCGCCGCCCTGCAACCTCGACCGCTTTTTTTATTTTGAAGACGTCAAAAAACAGGATTCGCTGTTTCTCGAAATCATGGGTGTCCTTTATCCCGATGAAAAAGAAGCTTACCTGGCCTCCGGCCGCGAAACAGACAGGAAGAAGGATCTCCTGGAAATGTTCCGCAACGATGGCTACTGGCTGACGGACCTTTCGGAAGTGCCGCCGGAACTCACCGGGCAATCGCTGGAAAGCTGCGTGCCGGGTTTAGTAAAACGGCTGCAAAAACACATCACGCCCGATACACCGGTTGTGCTCATCAAAGCCAATGTGTACGATCTATTGTACCCGGTGCTTTCAGAACAGGGCTATAAGGTTATTGCGGAGCGACTGCCTTTCCCGGGCAGCGGGCAGCAACGGGTTTTCCGGGAGAAGTTTAAAAAAATTATTGAAGCTTTGTAAGCGAAAACCGGACCAACACCCTTGACAATAAGCCGGCGGCCCTGCCAGGCAGCCCCCTTTTTATAGAGGCGATAAGCTTGCCGGTTATTTTACCTCTACCTCGTCTCTTTCTACGGTGCGGCAGCCGGCCCCCACCCTTCCTTTTCGTTTTGGAAAAATAAGGCCTATCGTTTACCTTGTCTTGTCGCTGCTTTTTTACGCCTAAATGCCAACAAATGAAACAGAAAAAACTGCTTTTTATTCTCCTCGTCATCACTTCCTTTTCTTCGCTCCCCGCCTGGAGCCAGAACAAGCCTTTCCAAAACAAACGCTTCGCCAACGTAAAGCTGAAGCGGACACCAACGGCCGACTCCATCAAAATGGCCCGCGATTCGGTGCTCGAACGCCTCAAAGGCAGCCACCGCGAAGAAGGACTGTTTACGCTGTACCAGGACACACTGACAGGAAGCATTATCCTTTACGTAAAAAAATCGCAGCTTACCGAACAAAACATTGCGGCACCGGAATTCATTTACCAGAGCTTTTCCATGGGCGGCCCGGCCTCGCTGTTTCTGAACCAAAACATGATCCGCGAAACCTGGGTCTTCAGCATTCGCAAAAAATTTGAGAAGCTGGAATTCCTCCGGGCCAATACCAATTTTTATTTCGACCCGGAAAGCAAGCTGAGTAAAGCGGCCAATGTGGATGTGGCCGATGCGGTTTTCTTTTCGGATAAAATTGCCTTTAAAGATTCTGCAGGCTATTATATCAATGCCGATGGCCTTTTCCTGAGCGATAAGCTCGACCGCATAAAACCAAACTTTCCGCCCAGCGTGCCCCCAACGGCCTATTTTAACCTGGGCCAGCTAACACCGGCTAAATCAACGTACCGCAAGGTGCGGTCGTTCCCGGGCAACACCGACGTGGTGGTGGAACTTTCGTACGACAACCCGGCGCCCATGAACGAAGGCGGCCGCGATATTACCGATGCCCGCTACGTGAATGTGAAGATGCAGCACAGCTTTCTGGCCATGCCGGCCAACGATTACCAGCCACGCCGCGACGACCCGCGGGTGGGCTATTTTTCGCAGGAAGTGAACGACATGACCACCAATCATTTTCTGAATTACCGCGACCTGATCAACCGCTGGCACCTGAAGAAAAAAGATCCCGCCGCCGCCCTGAGCGAACCCGTGGAGCCCATTGTGTTTTGGGTGGAAAATACGGCGCCCGTGGAGCTGCGCCAGGTTGTGGTGGAGGCTGGCGAGCGATGGAACGAGTCCTTTGAGAAGGCTGGTTTCAAAAACGCCATTGTCATGAAGATGATGCCCGAAGATGCCACCTGGGACCCTGCCGACATTCGTTACAACGTGATCCGCTTTGTGTCATCGGATTTGGGTTATGCCATTGGCCCCAGCTTTGTCAATCCGCGTACAGGGCAAATTCTCGGCGCCGATATCACCATAGACTACGGTTCATTCATCCGTGGTGTACTGGAAGACGAAGCACTGTTTAACAGCATGCCCACGGGAACGGAAGGCAGTACACTACCCCTTGGTGCCGGCGCAAACCGGCGGTGGATGCATTGCTCCATTGCCCGCGGGCTGAGTGCCCAGCATGGCATGGCCAAAGCGGTGCTGGATATTTACGATGCTTCGCCGGCCGAAAAAGACTCACTCACGCGGCAGTTCTTCACCGAACTGGTGCTGCACGAAATGGGCCACACACTGGGCCTCAACCACAACATGAAGGCCAGCCAGATGCTGAGCCCCGAAGAACTCACCAACAAAAGCCTCACCGGCGAGGGTGGCGTCATGGGATCGGTGATGGACTATTCGTCGGCCAACATTGCCCTTGACCGCAACCGGCAGGCGCATTTTTATTCGGTGCGGCCGGGCCCTTACGATCATTGGGCTATCGAGTATGGCTATACGCCGTTCAACAAAAACACGGAAGAGCAGGGCCTGACAAAAATTCTCAGCCGCAGCACCGACCCGAAGCTAACCTTCGGCAACGATGCTGACATTGCATCTTTCGGATCGGGGATTGACCCGCGGGTGATGGTGTGGGATATGAGTAGTGATATGGTGAAATACGGAAGCGATCGCTTTCAGTTGGTGAACACACTGCTCGGTAAGCTGAAAGACCGCTTTGCGCAGCCGGGACAATCGTACCAGAACCTCGTTTCGAAATACAATACCCTCCAATACCAGCGGTTTACGATGGCGCAGGCCATTAGCCGCTATATTGGTGGTGTGTATGTTGACCGGAGTTTTGTGGGCCAGGCCGCTGCCGACAAGCAGCCTTACACGCCCGTGCCGGCCGATTACCAGAAAAAGGCCTTGCAGGCTTTGGGCCAATATGTGTTTTCGCCCGCTGCATTTACAGCCGACAGCTACCTTTTTCCGTACCTGCAGCGGCAACGGCGCGGCTATAACTTTTTCAGCGCACCGGAAGATCCCAAACCGGAGCGTTTTGTGGGAATGCTGCAAACGGGTGTGCTGAACTATGTCCTGTTTCCTACTACGCTGCAGCGCCTTAATTCATCGGCACTTTATGGCAACACCTATCTTGCCGCCGATGTGCTAAAAGACATCAATGCCCTGCTGTTTGACGAAGACCTGAAAGGACCGGTGAATCTCTACCGCCAGAATATTCAAACCGAATATGTAAAAAAGCTGATCGGCCTTCTGAACGGGAATGAGCATGACCATCCTTCGAAAGCAGCCGCGCTGAATGCGCTGCAGTTGCTGAGGGCATCGCTGCGGAATGGCGCCTCCGGTGGCGACGAGCAGACAAAAGCGCACCGTGCGGCTTTGCTCTTTACGATTGATAAAGCACTGGTGATAAAATAAAGGACATTTTGTACTAAAAACCCTTCGCAGCCGGAGGGTTTTTAGTACAAAGCTTTTACTGCTGCCCGGCAAAAACACAGAACGCAAAAACAGCATGACATCTTCGCATCAACTGGCAAAACGCTTTCGGGAAGTGACGCTCAACGGCACCTGGATTGCCAATACAAACTTCAGGGACCAGTTGACCGGCACTGGCTGGGAGTTGGCAACGGCTAAAACCGGTTCGGCGAACACCATTGCCGCTTTGGCACAGCATATCCACTACTACATCAAAGGCGTAAAAAATGTGCTTGAAGGCGGCACGCTCGACATACGGGATCAATTCAGCTTCGATTTTCCGCCGGTTGAGTCACAGAAACAGTGGGATGATTTTTTGGCGTTGTTCTGGAACGACGCCAAAGCATTTGCGGCACTGGTGGAGCAGTTGCCGGAAGAAAAATTGCAGGAGGCATTTGTGAATGAAAAATACGGCACCTACCTGCGCAATATTGACGGGATGATTGAACATGCCTATTACCACCTGGGGCAAATCACCCTGATCAAAAAACTTTTGTTGGCCGGTGGGCCGGGGCAATTGTAAACCCGGTGCCGTACGATCGGCCCCAGTCTGAAAAAACTCAGGCTAATTTTTCCCAGCTATTTTTTCCTTCTGTCCGCTTGCGGCCACTTACAACACCAAGGCGGCGCAAAAAACAACCGGCGCTTAAGGTCATCCGTCTGCCGTTGCCGATTAAGGCAAGCCGGTTCTTTTTATCTTCACGTCCTCTTTTTTTATGCAAAAATTTCTTCCGTTACGTGTTGCTGTGCAGGGTACGCTGCTGATTCTTTCCGCTACCATACTGTTTCATTTTTGCGTTATGGCCGGTTTGGTACCGCCGGATATCGTCTGGGGCGGAAATGCAACGGACGGCGGCAATCTTTATGTCATGGAAGGCGTATCAATTGTGTTAAACGGCGTGATGCTGATGGCCGTTTTATCTTACGCCGGATTTTTAAAAACGCCCATTTCACCAAAATGGTTAAGAGTTGCCATCTGGGCCATGACAGTGCTGTTTACGCTGAACACCATCGGCAACCTACTGGCGAAGAACCGCCTGGAGACATACATTTTTACACCGCTCACGTTTTTGCTGGCCCTTTTTTGTTTACGGATGGCAGCCGCTTTTAAAGGGCAACGGAAACCGGTTTTGTAGCCTGCCATTGCTCCATCATCTTTCAAAATGGGAAAAATGGCGGAACGGATTTTATCCCTTCTTCCGGCTCCATACGATAAAATCCGTCTGCGGAATTTTTTCAATGTCCAGTTGCCGCAGAATGGTCACCAACTGGCCGCGGTGATACGTGTTGTGATTAAACAGGTGCAGAAGCATTTGGTACACGGGCTGCTTAAATCGCTCTTTTTTCAGGTTGTAGTAAATAAACTCGTGCTGCAGCGCGGCCTCGTTGGCAGCGGCCACCCAATCGGCCCAAAGCTTGTCCTGCTGCTGCAGTTGTGCACGCAGGGCCTCCATATCGCCGTTGAATGTATGGCTGGGCACTTCTATTTTCTCCTGCAATTTCATGCGCTGCCACCAGATGCTGGCAGCATCGAGCATGTGCAAAGCCGTTTTGTACACGCCGGGAAAACTGCTGCGGACTTCCGCCTGCTGCTGTTCGGGAGCCAGGCTTGCTATGGTGGTGAGCAGAAGGCGATTGGCCCATTGATTATACGCTGCGTATTGCAGAAAGATTTCCTTCATCGCTATAAGGAGGGCTATTTTTGATGGAGCGAATTAACGAAAAAGCCCGGATCGTGATGTAGAAAAATTTGAGACCGAAACCATGGCCGAACAGGTAACACCTCCGCTTTCCGCGGTAAAGAATGAACACTACTAAGATGCGCAGCAGACAACCGGCAAATTGTATTTCCCTCTACCAATTACCCAACCGTACCCCGCGAACAAAATCGCTGTCCACTCATCCCGGAAAACATTTTTACCATCCATGGCCTTCGGCTATTCATAAAAGCGGACTTCGTGGTAATGTCTTTCCACATTCTCTTCCATTTAATCTGCAAAGTAGAACGGCAGCGACAGCGATCAGCGTTCGGGATAAAAACAATTAGTTTTGTGTTATGGTGCTGCAGAAAGCTATTGCAGAAAACGGTCAGGAATTTATTGCCCTGTGCCAGAAACACAAGGTCCGCAAGGTGTACGGATTTGGCTCTTCTGTGGCAGGCGGTTTTAACAATCAGGCCAGTGATATTGATCTGCTGGTAGAGATGGATATAACCGATCCCGTTGAAAAAGGGCAACAATTGCTTTCTTTTTGGGATGCCCTGGAATCTTTCTTTCAACGAAGGGTGGATTTAGTAACGGAGGAGAGTATCAAAAATCCGTTTCTCCGCGAAAACATCTACAGAACCCGAACACTGATTTATGACCGAACGGGAGAAAAAGTATTTAGCTGACATACTCCGATCGCTTTCCTTGATTGAAGCCTTTCTTGAGGGTGTGACGTCGTTTGATCTCTATACCAGCGATGAAAAAACCAAAAGCGCAGTGGAACGGCAACTCTCTATTATTGGTGAGGCCGTCAACCATTTTGCAAAAGAACAGCCAGAAACCACTATCGAAAATGCCAAACAAATCATCGGTCTGCGAAACCGGCTTGTTCACGCTTATGACAGTATTGACGATACCATCATTTGGTCAATACTGATGCTGCAGATAATCCCATTGAAAAAAGAAGTAGAAAAACTGTTGAACGGATAGGAGACTGCACAGCCAGTGTCGCCAGGCTAATTATGTCAAAGCCTTTCCCATCGGTGATAAGCAACCGCCTGCCGGTAGGGCTTAGCACAAATTTACGTTGGCAGAAAGATTTCCTTCATCGCTAAAAGGTGGGCTATTTTTGATGGAGTGAATTAACGAAAAGCTTTGTTCCTGATGGAGAAAAAATTTACCCCGAAAGGCTTTGGCTCGGCCGCCGTACACGCCGGCCATCAGCCCGATCCGAACCATGCCCACGTAACGCCCATCTATGCCACCAGCACCTTTGTGTTTGATACGGCCGAGCAGGGCATGCGGCGCTTCAGCGGCGAGGAAGAAGGCTACATCTACTCGCGTTTTGGCAACCCCACCGTTACCGAAGCGGAGCAACGAGTAACGGCACTGGAAACCTTTGGCCTTGACCTGGAAGCAAAGGGTATTCTGCATGCTTCGGGCATGGCGGCAATTTCCACGCTGCTGCTGGCCACCCTGCGGGCCGGCGATAAAATTCTTACCCATTATTCCATCTACAGCGCCACGGAAAATATCATCCGCACCATCCTGCCGCACTTCGGTATCGAAACCGTGACCATGGATATGCGTGACCTGGAAAAAGTGGAAAGCCTCATTCAGCACGACCGGCACATCAAGCTGATGTACCTGGAAACGCCGGCCAACCCCACCATCCAGATTGTGGACCTGGCCGAACTAACAGGCATTGCCAAACGCTATAACCTGAAAGTGGCCTGCGACAACACGTTTGCAACGCCTTACCTGCAGCAGCCCTTTAAATTTGGTGTTGATTACATTGTGCATTCTACCACCAAGTTTCTGAACGGGCATGCCTCGGCCATTGGCGGCATTCTCATTGGCCGCGATGTGGAACGCATGAAAGGCGGCATCACCAAATCGCACCGCATTCTGGGAGGCAATGCCAATCCCTTTGATGCGTTTTTGCTGTCGCTGGGCATAAAAACACTGGAGCTGCGGATGGACCGCCATTGCAGCAATGCCGCCGCCGTGGCGCATTACCTGGAGGAGCACCCGGCCGTGGCCCGGGTCAATTACGAAGGGCTTTCCTCCCACCCTGCTTTCCACATTGCCCAAAAACAAATGCGCAAACCGGGCGCCATGCTGAGCTTTGAACTGAAAGGCGGCTTCGATGCCGGCGTGGCCCTGATGAATGGCCTGCAGTTCTGCACCCGCACCGTGTCGCTGGGTACGGTAGATACCTTGCTTTGCCACCCGGCTTCCATGACGCATTACATTGTTCCGAAGGAACACCGCGAACGCGACGGCATCACCGATGGCCTGATTCGCATGAACGTAGGCATTGAGAACGTGGAAGACATTATCGGCGATCTGGAGCAGGCGGTTCGCTGAATGAAGGGTTTGTGGTTGGTGGTTCAAAAAGTGGCAGACACAACCCGTTTGCAGCCGGGCCAACGAACGTGAAAATTTTCACGCCTTCAAGACAACCACAAACCATAAACTACCAACCACAAACTAATAATCACTAACCCCTTTTTACACATGAACATCAGCATCAGAAGAGCCGTTAAAGAAGACTGCAGCCGGATATTGGAACTGGTAACAGAGCTGGCTGTTTATGAGCGGGCACCTGACGAAGTAACCGTAACGCTGGAACATTTTGAAGAAAGCGGCTTTGGCCCCGCGCCGGTGTGGTGGGCTTTTGTGGCCGAGCTGGATGGCCGTATCGAAGGCTTTGCCCTGTACTACATCCGCTTCAGCACCTGGAAGGGACAACGCATGTACCTGGAAGATTTTGTGGTGACTGAAAAGCTCCGCGGCCAGGGAATCGGCAAGCGCCTTTTCGACCGGTTGCTGATTGAAGCAAAAGAAAAAGGTTTCAGCGGCATTGTGTGGCAGGTACTGGAATGGAACGAGCCGGCTATCAACTTCTACAAAAAATACAATGCCAGTTTTGATGGCGAATGGGTGAACTGTGCCGTAGCCGTTCCATAAGAAATAAGCAAATAACAATAAGCAATGGGCACTGAATTGCCGGTGATGGCGCCTGACGGCAATGTGGCCTGTTGCCCGCTGCAAATGGCCAATTGAAACAGGCGGGCAAAACTTTTGCAGAGGTTAAAGGCGCCAGATCATTTCGTTCCTTATGCCATTACATGTTTTACTTCTCTGTGGTTGTTTTTTATGGGCCAGTCGCTCATCCGGGCAGATTAGCCATCCCGCGTTTCGTTACGTTAGTAAAGACACGGTGGAAACCTATGCCAGCGATCGCTACAAAGCCAACAGTTTTTTGCATCACTGGCTCATGGGCCGCAACTACCGCCAGGAGTGGCAGCAGCAGGTGCGCCTGCCAGTGCTGCGCCTGTCGGCTACCGACCTCAAAATTGAAGAGCTGGGTGGCGGCATGCAAACCAAATCACTAAAACTGGAAGACAGCCAGGGCCAGGAGTGGGCCCTGCGGTCGGTGGATAAAGATGTGTCGGGCGCTTTATCGAAATTTTCAGAGAACACTATTGCCTACAAAGCCACGCAGGACCATATTTCGGCTTCCATGCCTTACGGCGCACCGGTGGTGGGAGCGCTGGCCAAGGCCATGGGTGTGATAGCCGCACAGCCGGTGATCTATTTTGTAGCCGACGATCCGGGCCTGGAACCCTACCGGTCCATATTTGCCAACACGGTGTGTATGCTGGAAAAACGCGACCCTAAATTTGGCGATACGGAACCCACCGACGAGGTGCTGGCAGACATCATGAAAAAAAACGGCCGGCTGATTAATCAGCCATTGTTGCTGAAAGCCCGGCTGCTGGATATGCTGGTGGCCGACTGGGACCGCCACTCCAAAAACTGGCGTTGGGGCGAAAAAGACTCGGCCGGGCTGCGGTATTTCTATGCGGTGCCGCGAGACCGCGACTGGGCCTTTTATCACAGCGGCGGCCTGGTGCCCAAGATCATTCGCCTTGTGGCCATGCGGCATTTTATCAACTTCGGGCCAACGCCCAAATACATCAAAAGCCTTAGCGCCAAAGCACACCTCTTCGACGCTGTATTTTTAAACAGCATGAGCAGCGACGACTGGCGGGAAACGATCAGGGAGGTGCAGGTTGCCCTTACCGACAGTGCCATTGAAGCAGCCGTGCGAAAAATGCCGGCAGCCGTATTTGAACGAAGGGGGCCCGAATTTATCCGCAAGCTAAAAAGCCGCCGCGACGGGCTGGAAAACCGGGTGATGCCATACTACCGGTTTTTGTCGCGGCAGGTGCAGATAGAAGGCAGCGACGAAGCAGAGGTCTTTACGCTGTTGCCCGAGGAGGGTGGCCTGCGCCTGCAAATTCATCAGCTTACCGGCAAGGGCAATAAGGGAATGATGATCTTCAACCGCCGCTTTCGCGACAGCGAAACCTACGACCTTACGCTGAACGGATTGGGGAGCGCCGACCGGTTTGAAATTGACGAACGCCTGACATCATCCATTCACCTGAAGCTGAACGGTGGCGCCGGCAGCGATAATTACCACCTTGCCGGAAAAATAAAGGTGAAGGTGTACGATGAAAAAGCAGGCAACGACGTTCTATGGAAGAAAAGCGGCGCAACCGTCCGATTTTACGGATTGTGAGCCATCTTTGCCGCTTTTTACAGCGAAACCCAGTGAGCATGAAGAAGTTTTTATTTGTGTTATTTATTTCGGTCATCCAAACTCTTTCGGCCAATGCGCAACCACAGTTCAGCGGGTGGGCAGCCTCCTTTAATACGTTTAAGCTCAGCAACCGGTTCAGCCTGCATTTTGATGCGCAACTGCGCTCTACCGACGGGTTGGAGCAGGTGGGTGCCATACTGCTGCGGCCCGGCCTTAATTATCACCTTACCAAAAACGTAGTGTTTACCGTGGGCAATATGTTCAACATCAGCCGCCGCACGGCCGGTGGCGTATCCTCGCTGCTCACCGAGCACCGCCTCTGGCAACAAGCCTTGTTCAATCACAAATTGCGTAAGGTGGCAGTGGCCCACCGCTTCCGGTTCGAAGAACGGTTTATTCCCCGGGCCCGTGTGGCCGGCGATGAGCTAAAGGCTGATGGTTATGATCAGGCCTTCCGCCTCCGGTACTTTATCCGCAATATATTTCCGCTTGCATCGGGCTCTTCGTTTACCACCGGGCCGTTCTTTGCCTTACAAAACGAACTGTTCTTGAACACCGGCGACAAAAGCGCTGTCAACGGAAAAGCGTTTGACCAAAACCGTTTGTACACGGCCATTGGCTACCGGCTGAAAGGAAAGCTGGACCTCGAAGCCGGATATATGAATCAGTATTCCAACACCCGTACTTCGTTTGTAAATAACCACATTGTGCAACTGGCCCTTTACAAGCGGCTATGACCGGGCAGGACAAGATTTTTTTTGCATTTTTGCAGCCATAATACTCGCGGATGAAGATGAATGTTTACGCCTCCCTTGTAGAAAGAAAACAGAGCGGCCGGAAATCGTTCGTTGTTTTAATTGACCCCGACAAAGTGGATTCATCTTCTCTTTCGAGCCTTCTAAAAAAAGCAACTGCCAGCCAGGTAGATTACCTTTTTGTTGGCGGCAGTTTGGTTGTCTCCGATCACCTCGACGACTGCATCCGGCAGATCAAGCAGGAATGTGCTATCCCGGTGATTCTCTTCCCCGGTTCTCCCTCTCAACTCAGCCGCCATGCCGACGCTTTGTTGTATTTATCCCTGATCTCCGGACGCAACCCCGAGTTGCTCATTGGCCAGCACGTGATCTCTGCGCCGTTTGTAAAAAAGAGCGGGCTGGAAATTATCTCCACCGGTTATATGGTGATTGATGGCGGTGCGCCCACCACCGTTTCGTATATCAGCGGTGCGGCACCCATTCCGGCCGATAAAGCGGAGATAGCGCTTTGCACGGCCATGGCCGGCGAAATGCTGGGCAAAAAACTCATTTACATGGATGCGGGCAGCGGCGCCAAAAAACCCATTACCGAAGAAATGATTTCGATGGTGGCCAGGAACATTGACATACCGTTGGTCATTGGTGGCGGCATTCGCGATGCTGAAAAAGCCTACCTTAACTGCCGGGCCGGCGCCGATGTGATTGTAGTGGGCAATGCCATTGAAAAAGAGCCATCGCTTTTAGAAGAAATAGCGGCGGCGGTGCATGGCGTGAGTGTGGTACGATAACCCGCTGTTGGCAATTACCGGTACCTGCCGGCCAATTTTCCGTTGTAAACAGCAATGTGCCGTGAAGCAAAACAGGGATGGCCGTTGTTACCTTACGGGTGCCTTTTCCCGATATTCCTCTCCGTCTTTTTTAATACAGGCAATATGAAATTGGCTATACTGCTTTTTGCCCTGTTGGTACTGCTGTCGTGCACACAAACCTACGACCTGCAAATCAGGCATGCCGCTGTTTTTGATGTAAGAACGGGCAGGGTGCTGCAAAACAAAACAATCCTGGTCCAAAACGACACAATCGTTGCCGTTGCGGATGGCGATAAAGCGGTTGATGCGGCCAAGACCATTGATGTCGGTGGCAAGCTCGTGACACCTGGAATGATAGACGCCCATATTCACCTGACAGATATTTTCGGTGATTACGACGCGGCACCGATCTACCTGCCCGTGGATTCATTGGCGCATTTCCGGAAAAAGTTTTCAGACACCTACCTGCCTTATGGCGTCACGTCGGTTTTGGTTTTGGGCCAGCCGGAAAACTGGTTGCCGCCTGTGCTCGACTGGTCGGCTCATCCCTCGGCTAACTATACCGATATCTACACGGCCGGCGGCGCCATGATTTCGAAAGAAAGCCGCAAGCCCTATATCGGGCACATTACGGTGGAGTCGCCGGTGGCCGCCCGGCAGAAAGTGCTGGACTATTACAAAAAGGGCATACGTCATGCAAAGCTTTACTGGCGGTTGCAAAAGCCTGAGTTCGAAGCAGCCTGCAAAACAGCCGACAGCCTGGGCATGCGGCTGTATGGCCACATTGATAACGGTGTTATGTTTTTGGATAGCACGCTGGCTCTTGGGCTCAAAAACTATGAACATGTTTTTAGCCTCATCCACAATATAAACTTCAGCGAAGCCGACTATCAAAAATTTCTGGCCTGGGTGGATGTCAATTACGGCAAAGGCAAACGGCAATCCACATCCTTCACCGAAATGACTTTGATAGAAACCCGGTTTGTGATGGATCACAAAGGAGCGGTGCTTGATTCGTTGCTTGACAGGATGGCGGCCAAAGGAGCCACGGTTTCAACCACGATTCACTTGTTTGCCGAAAAGGCCGGTCAAACATTTTTTGCCAATACGGCCAACAGTCCCGATACCGCCGGCACCAATGAACAAAAAAAGCGAAGCCGCGACGATTTTGCTGCGTTTATGCAACTGGTAAAAAAAGTGTGGACGAAAGGCATTCCGCTGCGCCTTGGCACAGACGTGGCAGATGGTGGAAAAGCCGCGGTGTCGGAACAGTTGCTGCTTGCGCAATATGGTTTCTCTGTTGCCGATATTATCGGTATCTCCACCATCAACGGCGCTGCCGCGCTGGGGTTGGAAAATAAATACGGATCGGTGGAAAGCGGTAAAAAAGCCAACCTGATTATTTACGATCGCAGCCCTTTTGATCATAGCAATCATTTTCGGGCCGGGCGGACGGTGATCAAAGATGGCAAAGTGCTGCCGCATACAGCAGCATTCTAATTGGGCCCCAAACAGAAAACGCCAGAATCTTCTTTCAGACTTCTTTTTCCTACAGGCAAAAAAAAGGCGAAAAGCAACGATTGATCCAGTTGCTTTTCGCCGTCGGTAAATTAAATATTACTGCCGCAGGCCTTCTTCTTTCACTCGCGTTGGCGAATCCTTTCCGCTCACAATAGTTTTGCTGCTTTCGGCAATGGCTTTAATGATCTCTGCCATGTTTTCCAGGTCCAGCGTGCCCACTTCGTCGGATGGCTTATGGTAGTGCGGCTCACTCTCCATTTTGGCGGTGGAAATGGTATGTGCCGGCACGCCCAGCCGCGCCAGCGTGGCATTGTCTGAACGGTAGAAAAGCTGTTGCTGTGTATAAGGATCCGGATAAAACGTAAAGGCCGATCCTTTTAGATTGCCCTGCAAAATTTTACCCATATTCGTTTGTTCATAGCCGGTAATAAAAGCCGAATTTCTGCCCCACTTGCTTTCGGTACCGATCATTTCAATGTTGAACATGGCAATGACTTTTTCGGGCTGAAACTGACCCGAAAAGTACTGGGAGCCAAACATGCCGCTTTCTTCGGCGGTGAAGGCGGCAAACACCAGGGTGCGTTCGTTGTTGCCAAGCTTTTTGAAATGATTGGCCAGCAGAATAACCGCTGTAATACCCGCCGCATCGTCGTTGGCGCCATTGTAGATGCTGTCGCCGGCCACCTGGCGGCCGATGCCGAGATGGTCGTAGTGTCCCGAAAAAATCACCTGCTCGTCTTTTTTGCTGCGGCCGGGCAACACGCCCACCACATTGGCCAGCTTTGTTTCTTCCAGCGTATGATCGGCTTTGATCTTAAATTCTTTTGGCAATGCATTGCCCAGCAGAAACACCACGCTGTGCGGCGTTTTAAACTGTTGCCGCTTAAACCGGTTGATGCCGGCAAAACTCGCAGCAAAGCTGGTGTCCACCAGCACGATCATGTTCTTTTTCGCCTGCAGGTATTGCATCACCTTGGGCCCCATCCGATCGCCTTTGGCAATGGTGCCCAGCTCATAACCCGATTTTTCCGTTACCTCCAGCTCTTCCTTTGTGGTCATCACCACCACACCGTTGGCAGTGATGTCGGTTCCGTCGGCTTTAAACTTTAGTTCCTTCAGCACCGGCTTCACCATCACAAACTCCTGTAAAAAAGAATTGCCCTGCATCGGCTGCAGGCCGGCTTTTTTAAATTCGCCAGCGATAAAATCGGCAGCCATGCGTATGCCCGGCGTACCCACCGCACGGCCGCCGAACGAGTCGGAGGCCAGGATGCTTTCAATCCGCCGCACTTCGCTGACAGTGATGGCATCGTGCCCATTCTGCGCCTGGCAGGATACGGAAAAACCGAGGCCGGTGGCCAGCAATAAGGAAAATACATTGTGTTTCTTCATTGGTAATCGTTATTGTCATTGTTTGTATAGGCCGGTGTCCGGCAAAAGAAAAAAAGAAAGCCCCTTCGTCTGAAAGGACTTTGTGACGTTTACAGTTTACAGTTTCACGTTTGACGTTTACAGGCTCATCATTTCTTTGAACTTCACTGTTTGCCGCCGGCTGACTTCAATTTTTTCGCCGCCTTTCAGCTCCAGCAGCAAGCCGCCGTTAAAGTAGGATTCCACTTTTTCAATAGCCTGCAGGTTCACGATATGCTTACGGTTGGCACGAAAGAAGGTTTTGGGGTCAAGGCGTTCTTCCAGCGCATTGAGCGATTTTAAAATGAGCGGCTTGTTGTTGCCGAAAAATACCTTGGCGTAGTTGCCCACGCTTTCAAAAAGGCGCACATCCGACAGGCGCACAAACCAGCACCGGTCGCCGTCTTTTACAAACACCTGGTCGTGCTCGCCCAGCAGCGGCTGATGCGCATGTCCGTTAGGCAGGGCCGCGCTTCCCGAACCGTCGGAATACAATTTTTTTACTTTTTCCACGGCATCGGCCAGGCGCTTTGGTTCAATGGGCTTCAGCAGATAATCCAGGGCATTGACCTCAAAAGCCCGCAGGGCATAATCGTCGTAAGCCGTGGTAAACACCACGCTGGGAGCATGGTCAAGTTCCTGCAGCATTTCAAAACCGGTTTTGCCGGGCATCTGAATATCCAGGAAAATCAGGTCGGGGTTGTGGCTTTCAATTTTCTGCACACCTTCTTCGGCGTTGGACGCTTCGTCCACTACTTCCACCTCCGGAAAATCCTGTAGCAGCTTCCGCAGTTCGCTGCGGGCCAGCCGTTCATCGTCTATGATAATTGCTCTCATGTATTATCTGTTTGGGGTTTGGCGTCTGGAGTTTGGCGTTGTTTCTCAGCGGTGCAAGGCTGCCCTCCTTTTCCCTCCCTTGTTCTTTTTTCCTCCGTTTGATATTCCCTTCCTAAACCTATACCTTTTCCTCTGCCCGCCGGCTTTTTTCACCAATCGGCATCAGTACCCGAGCTTCTACCAGGGTGGGTTCGGCCTGCCGAATTTCAAAGCTGGCTTTATCGCCATACAAGATCTGCAGCCGGTCTTTTGTGCTTGAAATACCAAAGCCGCTGCCGATTTTGGCCGCCCCGTTCAGGTGGCCCGTGTTCTGCACCAACAGCTCATGCTGGCCGCCCCTAATGTCGGAAACGATCTTTACAATGCCACCCCTCACCTGCTTGCTGATGCCGTGTTTGATGGCGTTCTCCACCAGCGTTTGTAGCATCATTGGCGGCACCTGGTTATTGAGCGTGGCCTCGTCCACCTCGATCTCCACTTTCAGCCGTTCTTCAAAGCGCATGCTTTCGAGGTCAAGATACGCTTTTACTATTTCCAGTTCCTTCCCCAACTCCACGGTATCGGACTTTTCGGCACTGAGGCTGCTGCGCAAAATGGTGCTGAGCTGTGATATGGACAGGCGGGCCCGCTGCGGGTCTTCGTCAATCAGCGCTTTAATGCCATTCAGCGAATTAAAGATAAAATGCGGATTGATATGGGCCTTGATGGTTTGTACCTCCAGTTGCCGCACCAGGGCTTCCAGCTTAATGGTGTCCAGCTCCTGCTTGCGGGTTTTCATTACAAAATGGTACATGAAATAAATGGCATTCCACATCAGCAGCAGCGGAATAAACTGGATAAAGTTGGTGATGAACAGCGAGAGGTAAGAGTACGGACGGCCCTCGGCATTGAGCCGCAGGTGAAAAATATGCTCAAACGGCGACACCACGCAGGTGATGAAAAACGAAAACACGATGGTAAAAAGCAGGAAGGTCAGTATCTGGCTCCGCAGGTCTTTCAGCAGCAACGACGATCGCAGGATCACCTCCCGCATAAAGTGGGTAAAAATGATGCCCACCTCCAGGTAAAAGAAAATGCGTTGAAGGCTGGCCGTTTCGTAGCGGTTGAAGAGCAGCACGTAAAAAATGTTAATCAAGGCAAACAGGCCCCACCCGGCAAACTGAAACACCCAATACCTTGATAAGCGCCGTGTCTTCATCGGACAAAACTATTCGTATAAATACGGGTACAAAGCCGGTAAATATACCAGTGGAGAATACATTTTATAAGTGGATAAACTTACTTCCATTTTTTGTTTAAAAAAAATCAGGAGGAAGCGGATTGCCTTTGCCGGCCGGCCGCACAGGGCCGGCGGCCGGTGCAGGGCCGGAGGGCCAACCTATTTCCATGCGGTTTGTTAAGCATTGGCAAGTCCTCGGCCGATTGAGGGAAACAGACTATTTTTACCGCTTCAAAAAATCATCCATGCAAATACCTGCAGGGCCACTGCTGCAAACCATCAACTCTCCCCACGATCTGAAGAAAGTACCCAGGGAAAAGCTGCACCAGGTGTGCGACGAATTGCGCCAATACATCATTGATGTGGTGAGTGTGCATGGCGGTCATTTTGCGGCTTCGCTAGGGGTAGTGGAACTCACGGTGGCGCTTCATTACATTTACAACACGCCCTACGACAACCTGGTTTGGGATGTGGGCCACCAGGCCTATGGCCACAAGATTCTTACCGGCCGCCGCGACAATTTTATCTCCAACCGCAAATACGGCGGACTGAGTGGGTTTCCCAAGCGCAGCGAAAGCGAATACGATGCGTTTGGCGTAGGGCATTCATCCACCTCTATCTCAGCCGCCCTGGGCATGGCCATGGCCGCTAAATACAAAGGCGAAGCCGACCGCAAGTCGGTGGCAGTTATTGGCGATGGCGCCATGACGGCCGGGATGGCATTTGAAGCTATGAACCACGCCGGCGTGGCCGATACCGACATGCTGGTGATCCTGAACGACAACTGCATGAGCATTGACCCCAACGTGGGTGCGCTGAAAGAATACCTTACCGACATCAGCACCTCGCAGACGTATAACAAGCTTCGCGATGACGTTTGGAACCTGCTGGGCAAATTACCGGTGGGCAAAAAATTTACCCGCGACATGGCCTCCAAGCTGGAAGCCGGCATAAAGGGCATGGTGACCAAAAAGAGCAACCTGTTTGAGGCGTTGAACATGCGGTACTTCGGACCTATTGACGGCCACAATATCACCAAGCTGGTAGATACACTCAAAGACCTGCGAAACATTCCCGGGCCCAAGCTGCTGCACATTGTAACGGTAAAAGGCAAGGGCTACGAGCTGGCCGAAAAAGACCAAACCAAATGGCATGCGCCGGGCTTGTTCGATAAAATCACCGGTGAGATTTATAAAAAGAAATACGACCTGCCGCAGCCGCCAAAGTACCAGGATGTGTTTGGCCACACTATTCTGGAACTGGCCGAACAAAATGAAAAAGTAATGGGCGTTACGCCGGCCATGCCGTCGGGCTCGTCGCTCAACATTATGATGAAGGCCATGCCCCACCGGGCTATTGATGTGGGCATTGCCGAGCAACATGCGGTGACCCTGAGCGCCGGCATGGCCACGCAGGGGCTGAAGGTGTTCTGCAATATTTACTCCTCGTTTATGCAACGGGCATTTGACCAGGTGGTACACGATGCGGCCATTCAAAAGCTGCCGGTGATCTTTTGCCTCGACCGGGCGGGCCTGGTGGGCGAAGACGGACCCACCCACCACGGTGCTTACGATATTCCTTATTTCCGCTGCATACCCAACATGATCATTTCGGCGCCCATGAATGAAGCCCAGTTGCGCAACCTCATGTACACGGCGCAACTCGACAGTACCGACCTGCCGTTTGTGATTCGTTATCCGCGTGGCGAAGGAGTGATGCCGGAGTGGCGTAAGCCCCTGGAAGAAATAAAGATCGGCACCGGCCGCAAGCTGCGCGACGGAAAGGGCGTAGCGATTTTATCGTTTGGGCATCCGGGCAATTTTGCTGCTGCCGCCATTCGGGAGCTAAAGGCCGAAGGTCTTGAGCCGGCGCACTACGACATGCGGTTTGTAAAGCCACTGGACGAGGCGCTGCTGCACGAAGCCCTTTTACAATACGAACGGATTGTAACGGTGGAGGACGGAACGGTAGTGGGTGGCTTCGGAAGTGCGGTAGCCGAATTTATGGTTCAACATGGCTACAAAAACGACTTGAAAATTCTTGGCATTCCGGACCGGCTGGTAGAACACGGCACGCTAAAAGAGCTGCACCGCGAATGTGGCTACGATGCGCAGGCGATTGCCGAAGCGGTACGCCAGCTGCTGAAAGAACCGGTGTCGGATATGACGGTATCGGCGTAACGGCAAAGTAAGTTTTCAGAAGAAGGCTGTCTCGGTTGACGAGGCGGCTTTTTTTTGGCCGGGGGGTTAGTTCATTAGTTTACTGGTTGATTGGTGGATGGATCGAAGGGTTCATTTTCTTAGTTTACGCGGGCGGTGAAGGGTGATGGCGGCGGAGCGGTTTTGAGTAGCAAAGTGACAGGACGGAACCCGGGCGCACATCTCTTTGCGGTCTGTCCATCTTGAGGTTTTCGAAAAGGAAAACTGCTACATCGTTTCTTTTTCTTTTAGCAATACAGAGGAAACCGATGTCCGAACTTTCAAACTGCAACGCGGATGAATGTGTACAGCTAAGAGGAAACTGTTGGTCTTTGCAAAAGGGATCGCAGCCGGCACTGCGTCAGGATCAGCAACCCAACAGAATGCCCACCAGCCGCGCCCCGTTTGCCATTGATGGTTCAAAGAGCATGGCTCGACCGCATTGGATTACATTGCGGCCCGCTAACCCCACTACCTTTTTCTCCATAGGCTTTACCCACGGCTATTTGAATTAATTCGCTTTGCGGTCGGGGGTGGACAAAGGGGTAAAGAACATTTCCCTGGCACCGCTACCAGCAAACTCCCGGCTTTTGTTTCGCTGTTATGCTCATTTTTTTGCCATCCTTTTTTTTGTCCTTCCGCAACCCGTTCTTCTGATCGAAAAAAAATTTTTCTTCAAAAAATATTACCGCACAAATTGTTGCCGGCCAGCTAAGGAATCGTACTTTTCGTCCCAAAAACCAAAACAACGATGACCAGAAAACATCAACGATTTTCCCTTGCCTGCTGCTTATTATTAACCTGTTTGGTTTCCCGGTCAAACGCTCAAAACGCCGACACGCTGCAAGCCGCCCCGGTGGTTGAGGCTCCCGAAAAAAAGGATAGTATCATCTTTGAACCCCTTGAAGTGGAACCCCGCGTAAACGTGCAGCTTTGGCGCCAGCAGTTAGAAACCCATCTGCAAAAACCCATTGAAAAGGCGGCAAAAAAAGGAATGAAGGTGGGACAATACACGGTAAACGTGCGTTTTCTGGTGGAAAAAGACGGCACAATCTCCGATGTAAGAGCCCTGAATGATCCCGGCTATGGCCTGGCCGAGGCTTCGGAAAAAGTGGTGAAAACCGGGCCGCGGTGGATAGCCGGTATTTACAAAGGAAAAAAAGTACGCTCCTATCATACCCAACCTATCACTTTTGTTATTTCCGATAAGTAATTAGTGAGAAGTCAGTCTGGCCCGGCGGCATTTATCAACATGTATAGTAAACCCCGTTTGAAAAGGCGGGGTTTATCATGGAAGAACTCAACTACCAAATACAACCAGGGCGTTAGACCGAACTTTCATTTTTAAACATTGATGATACGCTTGTGCCTAACAGCACACTGCATACTGCTTACTGCCTATTCCCTACTCTATTACTCACCGCTTCCGCCCCACCCTGCACTTTATACAGGCTCAATGTGGCTGCCACCACTGCATAAGCCGGCGCCAGCACCCAGCCCACGATAATAATGCCGTGCATAAGGTAAAACATCAGTCCGTTGCCAATGGCAAGGCCGCGGTGATGCCCGATATAGTCAATGCTGGCGGCTGCCGGAACGCGGTTTCGCTCCAGGCTGTAATCGAGCATGGAAAAGCCGTAATAATAACATTCGATAAAAAGGGCGATCAGCGGCGTTACCCATCCGAAAAAAGGAATCAGCGAAAGCAGCAGCACCGAAATAATGTAAACGGTTTGCCACACGGCGTTGCGGAGCGCCACCCGTATGCCCCGCCACATGTCCTTCAGCAGTTGCGAAAATGTAAACGGGAAATCTTTTCCCTCAATAATGCTCGACGTTTTTTCGCTCAGGTAAGCAAACACCGGCGATCCAACGATCAGGTACAAAAACTTAAAGAGCGAAAAATAAAAAAAGAAAAGAATCAGCCGCAGAATGATGGCCGCCATCACAAACAAAAAATTCAGGAACACGTTGCCCTGCCGCTGCAGCCACGAAGAAATGCCCAGCTTACTGCTGAGCAGATTCACGGCCTGGTCCGATGAGTTGATAAACAGGTAAAGCCCCACTACAAACAGCCCGGTGTAAACAATGCCCGGCAGCAAAATCCACTTCCATAACCGGTGCTTGCGGATGAAATGATGCGCCTCGAAAAAAGACTGAATGGCAATGATGATTTCTTTGAGCAAGCCAGCAGTTTTATAGCGGTAAATATAACTGTGAAATGAATAGTTTGTGGTTTATGGTTTGCGGTTTGTAGTTGCTGGTGAGGCGATGGCGCCTATGAAGAAACGGATCCGGAAAAATGAACAACCGAACATGCAACGGGTCAACCCGCCAACGTTAAACTGTAAATTGCAAACTATCCTGCATGAAAAAGCTGCCCCTTTCTTTTTATCTGCGCCGCGATGTGGAGGCCATCGCCAAAGACTTACTCGGCAAAATCCTGGTGACCGCCTGGGATGGCCAGGTTACATCGGGCCGCATTGTAGAAACCGAAGCCTATGCCGGTGAGTCAGACAAGGCTTCGCATGCTTCCAAAGGAAGAACCAGCCGAACCGAGGTGATGTATGGCGCTGGTGGCCGGGCTTATGTTTATCTCTGCTATGGCATTCATCAAATGTTCAATATTGTTACGGCAACCGAAGGCGAGCCGCATGCGGTGCTCATCCGGGCGGTGGAACCCGTGGAAGGCAAAGATTTGATGCTGCAGCGCACCGGTAAAAAACAATGGAGCAACAGCATCACCAGCGGGCCCGGACGGGTGGGCAGGGCATTTGGCTTTCACACTTCGCAGTGCGGCCTTTCGCTGGATAGCGATGAACTGTACATCGCCGATGACGGCTTCCGGGTGCCTGACGGCCTTATTGTAAGCTCGCCGCGTATTGGCGTGGACTATGCCGGCGACCATGCCACCTGGCACTACCGCTTTTATATCAGCGGCAATCTGTTCGTCAGCGGCCGTAAGCTGGGGGCAAAACCAGTACACAATGATGGCCCGGCCCCTTTTTGAATTTTGCCGTTTGCCCATTGCAGGTTTTCTTTAGCAAAATTTTTCCCTTGCGGCTCCACCTTTCCAAACCGCTGACAGCCCTTATCTGTGCTGTCGCAGCTCTTGCTTTTTACCTGACCAATCCCTTTGCTGTGGGGCCGGAAGCGGCAACAGTGGTTTCTTTTGCCGTATTGATGATTGGCCTTTGGGTAACTGAAGCACTGCCCATGCCGGTGGTAGCCCTGCTGCCGCTGGTTCTTTTTCCCCTCTCCGGCATTGCTCCTATTGATACCACTGCCGCCTCCTATGCCAACCCGGTTATTTTTTTGTTTATGGGTGGCTTTATGCTGGGCCTGGCCATTGAAAAATGGAACCTCCACCGCCGCATTGCCCTCAACATCGTGCGGCTGACCGGCACCAGCGGCGACCGCATTATCCTGGGCTTTATACTTGCCACAGGCCTCATCAGCATGTGGCTGAGCAACACAGCCACCACCATGATGATGTTCCCGATAGCCCTTTCGGTGGTGAAGGTGATGGAAGAAAACAGCCGCCCGCAAAAAGGCCTGCAGAATTTTGCTACCTCTATCATGATCGCCATTGCGCTGGCATCGAACTTTGGGGGCATTGCCACCATCATTGGCACGCCGCCCAACGTGGCCTATGCCGGTTTTTACAACAAACGTTACAACACCACCATCGCTTTTTCCGACTGGGTGCAGCTTTGCCTGCCGCTCTCGCTGTTGCTGCTTTTTTTGCTTTACCTGGTGATGGTGAAATGGCTTTATCCGAACAAAATCAAGAGCGATGAGTCAACCAAAACCGTTATTCAGAACGAGCTGGTGGCGATAGGGCAGTTTACAAAAGCAGAGAAACGGGTCTTTGCCATTTTCCTGCTCACCGCCGCTCTTTGGATCACCAAAGACCTGCTCAATTCCATTGGACTGTTTAAGCTGGACGATAACATGATTGCCATCATGGGGGCCACGGCGCTTTTTCTTACACCCAGCGGCACGAAAAATGAGCCGCTTTTACGCTGGAAAGACACCGAAAAAATGGCCTGGGGCATTCTGCTGCTGTTTGGCGGCGGCATTGCCCTGGCGGGTGC
This sequence comes from uncultured Flavisolibacter sp., assembly GCA_965365435.1. GTDB lineage: Bacteria > Bacteroidota > Bacteroidia > Chitinophagales > Chitinophagaceae > Flavisolibacter. The sequence continues at coordinate 30,802 of CBDUBQ010000027.1, forward strand.
GCTGGAAAAAGCCGGTTTGATTGAGCAGCTTGGGGCCTGGCTGGCGCAGTTTGGCTTTGGCCGCCTTGTGCTAATTTTTCTCGTAACGGTGGTTTCGCTTTTTGTATCGGAAGTGATGAGCAATGTGGCCCAGGTAATCGTGTTTGCCCCGGTAGTAAGTGGCCTGGCCGATACCCTGCAGCTTCATCCGCTGTACTTGGGAATACCCATGACGCTGGCGGCCTCCTGTGCCAGCATGCTGCCCATGGGCACACCGCCCAATGCCATTGCTTTTTCCAGCGGCTATATCAGGCTCAATCAAATGATCCGGGTGGGATTGGTGATGAACATCATTGCCGTGATCTTGATTACACTCTTCTGCTGGCTGTTGCTGCCGCTGGTTTTCCCCGCAAGCCCACTTTCCCCCAACTAGTGGGAGAGACTTAGGCTGGTCAGGCTGTCTTTTTTGTTACCGACCTTTTGGGGGAATGTTCTTTCACCACATAGGAGCACAGGAAATATCGTTTCGCATAGGGCTTGCGCCAGAAAGCAGAAACGATCCCTATTCTATGTGAAACCCAGGTGATCCCTCTATGCCTATTTGGTTCAAAAAAAAGCAGCATAGAATTACCGAACGCAAAAGAGTGCGACGCAACGAAAGCTTAATAGTTGTGCTGTCGCTGGGGTCCAAAAAAAACCTTGTGCAACCGGTCAATTTGAAAACAAAAGCAAGATGAACGACCGACGTTTCTCCCTTAGGGGTATATGGCCTTAGAACTTCGGGCAGTTCAATTTTTTAGCGTAAGGATCGTTGGGCTTTTGCACGTAGATGATAGAGAATTCGGCGCCGCCGCGCATGTTCGAGCCGGGCTTCAGCGAAGAGGTATTCACGTCATACGAAGCGCCAAACCGCAGGGAGCCATATTCGAGACCAATGTAGGGAATGGCCGCATCGCCCAGGCGAAACCAGCTACCGAGGTAAACATTTGTCATGCGGTCCGGATCGTCGTTTACGTTCAGCATGTACGCACCGCCAAAAACCGTGTTCACCGCTCCGGCCTGGCGGCTGTGTATGGCGCTGAAGTGCACGGCGTTGTTTTCGGCCAGGGGCATCATGCCGCCAGCTTGCAGCGTTACTCTTGGGTCTTTGATGTAATTGCCTTCCAAAAAGGTTTCTTTCGGGCGGGTAATGTGGTACATGGAGGCGCCAAGGTAGTAGTTGTTCAGTCCATCGGTGGAGCCGTTGAACAGCATGCCCACGTTCATATCAAAATAATTGACGTTCAGGTTCGGGCTCGAGAAGGATTCGGACGTAACGCCGGTAAAGCCGTCGGAGCGAAGCATGTCCTCGAAGTTCAGGCCTCTTATGTTGAGCGTTTTGCTCACAAAAGTTCCCTGAAAGCCAAGGCCAAACTGGTTGTAGCCATTTTCATCGAGGGCTTTGTGATAAGCGGTGGACAGGCCGAGGAAGTTGTTTTGCAGCGCACCATTGCCGCTTTTGTCCGAAAAAGCCAGCACACCGATGCCAAACTGGTCGAACTCGGGAATGCGGCCCTTTAAAATGCCGGCATCCACCGAGGCCGTATAAGTAGTAAAAGCGTTGTTGATCGTAGGCCACTGGTTGCGATAATTGCCCGCCACCCTTACCACGCCGTCGAACTTGCCGGTAAGGGCAGGGTTAAGCGTCAGCGGCGACGCAAAAAATTGCGAAAAATTGGGGTCTTGAGCAAGGGCAAGTCTCCACGCACAGATTAGCAATAGAAAGCAGACAGTTTTTCTCATCTCTCACGAAAGTGAAAGTAAATTACGGCAATTCGGGGTGAAAAACGAAGAAAATTTACTCAGGACTGCACTTTGGTGCCAAAGGCCAGGTCGCCGGCATCGCCAAGGCCGGGAACGATGTAACCCTTGGCCGTCAGCTCGTCATCTATGGCGCCGCACCAGATGATTGCCTCGGGCACATGCAGGCGGAGGAACTCGATGCCCACCGTGCAGGCAATGGCCGTAACGATATGAATGGCTTTTGGCGCGCCTTCTTCTTTCAGGTACTCGATGGTTTTTACCAGCGAAGCACCCGTAGCCAGCATGGGGTCGGAGATGATGAGGGTGCGGCCATCAATTTCGGGACAGGAAAGGTACTCGAGCATGATCTCAAAGCTGCCATCGGCTTTGTGTTTACGATAGGCCGACACAAAGGCATTATCGGCCTTGTCGAAATAGCTCAGCAAGCCGTTGTGCAGGGCCAGGCCGGCCCGCAGGATGGTGGTCAGCACCGGCTGTTCTTCCAGCACCTCGCAAAGCGCCGTACCCAGCGGGGTTTGAATTTCCTTTTCGACGTAAGGCAGGCGGCGGCTGATTTCAAAAGCCGCTACTTCGCCAATCCGCTCCAGGTTGCGGCGAAAACGCAGGCGATCGGTTTGAATGGAAACGTCACGCAGTTCGGCAACCCAATTGCTGACAAGCGAATGTTCTTTGCTAAGATTAATAACCATTAAGCCAAAGATAAGTACGAGGTGAGAAGTACGAGGTACGAAGTGAAAGCAGAAAGTAAAAAGTATGAAAGGTCGCATCGGGCTAAAAGCACACACTTGCATTGTTGTGATGAAATGGGCAATTTGTCGGTGTAAATTGATGTTATGAGTACTTACGATCTTAAATTGCGCACGTTCAACTTTGCAGTGGCCGTGGCCAGAATGATTAACCGGTTGCCTGATAGTATAGCTAACAAAGCCTATTTTGGACAATTAGTTCGATGTTCTTCTTCAGTCGGCGCCAATTACCGGGCTTCGCAAAGAGCGAAATCCAGTGCCTACTTTCTCAATAAACTGAAAATTGTTGAAGAAGAGATAGATGAATCAGTTTATTTCCTGGAACTTCTAACGGCCTGAAATGAGTAACATACGCTTCTTATTCAACCGCACTTACATGAAGGAACAGAGATCCTTAAAATAATTGTTGCTTCTATCAATACCGCAAGAAGCAATCAAATCAAGAAATAAAACGACTCCTAAACTTCCGCGTCGTTGACTTCGCACTTCTAACTTCGCACTTCTAACTTTGACTTATGTTATACCGGGCTATTGGCTTAATGAGCGGCAGTTCGCTCGACGGACTGGACATTGCTTTTGTTGACTTGCTCCATCAGGGCGGAGCCTGGAGTTTTGAAATTGTAGCGGCCGACTGCTATGAATACACGGCGGAATGGAAAGAAAAACTGCAAAATGCCATTCACTTAAATGCGCTCGACTACCAATTGCTTCATGCTGAGTACGGGCATTATTTGGGCAGGGAGGTCAATCGCTTTATCGAGGCCAACAACCTTCACTACAAAGTAGCACTGATTGCCTCGCATGGCCACACTACCTTTCACGTGCCGCCAAAAATGACTGCGCAGTTGGGCGATGGCGCTGCTATTGCTGCTGAAACCGGCCTGCCGGTAGTGAGCGATTTACGGGCACTGGATGTAGCGTTCGGCGGACAAGGCGCCCCTATTGTGCCGATTGGTGAAAAATTTTTGCTGAAAGATTTTGATTATTACCTGAACCTCGGTGGCATTGCCAATTTATCGTTTCGTCAGCAGGATGCCTATATCGCCTTTGACGTTTGCCCTGCAAACCGTGTGCTGAACCTGCTCATTGCTAAAGAAGGAAAAGAATACGACAGTGGCGGTGAGATGGCAGCAACAGGAATAGTAAATGAACCGTTGCTGATGCAGTTGAATGATCTCCCTTATTACGGACAACCCTATCCCAAATCATTAGCAAATAACTTTGGCACCGATGATGTCTTTCCGTTGGTTAGCGAAACCGGCTTACCCACCGCCGATGCATTAAGAACGTATGTAGAACATATCGTGCAACAACTCAAAGCTGCTATTAACCCCAGACCCCAAACAACAAACACCAAACTACTCGTCACGGGCGGCGGTGCTTTCAATACATTTTTGATACAACGGCTTTCCGCAGAACTGCAGGACTACAACATAGAGGTTATTGTACCCGACGCCAACCTGGTGCAATACAAAGAAGCGCTGGTGATGGCTTTTATCGGCATACTGCGCTGGCGCCAGGAGTACAATGTGCTGTCATCTGTTACTGGCGCCAGCCGCAACAGCATCGGCGGCGCTTTGTGGATCGGCCAGGAGGCTTGACTGCAATAAGCAACGGGCAACAAGCAACTGGCCTATTCGTTATTGCCTTCTTGCTTGTTGCCCGTTGCCCGTTGTCACTTGCCTACTGACCATTTCCCCGCTGCACAACGCCACAGCCAATGCGTTCGCCGGAGTTGCCCGAAGGCTGCGATTTGTAATCATCCACACCGCTGTGCACAATAATGGTTTTGTTCAGGATGTCTTTTTTGGCATCGCCGCCAATGGACCAGCGGTCAGATGAAACTTCAATTTTTCCTTCGCCCTTGCTGTCAAGGTCAATATTGCCAATGTCGCCCGAATGGAAGCTTCCTTCGTCCCACTTGCCGTGTGGCTCGCCGGTGGGGTTCCAATGGCCGCCGGCATGCTTGCCCATGTCGCCGCAGTCGGCATGTTCATGAAAATGCAGGGCCACGCTTTGATTGGCTTTTTTAGGCACGGTTATCTGCAGTGTCATTTTTACTTTGTCGCCATCCTGTGTAAACTGCACCGTGCCGTTCACGGTTGTATCGGGCTTTGTACCACTGAGGGTGGCCATGGCCGTACCGCCCGCCGCATTGGCGGGTGCCGTTGTATTGGCATGGTCAGCGCCTGTGGAGTCGCCATGCTGGTGTTCGCCTTCGCTTTCCGTGCTGTTGCCGCAAGCCGTCCACGTAAGAGCAGAGAAGGCAAGTAGCGCAATGACCATCTTTTTCGAAAACTGTTTTTTCATGTTGTTTGTTTTTAGCGATTGATTGTGGTTAAGAAATTCCGGTTCAAAATAACGATGCATAACGGCAAAGGCTGTTGCCACAGCGGATACTTGTTCTGACGCCAGGCGACAGCTATCTTTTTGCTTCAATTTTTATTCCACCTCAGGCTGTCGGTAACAATTGAAACGAGTCACCGTCGAATAAGCCTTTGTCGCTCAACTTCAGGTGCGGAATCACCAGCAGCGCCATAAACGACAGCGTCATAAACGGCGCCGACAAAGTACTGCCCATTTCTTTGGCCGCCTTGTCAATAGCGGCGTAAGCCTCGGCCACTTTGTACCCGTCTTCGGCACTCATCAGCCCGCCCACCGGCAGCGGCACAATGTGCTCTCCGTTTCCAATGCAACTCACACCGCCCTTTGCGCCAATCACCAGGTTCACAGCTTTGCAGATGCTCTCGTCATCGGCACCCACTGCTACAATGTTGTGCGAATCGTGCGCAACCGAGGAAGCAATCGCCCCTTTTTTCAGGCCAACGTTTTTAATGAACGACACGGCCGCCGGTGCCGGGGCGTAGCGGTTCACCACCACCAATTTGAGGAGGTCGTGACCGGGATTGGACACCAGTTCCTTTTTCTCATTTTCCCCAAGCAGCGTCTCCCTCGGCACCTGCAGTTTGTTGGTGATCAGCTGGCCATCGAGTGCTTCAATCACCGGAACAGTTTCGCCGCCCGGAAAAACACTGGCGATATCCTCCGGTTTTATTGCCAAACAATTAAACTGATTCACGACTTCGCTGGCCGGCAGGGATTTCGTTTCTATCCGGCTTCTGCCCCCTTCGGCCACCAGCTTTCCATTGATATACGTTTGCAGCACATCGAAATTTTCCAGATCCTTTACCACGACAAAATCAGCAAAATCATTTTGCCGCAGCAAACCAACCTTTAGTTTGTAATGATTCACCGGGTTAACACAGGCAGCCTGCAGCACCGCAAACAGGTCAACACCCCTGGCCACCGCCCGGGCGCAAAGCCGGTTGATATGCCCTTCTACCAGGCTGTCGGGATGTTTGTCGTCGCTGCAAAACATCATCTGGTCTGCATGGTGGGGCAGCAGCTCAATCAGCGCTTCAAAGTTTTTGGCGGCGCTGCCTTCGCGGATAATGATCTTCATGCCGTGCCTTAGCTTGTCCAGCGCCTCTTCGGCCGTAAAACACTCATGATCGGTGGAGATGCCGGCATCAATGTATTGCCGCGCCGGTTCGCCCCGAAGGCCCGGCGCATGGCCATCCACCGGCTTGCCCCGCCGGTGGGCGGCCTCCAGCTTTTTCATCACTTCGGCATCGCCCTGCAGCACACCCGGAAAATTCATCATCTCGCTCAGGTACAGCACATCTTCGCGTTGCAGCAAAATTTCTACTTCTTTGCTGTCGAGCGTGGCACCCGCCGTCTCAAACGTAGTGGCCGGCACGCAGCTTGGCGCACCAAAGTTGAATTTAAACGGAACTGTTTTTCCGTTTTCGATCATAAACAGCACGCCCTTTGTTCCGCAAACGTTGGCAATCTCATGCGGGTCGCTCACGGTGGCCACGGTACCATGCACGACGGCCAGGCGGGCAAATTCAGCCGGTATCAGCATAGAGCTTTCGATGTGAATATGGGCATCCACAAAGCCCGGAAGAATAAAGGGGCCATTGCTGGCAGGCAAGCCGGCGTTCAGGTTTTTGATCGCGGCAATCCGCTCCCCTTGCACAATAATTTCGGCCGGGTAAATGCTTCGGCGGTGAACATCAACAAGCTGGCCGGTGACGAAAAATTGCTGCATGGCTGTTTTTTGCGAAGGTGCGATTCCGTTTCCAGTTTACCCGTTTTGTATGCCGGAAAAAAGGGTTGGTGGCGAACATCCGGCCTCTTTGCATAAAAGGCCAGGCAGGACGGCCAAAATCGGCTGCCGGCCTTTATATTCACACTAAATTTTACAACACATGAAAGCATTACGAAACGTATTAACCGTGCTGTTTGTAGCCGGTAGCCTGGCCGCCCAGGCGCAAACCGCCGATGAAATTGTAGCCAAACATATTACCGCCATAGGCGGCGCCGACTCCTGGAAAAAAGTCAATTCGGTGTACCAGGAAGGCACAGCCAATGTGCAGGGTGCCGATTTAACCGTGGCCGTAACAGTGCTGCACAACAAAGGCATGCGGCAAAATATTTCCGTAATGGGAATGACCGGCTACGTGATTATGACACCGACAGCCGGCTGGAACTTTATGCCGTTTCAGGGCCAGCAAAAACCCGAAGCCATTACCGCCGAAGAGGTAAAGGAAAATACCGGCGAACTGGATGCGCAGGGCGAGCTGGTTGACTACAAAACAAAAGGTCACACGGTGGAATACCTGGGCACCGACGATGTGGAAGGCACCGACGCACACAAACTGCGGGTGACGCACAAAAACGGGAAGGTGAAAACCATCTATATTGATCCCGCCACCCACTACATCATTCGCATGGTGGCCAAGCAAAAAGCCAATGGCCAGGAGGTTGAAGTAACGACCGATATGAGCGACTACAAAAAACTGCCCGAAGGCATTGTGGTGCCCATGACCCTTAAGCTGCCTTTTGGCCCAATGAAAATAACCAAGGTGGAAGTGAATAAACCGGTTGACGAAAACCTGTTTAAGCCCGATACCAAGTAAAAAAATTTGAAAAACCCGTTTTGCAGAAGCGGGTTTTTCATTTTCCAACCCAAAACTTGCATGATGAAAAAACTGATTTTACCGGCGATAGCCGTTTTCCTGTTTGGGGCTGCGCAGGCGCAGTCCAAGATTACCTCGGCCACGTTTGGCATGATGGAAGCCCGGTGGCTGGGCCCCGGTACCATGAGCGGCCGCATTACCGCCATTGAAGGTGTGAACGGCGACGGCAAAACTCTTTATGTGGGCACGGCCGGCGGCGGCGTGTGGAAGAGCACCAATGCCGGTGCTTCGTTCAAGCCCATTTTTGACAAATACACCCAGTCAATTGGCGCCCTGGCCATTGACCAAAAAAATCCCAAAGTCATCTACGTGGGCACCGGCGAAAGCAATATGCGCAACTCGGTTTCCATTGGCGATGGCATGTACAAAAGCACCGATGGCGGCGACAACTGGACGAAGATTGGCCTGGAAACAACGGAGCATATTGCCAAAATTGTGATTGACCCGTCGAACTCCAATATAATTTACGTGGCGGCCCCCGGCCCGCTGTGGAGCGATGGTGCCGACCGTGGCCTGTACAAATCAACCGACGCCGGCAAAACCTGGACAAAAGTTTTATACATCAATGAAAAAGCCGGCTGCGCCGATGTGTCGGTTGATCCATCGGACCCCGGCACCGTTTATGCCTCCACCTGGGAGTTTCGGCGTATGCCCTACTCCTTCAACTCAGGCGGCACCGGCAGCGGCATGTACAAAAGCACCGATGGCGGCAAAACCTGGAAGGAGCTAACGAACGGCCTGCCGAAAAAACCGTTTGGCCGCATTGCTTTTGCCCTGGCACCATCGGCCCCCAAAAATATCGTGGCCATTGTGGAGTCGAACGAAACAGGATTATACATCTCATCGGACGGTGGCGAGAACTGGAAACAACAAAGCGCCACGGCCAACATCGTGGCCAGGCCGTTTTATTTCAGCACCATCGTTATTGACCCTGCCGATCCGAAGCGGGTGTACCGGCCGGCCTATACGTTTGCGTATTCCTCGGATGGCGGTTATTCTTTTGCCGAAGCTTCCGCCGAAGGCGGCTGGGTGCACAGCGATATGCACGCCCTTTGGATCAATCCAAACAACACTAACCAATTATATGTGGGTACCGACGGTGGCGTGTATTACAGCCTCGACCGGGGCGCCACCTGGAATTTTGTGCAAAGCCTTCCGGTAGGCCAGTTTTACCATGCGGCTGTTGACAACCGCGAGCCTTACAATGTTTACGGCGGCCTGCAGGATAATGGCAGCTGGGTGGCGCCCTCCTCGGCCCCCGGCGGCGTGTCCAATGCGGCCTGGAAGGCGATCTATGGCGGCGACGGCTTTTGGACTGTTCCCGATCCGGCTGACCCGAACATTGCCTATGCCGAGGCCCAGGGTGGCGAAATTGGCCGTGTAAATCTGACCACTCTGAAATCCGTGACCATTAAACCGCAGCAGGGCCCGGCCGAAGAAAAGCTCCGCTGGAACTGGAATACACCCATCGTTACCGGCGCTAAAAACAAACGCAACCTGTACATCGGTTCGCAGTACCTCTACCGCTCTACCGATCAGGGGCGCAACTGGGCCCGCATTTCCCCCGACCTGACCACCAATGACAAGAAAAAACAACAGCAGGAAGAAAGCGGCGGCCTGAGCGCCGATGTTACTTCGGCCGAAAACCATTGTACGATTTTCTCTGTGGCCGAATCGCCGCTCGACGAAGCTCTCATTTGGGTGGGCACCGACGACGGGAACCTGCAATACACCACCGACGGCGGCCGCACCTGGACCAATGTGGCCAAAGCCTATGCGGCAGCGGGCATTCCGGCCGGCACCTGGGTCAGCAGCATCGAGCCCAGTGCCCACGATAAAAAAACGGTGTATGCCACCTTCGACAATCACATGTACGGCGATCACAAAACTTACTTGGGCGTATCGGCCGACATGGGCAAGACTTGGAAGCTGGTGCAAAGCCCGGAGTTCACCGGTTTTGCGCATAAGGTAAAAGAAGACCCAAAGAATAAGGACCTCATTTTCTTGGGAACAGAAAGAGGGTTATTTGCGACCGTGGACGGCGGTGCAGCCTGGTTCCGGATGAAAAACAAGATTCCGGATTATGCGTTGGTACGTGACCTGCAAATTCATCCTACTACCAACGACCTGATTGTGGCAACGCACGGCCGTGGGATCATGATCGTGGACGACATAACGCCCATGCGTTCGCTCACCAAAAATACCATTGAGCAGGATGTGCATCTTTTCGACATGAAGCCGATTATCCTGACCATGGGAAAGTTTGGCGATGGCGGCTTTCCGTCAACAGGCGGCTGGGTGGCCCCGAACGCACCCTCGGTTCCGCCTATCCAGTATTATTTCAAAGAAAGGGTGAACTCCGGCGAGGTGGCGGTAGAAATTTACGACTCCACCAACAAGCTGATTCGCACCCTGCCGGGCAGCATCCGTAAAGGCATCAACAAAGTGTATTGGAACCTGAAGATGAATCCACCGAAGGTGGCTTCCGGAGGCACCAAGATTGACTTCAGCGGCTTTATTGCCCCGATGGTTTTACCGGGCAGTTATACCGTGAAGCTGAAGGTGGGTGACAAAGAATTCACGAAGCCGTTGAAGCTGGTGCACGATGCCAAAAACAAAGACTTTACGCTAGCCGACCGGCAGGCGCAATACAAAGCGGCCATGCAGTTGTACAACCTTCACGAAAAGCTGGGCGTGACGGTTGACAGCCTGACTGCCAAACAAAAATTACTGCAAACAAACATGGCCCGCGCCAAAGACAGCAGCACCAAAAAGCTGTTGAAGGAGTACCACGACAAGCTGGAGGAATTGCGCAGCACCTTGCTGGCTACGAAACAGAAATCCCTGTTTGCCGATGAGAAAAAGCTTCGCGAAGACATTACCGAAGTGTATGGCGCCGTGGTGAACCAGGAAGCCCGGCCATCGAACCTGCAACTGCAACGCATCAGCACGTTGCAGCAACAGGTAAGCAAAGCAGAGGAGAACCGCAAAACACTATTGCGGCAATACCAGCAACGGGCCGAAGCCGCCCTTGCAAAAGAAGGGCTGACAGAACAGTTTAAAGCATCTTGATAAAGGGGAGGTTCTCAAAAGGTTTGGGGCGCTAAGAATCGCTTATTTGAAAAAAACCCCATTACCTACTCAAAAAAACGGGGGTTGTCTCAAAAGTCTGAGACAACCCCGTTTTCTTTTAGGTGCCACTGTCAGCGAACAAACCATAACTTCTAAAAAGTAAATTTGTAAACGAACAAAGCCGTATGAGTGGAGAAGCAAGAAAATTGAACCTGGTAGAAGCGATCCTGAAAACGGAAGATGAGGGTAAATTAAGTAGTATTGAAAAAATCCTTTACCAGGATGAATCTGCATCGGCTGCAAAAAAAACATTTAAAGACTTCGCCGGCATCTGGACCGAAGAGGAAGCGGATGAAATAAAAAAGATTATTGAAGAAGGATGCGGCCAAATTGATCCCGATGACTGGAAGTGATTTAATTCTGGACACTAGTACGATCATTGATTACTCCAAAAAAGTTGTGCAAGTAACCGCCACCATCAAAAGAGCAAATCGCGTTTTCCTGCCAACGATTGTTGTTGGCGAACTTCGGTTCGGCGTTCAACGATCTTCAGCACCCGGTAAAAAACAACTTGAACTGGAAGCGTTTCTTCCTACATCAGTGATTTTGCCAATAGATTCCACTACGGCTCAATTTATGGCGCAGTAAGAGCAGACCTTGCGCACAAAGGAAAGCCGATCCCAGGCAATGACATCTGGATTGCAGCCGTTGCTCTACAACATAATTTGCCGCTCTACACCCATGACGCCCATTTCCGTGAAGTGGATGGCTTGCTCCTTTTCAACCCGCTAAACGCTGGATGAATCCAGCTTAAAATTTCTTTCCCTAAAACTTCCTTCGGTTGTAACTTTTGCCCTTCAATCTTACAACACATGAGAAGGACGTTTTTGCTTTTGCTGATCGCTTGCTTCAGCCTCTCGCTTCTTGCCCAAAGAGAACAACGCCGCCGGGCGGCGCCAACCGAAGGTCCCACTGCCGATTCGGTGCTCCTATCGAAAGTAAAATACCGCCTTGTGGGTCCTTTCCGCGGCGGACGCAGTGCGGCAGTTGCCGGCAGTTACAAGAACAAGAACACGTTTTACTTCGGCGCTACCGGCGGAGGCGTTTGGAAAACCACCGACGGCGGCAGCAACTGGAAAAACATTTCCGATAAATACTTCGGCTCATCCATTGGCGCCGTGGCTGTGGCGCCTGGCGATGAAGACATTTTGTACGTGGGCGAGGGCGAAAACTCTATTCGTGGCAACGTGAGCGAAGGCCTTGGCGGCATGTGGCGCAGCGATGATGGCGGCCGCTCGTGGCGCAACATTGGCCTGAAAGACGGGCGGCACATTATCCGTGTCATCGTTCATCCCAAAGACCCCAACACCCTGTGGGCCGGCGTGCTGGGTCACGCTTTTGGTCCCAACGACACCCGCGGCGTGTACAAAAGCACCGATGGTGGCAAAACCTGGCGGCGTACGCTGTTTGTCAATAACCAAACGGGCGTTTCGGACCTGGTGATGGAAGCCGGCAATCCGTCGGTGATGTATGCCGGCACCTGGCGCATGATTCGCACACCCTACAGCATGGAAAGCGGTGGCGAAGGCAGTGGCCTTTGGAAGAGCACCGATGGCGGCGAAACCTGGACCAATATTTCGGCCAAAAAAGGGTTGCCTAAAGGTGTGTGGGGCATTGTGGGCGTGGCAGTAGCACCTTCGAATCCCGATAAGGTGTATGCGATTATTGAAAACGCCGCCGGTGGCATGTTTGCCTCCAACGACGGCGGCGAAACCTGGACGCTCACCAGTAATGATAACAACATCCGGCAACGGGCCTGGTATTACACCAAAGTATTTGTTGATCCGAAAAACGAAAATGTGGTGTACGCCCCCAACGTGGGTTTTATGCGCAGCCGCGATGGTGGCCGTACGTTCCAGGCCCTTCGCACACCGCACGGCGATCACCACGACCTGTGGATAGATCCGGAAAACGGGCAACGCATGATCGTAGCCGATGATGGTGGGGCGCAGGTGTCGTTCGATGGCGGCGAGGCCTGGAGCACCTACATGAACCAGCCAACGGCGCAGTTTTACCGCGTGTCAACCGACAATGCTTTTCCTTACCGCATATTGGGTGCGCAGCAGGACAATTCCACAGTACGCATTCGCAGCCGCACGGCCGGTGCTGCCATTACCGAAAGCGACTGGGAAGAAACAGCCGGATCGGAAAGTGGTTACGTGGTGGCCGATCCGCTGAATCCCGACATTGTTTACGGCGGCAATTACGGCGGCTATCTGTCGCGGCTAGACCATCGCACCGGTGAGAACCGGGCCGTATCGCCCTGGCCCGATAACCCGATGGGTTCCGGAGCCGATGCGCTGAAATACCGCTTTCAGTGGAACTTCCCTATCTTCTTTTCGCCGCACAACCCAAAGCGTCTTTACTCGGCGGCCAATGTGTTGTTCGTTACCGAAAACGAAGGCCAGACCTGGGAACAAATTTCTCCCGACCTGACGACGAATGACAAAGCCAAGCAGGTTTCCAGCGGTGGTCCCATCACCAAAGACAATACATCGGTGGAGTACTACTCCACCATCTTTACTGCCACAGAATCGCCCTATGAAAAAGACCTGCTGTGGACGGGCAGCGACGATGGCTTGTTGCATGTTAGCCGCGATGGCGGTAAGAACTGGAGCAATGTAACACCGGCCGGCGCCCCCAAGTGGATGATGTGGAACAGCATTGATGCCGATCCGTTTAAAAAAGGCGCCGCTTATGTGGTAGGCACCCGCTACAAACTCGATGATTACACGCCCTACATTTACAAAACCGAAGACTACGGCAAAACCTGGCGGCTGATCACCAACGGCATTAATAAAATGCACTTTGCCCGTGTGGCCCGGGCCGACCAGCGCAAACCGGGATTGCTGTATGCCGGCACCGAGTTTGGCATGTATATTTCGTACGATGACGGCGCTAGCTGGAAACCGTTTCAACTGAACCTGCCGGTAGTGCCCATCACCGACCTTACTATTAAAAACAACGACATGATTGTGGCCACGCAGGGGCGTTCGTTCTGGATCATTGACGACCTTACAATGGTGCAGGAAATGAACAGCAGCATTGCCGCAAAAGACCTGCACCTTTTTCCCGTGGACAGCACCTGGCGCATGCAAGGCCGTGGCTTCAGCTTTGGCGGCACGCCACGCAATGCCGGTACCAATGCCCCCATCGGCGCCGTCATTAATTTTTATGCAAAAAATGCAGATGACTCCACCAAGGCATCTCTTATCATCCTTGACAAAGACCATAAGGTGATAAGAACATTCACGACCGATGCCAAAGAACCGGCGAAAAAAATAGAGGTGGCCAAAGGCATGAACCAGGCCGTTTGGAACCTGCGCTACCCCGAGTCGGAAACCATTGAAGGCATGATCCTCTGGAACGGCGTGCCTGCCGGTATTGTAGCGCCGCCGGGCAACTATTTTGCCCGCGTAAAAGTCGGCACCGATTCGGCCGAAGTGCCCTTTACCGTCAAAGCCGACCCGAATTATAAAATGACGGAGACCGATTACGCACAGCAATTCCAGTTTTTGAAAACGGCACAGGATAAGTTCAACGAAACGCAAAAAACCATTAAAGACATAAGGGCTTTGCGTTCGCAAATCAATGAGTTTGTGGGCCGCCAGGGAAAGGACGTGCCGAAAGAGGTGAAGTCGGCAGCCGACAGCATTACCAAAGCGCTAACGGGCATTGAAGAAGCGCTGTATCAAACCAAAGCCAAAAGCGGGCAGGACGTGCTGAATTATCCCATTCGGCTGAACGATAAATTGTCGGGGCTTTTTGATGTGGCCAACAGCGGCAACTTTCCGCCCAGCAAGCAGGCAAGAGATGTGTACAGCGACCTGGCGGCGCAGATTGATGTGCAACTGGCAAAGTTCAGAACGGTAAAAGAAAAGGATGTGCCGGCGTTTAACGCATTGATCAGGGAAAAAGCATTGCCGGTGATCAGGGCAACACCGCCAACACCCTAAGACCCCTCCCGCTCCCCGGTTGGAGAGTGAGCCAGGCGTAGCCCTCGCTTAGCGATGATACTATTGTAAGCCTCCATCAGTTTTCTGGTGGAGGCTTCTTCTTTGGTGACCAGCGACAGAATGACGATGCGACTATCGTTGCGTCGCACTCTTGTACAGCTGGTAATACTATTGGGCATTGTGAAGGCTTTCTATTTGTGGCGTTTCAAGCCGAAGGTGGTGGTGTTTTTACCACATAGGATCATAGGTACATAGGGTTTCACATAGAAGAAAGACAAGTTAGGAGCCCTTTTCTGGCTGGTTTCACGCAGAGACGCAAAGGGCAAAGAACGCAACGAAGGAAAGGCAATTGTCTATTGGTATCGCAACCCTTCTGCTATCACACCGCCTCTCCCTTGTCATGCCGACGAAGGAGGCATCTGTGAATTGCAATAAAAAGGAAAGCAACAACCAGTACAACACTTCACCATCATTCTCAACTACACCACCCACAGATCCCTCGTTCCTCGGGATGACAAGGCACCAGTCCTTGCGTTAGCTACCGGCTTGCTAACAAAGGCATCGTCGAAAAGCAGAGGCTGTGAAATGGATGGCCTCCCCACCGGGGAGGTCGGGAGGGGCCGCTAGGGCTGTGTGCCGGTGGCCCTTCCCACCGGGAAGGGTCGGGGAGGGGCCGCAAGGCTCGCTTACAACCAATAGCTCAACTTCAGCACCAGGGCCCTGTTCTTATTCTTGAAAAATGGATCGGAGAAGTAGTTGTCCGTATAAACAATAAACAAATCACTCATGGGCCGGTAGCGCCATTGCAGCCGGCTGTTGATGTTGAAATTATTGCGTTGGGTATTGTACTGCAAAAACGTAGTCCAGTACATGGTGGTGGAAAAGTTGATCTCGATCCGCGGCGCAATCAAAAACAGTTCGGCATTGCCATAGGGCTGCGGCAAACGGATGTTGTTTCTTTCCACCACCATTGAAAAATTTCCCCAGGGCTGCCGCCGGTAGGTAAGGCTGGCGCGGTACTGCTGGTACCGGCCGTTGTAAAAACCGCCGGCCCGTACCGAGGCCGTGTAAACAAACACCTTCCGCCCGTCCGACTCGTATTCCACATTGTAATTGTTGAACCGGTAGGTAGCGGCCGGCAACGGTGTTTGTTCGGTAAAGGCCGTTGGAAACAGCAGCCGCACGTCGCGGTTGTCCCAGCGAAAACGCAAGCTGCTGGTGTTCTGAAAAATTAAAAAATACCGCAGCCGGTGCAGCCGTTCATTCAGCGTGCCGTTCGGGTTAAAAACAGCAAACGTTTCGGACCCAAACCTGTGCTGCTGCACCTTGCCCTGCCGGAAAAATGATATCTCCGGTTCGGCATACAATTGCCGCCAGCCCACTCTAATCACAGTATCTCTTACGGCATCGTAATTCTCCATGCGGGCCAAAAAGCCCATGTCGGCATAATACCGGTTGCCCACGGAATTATAGTCAACCACAATATTGTAATTCGTATTCTTCACCCGCTTGTTGAACAGAAATCCGCCATTGCTGATATGATTCTCCCGGTTTCGCACACCCGGCTTCCACGACAGGTGATAGCCGCCCCAACCCATCAGGGAGCCGCTTTCGTTTGTGAACACGCCCTCAACACCGGCATTGCGGCCAAACGCATCCAGCGGCTGTTCCTGCTTTTGCCGTTCGCTTTGCAGCGACTGCCGGTTTAGAAAATAACCCTTGATCAACGACCGTTTCAGCAGCCGCCGGTGCGCCGAAAAAGCCGTGTAGTTCTGCGCCGCAAAAGCCCCTTTTTTTTCCGTTTGCACATTCAGCAGGCCAATGCGGGTTTTGCTGCCCACATTGCCGGTAAGCCTTGCCCCCGCCAAAATAGGGATGGCGTTGCCTTCGTTATCGAGGCCAATGCGCCGCGAATAAAAAGGGCGGATTTCGTCGTACAGGTAATTGCTGAACAGGTCATCGTTTTCCAGGAAAAAATTGCGTCGCTCCGGAAAATAAATGTTGAACCGCGTTAGGTTGGTGACCTGCTGGTCCACTTCCACCTGCGAAAAATCCGGATTGACGGTGAGGTCAAGGTTCAGCGACGACGACAACGCCACCTTGGCATCGAAGCCGGCATTGAACGACCCCTTCACCGGCTCACTGGTTTGCCTCGACTCCCTGGCCGATGACGTGACGTACGGAATCAGTGCAAAATTGCTTTTTGCCACCGGCAGTTTTTCGGCAAACTGTACCTGCCCGAGATAAGCCAGGTCGGTGCCTTCAAAATTTTGCGGTATCCAGGTCCAGGTGTGGTATTGATTGGCTTTAAGATCGGAGCGGACAAAATTTACCGCCCATGCGGTTTTATCGGCATCGTAACGAAGGGTGCGGAACGGGATGGCCATCTCCACCGTCCAGCGATCGCCGTGCTGCCTGGTGGCCGAGAACCACCGGTTGTCCCAGTCCCAGTTGGTATTTCCGCCGTTGGTCAATCCTTCGGCCTGCACATTCAGCGGGCTTACGCCAAATACAAAGCCGTTGGTGGCTTGCGACATGGGGTCCAGCACTACGGCAAAACCATCGCTGTCCCAATACCGCTGGTCGCGTTTAAGCGTTTGAATAATGTATGGCGTTGTTGCCGCCGTGCTGTCGTAACAAATGGCGCTGATATATAAAAAACCTTCATCGAAAGCCATGCGCACTTCCGTTTGCCGCGCTGATAGCTCCTTGTCGGCCGGCCAGTGCTGCCAGAAATTAGCTGCGGGTGTTGCCTGTTGCCAAACGGGTTCGGCCAGCTCGCCGTCCACGGTAATTTTGCCGGCCGTTTTCAAAGCCGTTACCGAAAAGCTTTGTTTGTATTGCGACAGCGGCGGGTGCTGGGCAAGCGAGGTGTAAAAAGACAGCAGCAAAAAAGCCGTGGCGGCAATAAATTTCATCAGGCAGTCAATTAAAAAAACACAGCAAAATGGAGGTTTGCGTTGCGTTTGCTTTGCTAAAATAGTACGGAGTGAGCAGTAAAAGGATAAACGGCCGTTTACACCGATGAAGGAAGGCGTTTTTTTAGTTAGCACCCATCTTATTATATTTGTTGCAACCCTTAGCTATGAAGTGTTTAATTGTTGATGATAACAAGATGGCCCGCATGGCCCTGCGGCAGTTGGTGAGCCAGATTCAGACCCTTGAACTGGTGGCGGAATGTTCAAATGCGATGGAAGCCTACAATCAACTCGGCACAAATCCCGTAGATCTTCTTTTCCTGGATATAGAAATGCCTGACATCAGCGGCATTGACCTCATAAAAAAACTTGGCAACAAAAAGCCGCTGATCATTTTCACCACCGCCAAAAAAGACTATGCCGTAGAAGCCTTTGAGCTGAACGTGGTGGACTACCTGGTAAAGCCGGTGTCGCAGGGGCGCCTGCTGCAGGCGGTGGACAAAGCCCAGGAAGCTCTCGACAGCGACAAAGAAGAACTGAAGATAGAAGAGCAGGGTTTTGTGTTTGTGAAAGACAACGGTATGCTTAAGCGCATTTCCATTGATGATATTCTTTTTTTGGAGGCCATGGGCGATTATGTAAAAGTGCACACGCCGCAAAAATTTCACGTAGTGCATGCTACGCTCAAGTCCATTGAAGAAAAGCTGCCCGCCAGCAAGTTTTTGCGGGTGCACCGCAGCTATATTGTGGCCATCAACAAAATAGATTTTATCCAGGAAGGCACCATCACTATTGGCAAAACCACCATACCCGTGGCCGATACACACAAGGCCAATTTGAATAAGCGATTAAACCTGCTGTAGCGGCCTAAAAGGCGGCAAAAGCAAAACAAACAACCGGCCATGGCGGCCCGCAACTTGCTATCGTCGCCCCTAAACTTTTTTTGGTAGTGCGAAGCATTACCTGCGCACTGCCGGTGGTTCACACCAAAACGCTATCAAGGGTGCGCTTGTTGTTTCGGCCGATGCCATAGGCGTCGAATAACCATAGTAATGCAGATGTAAAAAGGCCCCCGACTCCGTTAGGAGTCGAACACCGACGATTTGGGTGGCAGCTTAGGACGACACCAGCCAGCCGAAAAGAATACCTCAAATACCTTTGCACCCTTCCGTGGATCACCAATACAGTTTGATAGCGGTTGGCTATCATTACCAGCGTTTCCTCCTCTAAGTTTTTTTCAACGGAATAAAAGAAGCCTTCACCGAGGGCTTTTTTCATTTAAGCTAACAGGCAAAACAGAACGAAAACCGCCTTCTACATTTGTTTCTCAGTAGCCAATATCCTGCACGCAAAGGCATTGCATCGGAACAACCGTAACCCGTTTTCATCATTCATGGTGGGGGTCGCAACCAAAACATTTATCCTGTGATAAGGCCGAAGACTATTGAATCCGTCCGTTACCGAATTAGTGAAAGGCAGGCTGCTGCGGCAGCCCCTCCTTTCCCATCAACCATGAAAAAATTTATTGTCTTTATACTGGTTTTGTCCTTACTAATTGCTGCGGAATACTACTTTCTCACGGAGTTCTTTACGCAGAAGCGCCTGTCGGTTATTGGCGGCAGCCTGCTGATCGTGGTCGGATGCCTTTTTTTCCTATCGCGGTTTTTTAAGCGCTCTATTGTTTCTCCCTGACGCCTTCGGTGTTCTTAGCCTGATTTTTGTATATTCGGCTGCTTTACATGCGCAAACCGGATTTACGATATTGGGTGCTCTGGCTGTTCTTGCTCGGTATCATTTTTATCGTTTTTCTGCAGGTCATTTCCGATTACAACATCAGCAGCCTGGTGGCCGGCAACGATCGGCTGTCAGCCGAACGGGAAGTGCAAAACAACCTGCGGCGGCTACAAAGCGACATGCTGACGGTGGAGAGCAACATCCGCGGTGCGGTCATTACAAATGATACCGCCTACCTCACCAACGTTTCGGGCGAGATTAAAAATATTAACCTGGCACTCGGCCAGATGCAATCGAAGTTTACTGACTCAAGTACATCGGTGGAATTTCGCAAGCTGTCGGACCTGGTGCAGCGAAAGCTTTCCTTTAGCCAGTCCATCCTCACTGCCTTTGCGCAGGGCGGCAAAGAAAGCGCTGAGCGGGTGATCATTACCGGCCGTGGCCGTAGCCTGCGCGACAGCATTGCCCTGATCATCTCAACGCTCGACAGCCTGCGGCAAAAAGATCTAAGCACCATCACCGGCTCTATCGAAGAAAGCGGACGCTCCACCCGCTTGTGGGGCTGGGGTATCGGTATCATTGCACTCATTGCCGTCGTATCGGCTTTTTGGTACATGCTCAACCAGGGAAGGCAGCAGCAAAAGATGATTGACCTGCTGAATGAGTCGGAAAAGCGCAGCAAGGACCTGGCCAGCATGAAGGAGCAGTTTCTGGCAAACATGAGCCACGAGATACGGACACCTATGAATGCCATCCTGGGCTTCACCAACCTGATACGGCGCACTCACCTCAGTGCCGACCAGCGTCAGTATGTACAGAACATTCACTCGGCCGGCGAAAACCTGCTGGCGCTCGTCAACGATATTCTGGATCTTTCGAAGATTGAAGCAGGCATGATGTCGCTGGAAGAAACGCGGTTTAGCCTGCACAGCCTGTTGAGCTCCGTGGGCGCCATGTTTAGCGAAAAAATCCGGGAGAAAAAACTGGCCTTTGCGGTCACCATACACAAAGATGTACCCGATGTGTTATCGGGCGATGCCGTACGGCTAACGCAGATACTGGTAAACCTGATAAACAACGCTGTGAAATTTACCGAAAGCGGCCAAATTGATGTGGAAGTAAGGTCGCTGGAGCAAACAGCGGAAGACGTGCGCCTGCAGATCTGGATCTGCGATACCGGCATTGGCATTTCGGCCGAAAAACAGCAAACCATTTTCGAGCGCTTTCAGCAGGCCGACACGGAAACCACCCGTCGCTTTGGCGGCACCGGCCTGGGACTGGCTATTGTAAAACAATTGGTGACCCTGCAAAACGGCACCATCCGGGTGGAGAGCGAGCAGGGAAAAGGCGCCAAATTTATTGTGGAGCTGCCGTATCGTATCCCCGATCTGAACCAGCTTTATGCCGCGGCTTTATCGGCCCAGGAAGAAACCGTGCCGCTGGAGAAAATTTCGGTGCTGATTGCCGAAGACAATGCCATGAACCAACACCTCATCTCGCACCTGATGCAGAGCTGGGGAATAGATTTTGTGCTGGTGGGCAACGGCATCGAAGCCATTGAACAATTAAAAAAACGGATGTTCAGCATTGTGCTGATGGACATCCAGATGCCGGGAATGGACGGCTACACGGCCACCACTGTTATTCGTAATGAGCTCAAGCTCTCCATTCCGGTGATTGCCATGACGGCCCATGCCATGGCGGGAGAAAAAGAAAAATGCCTGTCGCTGGGCATGAACGATTATGTTTCGAAGCCCATAAAAGAAACTGTGTTGTACAATATGATCAGCCGCCACGCACAGGACCTGCCGGCCCCCGGCAAAGAAGCCGCAGGAATTATCAATCTCGATTATTTGAACCAGCTTTCGGGGGGCGACAAATTGTTTGAACGGCAAATACTGGAGCAATTTGTTGTGCAAATGCCAGAAGAACTGCAGCAACTACAAAATGCCGTGGCCACCGAAGACATGGAGAGTGTAAAGCAGCTTGCCCACAGCCTTAAATCCACCGTTGGTTATGTGGGTTTGGCAGACGAACTGCACCCCAGCCTCGACCGCCTGGAAAAAGATGCCGTAAAAGGAAATCCGGCCAATTTTCCGGATGATATAGCACAGGTACAATCGTACTGCACGGCCGCCCTTGAAGAAATTGACAGCCTGCTGAAAAAAGAGGCGGTTTAACACATCCTTCGGCAAATATGCCTTCTGCAAACACAACGTTTACCTTTGGCGATACGTCTGTTATGTGAAACGATAGTTTATCGGGTTTCGCCGAAAGGCCATTGCAAATCCAGGTTGTTCGCTCTATTTTTACATCATCAATCGAAACAAATAGTCGAAAGATTATTAAAAATATAAAGAACTTGGTTTCGTATGGTTAAGGGTGAAGCCCTGCTATTCTTAGCGGGGCACTTTTTTTAAGTACCCTTTTTCCTCTTCCAAAACCGATATTGCCGAAAAGATATTGAAAGAGGCTTCCCCGATTGCCATAACCGGGTTTAGCAATGTCCTAATCAACGTCCCTTGTTTCTACAGGGGATTTTTTTTACCCCCCATTAGCCCCTGTCCCCTTGAAGCGGGAACTTAAGTGCAGCACCCAACCTACTTTTATTAGCTTTTCTTTGCGCAATGTTTTTTTTTGGGCTGGACAACAGTGCCACGATGAAGCTTCTCTTGCGTTGCTTGTTTCAGGGGAGATACGTTCGGTAGCGCCATTCAGCTTTACTTTCTGCCGCTCTGTGCTCTCCGAGCCTTTGTGATTCAACAACCGTTGCAATAGGTGCAGTGAGGCCATCGAGAAAGTCCCTAACCATAGAGATGATTGAAAAAAAGTGGAAACACCGACCTAAGGCCCCTCAGGGGCGGGGGGATTTACTCCGGTGCATAGCCAACTTTCTTCCCGGCCATTAAGCGGCGGTCGCGGCGCACTTTTTCCCAGTATTTTTTGTGCACCAGCAACATACCGAAGCTCTCTCCTTCGTGTTTATCAAGATGCTTGTGGTGCATTTTGTGCGCCCAGCGAATGGCCCGCACATAGGTGCTGCTGCTGCGGCTGAACCATTTGAAACGTTGATGGATAATAACGTCGTGCACAATAAAATAGGCGGCGCCGTAAAGCATAATGCCAAAGCCGATGGCCTGCATCCACCAATTGGGCAAGTAGGTGCCAAACCCAATAAGGCACATGCTGGGTACCGCAAAAATGACAAAGAAGAGGTCGTTCTTTTCAAAAAAACCGGGCTCTTTCTGATGATGGTCGCGGTGCAGCGACCATAAAAAACCATGCATGACAAACCGGTGTGTCAGCCAGGTAATGCCTTCCATTGCCAGGAAGGTTCCCAACAAAACCAAAATATAAAACACTGCGCTCATGGTTACTGTTTTTCGTGTTCACTAATCGTTTTCTCTGTTTTACTTCCGCTGCCATACTGCTTTCCCCACCAAACTTCAATTTGCAGAAAAGCAATCCGGAACCAGGTGGTAAAGAGTTCGGGCTTTTCCTGCAACAGCATTTTAATGGCTGGCAGGTCATGGTAAGCAACGTCGCTCACCTCGTCGCTGTTCATGCGGATCGGGCCCTCGTACTCGCCGGCAAACACATGGTCATATTCATGTTCGATTAGGCCGTTTTCCACCGGCGCCTTGTACGTAAAGGCAAATATTTTTTTCAGTGGCGTGCTGAAGCCTAATTCTTCCATCAGCCTGCGGGTAGCGGCTTCTTCCACCGGCTCGTTTACCAGGGGATGGCTGCAGCAGGCATTCGTCCACAGGCAGCCGCCGTGATATTTTTGCGGCGCCCGCTGCTGTAGCAGCATCCGCCCCCGTTTATCAAAAATAAAAACAGAAAAAGCCCGGTGCAGCACACCCTGCCGGTGGGCTTCCATTTTTTCCATCACACCAATGGCTTCGTCCTGCGGTGTCACCAATATTACGTCTTGTTGCAGCATTCTTTAGAAGTTCACAGGTTTACGGGCTGGTATGTTCACGGGTTAAATGCTT
The DNA here is from genome assembly GCA_965365435.1 of uncultured Flavisolibacter sp. Taxonomy (GTDB): domain Bacteria; phylum Bacteroidota; class Bacteroidia; order Chitinophagales; family Chitinophagaceae; genus Flavisolibacter. The sequence continues at coordinate 54,113 of CBDUBQ010000027.1, forward strand.
CTTCCGTCATTCAATCAAATTCAGCCGGTTTTTTACGCTGGCCCTGACAACGATAAAAGCTTTGTGGTAATTGGGAATACGGATGCGTTTCTGCAAGATATGGGTCGGCGCTGTTTGCTTGATTTTGCGGAACAGCGAATAATAATATTTATAGGCCACATACACGCCGAACTTCGCCTTGATGGGCAACTGCAAAATGCCGCGGTAGGCTTCGCGAAAATCGGCTTCAATATCTTCCTGGATCTGCAGCTTGTCCTGCTCGGTAAAATTGTGAAAATCGCAGCCCGGAAAATACAGGCGCGACAGATCTACAAAGTCGGCCTTGATGTCGCGTAAAAAATTCACCTTCTGAAAGGCTGCGCCCAGGGCACGGGCCGGCTGCTTTAGTTTTTCGTATTGCGTTTTGTTGCCTTCGCAAAAAACAAAAAGACACATCAGGCCCACAACCTCCGCCGAACCGTAAATGTATTCTTCATATCCCTGACGGTCGTAACTGTGCTGCGTAAGGTCGCTCTCCATGCTGCTGAAAAAAGCCTCAATCAGGTGGTGATCAATCCGGTAAGCATTCACGGTTTGCTGAAAGCTGTTGAGAATGGGATTGAGGCTGATGCCGCGGCTGATGGCATCGAAGGTTTCGGCTTTGAACTGCTGAAGCAAAAGCTGCTTGTCGTGACCGTGGAAGGTATCTACAATTTCGTCGGCAAAGCGCACAAAACCGTAAATGTTGAAGATCGGTTGCCGCAGGTCGCGGTGCAGCAGTTTAATGGCCGATGAAAAAGACGTGCTGTATTGCAGCGTGACGTTGCGGCTGCATTCGAAACTAACCTTGTGAAAAAGCTCTACCGTCATATATCCTGTGCTTTAAACGATTGAATCAATTGGCGGGATACCACCTCCCCGCTGATAAGGCTGGGCGGCACACCCGGGCCGGGAACGGTAAACTGGCCGGTATAAAAAAGGTTAGCCACCTTTTTGCTCCGGCACGAGGGTTTAAAAACGGCGGTTTGCAAAAGGGTATTGGCGAGTCCGTACGCATTGCCTTTGTAGGCATTGTATTCTTGTTTGAAGTCGGAAACGGAAAATGTTTTTTTAAAAACGATGGCGTCAGCGAGAGATTGTCCTGTGTACTTTTCCAGCCGTTGCATTATTTTTTGAAAATAATGTTCTCTGATTTCGTCTGTATCGTTTGCCAGCCCTGACGCCACCGGAATCAGCACCATCAGGTTTTCGTGGCCTGAAGGGGCACAAGTGCTATCGGTTTTTGAAGGAATGTTCAGGTAAAAAAGGGGCTCATCGGGCCACTGCGGATGGGTGTAAATCTGATCGGCGTGTTTATCGAAGGGTACGTCAAAAAAGAGGTTATGATGCAGCAGCCCGTCCACCTTTTTGTTAAGCCCTACATAATAGAGCAGGCAGGATGGCGCCAATACTTTTTTATCCCAATACTCCGGCGAATAGGTACGGTAAGCCTGGGGCAGCAGTGCCGACTCGGTAAACTGGTAGTCAGCCCCGCTGATGATGGCATCGGCCACATGCGACCCCTTGCTGGTGATCAGCGTCTTTGCCTTGCCTTTTTCAATTACAATCTCCTGCGCCGCTTCATCAAAACAAAAGACGACGCCCAGGCTTTCGGCAAGGCTTTGCATGGCCTGCACAATGCTGTACATGCCGCCCTGGGGGTACCAGGTGCCACCTACCATATCGGCATAATTCATTAAGCTGTACAGGGCCGGCGTATTCTTGGGCAGGGCGCCCAGAAAAAGCACCGGGAACTCCATCAGCTGGCGCAGCTTTTCATTTTTAAAATGCCGGGCCACGTGCGACTTGATGGACGTGAAAACATCGAGCTTAAAAACATTGCGGATAACGTTCCAGTCGAGGAACTCGGCAAACGACTGACCTGGCTTGTACACCAGGTCCTGCATGCCGATGCGGTATTTAATGTTGGCTTCGTGAAGATATTTTTCAAGTTGGGTACTGCTGCCGGGTTCAAGCTTTTCAAAAACCGCCTTCAGCTCATCATAGCTCGCCGGTATATCAATGCTTTCGTCGGGCCAGTACACCCGGTACGATGGGTCGAGGCGGGTAAGAGCGTAGAAATCGGAAACCGATTTGCCAAAACGATTAAAAAAGCGTTCGAATACATCGGGCATCCAATACCAGCTTGGGCCCATATCAAAGGTAAATCCGTCGGCAACCAGTTTCTGGGCCCGGCCGCCTGCCATCTTATTCTTCTCCACCACGGTCACCTGCCAGCCTTCTTTGGCCATGAACGCGGCAGCCGAAAGTCCGGCAAAACCAGCCCCTATGATCACCACGGATTTCCTCACCGATCAATTTGTTTTTGAAGCATTTTTTTCGCGAAGTGAATACGGCTTTTGATGGTTCCCAAAGGCTCGTTCAGCGCCAGCGCTATCTCGTGGTATTTGTAACCATGCAGATACAACAGGCAGGCATTTTTAAAGATAAGGGGCATGTGGTGAATAGCCGAATTAATTTCCTTCAATCGCATCTTTGTTTCCGAGGACAGCGCATACGGGGCTACCGATTGCTTTACTACATCCATCACCACCTTCTTACGGTTATTGCGCCGGTAGTCGTTGATAAAGATGTTGCGCATGATGGTAAACAGCCATGCTTTGATGTTCGTTCCCGGTTCATACTTGTCGCGATAGGTAAATGCCTTGCAAAGCGTCTCCTGGCAAAGGTCCTTTGCTGTTTCGTGGTCTTTGGTGAGTGTAATGGCAAACGGTTTCAAGCCATCGGAGTTTCTCAAAACCAAGCTATTAAATTCCTGAGTGCTCATTTGTTTAATCTTTAATTATGTAAAGTTAAACAATAAAAACCAGCCAAAAATGTTTTTGTTTAAAAATTTGATTAGAAATTTTAAACAGAAAAAGGGCTGGCCTATCGTACGGTCTTTATATACGACTGTACAGCACGCAGCGATTGGAGCAGAACGATGTTTTCCCCGGCAGCTTTTTCATAAACCTGTGCCATGTAGCCCGATAGCACAAGGGTTCCTTTGCTGGCTGTTCTTTGCAGCAGGTTAACCAGCCGGTTAAACCGTGTTTGCGGAAAAGTGGTGAGATGCAGGTAAAGGAAGTCGGGCTGCTTTACCTCCACAACGTATTCGAGGTCTTTCAGCGGCACATTGGCACCCAGGTAAAGAGCAGCCAGGCCATGCTTGCGCAGGAGATAATAAACGTACAAAAGGCCAAGCTCGTGGTGCTCGCCCTCGGGGAGAAAAAGTACAAACAAGGGAGACTCGTTGTCGGCAAATGGCAGGCCTTCGATGCCGTGAATGAGCTTTTGCCGGATGATACTGCTGGTGATGTGCTCCTGCACCGGCCGCAGGCGGTTGGTTTGCCACAAAATGCCCACCCTCTCTAGGAAGGAGAAAATGACGCCTGTCACGGTTTCCTCGATGCCGTCTTCGGCAATTTGTTTGTTCAGCAGCTTTTCAAACTCGATGTTTTTCAGGTCAATCATGCAGCCGATCAGCTCATTGATCACATACTCCTGACGGGCGTCGGGCTCCCGTAGCTGCAGGGCTGCTTCCATACGCTGCTCCGGCGGCATTTCGTCAATACGCGAAATTTTATAGCCGTACTTGTTCAGCAACGCCACCGTCAGCAGTGTTTTCAGTTCTTCGTTGTTGTAGCGGCGAATGTTAGTGGGGGTGCGGGAGGGTTTCAAAAACTGATACCGTTGTTCCCAAATGCGGATAGTGTGCGCTTTGATCCCCGACAATGATTCCAGTTCTTTGATTGTAAAGCTCATCGCCTTAAAGACAATCCAAAAAAAAATTTGTTGAAACTAAAGGCCCGGATTCCTCAAAATTCCAGACTCCTGCAGGCGGGCGAAGGTGGCAGAACTGCCGAGTTTCTGCAGCATGGTCAGGTGACGCTCGTGGTGCAGATCGGTGCCGGCCAGGTCGTAATAGCCTTTTTTGGCCAGGTATTCGGCCAGCTCCAGCACCGGCTTGCCGTAATAGCCGGTAAACGAAAGCAGGTTGGCCTGAAAAAGACAGCCGGCCTCCCGCAGCTCATCAAACAGCTCACGGCGGTTGAGCAGGTAAGCATACCGCTCGGGGTGGGCAATAATGGGCTGATAAGACTGTATCTGCATTTCAAACAACACCTGCTGCAGGTCCATAGGGGCCGTCACCATCGAAAACTCCACCAGCACTTTGTTTCCGCTAATGGTGAGGAGAGGTGTTTTGTTGCGAAGCTGCAATTCAAAATATTCGTCTATAAAGTATTCGGCGGCGGCGTGCAGCTCCACGCCAATGCCTTCTTCTTTTACGGCCTTTTGCAACGTTGCCAGGGCCGTATTGATTTTTTCGGGTGTATTGGGATAAATTTCCCAAAGCACATGCGGCGTTGTGATCAGCTTTTTGTAGCCCAACGCCTCCAGCCCCCGAATCAGCTCCAGCGAGGTTTTTATGTCGGGTGAGCCATCGTCAATGCCCGGCAGCAGGTGCGAATGCATGTCGGTATGGAGCCAGCTCAGGTCAAGCGGCGTTTCCTTTTTTTTTCTACCGAAGAACAGCATTCGCCGGAATTTTTTTACTGAGTAATTGACCGTACAGGTCTGCCATATCCCGCATGAGGCGTTGGTAGCTGAACCGTTGTATCACAAACTGTCCGCTGCCATCGCCAAAGGACTTTCGAAGCGCATCGTCCTGCACCAGCCGCAGCAGGTGCCGGCAAAACGTATCCGGGTCGTCAACATTAGCCAGCAGGGCGGTTTCGCCTTCGAGCACAATATCGCTAATGCCGCCCACGCGGGTGCTGACAATGGGTTTGTTGGCCGCTTGTGCTTCAATCAGGCTCACGGGTGTGCCTTCATTAAAAGACGTCAGCGCCACAATGTCTAAACCGGCATTGATGGTATCCACATCGCTGCGCCACGAAGTAAACACAAGAGGATGCGGATGGCTGGTGTCGGTATGAACGGAAAATGAAATGCCGAGCGCCCTTGCCTTCGCTTCCAGGTGGGCTCTTGTTTCGCCATCGCCAATGATAAACGCTTTGACTTTGCGGTTGCCGTGTTGCAATACATGGTGCAGGGCCTGCAAAAACAGCCCGTGGTTTTTTACCGGCACCAGGCGGCCAATGATGCCAATGGCAACCACATCGTCTTCGAGGCCAAATTCGGCCCGGAATTTTTGCCGCTTTGCCGGCATGTTTTGCTGAAATTTATCCAGGTCGAGCCCTAAGGGAATGACCTTGAATTTTTGGGGCGGCGCTATCTTAAAGTCGTTGCTTAGCTCTCTTTTCTGCGCCTCGCTGATGGCGATGATGGCGGTGGACTTGCCGGCCAAAAAACGTTCGGTGTTGATGTAGAAGCCTGACTTCAGCTTATTGAAATAAGAATGAAAAACATGGCCGTGGTAGGTGTGCACAATCACCGGCACGCCGCAGGCAGCGGCAGCCAGGCGGCCCAGTGCGCCGGGCTTGGCGGCATGGGTATGCACGATATCAGGCTTAAATTCCTGAATGAGTTTTTTAAGCTTATGATAGGCCTGCAGGTCCTTCAGCGGGCTGATGGCACGGCCCATCTCAGGAATTGAATAATAATCAATTCCCAATTGGGCGGCAAGGTAGTCTGCGCTTTTCTCATGTGCCTCTTTTTCTCCCACCACCAACAGTGTTTCAAACTCAGGTGAGAGGTATTTAGTGAGATAAGTGGCGTTTAGCACAGGGCCCCCGACGATTAGCCTGTTCAATATTCGCAGGATCTTTGGCATATAAGCGTCACGAAAATAAGGGAGAAAGCGGCATTGTTTAAAAAAATAGACGATCCGACGCCGCCGGGTTTCGTCGCTTTGCCCGGCTATCCTTCCTTATTTGGAAATACCGGCGGCCGTTGGCCGGCAGCGAGCGCCTGCAAAAAAACACCGGAGAAATCCAGGGCTTCGCCAATCACATGGTGCATGTCCATGTAGCGATAGGTGGCCAGGCGACCGAGGAAACTAACGCCACTAAGCCCTTCGGCCTCCTGCCGGTATTGCAGCAACTTTGTTTTATCGTCGGCCAGCCGCTTGGGATAATACGGAATGTCGTCTTCGCCGGTTTCCTTGCTGTATTCTTTAAAATAAACGGTGCCTTCGTGCTGCTCCCAGGGTGTAAAATGCTTGTGTTCGTGCACACGGGTGTAGGGCACTTCTTCGTTGCAATAATTAATCACCGCATTGCCCTGGTAATCGCCTTCGGCGTAACCTTTTTCAAAATACACCGTGCGGTACGAAAGGCGCCCGTGACGGTATTGAAAATACTGGTCGAGCGGGCCGGTAAAAAAAACATGGTCGTAGCCGGAAACGTCTTCGCTACTGTCGAACTTTTTGTTCAGCGTTACGGTGATTTTCGGGTGGTCGAGCAGCTTATCGAACATTTCGGTAAAGCCATTGCGCGGAATGCCCTGTAAAGGATTGTTGTAGTAATTGTCGTTGTAATTGAAACGAACCGGGATGCGCTTAAGGATGGCCGCCGGCAGCTCGGTGGGCTCGCAGCCCCACTGCTTTTTGGTGTAGCCGTAAAAGAAAGCTTTGTATAAATCTTTCCCGATAAATTTCAGCGCCTGCTCTTCAAAGTTCTGCGGCTCCTCAATAGAATTATCGGCCTGCGACGCCAGAAATTCTTTCGCCTCGGCGGGGCCAAGCGTTTTTCCAAAAAACTGGTTAATGGTGTGCAGGTTCACCGGCATGGAATAGATAGTGCCGTTGTAAGCCGCCTTTACGCGGTTGGTGTACGGAACCAGCTCAATAAAACGGTTCACATAGTCCCAGATATCCTGCCGGTCGGTGTTAAAAATATGCGGACCGTAGATATGCACCATCACGTCGGTTTTTTCCTCCCGTTCTGTGTAACAATTTCCACCAACATGCGGCCGTTCGTCAATGACATCTATCATACAATCGAGATGATTGGCCAATTCATTTGCCAGCACCGCTCCGGAGAAACCGGCACCAACCACTAAAAACTTCTTCATTTGCTTTTCCTCTGTTGTTTATTTTTAAAGACAGCGAATCTTTCCGTTAAAAAACTAATGCCACCGGTGTCAGCCGTTTGCAGGCATTAACCGGTTTCGTCAGTCCATTAACAAGGCGTTTCTGACGCATTTTCTATATTTGGCCCTTATCCTGATTTTTGTTCATGTTACCAACTTACATCAGTGCCATAGACTTTTTGCTGCTGCCGATTGTTTTACTCATCCTTTACGGGTTTGGAAAATACTTCCGGAACAAATATTACGTACCCCACACACCTTATTACACCTATTTTATTCCGTTTCTTTTTTTAAAAGTGCTGGGCGCCGTGGCCTTTGCCTGCATTTACCAGTTTTATTACGGCTACGGCGATACGTTCCGCTTTTATAACATGGGCGTCTTTTTCACCGACATTCTGAAAGATTCGCCGGAAGATTTTATTACGGTCTATTTCACGGGCTCAACCGAATACTACACGGAAAAAAGTTACATCTACGATTTTGACTTTTTGTACAACCCGCACCTGCAAAATGTGGTGGTGGCCCGCTTCAGCTCTTTTATCGGTCTTTTCACCGGTGGCAGCTTTCTGCTTATTTCCATCGGCTTTTCTATTTTATCGGCCACCGGTTTGTGGAAGTTATGGCAGGCCTTTGCCGGAATGTTTCCCAAACTGATAAAGCCACTGGGCTGGTGCATCTTGTTTGTGCCGTCAATTATTTTCTGGGGCTCGGGTCTTATCAAAGACTCGCTGACGATTGGTGCGCTGGGCTGGCTCATGTACGGTTCCTGGCAATTGTTTTACCTGAAAAGAAAGGTTGCACTTTCTGTTTTTATCATCCTGCTTTCGTCCACCCTGCTCTACATCATTAAAGCGTATATCCTGCTCAGCTTTTTGCCGGCCCTTCTGCTTTGGATCGGCGCCCGCTATTACAAAAAAATCAGCAACCGGCAGGTCCGGTTCCTGCTTGCACCCTTCCTCCTGATTATGGTGGGTATGGTCGGCGTCGCCATCAACAATATTGTTACCCAGTATTACGAAGAGCTGACGCTGGAAAGTATTGCCAGTACAGCCATCAACCAGCAGGCCAGTGTAAAGCAATACGAAAGCGGATCGGTGTACGACCTCGGTGAACTGGACCCCTCGTTTACCGGCATATTAAAAAAGATTCCGCTGGCCATTGCCACCACGCTTTACCGCCCGCTGATATGGGAGGTCAACAGTGTAGTGATGTTGTTTTCGGCACTGGAAAATCTGGTGGTGCTGGTGTTTACGTTTTGGGTGCTTTTCAAAACCGGTTTCAAGAACTTTTTCCGGCTCATTTTTTCAAATGGCATGGTCGGATTCTGCTTTTTGTTTGCGGCGGTTTTCTCTATCGGTGTCGGCATTTCATCGGCCAACTTCGGCACGCTGGTTCGTTACAAGCTGCCCGGCATACCATTTTACCTTATTGGCCTGCTGCTGATTTACTATTACCATACCGGCAAAAGCCCGGTGGAAACACGAAGCCGTGCGCTAAACCGGCGCAACCGGTTTAGCGCTGTTCCGGGCTGAGATAACCCTACCCATTTTGCTTACCACTGACAACACGGTGTAACAGAACACATGAAAAAACAAACCGAAAGCCTATTCGTTATATCACTGGATTTTGAATTGATGTGGGGCGTTCGCGACAAGCGGACGATTGACAGCTACGGCAAAAACATTCTTGGCGTGCGGCAGGTGATTCCTTCGCTGCTGGACCTGTTTACGCGGTACAGGATTCAGGCAACTTTTGCCACCGTAGGCTTTTTGTTTGCCCGTAACAAAGAAGAGCTGCAACGCCACCTGCCGCCGATAAAACCGGACTATTCAGCAGCAAACTATTCGCCATATGAAAACAGTTATCTGGAAACCATTGGCCATTCTGAAACAGATGATCCTTATCACTACGGGGCATCGCTGCTGCAACTGATACGGCAAACGCCGGGGCAGGAAATTGCCACGCACACGTTTTGCCATTATTACTGTTTAGAACAGGCATCGCTGTCTTCATTTGAAAGCGACTTGCAGGCGGCCAAAAACATAGCTGCGACTTATGGCGATGAGCTTAGGAGTATTGTTTTTCCCCGAAACCAGTACAGCGCGGCACATATTGCCATTTGCCGGCGGCTTGGCATCACAGGCTACCGCGGCAACGAGCAGTCGGTTTTGTATGCGCCGCGAAAGAATGAAGACCAGCAAAACAGGGCCATTAAAGCACTGCGGCTAATAGATTCCTATGTCAACCTTTCGGGCCATCACACGTTTAAAGTGGTGGTTGACGAAAACGGCATGGTAAACATTCCTGCCAGCCGGTTTCTGCGTCCCTTTTCCAAATCATTGCGCCGGCTGAATGCGCTCCGGCTGAACCGCATAAAAAACAGCATGACCTATGCCGCTAAAAAAGGCGAGGCTTTTCACCTGTGGTGGCACCCGCACAATTTTGGCCTGAACCTGCAGGAGAACCTCTCTTCGCTCGAAACCGTTTTACGTCACTACGAAGCCTTACATCAGCAATACGGCATGCAAAGCAAAACCATGGCGGAGATTGCAGCTTCTTTTAAAACAGGCGTATGAAGGCAAAAAAGATTGTATTGCTGGCCGGAGAATGGGATACGACGGCTATGGTCTATAACTTCCTGGCGGAACATTTTGGTGTGCACGCCGTGATCGTAGAACAACCGGTGCCACGGAAACAATTTTTGAAAAACAGGGTAAAAAAACTCGGGTATTTAGCGGTTGGCGGACAGGTACTGTTTCAACTGCTGGTTGCCAAAGGCCTAAAGAAAGCGTCGGCGGGCCGCATACAGGAGATATTGAACGAAAACAATCTTTATACAACCGCTATCCCTCTCAACCTTGTGCATGCGGTTCCTTCGGTAAATGATGAACAAAGCTTACAGTTGTTGCAGGCAATTCAGCCGGACCTTGTGATTGTACACGGCACCCGCATTATTTCAAAAAAAATCCTGCAGGGTACAAACGCCACCTTTATGAATATTCATGCTGGCATTACGCCCCGGTACCGCGGCTCGCATGGCGCTTACTGGGCTCTGTCAAATGGCGATAAAGAAAATTGCGGCGTCACGGTTCACCTGGTAGATGCAGGAATTGACACCGGTGGTATTGTGGCACAAGATGTGATTGACGTAAAGCCAGAAGACAATTTTTCAACCTATCCTTATTTGCAGCTTGCAAAAGGATTGGACTTGTTGAAAGACGCAGTAACGAAGTTTTTTGAGGGGAATTTAGAGCGAAAGAAGAACAACCTGGATTCGGCCTTGTGGCACCATCCTACTTTGTGGTATTATTTAGCCAAGCGGGTGTTCAAGGGAGTGAAGTAGCGGGGACAGTAAGTGCCAAGCGAGGGCGGTGAAAGTGTTGAGAGGAAGGCTTGTGTCACAACATATACTTCTTCCACCAATATTGAAACACAATCAGGGCCCAGATGGTTTCGTGCGAATCTTCGGGATTAGCGGAATGAAGTTTTTTCTTGAGTGCTTTAACGGCAGCCGGCTGAAAAATACCCTGCTCCGCAATAAAAGCATCACTCAGCCAGTTGTTGTCAATCTCGTTCCACAGGTCTTTGCGAAACCAATCGAGCAGGGGAATGTCAAAGCCCTGCTTGGGACGGTTATACAATTCGGCGGGTAGCCGGGAACGAAAGGCGTCCTGTATGATGCGCTTTTTCAATTGCCCGTTAATCTTGTAAGAGGCCGGCAGGGAAAACGCAAAATCCACCACTTTATGATCGAGAAAAGGGCTTCTCACCTCCAGGCTGTTGGCCATGCTCATGCTGTCCACCTTTACCAGCATGTCGCTTAGTAGCACCAGGTTCATATCGGCCAGCAAAACCTCATTAAAATCCCGGCCTTTGATGGTATTGGTGTATTGGGCTGATAAGCCTTGCTGACCATTGATCTTTTGTCCATTTACCGCCAGCAGTTCTTTCACTTCCTCTTCGGGCGTCAGCGAAGCCAGCTTCCAGTAGCGGTCGGCGGCAGGCATGGTCGCGGCCGATGCGTAGCGATGCATTTGCCGTACGCGGTTGGTGAGTTTGTGGTGGCGGCTTTTAGGCAGCAGGTTCCACACCGGCTTGCCGGCAGTGATCAATAAATTAGCCAGGCCTCCCTTACGCATGCGCCACTCGGCTTCGTGCTTGCGGTAGCCGGCAAACACTTCATCTCCTCCATCGCCGCTAAGCGCCACTGTAACATGCTTGCGGGTGTGCCAGCTTAATATAAACTGCGGTATCGCTGATGAATCGGCAAACGGCTCGTCAATGTAATCCAGCACATCGTACAGGTGATTGAAAAAATCCTGGTTCGACAAGGAAAACACCGTGTGCTCCGTACCGAATTTTTTAGCAACGAGGTTGGCATACTGCGTTTCGTCGAAAAACGGGTTGTCTTTATAGCCAATGGAAAATGTTTTCAGTTGGCGGGTATGCCTTGCGGCCAGCGCCACAACTACCGACGAATCAATGCCGCCGCTTAAGAAAGCACCCAGCGGCACGTCGGCAATCAGCCGCAGGCGGGTGGCTTCGTCCAGCAGCTCCACCACTTTCTGCTTTGCCTCTTCGTAGCTGAAGCGGCTGTAGCCTTCTGCATCTATTTGCAGCTTATACCATGCCTTTTCTTCCACACTGGCCTTACTAACTTTCAGGTAATGACCCGGCATCAGCTTTTTTACACCGGCCACCAGGCTATAAGGCTGCGGCACATAATGCAGTTGCAGGTAGGTGTACAGCATCGGCCATTCCACCTTTCGTGGCACACCAAGCTGGAACAAAGCTTTCATTTCCGAAGCAAATGAAAGCTTGTCGGCATCAGCATAATATAACAGTGGCTTTTTTCCTATCCGGTCCCTGACGATCACCACCGCATCTTCTTCCCTATCGTAAATAGCCGCAGCAAAAAAGCCACGCAGCAGCGAAAAGGCATCTGTGCCCAACTTGCTGTATAACTGAAGAAATATTTCCGTATCGGAATGCGATCGCAGGCTTTGTTTTTCAACAGCCGACAGATGCTGCTCCTGCAGTTCGCGGTAGTTAAAAATCTCACCGTTAAAAACAATGGTATAGCGGCCATCAGCACTATGCATGGGCTGGTCGCCGGCGCAGGATACATCAATGATCGAAAGCCGCCGGTGGCCCAGCGCAGCCGATCCGTGTACGAAGGTCGCACCGCCATCGGGGCCCCTCTTCGACAAGCTGTCATTGGCCGCCGCCAACTGAGTGAAAGAGGCTTTGCCTTTTTCGGTGAATGCAAATGCTCCGGCAATTCCGCACATAGTTGATTCTTTATTCGGGCTTTCGGGCCACGACGTGCCAGTAAGGGCTGCTCTCTGAAAAGCGGATATCCCGGAGTCCGCAACGCGTCAGCATATCTTCAATCTGCCGGCGGGAAAACCGGTGTTCGAGGCTGGTGCCAAAGCGATCGAGCGAATCGTTGCGAATGACAAAAAAACTTTTGTTGCGATAGTAGGCCAGCGGAATCTTTTCAGTGAACGAAACCATGCCCAGCGCCGATGTTACTCTTGCCGTGAGAATAAAGGGCATGTAGAAAAACACTGCAAGCATGTCGCAGGTCAGTTTCTTTTTCTTCGTTGGCATTGCCGATATTACCCGTCGCACTTTGTTGGAAAGCGAGAACAAGGTTTTAAAGACCCGGCCCCGGTTATCGAGGCTGTAATAGAGGTAGGTGTAAAACCAGCCGCCCGGTTTCACTTTGGCCACGCAATCTTTCATGGCACCGAATGTGTCGGGTATATGATGCAGCACGCCAATGGACATCACGAGGTCGTAGCTGTTGTCGGGAAAAGGCAAGGCTTCGGAAGTGGCCTGCGCCAGCCGCACATTGCTGCAGTTTTTTAAAAGATCATCGGCCACAAAAATGGCTTTGCTGGGATCCACGGCATCTATGGCGCCTACACGGGAAGCAAGGTATTTTGTCCACCTCCCAGTGCCGCAGCCCATGTCAAGCACCGTGGTTTTTTTGTTGTATAATTCGCGGGGCAGGATATCGAAATACTCATCGCCCATCCGCTCAATTTCCTTATCGTCGAAGGCATGAAACTTGGCCCACTCCTCACCAAAATCTTCCACCACTTTGGTGTCTATGTTTTGGTGATCTGCTGCTTTCACAAAATTTGCAATGGTCTTGTTTTTCTGATAGGTGGCTACGGGCGCCACGGTATAATCAGGTAACGGAAGACGGGTGCCGGGAGTTTGCTGGTTCATTTCTGAAATGACAGTATCAGTATTCATGTTGCCTTGTTCGGACGGCTTTTAACAAGCGCTGAAAAAACATTGAAAAACTCATGCCGTAAGGCTTGAGATTTTGCGTTTGGCCTGGTTTTGCTTTAGTAGGGTACGATACAGTGTTTCGTAAGCGGTGGCCATGGCCTCGGTGCTGTGGTGTGTTTGGACGTAGGCATGTTGCCGTAGCGCCAGTGCATTCCGCTCGTCTGGGTTCTGCAACAAGGTAATTAGCCGGTTGGCGAGTTCCTCTTCGTTGGTGCTTGACCAAACCCAATCGGTGGGTTTAGCCACATAGCCTTCTGTCATTTGAATGGCCACCACCGGCAGGTGCGACAATGCCGCTTCATACATAGAAACGCCGGACGCAGCGCCAACATTCAGCGAAATGTAGAGGTCCAGCACCGAAAACGGCAGCGAAGGATTAAGCACTAGGCCGGCCATGTGCACCCTTCCACGCAGGTTGTGCTGGTCAATGAGCGACAGCACATGCTCTTTTTCCGGCCCGTCGCCGGCAATAACAAAGTGCACATCTGGGCCAAGGGCTTTGGCCACGCGGGCAAAAATAGGAATGTAGCGCCAGGGCTGCCGGTCGGGCCGCAGCATGCCTACCGTACCAATCACATACCGGCAGTTGGCCGGGATGCCAAGTGCATGCAGATAGGCTTGTTTTTGTTCTTCGGTCACAGCCGGCCACGAAAGCGAAACGCCATTCGGGATCACTTGTGTCAGCAACTGCCGATGCGTGGTGCGAAAGCGGTTCCAGAACTCGTCCTCTGCCATCAACACCAGGGCATCGCGTTGGGCCGCCAACCGGGCATGAAGCCAGCGGTGGTGCGTTGGTATCGCCATTCCCACGGCGTGATACGTTTCTATCACCAGCGGCTTTGGCTGCCGGCGCCAGCGGCGCATCATCTTTACCAGCGAACCAAAAAAAGCGCCGTAGGTAAGGTGGCAGTGAACAATTTCCTGCTGCACCAGCCAGGGGCTGTTTTGCTGCAACCACCGCCAGGTTGACGCATAAATATTTTTGCGGGAAGCGGCTACAAATTTTACCTGAACCTCCGGCCGCAGGCTGTTTTGCAAAAAAGCCGGATCCACCGGATAGGCCGCAATGATCGTGACCTCATGTCCCTGCTGCACGGCAAAATTCGCCAGTTCGGCGGCCACTCTTTCACCACCGCCTTTTGTTAAGGCGGGTAACACGTGTACGATCTTCAACTGCTCTTATTTAAAAATGAAAGATGTTTTTTCTAACGCGTTACCCCCCAACCGGCTGCGGCCTTGCCGCTTTTGCACCGGGTTTTTCCACCGCTGCAAAAAGCTGGTCAAACACGTCATGCTCCTGGCGGTACAAAGTTTCAGTATCGGCATAAGCAAAAGCCTTCTGCCGCATAGCTGCCGAAAGCTTCGCCCGGAGGAAAATGTCATTCAAAATATGAAGGGCTCTTTCGCCCATAGCTTTATAATCTTTATAGGGAACGATATAGCCGTTGACATCATCCTTGATAAAATCCGGCTGCCAGTCGCGGTGGTAAGCTACGGCCGGCGAACCACCCAGGCCACATTCTACCAGCGCCATACCGGTGAGCGGCGACAGCGTAATGCATTGCGGAATGATCTCACTCAGCGTTTTCTGATCCAGGTTACCGGTGAAAAAAACGCGGTCGGAAATGCCCAGGTCTTTGGCCATTTGTTCCAACTCGGCCCGCATGGAACCGTCGCCGGCCATGATGCCGACAACCTCCGGATCCTTATCCATCACCACCTTCATTGCCTTAACGGCATCGTCGGTGTGTTTCACCGCTTCTAACCTTGCCACCGAGATCAGGTATTTTTTTCTTAAAGGAATTCCCAGTCTCTCCAGTGCCGCTTCTGCGGCTTCTCTTTCTGCCAGTGGCCGCAGGTGATAACGGCTCATGTTTTTGGAGAAGGGAGACACCATTCCCAGTTTGCCGGCCGCACCATTGTTGCGGGCATAGTCAAGGTAGTTGCGGGTGCCGCCCACCACGATGTCGCAGTTGTGAAAGATCTTTCGAGAGATGGCCACTTCGAGCCAACGGAACGGAATCAGCTTTGGAAAAGCCAGTTGTTTTTTCTCGGCATAAATATCATCGTAGTTGCCATACACAAAAATGGCCAGGGGCTTTTTGCATTTGCGCTTCAGGTAAAGCCCCAGCAAGCCGCCATAAAAAGGGTCGGTGGCAGCAATCAGCGAGATGTCGTGCTGCCGCACCAGCTTTACTAAATATTTCGCCAGCTTTAATTGCGAAAAGAGAAAGTTAAGGGGTAATAAAAAGCGGGGCAGCGACAGGCTTTCCGCCACGCCTTCCACAATCGTTTGCCTTGGCGAATGCTCAATTACCCGGAAGGTAGTGCGTTGCCCGCTGCCGACATCGGCCATTGGGTGCACGCCCCAAACCTTGTCGAAATAACCATCGCTGTGACGAGATTCCAGGAATTCGAAATGCTTTTTGGCCTTTATCATATCATAAGTGTAGGCCATGTCTATATAAAGCAAACTTCTTTTGTTGTTTCGCATGGAGCTGATCAAAAATTCAAGTGACAGAGGTTAAGGTTACCGGCGCAAAAGTACAGGTCACGACAGGTCACCGGTGTCGCGCCATTTGATCAACCTGAGCAACCCCTCTTCCAAACCGTAGGTAGATGCAAAGCCAATTTCTTGTTTGGCCTTTACCGGTGAACCGATGCGGTTTTTTACCAGTGCCCGTGCATCGTCGGCACTATATGGCTTATAGGTCACCTTTAGGTCAGAGGCTTTCAATCGCAGGATGGTATCACACAATTCGCGGATGGAAGTTTGCACGCCGGTGCCCACGTTGTAAAAACCAAAATTGGTATCACTCGTTAGTGCATTAACGTTGGCGCGGGCCACGTCTTCCACGTAAATAAAGTCGTAGGCCTGGCTCCCGTCGCCGTTGATCACGGGCGGCTCGTTGGCATCAATCTTATTCAGCATAATGGGCACCACGCCGGTATAAGCAGCCGTTTGGTCCTGTCCGGGCCCATACACATTCATATACCGCAGGCCAATCACCGGCAGGTTGTACCGATCGTTAAAAGCGGTGCACATGGCTTCGCCGGCGATCTTGGTGGCACCATAAAAATTTTTGTTGTTGTAGGGATGCTCTTCGGTCATGGGTACCTGTACGGCATCGCCATAAACAGAAGCAGACGAAGAGTAGATCAGTTTTTTAACGCTGTTCTTCACACAGGCTTCCAGCACGTTAAAGGTGCCTTCGATGTTTACATGAAAAGCCGTGCGGGGAAAATCCTTGCAATGCAACAGCCACATGGCGGCAAGGTGAAATACGTAATCAACGCCTTTCGTTGCATCGTCCAGCAGGTCTATATCCCGGAGATCGCCGCCGTTGGCATAAAGGCGGCAGCGTTTATCGTCCAGGCAATCGTTTATGTTCTCCCATTTGCCGCGGGCAAAATTGTCGTAGATGATCACTTCGGCTACGGGGTGCTTCAGCAGTTCACGCACTACGAAGCTGCCGATAAAACCGGCGCCGCCAATGACTAAAACTTTACTGTTCTCTAAGTTCATACATGTGTTATTTGTATCGGTCGCTTGACAGGATAATGTTTACCCTATAATTTTAAAACAACCGGTGATGCTGGAAAACGAATTGCGGCTGGTTTACGCTTTTTTCAGCTTCATCAAATGAAAAAGCCACTGCCGCGAAGCGGTATGGAAAATAAATGATACTGCCAGCGCCGCGGCGGCAATGCATCCAAGCAGAAAGAGATTCAGCGTTGCCTGCGGGTAATAATGCTGCAGGCCCATTTTCAACAAAAGCAAAAAGGCAAGCGGAGGCAGCAGGGGCTGAAAAACATTCTTCGTAAACCAATGCCAGGTTTCGCCCTTAAAATACCGGTGGTTGATCAGGGGAATACTGAAGGCCACGCATCCGGCATACATCAGGAGCAAAACGTAGGTGGCACCCAGGGAGCCGTTTGATTTTGTCAGCACAAAAAGCAGGGGTACCACCACCGCCAGCGCTACGGTGTTTTGCAAAAAAAGAAACCGCGTATTGCCCTGCGCCTGCACCACGCCGGTGGGCATGCCCATTAGGCAACTGAAAATATTACCGGCCGTAAGCACCTGCACCATCAGTGAAGTGGCCTGCACCGTGGCTTCATTTTTTGTCCACACCCATAAAATATCATGGGCAAACAGGATCACAAAAAGCCCTACCGGAAACACGATGGTTGCCACCAGTTTAGAGCCGGTGTGATAAATATGGCTCAGCGCCGATTTATCGCCGGTAGATGCAAGGGCCGAAAAGCGGGGAAAAAACGCTGTGTACACCGGGGTAATCATTGTTCCCAGCGATGAAGCCAGCGCAAACGATAAGGTATAATAACCGTAATCGGTTAGCGGCAGCAGCTTGCTTAAAACAATCTTATCTATCTGCGCCAGGAAAAAAGTAATCAGGCCTACAGCCGTCATGCCCGAAGCAAACTGCCAGATCTTCTTCAGCTCGTTGCGGCAAAACCGGGCCTGGCCGGCCGCCTTCGGCAACCGCATCCACAGCGCCGAGCGAAGCATAAATACATACAAAAGGCTGATGGCTGCCTGCCACCAAAAGAACAACTGCAGGCTGGGCTCCTGCCACATAAATACCAGCAAAATGCCGGCAGCCCGAATGGTGGTCATTACGATCATGAGCACATTCTGCAGCACCTGCACTTCAAGGCCAAGCAAGCCGCCGTTGTAAATGCCAACCGGCCATTGAAAGGCAATGACAAGTCCCATCAGCAAAACAGATTTGGCCACAACGCTTACCGGCAGTTGCTCCACATTCACCCAATGTTCGGCAATGAGCGGCGCCAGCAGCGCAATAGCGGTGCCGATGAAAAGTCCAATGCCCCAATAAATCAGTTCGAGGCTGAAAACGAGGTTGCGTACTTCGCCGGCGTCTTTGTTCATTGCTCTTGCTCTTGCCAGCTCACGATTAAGCGTGGTGCTTAATCCCAGATCGAGAATCGTTAGTGCCGACAGCAACGCAGTGTAAAACCCAATAAGGCCATACGATTCTATTCCTAAGAACTTAATATAAACCGGTATCAGCAGCAGCGTTAAAGCTGCCGACCAAACACGGCCCACCAGGTTGGCGGCTATATTTTTCTTTAGGGATGGCATAGTGTGGAAGAGAAAAAAAAGATTTCGTGACGATCAGTAAGCGTTTAACACTGCCACCACCCTGTCCACATCAGCATCTTCCAGCTCGGCATACATCGGTAGCGACAGGCAGTGCGAAGCCAGGTACTCCGAATTAGGGCAATCGCTTTCTTTGTATCCCAGGCCCTCATAGGCTTTTTGCAGGTGGCAGGGTACAGGATAATGAAGACCCGGGAAAATATTGTGCTCGTTCAGGTACTTCATCAACTCTTCTCTTTCCGGCGTGGTGATTACAAACAGGTGATAGTTTGAATCGGCCCAGTCGGGCTGATGCTGCAGCTTAATTTTCGGATTGGTGATCTCCTGCTGGTAGCGCTTTGCAATAGCTCGACGGCGGTTGTTCCAATCGTTCAGGTATTTCAGCTTAATGGAAAGCGAAGCGCCTTCGAGTCCGCCCATGCGCATGTTGTAGCCCACTTCGTCGTGGTAGTAACGAACCACCGAACCATGGTTGCGGAGGCTTTGCAGGTGCTTGTAATAGTCTTCGTTGTTGGTGGTAATGCCACCGGCTTCGCCGCAGGCACCCAGGTTTTTGCCAGGGTAAAAACTAAAGCAGGCCATCTCGCCAAAACCGCCAACACGGGTGCCTTTGTAGTGGGCGCCCTGTGCTTGTGCCGCATCTTCTACCAGGTAAAGGTTGTGCTTGTCGCAGATGGCTTTTACTTCTTCAATGGCAAAAGGCTGTCCGTAAAGATGCACACCAATAACCGCTTTTGTTTTGGGCGTGATGCGCTCCTCGATTTTGGCGGGATCAATCTGCCAGGTGTCGCTGGTACAGTCAACAAACACCGGCGTAGCGCCGACGTACGAAACGCCCCAGGCAGTGGCGATAAATGTGTTGGCTGGAACAATCACTTCGTCGCCCTCACCGATGCCGAGCGCCAGCATGGCCAGGTGCAGCGCTGACGTACCGTTGTTGACGCCAACGGCATAACGGGCATTGCAAAACGGCGCAAAACTTTTTTCAAATTCTTCTACAAAGGGCCCACCGGAGAAGGCGGTTTGCTCATAGACTTTTTCAAAGGCTTCAAAAACTTCTTTCTTGATCTGCTGGTGTTGTCCTTTCAGGTCAAGGCAGGGTATCTTGTTTTCGGTGATGGTTTCCGTCAGCATAATTGTATTTTAAAACGAGGTTGTGATGATAAAGAAAGAGGTCAGGCTTTTTGCCCCCGCATGGTGACGCCGTAAAAATCCTGGCAAGCATGCGTCACGGTCAGTCCGTTCTGCTCAAACCACTCCCGCACTTCTTCCAATGTATGGCGGGTGCAGTCCTGCGGGTGGTACCAGTCATAATTGATCACGGCGTTGTCTTCAAAATTGAATTCATTGTTCCAAAAGATCTTGGCAAAAAAGTGATAGACAAAACGCTGCAGGTCGTATTCACCGGCGGGTATCTCCAGCAAATCAACGCCTGGTATCTGGAGCTTTACATTTTGTTCGGCTAAGGCTTTTCCCAGTTCCGTGATCTGCCGGCAGTGATTCATGGCCGATTCGTAGTCCATGCCCGCAATTTTTTCGCGGATAAAATCATCTACAAACTCCCGCACTGGTGCTTTCTTCTTGTACACGTAAATGGCAATCTCGCCACCCTCTTCCAGAATCTCCACCAGGTTATCGAAACCTTTACGGGCATCGCCGGTGTGGTGCAGCACCTCCTGGCAGTAAATGAAATCGAACTTGCCAAGGTCCGTTAAATCTTCCAGCAGATTCTTTTGCTGAAAGGCAACGTTGGGATAATGCGCCAGGTTTTTCTCGGCTACGTCGGCTGCTGTCAAATCAATGCCTACTACTTGTGTCGTGTCAGCATTTGAATAAGTCCGCAGCAAGGCCGTCACTCTCCCATTGCCGCAACCGGCATCGAGAATGCGTTTTTTGTCTTGCAAAAAAGCGCTCCATTCATCAGCCGTCTGAAACCCGTTGCGTTTGATGATCCAATTAAAAATATCTGAAGAAGGATTCAGCGTATTGTCAAAAGCCAGGCTTTCGTTCTTATGCCATTTATCGCTAAAGCTCTTGGCTGTATTTGTTTGCACCATATTGCTTGTTTAAATCAGGTCCTGCACGCCTTGCCGGAATGTTTTTACGGAAGAGGTCAGCAGACTTGCCATCTTAGCCGTATCGGCCATCAGGTGGGCGGCCTTTGTTTCTGTTTGAAAAATAAGATTCGGCTCCTTGCCAACCAGTTCACCAATGGTATCGGCAACGGCTTTAAGGCTCAACACTTCAGGGCCAGCAAGATTGATTGTATGACTGCCTTTCAACTGCAGGGCTGCCTTGATTGCAGCCACCGCATCACTCACATGTGTGGGATTGATACGAATGCCTTCTTCGCCCTGCAGGGTAATCGGCTTTCCTTCTTTTACACTGGCCACCAGCCGGGGCACCAGCATGTCGGCACGCTGGCCTTTTCCATACACAAAGAATATGCGGAGATGAACGATGTCTATGAATTTTTTGTAGTTATCCAGCAGCACCTCAGCGCAATGCTTGGTAGCGAGATAAAAACCAAGCTGCTCTTTGTAAACGATCTGTTGCTCTTCCGTCAGCAGGTTGTCGCTGTTGCCGTACACACCACCGGACGAAGCGAAGATGAATTGTTTGACGCCTGTCTTTTGCGCATAATCCACCAGCTTCAGGGTGCTGGCCGTGTTGGTTTGAAACACCTCCACTGCCCGGCCGGGAAAATCCTTGAAATGTTCGCTTTGTGCCAGGTGAATGACAGTATCAACTCCCAGCGGCAGTATTGATTCATCCCATTCTTTCGTAAAGTCAATGACGATATTGTTTGCATCGTTGCGCTTGCCGGAGATTGTAAAAACCTCGTGTTCTTTTTGCAATGCCGGAACCAAATGCGATCCAATCAATCCACCAGCGCCGGTCACTAAGATTCTGCTCATGCTACTTTTTCGTTGTTGAGGAAAATACGGCACCACCATTCAAAGTTCATCAGGCTCCAGATCAGCAACCGGTGGTTGATATGCTTGTTGCAATGCTCATCAATAATGTGACGGATATACGCCGGGTTGATAAACTCTGCACTGGCAATATTTTTTCCCAGCAGCAATTCTTTTACATAGCTGGCATTCTCGCCTCGGTACCAGCTTTCGTCCGGTGCCGAAAAGCCTTGTTTTTTGCGGTTGATGATCTGCTCCGGCATAAAATCGCTCATAGCCTTGCGCAATACGTTTTTGCCATCGTCGTACTCTTTGTACAATTGGCGTTTGTCGCCGGCCTTGTTCTCATCCAGGCGAATGCGGTTTTCGAGGTTGGCGAGTTTATACCGCACAGGAATCTTTTGTGCAAAGTCCACCAGGTCGTTGTCCATAAACGGAAACCGTTCTTCCAGCCCGTTTGCCATAGAGAGTTTGTCGCCTACGATAAACAGTCCAGGCAGAAATGTTTTGATCTCGAAATAAAGCGAGTTGTTGATATGCTGTTCAGGCGTGGAGTACTGCAGCGTTGGATTGAACGTAAAGACACGTTCGAAAATGCTTCGCGGCTCCAGCAGGTTGTCAATCTTTGACAGGGTGTTCGGCGTAAACAGTTGCGCTTTCTGGCTGTCGGGCACCAGGCGCTGCCAAAAGTCGTAGTACTGCTCGAAATAATCTTTCTGATCCAGGGATTTAAACACCCGGTAATACCGCCAGGGATAACCACCGTACAATTCATCGCCGCCGGTGCCCTGCAGGCAAACCTTTACAAACTTGGAAGCCAGCCGCGAAATATAGTAGCTCGGGTAGCTCATGCCCACTTTGAGATCTTCGAGGTGATAAACCACCCTTGGCAGCGACCAGCGAAGGTCACCGGCATTCATCACCTGCTCGTAATGCTCCGTCTTAAAATAATTGGCCATCAATTCCGCATCACGCCGCTCATCGTAGTTGGCCTCCACACCGGTTACCTGGCTCATATCGAAACCGCAGGTAAAGGTGTACAAACGATCTACGTGGCGTGAGGCGATGGCCGTAATGGAACCGCTGTCCATGCCGCCGGAGAGATAAGACCCCACCGGCACATCGGCCACCATCTGCCGGGCCACTGCATTCTTAAACAAGCGGCTGGTTTCGCTCACCGCATCTTCAAAGCTGAGTGTTTCATCGGGCTGGCTAAAGTCATAATCCCACCAGGAGTTGTTGGTGATTTCTCTCGTGCTATGATTGATGACAACGGTGTTGGCCGGCGGTAAAAGATTGACGCCTTTAAACAGCGTTTGGTAGGTGAATAAATTCTGAAACGTGAAGTATTCGTTCAGGGCATTGTGGTTGACGTCTGTCTGGTAATCGGGATGCTGCCGGATGGCTTTGATCTCTGAACCAAAGACTATGCTTTTTCCGTTGAACCAATAATACAAGGGCTTCACGCCATACCGGTCGCGGCTCAGGTAAAGAGTATGTTCTTCCTTGTTCCAGGCCGCAATGGCAAACATACCGTTCAGCCGTTCAAAAAACTTCGGGCCGTATTCTTCCAGGCCCTCTACGATCACTTCGGTATCGGTGGTGGAAACAAAGCCATGCCCTTTGGTGAGCAGTTCCTGTTTCAGCTCCATAAAATTGTAGATGCAGCCGTTAAAGATGACCACCCACTTGCCCGACTTGCTCGACATAGGCTGCGCACCCCTGGACGAGGTATCGAGAATGGCCAGCCGGCGATGCGAAAGGCCAATAGCGCCTTCCACGTAATAGCCTTCGCCGTCGGGTCCGCGATGATCGAGGGTGCAGGTCATCTTTTTAATCAAAGACAACGACACTGCTTCCCGGTTAATATTAAAAACCCCTGCTATTCCACACATAATATTCTGCTGCTATCGGGTTGAGATAAATATTCAGGTGACGATTAAGGATTAGTCAACGTATTTGATAATGCGGGCCGGGTTGCCGGCCACTACTGCTTTTGCTGGTACGTCTTTCGTTACCACTGCACCGGCACCAATGATGGCCCGCTTGCCGATGGTGATGCCGCAAAGAATGGTAGCGCTTGAACCGATAGAGGCGCCTTCTTCCACTTTTGTTTCAATGCAAGCCCAGTCGGCTTCGGTTTGCAGCGATCCATCTTCGTTGGTAGCCCGTGGAAATTTATCGTTGATAAACGTGACGTTGTGACCGACAAAAACATTGTCGGCAATGTGCACACCTTCGCAGATAAAACTGTGACTGGATATTTTGCAGTTCTTACCGATGGTGGCGCCTTTCTGGATCTCTACAAATGTTCCTACTTTGGTACCGTCGTCAATGCTGCAGCCATAGGCGTTCACGAAATTGTAAATCTTTACATTCTCGCCAACGCGAACATTGTTCAGGCTTTGCGTGGCCGAATTGATCGTAATTGTTTCCATTAGTTAATCCGTATTTCGCAACCGCTGTTTTTAATGCTTTTTTCCGAGGCTTCTAAAATCTTCACCACGTCGAGGCCAAGCTGATAGCCGGAACGTGGTTCTTTTTTATCAATTATGCTGGTAACAAAATCAGTGGCCACACCAACCAACGCCTCTGTGGTGCTCAGTTTAGGAACAAAGATGTCGCCCGTACGGTAATCTACCAGTATCCGCTTCTTATCCTCGTCGGTTCGATGGTGATAACCCGTATCGTAAACTTTTATTTTTTCCGTTGGCTCCACGTCGTTATAAAGAATCATTTTCTTATCGCCGCCAATCAGCATCATACGAACCTTCACGGGGCTCGTCCACGAGCAGTTGAAGTGGGCAATAAAACCCGATTCGTATTTCACGGTGAGGTAGGCAATGTTTTCGATGCCGTTGTTGGTATGCGACACGCCAACTGCGTTGATGCTGTACGGCTTTTCGCTGATCACATAACGAAGGATGGAAAGGTCGTGCGGGGCAAGGTCCCAAAGTACATTGATGTCGGGTTGAAAAAGGCCAAGGTTGATGCGGGTGGAATCAAGATATTTTACTGCACCCAGCTTGCCGCCATCAATCATCTCCTTGATCTTTTCCACCGCACCGGTGTACAGGAAGGTATGATCTACCATCAGCGACAGGCCTTTTTGCAGCGCCAGGTTGATCAGCGTTTCGGCTTCTTCCACCGTAGAGGTCATGGGTTTTTCGAGCAATACATGCTTGCCCTGTTGCAGCGCTTTTTGCGCCAGCGGAAAATGGGTAAACACCGGCGTGGCAATGATCACCGCATCAATCTCCGGGTCGTTGATGATCGCATCCGCATCGGTGACACCGGCCACCGAGGGAAAAATTTTAGCCAGGTGCTCCAGCCGTTGGCTGCGGGCATCGGCCACCGCTTTTACGCGGCAATTTGAAAGGCTGAAAAAGTTCCTTACGAGGTTGGGTCCCCAGTATCCATATCCAATAATTCCAACAGTCACCATGATGCTATCAATCTTTATTCTTGTTCAATGATGCGCACTAATGAATCGGCCAAAACCGATGCCCTATCTTAAAGTGAAAACGGATGTTGTGCCGGCGTCAACCTGGCAAAGGGATGATACTCGCCTTTCAAGCCAACCGGCGCCTGTGTCCGGATGGCATGGGCCAGTTCAATGGACGGCAAAGCTTCGCGGAGGTTAAAACCCTTTCCATCCAGTATGCCCTGATAACTTTTTGTGTGCAGGTCGGTAAAGCCTTCGCTGAATTCAATCTCCGTTCCTTCGAGGGTAATGGACCGGTAAGTGCGCTGCCCTTTTGCCCGAACGGCCTCGGGCAGCGTGTCTTCGTTGATGCTTAAAAACCACCTGACGCGGGCCTTCTCCAATTGCAAAAAGCCCGAAGCCCGGTCGTGCGTATGCACATGCACAATGGCCTCTTTTACGGCGCCGAAGATCCAGATCAGCATATCAAAAAAATGAATGCCGATGTTGGTGGCAATGCCGCCCGATTTCGATACATCGCCTTTCCAGCTAGTGTAGTACCAGTTGCCACGTGAAGTGATATAAGCTATATCGAAGTCGAAGATCTTCGCCGGGTCGGCCGCCGCTACTTTTTCTTTCAGGGCAATAATATCCGGGTGCAACCGAAGTTGCAGTATGTTGAATACTTCCTTGCCGGTTTCCTGCTGTATCTGGTCCAGCGCCTCCACGTTCCAGGGATTCAGCACCAGCGGCTTTTCGCAAATGACCGTGGCTCCCTGGCGGAGGCCAAAACGGATATGCGAATCGTGCAGGTAGTTGGGCGAACAAATGGAGAGGTAATCAATAGCCGCCCCCTGCCGGCTCAACTTCTCCAGGTGCCGGTCGAAGCGTTCGAATTCGGTAAAAAAGCTGGCATGCGGGAAATAGCTGTCCATCACGCCAACCGAATCGAATTTGTCGAGAGCCGCCACCAGGGTGTTACCGGTTTCTTTAATGGCCCTTAAGTGCCGTGGTGCAATAAAGCCGGCCGCACCCACCAGCGCAAAATCACTCATTCGTGGATATTTTTTGAACCGAATTGTTTTTTAAACTGTACCGCTGGCCGCTTTCGGGACAAGTGGCCTCACCGCTTTCATTAAAGTGAAGGCGATGGCCAAACTCGCTCATCCAGCCTTTCTGTCGGGCCGGGTTGCCTACTACAAGTGCATAGGGTGGAACCGGCTTTGTTACAACGGCACCAGCACCGATAAAGGCATATTCGCCAATTTCATTGCCGCAAACGATGGTGGCATTAGCACCAATAGAAGCACCTTTGCGCACCAGCGTTTGTTTGTACTCGTGCTTTCGACTAACGGCGCTGCGAGGATTGATGACATTGGTAAACACCATCGAAGGCCCCAGGAAAACATCGTCTTCGCAGATGACGCCTTCATAAATCGAAACATTGTTCTGCACTCTTACATTTTTACCCAAAACAACTTTTGGAGAGACCACAACGTTCTGCCCAAGATTGCTGCCTTCGCCGATTATGCAACCGGGCATCACATGGCTGAAATGCCAGATTTTTACGCCGGCCCCAATCTGGCATCCTTCATCAACAATTGCGGAAGGATGTACAAAATATTCCTGACTCATCGTCTTTTAAATGTTATTGGCCAAAGATGTGGCCAGTCAATCTTACTTTTCACTCACCGGTTACCACAACTTCCATTCGGCCTCTCCGTTCTCCCACATTTTTTCCAGCACAGCCCTGTCGCGAACGGTATCCATACACATCCAAAATCCAGAGTGCTTGTAGGTGACCAACTGCCGGTCGTCAGTCAACTGCTGCAGAGGCTCCGCCTCCCACATCACATTGCTCATGTCGCCATTCAGGTAGCTGAACACACGGCGGTTTAATACAAAAAAGCCGCCGTTCACCCAGTGGTTATCTTCCTGCGGTTTTTCCCGGAAGCGTTGCACCACGTTGTCGTCGCCGATCTCCATGGTGCCAAAACGTCCCTCGGGAATAATAGCCGTCATGGTGCAGATCTTTTGGTGTTGGCGGTGAAAATCGTACAGTTGCCGAATGTCAATGTCGGCCACGCCATCACCATAGGTCAGCATAAAATCTTCGCCGTCTATATACGACTCAATGGCCCTGAGCCGACCGGCTGTTTTGGTATGCAGGCCGGTTTCCACCATCGTTACTTTAAACGGTTCGGAAAAAGGGGTATGAATCTGCACTTCGTTATTGGCCAGGTTAACGGTGAGGTCGCAGTTGTGTATAAAATAATTTAGAAAATATTCTTTGATCAGGTAGCCTTTGTAACCAAGGCAGATGATAAATTCATTGAAGCCCGCCGCACTGTAAATCTTCATGATGTGCCACAAAATGGGTTTGCCGCCGATCTCAATCATGGGCTTTGGTTTCAGGTGCGACTCTTCCGAGATGCGTGTGCCTAAACCGCCGGCAAAAATGACAACTTTCATGTGCTTCCCTATTTTCTCCTGTCTGTGCCTGGAACAAATAGCAACAAAACGCTCAATTGGCTGCGCCGCTTTTTTCCAGCTTTTCATTTTTTGAAGAAGAAAACGCTTTACTGATTTTGCGTCCCATCTCTTTTCGCCAAAACTTACCGGCCGGCCAATAGCGCAGGCAAATAGCTTTTAAGGCCTCAGCCGCTTCCCTCATGTCCAGCTCCGAGTATTTTACGTATTGCCACCAACTGATGCCGGCCAGGTCTTCGCGGAACTGTTTTTCATCAACCGGGTAACCGGCTTTTAAAAATTTATAATACACTCTTTCCAGGTCCAGGATGTCTTCGCCGGTGCGGAACACTTTCGATGTTTCGTTGAACGGATGCTCCCGGTATTGACAAAGCGGAGTGTCGAGGTGCAGACCTTTGAACCGGTGAATGACCCGGATCCACATATCCCAATCCACCGCATGCGTCAAACTTGTATCGAAGCCGCCAACAACGTGATAAGCTTCTTTACGCACCACAATAGCCGGGGTCCGAAACGGATTCCAGCGCACCAGTCCCGACACGTCGTTGGATGGCTGGTGCAGCGAAGGAATAGTTGGCATGGTATGTTGATAGGCGGATTTCTCATTGATGATTTCGGTGGTGCTGCTCACCAGGTAAACCTCCGGGTATTGCGCAAAGGCCGACTGATAAGTTTGGTAAAATCCCGCTTTCACTAAATCATCTGCGTTGAGCAAATGAAGCAGTTCACCTTTTGCCACTTCAATACAGCGATTGAAATTGGCGGTCATGCCCATGTTTTCTTCGTTGACGATCACCTGTACCCGGTTGCCGCCAATGGCCCTCGCAATGCTCACCGTGTTATCATCCGAACAATTGTCCACCACCACAATCTCCATTTCTGTGGCCGGGATGTTTTGGGCCAACACAGTTTCCAAAGTTTCCGCCAGGTAGCGGGAAGCATTGTAGGTTGGAATCATCACCGACCAAAGGAGGTTCTGCATGCGGGTATCTCTTAAATCCGCTTCCGGACCTTTTCGACCCGAAACGTTGTTTGTTGCTTACAGGCTTTCCATGTAGCTGCCAATTTGCCCAATGATATAATCATAGTGGTCAGCGTTCAGTCCGGGCCATACGCCCAGCCAAAACGAATTGTTCATGATCAGGTCAGTGTTCGACAAATCGCCGTGAATGCGTTGGCCGATGGCAGCATACGCCGGTTGTTTGGTAAGGTTGCCGGCAAACAGCAGGCGGGTGCCGATTTTTTGTTCTTCCAGGAAACGAACAAGGTCGTTTCGGTTTACCGGACTTGCTTCTTTTACCGTGAGCATAAAACCAAACCAGCTTGGATCGCTGCCGGGTGTAGGCCCGGGCAAGATAAAATGCTCTTCAAAGCGCTTCATCTTTTGATAAAGCAGGGCAAAGTTTTCTTTGCGGCGCGCCACAAACGCATCGGCCTTTTTTAATTGGCTCACGCCTATTGCCGCCTGCATATCGGTTGCCTTCAGGTTAAAGCCAATGTGGGAGTACGTGTATTTATGGTCGTAGCCACAGGGCAGGCTGCCCAGTTGCCAGTCGAAACGTTTGCCGCAGGTATTGTCTTTGCCGGGTTCGCACCAGCAGTCGCGGCCCCAGTCGCGGAAGCTTTCCGCAATTTTTTTCAGCGAGGCATTATTCACCAGCACGGCTCCGCCCTCGCCCATGGTAATGTGGTGCGCCGGGTAAAATGAAAGCGTTGCCAGGTCGCCGAAGCTGCCGGTTTTTTGTCCGTTATACGTTGCGCCGAGCGAATCGCAGTCGTCTTCTATCACCCATAAATTATATTTTTTTGCCACCTCCATCACAACACCGAGGTTAAACGGGTTGCCCAGCGTATGGGCCAGCATAATGGCTTTTGTTTTGGGCGTGATGGCATCTTCTATCCGTTCGGCTTTGATATTGTAAGTAGGGATGTCCACATCAATAAAAACCGGTAGGCAACCGGCCTGTATCATTGGGTTGACGGTGGTAGGGAAACCCGCTGCCACGGTGATGACTTCATCACCGGGTTGGATGGCCCTGTCGCCGAGCTTTGGCGAGGTGAGCGCATAAAACGCCACAAGGTTGGCAGAGGAGCCGGAGTTGACCAACAGCGAAAAGCGGCTGCCGAAATAACGGGCCAGCTTCTTCTCGAACTCGATGCTGTATCGGCCGGCGGTCAGCCAGCCATCGAGCATGGCATCCACCCCATACAACAGATCTTCCTCATCCACCAGCTTTCCGGTTACGGGTATGTAGTCCTTACCCGGCACCATGGACCGGCCCACATTTTTTGCCGCCACCGCCTGCAGTTGCTTTTTCAGCTCGCCATCAAAATTCCTGAAGCTCATGTTTTTTTTGGCTTAAATAAGCATCCACATTGGAAAACCGGAAGTCGGGAAACTCGGATAAAAATTTACACGACAATAAGCCGCCGATCAATGGCCTTTTTGCCGGTTGATTCAGGCTGGCTGTTGGCACCTGGCGCACTTTATAATTGGTGTATGCCGGAAAATAACCAGCCACTTTGGTAAACAACTGAAACCGGTTGTAAAAATCGGTGGAGCCCAGGTGCCAGATGCCTGACTTGCCGGCTTTTACCAGTTGGTGAACGGCTTTGGCTACATCTGCCGCATTGATTGGCGTGGCAAACTGGTCTCCCGGCAGTACCAGGTCCAGCGTTTCACCTTTTTGAATGGCCGACAGAATCCGGCTCACAAAATTCTTATTACGGGCTTCATCGCCGTACACATTGGTAATGCGCACCACCAGCGAATCAGCTAACCCGTCAAGCACCGCCTGTTCGGCAGCCAGCTTGTGGCGGCCATATACATTCAGCGGAGCGGTGGCGGCCGTTTCGCGGTAAGGCCCGTCTTTGCCGTTGAACACATAGTCGGTGGAAATATAAACAAGCCGGCAGCCAAGCTGCCGGCAAAGCGATACAATGTTTTGTGTGGAAACAACCGTTTTCTGAAAGCTTTCTTCTTCGTGTGTTTCGCAATAGTCAACATTGGTGAGCGCACCGCAGTGAACGATCACCCGCGGCTTGTACGAAGCAATGGAAAAGTTTGCGGCGTCATCAAAATCCATCGGGTTAAAGAACACCGTTTCGGGTGTAGCAAACTGCAGGTGCGAACCTTTGCAGGAAAGACCTTTGGCCTTTAGAAAGCGGAGCAGGTTGCCCCCCACTAAACCCGATGCACCAATGACAAACCAGTTCATGAAAAAATTGCCTCCTGCTCATTCAACGCCCCAAAAGACCGATCTCTCTCGGATAGAATGGGGTCGGTCACCGGCCAGTTAAACCCGAAAGAGTCCCAGCGGATGCCATCGTCAGCATCTTTGTCGTAAACGGTGGTAACGCTGTATGCCACCGTTGCGGTATCGCTCAATGTCAGGAAACCGTGGGCACAACCTTTCGGGATAAAAATCGAATGCGAGTGTTCTACCATTTCTACGGCGATAGATTGTCCGAACGTGGGTGAAGTGATGCGAAGGTCCAGCACCACATCCAGGATTTTCCCGGCCGTGACATACACTAATTTTTCATGATCATGAGGCGGCCGCTGAAAGTGCATACCCCGAATCACATTTTTAACCGACAGTGAATAATACGATTCCCTGAACTCATGCTGAAACCCGATTTCCCGAAATTTTTCTTTGTGAAAGGTTTTGATAAAACTTCCCCGCTGGTCGTGCGCCACAAAATTTTTTATTAGGTACACGCCTTTGATCGCCTGTTCTGCAAAATCAGCCATGAGCCAAATAATCAACTATCTGTTGTTGCATTAAGCTTTGTGCAGTTTGCGGGTTGGCGTAAAACGCTTTGTACCAGTTGATGGTCCATTCGATGGCTTCCTGCGCCGTCAGTTTTGGCTTCCAGGGCAGGCGGGCCAGCGCTTTGCTGATATCGAGTTTCAGCAGGCCGGCTTCATGCAGCGCCTGGCTGTTTTCGTCAAAAGCATAATCGCCATTGCCCCAAACAACCACTGCTTTTTTTACCAGTTTTTCTACCATCAGTACGTCGTCGGTACATGGCCCCAGATTAAAGGCTTCCGCATAAGCCACCGGTTCTTCGTATTGTTTCGCGGCCAACACCAGGTAACCGAAAAGCGGTTCCAGCACATGCTGCCAGGGACGCACCGAAGCAGGATTGCGTACAACCACTGCGTTACCGGCTTGCAGGGCCCGGACAATGTCGGGCACTAAACGATCTTTTGCCCAATCGCCGCCGCCAATCACATTGCCGGCTCTGGCTACGGCTATTGATTTTTGGTGAAAGGCATAGTTGCTTTTATTAAAAAAAGAATTCCGGTACGCGTCAATGATCAATTCCGCACAGGCTTTGGAAGCGCTGTACGGGTCGAAGCCGCCGAGTGGATCATCTTCTTTATAAGGATAATCCATTTCGCGGTTGTGGTAAACCTTATCGGTCGTGATCATCACCGCCACACAACTATTTTTCAGGAGGCGCAAAGCTTCCAACACATGAGCCGTGCCTTGCGCATTCACCAAAAATGTATAATCCGGCAGGTCGTAAGAAACACGCACCAGCGGTTGGGCTGCTAAGTGAAAAACAAAATCGGGTTCAAAATCCAGCACTTCTTCTATCAGCCGGTCTTTGTCCCTGATGTCGGCGATCACCGACTGGCAAAGAGCATCGCCGTTGATCAGGTCGTAAAGATTGTTGGCAGGTTCGGGCGCTAAAGCATAACCTTTCACATCAGCGCCGAGACTATGAAGCCAGGTGATCAACCACGAACCCTTAAAGCCGGTGTGGCCGGTAACAAATATTTTTTTGTTTTGAAAACTGTCTAAAAGGCCCGCAGACATTCGAAGTCGTTACCTTTCTTTTTATTGAATTGAAGACCGTGTGCCATTTGTCGCATTGTGATCTTCTTGCTTAAGACGTACATCACAGGGAGCGAAAGCGCCAGCCTATTGTATCGTTTATCTGCCTTTCACCAGTTGTTTCAGGTAAGCGCCGTAGCCGCTTTTCACCAGGGCTTCGGCCTGCTGCTGTAACTGCTCTTCGTTTATGTATCCCATGCGGTAGGCCACCTCTTCTATGCAGCCGATCTTGGTGCCCTGCCGCTTTT
>CBDUBQ010000028.1:0-82539 GCA_965365435.1 uncultured Flavisolibacter sp.
AGGGTGCCGCATAACACAAAAAAGGCTGTATCAAATTGCCTTTTGATACAGCCTCCTGATTTTTTTGTAAAAAATTTCAATCGCGTTTGCCGCGCAATAGCGCCACCAGCAGTAAAATAAAAACGGCGGCACCTACCACCCAAACTACCGGGTTGGCATACCAGCCGGCACTTTCGCCGCCCTTGTTGATATCCACTTTAATGTCTGCGCCGTCGCCATCCTGGGCAGCGGCCATGAGGGTAAAAAATGCTGACAGCGCCAGCAAAGAAAATCGTTTCATAGTAGGTTTTAGGTTCAGGTTTAAAAAATCTGTGCCACCACCTCATCTGTAAAGCCAGCTTCTGGAGAGTGGCGGCCAGGCCGGCTACCGAATAGGACTTACTGCTTCAATAGAAATGACAGGTCCTGGTTGGGGTGAATCAATTTTCTGATCACCTTTCCTCCTTCATCTGCCAGAAATAATACGGCCGGTTCACTGCCCAAAAAAATCAGTTGACCGTTCTGCCCTTGCAAGGCTGTGCCTTCCGGCAGGCCTACCACCGGCACGGATGGATGCAGTGCCAAAAATTCGGCCAGGCGCTGGTCTCTTGTTTCGCCATGAAAACCTTCGATCACCACATTGTAATAGTGCGGATTGATTTGAAACGGAAAAAAACAAAAGGCCTCGAACGAGGGTGGCTGTATAATGGGCATGTCGTTGGTGGTGCAGATGGTGGCGCCGGTAAGATTGGCACCGGCACTCCAGCCTATGTAAGCCGTTCCACTTTTTACCTTTTGCCGAATCAGCGAAAAAATGCCGAGCCCATAAATATCGTGCAGCAACTTAAACGTGTTGCCGCCGCCAATCACAATAGCATCACAGCTTTCAATGACTTCTTTTGCATTGGCCGGTGTTGCCAAAACGATCGAATGATTCAGCAACGAAAGCCCTTTTTGCACATTGGCCGCATAGGCTTCGTAGTCGCCGTCCACCGCTGCAAACGGTACAAAGGCAAGTCGTTTGGGAGCATCGCCCAAAAAATTCCGGACCAGCGGAACCGCTGCTGAAAGATAGTCGCCGCCGCCTACCCGGGAGCTGCTTAAAGCCAGTACATTCATGATGATAATTTAAATGCCTATTGCGGTATTGGTTGCACAAGCTAATTGCCTGCGATGATAAGAAAGAACGGCTGTTACAAAAAAACCGGCAAACCTCAGGTTTTTGCACCAGGCTTTTTAATGATAACGCTGCGGCAAATTATTCCTTCCCATAGTTGACCTTATACCTTACCGTGAGTGTGCCGTTGCGGTATCGTTTGCTGCTTTCAAACTGCAGCCATACTTTTTCGTTGAGCACTTCTACCATCGGCTTTCCGTTGCCCAGCAACACCGGAATGAAAGAGATCGCCAGTTCATCCACCAACCTCCAGTTAAGCAGCGAGGCCAACAGGCTGGCGCCACCAAAAACAGCGATGTCCTTGCCCGGCTGTTGGCGCAAGGCTTCCACTTTTGTTTGGCTGTCGCCGCTGATTAACACGAAGCCCGGTTCGGCTTTTGCCAGCGAGTTGGAAAACACATAGTTGGTAACGCCGTCGGTTGGCTGCGAACCCATCTTCAATGCCGCTTCGTACGACCGGCGGCCAAAGAAAAACGCATCGTACCGTTTGGTTTCTTCGGCAAAATCCATCTTTTCATCTATAAGAATCCAGTCGTACTCGCCGTTGGCACCTTCTATGTAGCCGTCAACAGAAGCGGCAAAGCCGGCAATGATTTTTCGCATACAAAACGTTTTTGCCAATCAATAAAAGGAAATGTCGGATGGAACTGAGCGGGTGGTTTCGGCCTGCCTTGCTTCCACTTCAAAGCGGTTGTTGTAATAACCCCGGCGGGCACTTTCCCAAAGGTACAGGGCCACAAAACGAAGAAAGCCGTACCGGCGGAACTGCCGCACATGCTCCAGCTCGTGTATCACCAGCCGCCGGTTGGCCAAAAACTGTTGGCGGCTGATGTTCCAGAGATGTACTGTACGGCCCATCACCAGGGCCACAGCCGGGCTCTTTAGCTTGCGGGCCGCCAGGCGGGCGCACCAGCTTTGTTCTTTTATCCGCACAGTCAGGGGCATCGTCGGCGTAGATAAAAGGTTAATGCGCCCCATGCGCAGTATCGCCATCGGCCAATGATATGACCCTCCGGGTTTCGCTGCTGCGGAAGGCGGCTTCAATAATACGGATGGTGTTGATCCCGTCGCGTCCTGTTACCGGCGGCATGGCGCCGTTGCGGATGGCTTCATAGATACCATCGAAGTAACCGGCGTAATTTCCCTGCAGCGTTGGCACTGTTTCGCGAATCACCTCTCCCCCGCTTTCGGTGTGCAGCAGGCCCCGTTCGGTAACCGGCTCCACGCCCCAGTCGGGTGTGCCGGGTGTTCTTCCTTCCTGCAAATGTGTTTCCTGCACATCGGCCCGCCATTTTAAAAACGAGCCCATGGAGCCATGCAGGATAAACGAAGGCAGGGGCTCCCGTACAAGATAACTGCCATGCAGCCTTACCCGCATATCGGGATAATACAGCAGCACTTCAAAATAATCGTCCACCCTCGACCGCGGACGGATGATACGGATATCGGCAAACACGGCCTGCGGCAGGCCAAACAAAGACAAAGACTGGTCAATAATATGGGCGCCCAGGTCGTACAGCGCACCGGTGCCGGGGCCTGGTTCTTCCTTGTGCACTTTGGCGCTTAGTTCTTCCTTGTACCGGTCAAAATGAAATTCGGCTTCTACAATCCGCCCCAGCCATTCTTCATCCACAATCTTTTTTACCGTTTTAAAATCACTGTCCCACCGGCGGTTCTGAAAGGGCGACAACACCCGGTTTTTTTGTTTGGCCAGCGCCACCAGGGCTTCACCGTCGGTCGCCTTTACCACAAATGGTTTTTCTACAATCACATGCTTGCCGGCTTCCAGTGCTTTTTTGGTGTAATCGTAGTGCGTGGCATTGGGCGTGTTCACAATCACCAGCTCAATAGTTTCATCGGCCAACAACTCTTCCAGCGTACGATAGGTTTTCACCTGCGGATAAATTTCCTGCGCCAGATTTTTGGTTCGTTCCCAAACAGCGGTCAATGCAAAACCTTCGTGCGTGTGAAGAAAGGGTGCATGAAACAATTTGCCGGACATGCCAAACGAAAGAATAGCCGTGTTGATGGGTTGCATGGGGTGATAAATAGGGGAAAGGTGAAAATAGGTACCGTAAAAATTTATTGCTTCATTGTTGGATAACCTTTGTCAATCCAATCGGTCTTCAGGTTTTTGGGCAAATTGAGCAGCTTGTAATTGGTGAACTGCAGCTCTTTTAATGTGGCGATGGCCGGGCGCACATTGGGGCAATGCTCAAAGGGGCAACAGCCGCAATAAATGACAACTTGCTTGTCTTTGGCAACGGTGGAAAGGCTTTTTCTCAGCGCGGCAAGGTTGGCGGCATCGTTGGTCATGCCAATGTGCTTCGATTGCGGAATGGTAGCCCCGGGGCCTATTGAAAAAATCACCGGGAGGTCTTTGCCTGCGGCTAAAACATCGGCCAGCGCAGCCGGCGCCATCAGGTCGTCCTTCGTCCAGTTCTCCGGGTTTTGTGCAATGGAATATTGACAAACGAAAAGGGTCAGAAGAAATAGAAAAACGGTTTTTTTCATGCACTGAATTTGGGTAAAGATAGCGGTAGAAGAGGAATGCAAAGGGCGGCCATGGGGCCCTCTCCCGGCGCTGCCGCAGTCTGAATCCCGGCTTTCTGTTGACCCCTTCGAAGGCTTTCCGTTATTATTGCACCAAATTT
Source organism: uncultured Flavisolibacter sp. (assembly GCA_965365435.1). GTDB lineage: Bacteria > Bacteroidota > Bacteroidia > Chitinophagales > Chitinophagaceae > Flavisolibacter. Next base: position 3,811 of record CBDUBQ010000028.1, read on the forward strand.
CTATTTTTCGCGATTCCGATAATCTATGCTTTCAGTTATTATTCCTGCTTACAACGAGGAAAACTCCATTGGCAGAATCCTTGACCGGCTCAGCAGAGTGAAGCTTACCCGGGACATCTCTATGGAGTTGATCGTGGTGAATGATTGTTCAAAAGACCGTACGGAAGAAAAAGTATTGTCTTATATCGGCGAACACCCTTCTGTAAACATTCAATATTACAAGCACGAAGTGAATGCCGGCAAAGGGGCCGCCATACGCACCGGCATTGAAAAAGCTACCGGCGATTATATCATCATCCAGGATGCCGACCTCGAGTACGATCCGGAAGAGTTTAATATCCTGCTGCAACCCATCCTGAACGGCTTTGCCGACGTGGTGTATGGCAGCCGCTTCATCGGCGGCCGCCCCCACCGCATATTGTTTTTCTGGCATACCATCGGCAACAAGTTCCTGACCTTTTGCTCCAATGCCCTCACCAATTTGAACCTCACCGACATGGAGACTTGTTACAAGCTGTTCAAAGCCGACATTCTCAAAAGCGTTCGCTTGCGGGAAAACCGGTTTGGTTTTGAACCCGAGGTAACAGCCCGCATCAGCCGCATTCCCAATATCCGGATTTATGAAGTGGGTATCTCTTATTACGGCCGCACCTATGCCGAGGGCAAAAAGATCAATTACAAGGACGGCTTTCGGGCCCTGTACTGCATTTTGCGCTACAATCTTTTTGCCCGCAAAAAGAAGGTTCACTAACCATGCTCTTTCTGCTTTTCAAATACGGTTTTCTTTTGCTGACGGCGTTCGTTTACGGCGAAGCCACCGTGGCGCTGCTGCGCCGGTGGATCAAGGCATTGCCGGCAAGCATTCCCTTTGCCCTGTATCCCGTTGTGGGTCTGGCTACGCTGAGTACGGCCGCCAATCTGCTTTCGCTTTTCTTTCCCATTGGCCTTTTTGCAAAGCTGGGTGTCGTTGTCTTTGGATTGTTGCTGGCAGCGGCCCGCTTCCGGCAACTAAAGCATTTGCTTCTCTCGCTACAGCGTCTTTTTGAAGCCCTCACACCGGCGGCTAAAGGCGTCTTTTTTTTCACGGTCTTATTTGCCTTGTATCTCACCGCACAGCCTACCCTCAGCTACGACGAAGGTTTGTATTATACCCAGTTTATTAAATGGACGGAAACCTACCCGGTGGTACCCGGCCTGGCCAATCTGCATCACCGCTTTGGCTTCAATTCCTCGTGGCACCTGCTGTCGGCGCTGTTCAATACAGCTTCATTCACCGGCGTGGAAGAAAACCACCTAAACGGTGCTGTTTATCTTTTGCTGCTCCTGCATTTTTTAACCGGATGGCAGCACCCAAACCCAATGCTGCGTTACCTGAAGGGAGCCATGCTTGTATTGCTGACACTGCCGCACCTGGCAGTGTACAACCTAAAGGCGCCGAACGCCGACCTTGTCATTTATTTTCTTTTTCTGTTTTGTCTTGACCTGTGGATCACCGGCTTGCAGGACGAAGAAAAAAACCTTCCAATAAATTTCCTGGTGGTCCTGATTTGTTTTTTTATCATCACCATAAAACCATCGGCCATTCCCATCTTACTGTTGCCGGTGCTGATTGCCGCCGGCTGGTGGCGCCAACGGCAAACCAAACCTGTTGTGGCGCTTGTGCCGGTGGCGATGGTGATGATAGCTCCTTGGCTGGCCCGAAACGTTTTGCTTTCGGGTTACCTGCTTTTCCCTTTCGAAAAGCTGGACTTGTTTGCCGTGGACTGGAAAGTACCGGCCGCTAATGCCGCCGAAGCCAGGCGGCTGGTGACTGAGTCGGCCTATTATTTATACAACGATGCCCGGGCGCTGCAGGCCGCCAGCTATGCCGAAAAACTCAAGATTTGGTTTGTCAGCAACCTGCGTATTTATGATAAGCTGTTGTTGGTGACGACCGTGTTGGCCCCACCCCTGTTCTTCTTTTTCCGGAAGGAAATAAAAAAGGAAATGGCCTGGCTGATTGGCTGCCTTTATGCCGGGCTGCTTTTCTGGTTTTTGCAGGCGCCGGACCCACGTTTCGGCTATGCCTTTATTCTGCCGATAGTGATGTTGCTGGTAGCGATCGTTTGCAGTCGGTATAGCCTATCCTTGCCACAGCCTGTTTACCTGCTTGCCATCGTTGGGTTACAGTTGGCAACAGTGGTCATCTACCTGCGTTTTCAAAAAAAATTTTTGGAAGAAGGGCGAATAAAAGCCGTTGGCCAAAACACCTGGCTAATGCCGGCGCCTTACTTCAGCGTTGAGCGGAAACCTGCCGAAGGTTTGCAGATTGTTTCGCAGCCAGTCACCGGCGATCAATGCTGGGACTCGCCCCTGCCCTGTACGTACGAAAACATGAACCGGGTTGAATTAAGAGGAAAAGAGTTGCGGGATGGTTTCCGGCCGGTGATCCCTGGCAAAGAATAACTAACGAAGACTATGCGGTGAAATATGAATAGCTGCGGGTGTTTACCCGTGGGGAAAGCGCACCCTGAGAACAACTGACCGCGAAGCGGTCGGTACTTGCTGCCTTATCCTTACGCATGTTGTTGCACTGCCAGATGATCTATGGCAATAACCGTAAACGGCTATTTCTCTATTTCCACGCCTTCTGCAACGCTTCCACCGCATGAGCCAGGTACACCATCGGCGCCTGCCAGTTGATGGCAATCTCGTTCGATGCAAACGAACAAACATCATCAACAAACGCCAGCTCCGGCTCCGACGATGGATAGCGGCATTTGTCCTGCATGCCGGGGTTGGGGCCACCGGATAATAATCCCGGCACCGGGTCTGCAACGCCATCTGCTTCTGACGGCCGATGGTGCGGGTGCATCACCCGTTTGCAGCCCACACCGGTCACAAACGAATAACCGGTGGCATTGCGGCCAAATAGGTAATCCAGGTTCGACAAGGCACCGTTTAAAAAACCCTTGCTGCCATTGAGCCGGTAGGCATACAATAGCAATATGCCCTGGTTTGCGGCCACCGAACTTCCGCCCCAGCTAAAGTCCCTCACCGTTTGCCCCATCACCGTGGCAAAGGCGTTGTTGGGCACATTGCCAATAAACTCACTGGCCATGCGCATCACCGTATCCTTCATGGCAGCAACGGTCGTCTTTGCCGATAGAGGCAGTGATTTCTCGTGACGAATCAGTGTATAATAACCAAGCATACCCACATTGGCCCATGAAGGCAGGCGCACCGCATCAGCCATACGTTCAGCAATCGCCTGCTCAAACACCGCATCTTTTGTGGTGGCATATAGCTCCGCGGCAGCCCATAGCCATTCATCGCGGAAGTCCCAGTCGCCATATTCGCCGGTGGTAATATCCGGATCGTAGGCGGGGTTTATTACTGCCTGGCTGTACCGCACTGCCGGATTTTTTTTGGCCCACTCCCAGGCCCTGACCGCTGCCTGCAGGCAACTGTCGGCTAGGCCGGGCAGTTGCTTACTAAGCGGCTGATAAATGCGGGCCGCCTGCGCTGCCACGGCCGCAAAGTCCAGCGCCGCCGCAGTGCCTTTTTGCACCACATACCGCGGCAGTTTGGTGACGCCGGGCATCACCATGCCGTCGAAGGCCGCGTTGGTGAGTTTATGATACACGCCGCCGTCGGCCGGGTCCTGCATCGTCAGCATCCACCGCAGGTTATACAGGGCTTCGTCCAGGATATCTTTCAAGGCATTGCCGCTTTCCGGAATAGCCACCCTTGTGTTTTTGTAATAAGCCGGGAAGTCTTCGTAAGCAGAAAACAAAGTGCCCATGGTAATGCCCGAGTTCACAATGTATTTGTTGTAGTCTCCCGCATCGTACCATCCACCCGGCGATGAAATAACAGCGCCGGCAGGACGTGCGGTACCAATTGCCGAAGGGTGCACCAGCACGGCTGTATCGGGATGACCAGCGCCACGGGCCCATTGGCCGGCATACTTTTTTTCCAGCGCCCTATCCGACCGGATAAAATAAAATGCCTTCAATACGGCTTTGGCCGCATCGGCATGCACAGCCGCTTTGATTTGAAAAGGAAAAGAAGTGCCCACTTCCGGAACCGAAATAACATAGGTGCCTTTCCGTTTCAACGCACTGAAGTCGGCGGTCCGGGTCACTGTAGAAGAAAACTTCGACTGCTTTTCGGCCGACAGCTTTCCCGAAAAAAAAACGGTGCGGCCATCGGCAGATGTTACCCGGAAAGTGGTGGCCGTTGTTGTACCGGTAACAACCGCCACCTTCGGCGCTGCCGGGTAAAATCCAACCTGGTTTAGTTGTATGCGATGGCGATCGTCCTGCGCCGGCGAAGCCATTGAAAAGAACAAAAAAAGAAAAAACAGATACCGCTTGTTCATCATCAGGCTTTTTGTAAATGTGTCAACAGTTTTCGATCGAGCTTGTAGCCATACCAGTCTTCATACGCCACATCGGCCCTACCGGAATTAAGAATACCAAAATCGCCCACGTATTCCCACAAGGCAAAGCCAATTTTGTTGGACGACAGTATATCCAGCACATCGGCAAACCAGCGCAAAAACACATCGTGCGGTGTTTTGTTCCAGGCGCCGCATTCACCGCAATGCACCCCCACGCCGCTCTTCATCAGGTCTATCCAGGGCTGGTAATATTTTTCCAGCATGTTGCGGTTCAGCACCTGGTTGCCTACCTGGCCCGGATATACCGGAACGGGCAGTTTATCGGGCTCTTTGTTGGCCCAGGGCGCTTTGTAGTGCGAGATGATGCCGGGGTGATAACCGCGGCAGCTTTGCGCCATATTCAGGTCCGCCAGTTCGGGCGTAGGATCGCTGCCTACCCTGTTGCCATCGGCAATCACCAAATGAGTTTTGTTTTCCTTTCGGATAGCTTCTGCCGCGCCGCGGGCCACCTCACGGTACAGCGCACCCGGTATGGCGCTGCTGCGGGAGTGCTGGTCGTTCATGTCTTCACGCAGGCTGGGTTCGTTCAGCAGGTCGAACGAGATTTTTTTTGACGAAACATCTTTATAACGCTTAGCCCAAAAATTCCAGTGGTAATAAAACGCATTCTGCGCTTCCTGGTCTTTCCAAAGATTGTACGGCTCGTGAAAGCCGGCGTTGATGCAATAGCCCGGCGCCCGGTGTAGGTTCAGGCTCACATGCAGGTTGTGCTTGTGCGCCAGCTGCACCAGCCTGTCAATCCTTTCTACCATCGCCTCATCAATCTGATACACTTCTTCGGGACCGATCTTGCGGCTGCGGTCGAATTTGACATAATACGGATACGCCATCGGCAGCCGCACAAAATCAAAGCCCCAGTCCTGCATCCACTGCAGCTCTTGTTCGGTGGTGCTGCGCCGTGGCCGGGCCGGGTCGGGGTTAAAAAAATCCGTCAGGTTAAAGCCCTTCCACTTTGGCAACTTGTTTCTGGCAGCGCCGGCATCTGCAAACGCAGCGGCACCGGAAAGCTGCATCCCCGCCGCTAACAAGCCGGAGTTTTTTATAAAAATTCGTCTGTCCATCTTGGTTTTTTTTGTTGACCGGCAACAGAATATCTATTTGACTTTCGTTGCGACGCTCCGTTCAGGGTTCTGATCATTGTTCGGCCGATAACCCACCCCCGATATTCGAAACTACAACCCCTCCGAATGTCGCCCCTCCAAGGAGGGGATGTGCCTTTTATGATACAGGGTACTTACGCTATCCCAAATGAGTTGCATTTCATTTCATCGATACTAAGGCCTCACACCCTGACCTGCAACCCCGTCCCCTCCCCGGAGGGGCGACCTAACGCCTGACTGCAACCAAGACCTCCGGGGTGGGTTCCGCTGCACAAACTCCTGCGCCACTTCAGTGGAACAGAAAATTCATTTATCAATCGCCAGATACACCACTGACCTGGCCGGCATCGCTACCTTAATGCCACCGCCCGTTGGCGCACTGTAGGGTTTAATGCTGGTATATTCCGCTGCCGGCCCGCCCGACACTTCCGTGGCGCCCACGCCATTGACAAAAACCTTTCGGGAAAAGGTCCCGTTGTCGGTGCCGCCGGTCAGCGTGTACCACCAGTACCGACTCCCGGCTTTGGCGCCATCCAGGCCCACCTGTACCAGCTTTGCATTGGTGCTGGTGTTTACCAGTATCACGCCTTTTTCGCCCGATGTAAAAGAAGATGCGTAGGCCAGCAAGTCGGTGCCATATGAAAAAGAGCTTGGCAGCAGCCGGTCGCCCATCATTCGCTGGAAGTAGTACATGTAATAAAATGCCGGCCGCGGATTCCACTTTGATACGCCGGGCTCGTCGCCAATATTGAACAAGCCATGATCGTTCCCGTTCTCCCAGCCATTGGCCAGGTCCCAGCGGCTGGTCATGCCATACTTGTTTTTGATCGTTTCGCCCAACACAATAGCGGCATGCATGCCGTTGACAAAAGAAACCTGCTGCATGGACCCTTCCGAAAAAATATTCCATTCATTCAGGGCAATGGGCTTTACTGCCGCACCGTGTTGGGCCATGTTTTGCTTCAGGTAAGTCATCATGGCCGCCGTGTTGGTGTTGGCCAGGGTTAGTATTTGTTCGGCGCTTGCATTGGTTTTATACGGTGTGTAATAGCTGTGAATGACGTAATAATCGGCTTTGTTGCCGCTTTGCGTCAGCACGCCGCTGTTCCAGCTTTTGTCGGTAGCAGTTTGCCAGGGCTCGGGCTCTTTCTCCAGCAGGTAGGCGCCAATGTAGATGGTTTTGCCAATCTCCTGCGCCGCCTTGCGCATCGAATCAATAAACACCTTTACATGCTGCCCGTACAAAGCGCCGGTTACAATTTCCGGCTGCCCGTCTTTGTTTGTTGCCGTATGAATGCGGTAGCCAGCTTCCCAGGTGCCGTTGCATTCGTTACCGATCTCCCAGTACCGGGTGCGGCCGTTATCGTAGCGCACCCAGTTGGCGGCCAGGTGTGCCGCCTGTGCCACGGGGTTGGCGCCGGTGCCGTACCGGGCATAACCATAGTTAACGGTAATCATGCCTTCGTTGCCGGTTTGCTGCAGCATGTTGTAATAGTTGTCAACGGAAAGCGTCCAGTAGTCGGCGTTTTTTCCGTACCACCAGCCGGCAGGCGATGCTTTTCCATCCGCATCCAGCAAGGTGGCCGGCGCATCGGCCGGTGGGGTGTTGGGCGCCGCGTTCCAAAAGAAAACATCGGAAATGCTGCCGCCCGGAAACCGGATAATATTTGGCTTCAGGTGGCGGAGATGGCTCATCAGCGGCGCCTCGGTTACCATCTGCGACATCCAGATATTGGCGTTGTGGCCAAATACCGAAGGGGGCACTTTGGTGATGATCTTTGATGCATCAATCCGCACCACGGCCGCCGGCGCTTCGGCCGGAACTGGCACTTCGGTGTAGGAGGCAGGAGCGGTAAAATTCTTTGGCGCCCACGCATCCAGGAAAAACCCGATGGTGTTTTCTACCGGCGGATCGGTAGGCGTTACAATGGTGCCCCCGTTGGTATTGCCGCCGCTGCTGTTACCACCGGCGGGACGGTCTGTTTTTTTGCAACTGCAAAGGGCTATACAACCCATCATTACCACAGCGGCCACTTTGTTTTTCATCTGCATTTTTTTGATCATTTATTTACAGGCTTTCGTTGATTTTCGTTGCTGCCTTCTACCAGCAAGGCCGAATTGGACACAAAGGCAAACCGTTTACTGTCGGCCGACCAGGATGGTGTGTTGATGGTACCCTGCCCGCCGTACAAATAAGCCAACACCTTTGGCTGGCCGCCACCAACCGGCATGGAGCGTATGTACACCTGTTTGTAAAACGGATGGTCATCGGGCTTTACATCGTTGCCAAACGACAGAAAAACAATTGTTTTTCCATTGGGCGAAAGATGGGGGAACCAGTTGTTGAGGGTGTCGGCCGTGAGCTGTGTGTGCCCCGTGCCATCGGGCCTCATGCGCCAAAGCTGCATGCGGCCGCTGCGTACCGAGTTGTAGTAGATGTGCCGACCATCGGGACTGTATTCCGGACCATCATCCAGGCCTTTCGTGGTTGTTAGCCGTATCTCCTGGCCACCGGCAGCGGGAATTTTGTAAATATCAAAATCGCCGTTGCGTTGTGCCGTGTACGTTAGCCATTTCCCGTCCGGCGACCAGCCATGCAGGTACGACAGCCCTATTGGTGTGACCTGTTTTGGCGTGCCGCCGGCGATGGGCACCGTATAGACCACCGAACTGTATTTTTTATCAGGACTGTTGGCACTGATGCCGAGCATTTTACCATTGAAAGAAACCACGTGGTCGTTGTTATTGCTGCGAACGTCGCCGGTGTTAAAGGCAGTGATCTTTTTTGTTTGAAGGTGAATGGTGTACAGCAAGCCGTTTTTGTTATAGAGCAGCGACTGGCCGTCCGGCATCCAGTTGGGTGCCTGCAGCGAGGCCGGTTCGCTGTACACGATGGTTCGCTTGCCGGTGGCCAGGTCAAAGGTTTCAATGCTGCTGCCAATGTATTGCCGGTAGGCCACCAGTGTGTCGGGGGCCGGCGCCACCACCCGAACATTGTCGAATACGGCTTTTTCCACCACATCATTGTTGTGGGCGCAAACAAACAGCCCTACATAAACCTCATCGCCGAGTTCAAGGTCGGCCACCTCCTTTACGGTATATAGGTCGCCGTAGGGCGCCACCGACATGATAAACCGGCGGCCCTTTCTTTCCAGCTGAATGATGTCAGGACCTTTCGTTTCAAATTTTATTTCTTCCATGGCTTCGCCTGCCTGCTTGCGGTATTGCAGTGAAGCCAGGCCATCGCCGTGCACCGTGGCATTGACCGAAGCCGCATTTGCCTCCAGCGAAGGCCTGATCATCCATCCCATTTTCCGGTGCGGGTCAACACCCTTTCCCACCAGCCTGCCTCTTGCCTGAAGAATAAAGTTGCCGGTGAGTTTTCGCCATATAAAATGAAACGCATCGGCCTGGCCCCAGATGTTCGCTCCCGACCCGGTAAGCTGGTAATCGCCGGTACCCGGTGTGTAGGCGGCTGTGCCTTTGTGCTGTACAGCGCCAACATCGCCATGGCCTTCAAAAATGCCAATGGCCTGCCCCTGCACGATGGTGCAGGAAAAAAAAGCAAAAACCAGATAAAAAAACCGGTTGCGGATGAATGATGTTAGATAGCTCATTTTGTTTGTTTTGCTGTTGACCTGCCCGTGCATTGCCGGGTGAGCGTAAAAGCCGCCGGACAATCTTCCTTCCATCCCGCCTGTTACCGCAAGGGCATTTCCAAAGCTTCGGCTTGTATTGGCCACTCATTAAAAATCCATTTTGGTGTACGCCCCGCCACCGTTCACCCGCTGCTTTGTTCTGCATTGCCGGCCAAATAAAGTTCCGGCTTAGCCACCGGTAAGCCAACCATTTCCACTTGCCTATACTAGACCAGGCAAACAAAAACCCACCATGGCTTTGGCCCCTTCCACTGATCATTGGCCGGGTTGCCATAAGTATCACAGTTTACAAAACGGTTTCGCCGTTGCTTTCCGGCATTTTTCTTCTCTCCGTCAACGCCCGGCTTACCTGCGCCATATGCTCCTCGTTCAACTGATAAAAAAGTATAAAAACTGCCGACAGCAGGGCGCCGGCAGCCGGCACCAAACTCACCATCATACGGATGCCCTGTTTCGCCTCTGCTGTCTGCGCCACATTGGCCTCAAAACCCCAACTGCTCAGCAACCATCCGGTGAAAGCGCCACCCAGTGTCCATCCCAGTTTTTGCGCCATGGAGGAAGAAGAAAAAATTAACCCGGTGGCCCGCCGGCCGGTCTTGTATTCGGAATGATCGGCGATATCGGCATACATCGCCCAGAGAAGGGGAAAGATGCTGCCGGCGCATACACTGATCGCAAACTGCAGTAGAAAAATGGCCACCGTATCGCCTTCGCCCAGCGTAACTACCAGGGCACTTAATACCGCGGCCAGCAGCATAGCATAAAGGAATGTTTTCTTTTTCCCGATGGTATCCGACAAGGGCTTGGCCAGCAGCACACCAATGATATTGGCAGCCTGCCCCAGCACCAGGTACAGCGTACTGTAAGAGATTGCAAGATCTGCCAGCGGCAATTGAACGGCTCTTTGCTCCGCAAAAAAATAACGGAAGTAAAAGATGGCCGCACCATCCCGCAACGAGTTAAACAACAGGGTGGCCACCGCAGCACCCAACAGCACCAACCAGGGTTTGTTTTGCAGCAGGTCGGCAATGTCGGTTCGCAATAAGGTGTTTTGCGCTTTTGCCGGCTGCACCCGCTCTTTGGTGAGCGCAAAGGTGAGGTAGAAAAAAAGCGAGGCGATGATCGCTAAAACAACAGCAGTCAGCTGCCAGCCCCGTTGCCGGTTAATGCCGCTCCCGGTGATGCTGAAAAAGCTCACCAGTGGTTCGGTTGCCGCCAATACCACCAGGCTGCCGGCAAAGGCAAACACAAAACGAAACGTGGAAAGCGCAGTCCGCTCCCGGCTGTTCAGCGTCATTACGCCCATGAGCGAAGCGTACGGTACGTTTATGGCCGAATACACCATCATCATCAGCGTGTAAGTTGTGTAAGCATAAACCAGTTTGCCGCCGGCCGTTATATCCGGTGCCGTAAATGTCAGTATGCCCGCAACGCCAAAGGGCAGCGCCATCCATAGCAGGTAGGGCCTGAATTTGCCCCACCGTGTGTTGGTACGATCCGCCAAAACACCAATCAGCGGATCGAATACAGTGTCCCAAATGCGGGTGACCAGGAAGAGCGTACCCGCGGCCGCGGCGGTAAGGCCAAAAACATCGGTGTAATAAAACAGCAGGTACACCGTAAACAATTTCCAAAACATGGATGACGCGAAATCGCCAAAGCCATAGCCGGCTTTTTCTTTCCAATGCAATTTGTCGTCTTGTATTCCTGCCATGATCTATATTCCTGCCATGATCTAAAGTAGCCTGCCTCCTTTTGCTGACCGGTACCGGCTTCCTACCGCCGGTAAATCCCTTTCAGATCATTTTCGAAAAGGGTATAGGGATCGTGGTAAAACGTTAGAAAGTCGGGTACGCTGCCATGCCCAGGAAACGGCGCATAATAATGCGTTGGGCTGTGCTGATCATTGCGCCATACCAGTACGTAGGCCAGTTGAAGCCCATCGCCTTTCATTGTTTTCAGCAACACATCGGTCCACCACAATGGGTTGGGAATGGATTCCAAACCGGTTTCGGTGAACGCGGCCAGCTTGCCGGCTTTTTTTGCATAGTCCGATACAATCCTCAGTTTTTGGCGAGCCGCATCGAGGCGGTAACCATCGCGGCCCATGTCGCCGTAATTATCCATCCCCACCATGTCCACCCATTCATCGCCGGGATAACGGGCCAGGTATTCCGCTTCGGTGCCGAACCGGTTATCGGGCGAAAAGGCGTACAGGAAGTTACGGACCTTCATGCTGTCGCGCAGGTAGCTGACGGTAAACCGCCAGAGGCCGACGAATTCTTCTTTGCTGCTGTGCGAAGCCCCCCACCAAAACCAGTCGCCGTCAAACTCGTGGAAGGGCCGGAAGATCATGGGCACCAATCTGCCGTCTTTCCCTTTTGTGGAGGAGGCCCATTCGGCAATGCCGCGTAAAATCTCTTTGTAATGTTGGTGCGTCCTGCCGCCGGGGATTATGTAACGCACCGCCGGCAGCGATACCGAATCCTTCCAGTAAAACCCGCCACCCGAAACGGGGTTGGAGAAATGCCAGGCCAGCGTAGTTACGCCGCCCCTGTTGTACGTATCGGCTACAACTTTCCTTAACCGGCTTTTTTCTTTTCTTATTTCTTCATCCGGCCGGCCCGAAAAACCCATCAGGTCAACTCCGATAACAGCGGGGTGCGAACCCGTCACCGACTTTACATCAGATCGGTCTTCTTCCCCTGCCCAGCCGTGGCCGTATTCGGTGGCATGCTGATGACCAAACAAGGTATGTGCCTTTGAAAGTTCCAGCAGGTTGTAAAACAGCGCCGCGGTTTCGGCCGTGGCGTTTTTGTCCACCATCGCCGGTTGTGCCGCCACCGTGCTGGCACCCGTAGCAGCCCGCTGCTGCCGGCAGCTACTGGTGCACCAACCGAAGAGAACAACAAAAAAGATTGCCGGTTTTACCATATGCTGCTTTTGTTTTGCAAAAGAACAATTGTTGTGCGGGGCCACCCGCCCACGGCCGAAAAAAAACTGGTTCATTTCAAACAGAAATGAACCAGCCAGGGAAAGGGTACTGCTTTATGAGAAGGAACGTTGCCCGGTGTTGTTACCGTTTTTTGCGTGATTAATAGATTCCGATATTATCCACGTAGATGGTAAAGTCGCCCGACGCTGAATAATTTTTGAGATAAAGATGGGTGAGTGTGCCGGCGGCAGAAATCTGGCTCAACGGAATATCGAAATCAGTCCACTGCCCTTCTACTACCTGAACGGTTTTGCCGTCTTGTTCGTTGAAGCCGATGTTCACACTTTTGCCATTGCTGCCGGCGCCGCCATAGATGGAGATCTTCAGGCTTTTGTAGCCACCAAGATTAATGTTGGCGCCGCCCAGTTGCCAGGGCACGCCATAGCCACCACTTGTGTAGCTGATCTTAACCGATTTTGTTCCGGAGCGGGCCTGTTCGGCGCTGGCCACATCTTTGGTGCCACCCCAGCCGCCGCCCGTCCAGCCGGTCCAGGCGCTGGTCAGCGCATCATCGTAAAGAATAATGGGCGGAACCGACGAACCAATAATGGAAACATCGCTGGCCGATTTGACCGACTGCCCGGTATTGAGCAGGTACAGGGTTATTTTTCCCGACACGGCGTTAGCAGGCACTTTCACTACAATTTGGGTGGCCGACTGGCTCACAAAGCTGCCAACGGCATCGGCCACACCGGTAAAGCCAATGCTTTTGACCACATCGAGGTTGGTGCCCGTGATGGTGAGGTTAGCATTGGGCGCCACTGGGTCCGGCGTCATGCCGGTAATGGCGGGCATCACCACATTGAGGTCGGTTGCAGACACAGATGCCACGCCAGACGGCGCCATTAAAGTCACCTTTCCTTTTACGGTAGCCGAATCAACCCGTACCACCAATTGCGTAGCCGACTGGCTAACGAACGCCGTTTGCGGAATGGCCCGCGATACACCCGGCAGCATTACCTGGCGGGCCAGGTCAAGATTGGTGCCGGTGATGGTTAGGTTGGTATTGTGTTTAACCGGGTTGGGCGAAAACGACGTCGCTACCGGAAGCGCCACAAACAGTGTATCGGTGGTTAGCACATCAATCGTATCGGTACCGGCAAAGGCAATCACCAGCGGACCGGTTTGGGCGTCTTCCGGCACGGCCACTACCAACTGGTTTTGTGTTTTGCTCACAAATGTGGTGACTACTTTGTTGCGGTTAAAAGTGATGCGATTGACCCAGTTCATGTAATTGCCGGTAAGCGTTATGTTTTCGCCGGGGCGGGCATTGCGGGTAACCGATGCTACCGAAGCCGCCGTTTTTACATTCAGGTTCAGCGCTGTTTTTGTGGTAATATCCCCGTCCGGTGTTTTCAGCATCACCGTACCTTTTTCGGCCGAAGTTGGCACCACTACCAACAACAGCTCCGATGATTTTTGTTTAAAATCTTTCTCCTCTACCACCGCATTGGTGCCGGTAAACTGAATCGCCGTAACCTTGTTCAGGTTGATACCGATAAAACGCAGGGTATCGCCGTGCTTAGCGCCGGTAGGGCCAAAGCTGAATAACTGCACACGGCCGTCATTCGTTTCGTCATTGTCTTTTTTGCAGGACACTACCAGCCCCACCGCCAGAAAAAAGCAGAACAGCAAGAGCAGCCGTTGATATGATGATTGTCGCATTCGTTTGGTTTGAATCGTTTCGCTAATTGTTTATACGGACTATTTTTTGGGCACAATGCGGAGGTTATCGAAAGCGATATCGGCATCGAAATCATCGCCGCCGAAGATCAGGATGCGAGCCCAATAACCCGCCGGGTTGATGGTAGGCTTCACCTTGTACTTTGCCACCATTTCTTCGTAAGGAATGGTGATGGTATGCCACTGCCCTTTTGAATCGTAAGGCGGCTGCCAGATGTAGGCGTCGTTGTCTTCTGCCGTTCCCACGTTGAGGATGATACGACTTTTGTTGTATGGCTTCAGCGTATTGATCTCAAACTTCACGTTGTAGTCGGCGGGGTTCATGATGGCGGCATCGGGAATGTTTTTGCTGAATGTCGGCATGCTGGAGGCCGGTCCGCCCGCAACTTCAGGCTGGTCCCACGCCCAAGCTTTCACCGCTTTTTTAAACCGGTAATAGTTACCGCTGATTTTTTCCGGATCGCCGCTGCCCGGAGCCGTTACGAGGTAGGAGCCCCACCAGCCTTCGTGCGGGTCGCCGTTGATGATGGGATTGCGGTTGTCGCGAAACCAGAACGTTGACGTGACCTGGCCAAAATTAGTTTGAATGGTGATAGGACCCGGTTGGGCTCCGGCAGGCACCTGCACCTGCAGTTCCATATCCTTGCGGTCCACAATTGTACCGGTAACGCCACCCGTGAAGGTGACGGTTAGCGGTGCATAAAAATAATTGCCGTAGATAGTGGCAATGCCGCCTTCGTTCACAAATTCCGACAGCATGCTGGTGACGACCGGCTTGCTGATCTGCACCTGAAAATCATGCTGCAGTTCGTAACCGTTTTTGAACAGAATGCGCAGCTTGTTGTTGACCGCCGCCGGAATTTGTGTAGGCACCGACACCAGCATACTGGTTTTGGTAATATAGGTTGGTGTAATGCGTGCCTGCTGGTCGTTGAACCAGACTTCCACCGCGTCTTGCAGGTTGTTGCCCACAATAGCAATCAGTTGGCCCTGGCCGGCACCCACCAACAATGAGTCCGAAGCTTCAGGCCTTGTTACTCTGACGTAGCTGATGGAAGGCGTGCCGGTACTTTCCTCTTTTTTGCACGACGTGAACGCACTGACCGCGCCAACCGTCAGCAGAAGCAGTAATATTATTTTATTGAACGTTTTCATTTGCTTTAATTTCTTTTGATTGGATGGGTTGCGCTTATGGATAATCAACGATAGGTCCCTGCAGGTTTGGCGCCTGCGACAGCTCAATGGCCGGGATCGGCATCACAAAATTGCCTTCGGTAGCCACCACCAGGCGCGGCGAGTACCAGGAGGTTTTCGTGAATGTCCATTCCGACGGGTTTGTGGGATTGTTGGGGTGCGCCACAAACAAACCCCTGTCCTGCGAGTTCAGTATCTGCAGGGCCTTCGCCGGGTTCCAGTAATGCAGGCTCACAACGTCGTACCACGACATTCCTTCCATGGCAAATTCTTTAAACCGTTCGGAAAGCAGAACATCCAGTGTCAATGGGCCATTGGAATTGGCGCCGGATACCAGCCAGGCCGGCAACCCTGCCCGCTGGCGAATTTTGTTGTAATAAGCCACAGCCGTGGCATCGGTAGTACTGGTGTTGTTACCCATGGCCGCTTCGGCATAAATGAGGTACAATTCGGCCAGCCGCAGCATGTAGGTGTTGTTGGGATAACGCTGCTGGCCGGCACTGGAACCAAGGTCCTGCGGACCGCCAATGACATACTTCTTAATGGCCACATAGCTATTGTCGGCAGTGGAGGCAGGCGCCGGGTAGCGGAACGGTGTGCCGTCACGCATGGTCATATCGGCATACGCAGCACCTGGCAGCATATAGGTAGCGTGCAAGCGCTGGTCAATGGTACGCCCCTTCATGGTGGTGCCGTTTGCCTGTGTTTCGATGCCTTCGTACTGGCTCAATATCCACCAGGTGGCGCCTTTGGAGCCGCCCCAGCCACCATACGCTACCTGGTTGCTGTAGGCAATGGGATCTACCATGCTGTTACCTACGCCCCAGGCATCGGGGCCGGCAAACACCCACTGCAGCTCAAACAGCGACTCGCTGTTGTTGTCGTAGCGGTAACCGGCTTTTTCGTTCCAGCGGAAAAGGTCGCCGTATCTATCAAGCAGTTTGTACGGGCCATTGTTGATAACGTTGGCGGCAAAATATTTGGCGCTGTCCAGAAACTCCTGCTTGCGCACGCCACCTGCTGATTCCACGCCGGCCCGGGTAAGGTAAAAACGGGCCAGCATGCCTTCGGCCGACCATTTGGTAAGGCGTCCGGGTTGCGTGGTGGTGGAAGGAAGGTCGGCGGCTGCCGCTCTCATTTCGCGGGTAATAAAACGCCACACACTGGTCACCGTATTGCGCCGCACGGTGGTGTCGTTCAGGTATTCCAGGTTATTTTCAATAATGGGTACCGGTCCCCAGTTCATCACCAAAAAACGGTAAGCCAGGGCACGCATAAAACGGGCTTCCGCAATGGCTGTTCTTTTTGCCTGTGCCGATACACCTTCACCGGCAAATCGGTTGATGTTTACAATAGCCAGGTTCGATTGGGCCACCACATTAAAAAAGGCCCGCCAAGCGCTTTGGTTATGCTGGTTATCGGGAGTGGTGTTAAACTTCGAGTTGGCATTGTCGTACCAGGCGTCAAAGGCTGTACCACCCCGGAAGTCACCCAACTGCCACGATGCGGCATCGTTATAATCGAACCATACAGAGCTGTACAGCGGCGCCGTAGCCGCGGCCACCTGCTCATCGGTTTTATAAAAATTGGCGTCCGTGATAGAACTCAGCGGCGGCCTTTCCAAAAAATCCTTTTTACAACTTGAAAGCGTTGCCAACAGGAGCAAAACTCCCACAACGTTGAAGAGGCGTTTCATATCGTTCATTTTAGCAAGTTTAGAAGTTGACATTGATGGTGGCAGTGTACATGGGTGTAATAGGGTAACGGCCGAAGTCAATACCGATGGCCTGGTTGTTACCGGCAGAGCCCTGGCCCACGTAAGCACCTACTTCCGGATCGTAGCCGGTGTAATTGGTCCAGGTGTAGATGTTCTGCACACCTACGGTTGCCCGCAGCCCTTTTACAAACCGTGTGTAGCCGATCACTTTTGAGGGTACGTTGTAGGTCAGAGAAATATTCTTCAGGCGCAGGTACGATCCGTCTTCCAAAAACCGGTCGGTGATACGGCCAAAGTTGTTATCGGCCGATACCTGGTTATTGGCGATACGGGGAACTCTGGTACCCGGGTTCATCAGTGTTGTATTGCCGTTGGCATCGGTGGTAAGCTTGGCGTACTCCATTGATTTAATCAGCAGGTTCCGGCTCAGGTTAATATTGTTCGGATTGCTGGCTTCAGCGGCGATGTAATTGTACACATCGTTGCCGTACGCACCGGTAATAAGGATACTCAGGTCAAATCCTTTCCAGGCAAAAGAGTTGGTGATACCACCAGTGAATTTTGGCCATGGGTTACCAATCACCGTCAGATCGTTCTGATCAATTTTTCCATCACTGTTCACGTCTTTGTACTTCACATCGCCGATCCAGATACCGCGTTGCGGATCTATCACCACGCGGTTGCCGGCCTGGTCAACAGGGATGGCGCTTTTTTCAATTTCTTCCCTTGACTGGAACAGGCCTTCTTCAATGTAGCCCATCATCAGCCAGGGCTGACGGCCAACATACGAACGCTGCGTCCAGTTGTTCATCCACCACGAGGTACGGGAGATGAATGGCGTCTCCTGGTATAATTGATCAATGGTTGTGCGGAAATGTGAAACATTGAGGTTTGTTTCCCACCGGAAATCTTTGCTATTGACATTAGTGGTAACAAAGGTCAGGTTCCAGCCTTTCGTATTCAGCCCGCCGGCATTTACCAGTGGCGGTGCCGCCGAACCTACACCACTTACGCCCATATACCAGGGCAGGTTGGCGCCCAATATCAGGTTGCTGGTATTCTTAATATAGTAATCTGCTTCAACGGTAAAGCGGTTGTTCAGCACACCCAGGTTCAAACCAAAGTTGCTGGTTTTTGTATCCTCCCATTGCAGCAGCGGATTGGTGTAGGTAGAAGGCAGAAAGCCTGTTCCCCAGGTTGTGGCAAACGTGTTCATGGAAGCATAGATGCCCGAACCTGTTCCCTGGTTGCCGGTCAGCCCGTACTCATAACGGAATTTCAGCTCGCTGATGCCCGGAACGTTAAAGAACTTTTCGCGGCTCAGCCGCCACGCAGCCGAAACCGAGGGGAACGAACCCCACCGACGGTCCTGGCCAAAATACGGCGAGCCATCGCGACGGTAAGTGGCTGTTAACAGGTAGCGGTTATCATAGTTATAATTCAAACGGCCGAGGTAAGATTCCTGCGCCCAGGGATAGGTGCCGCCGCCGTTGGTAGCCGACTTGGGATCACCGGCGTTGACGTCAAAGATAGTGTTGGTGAGAAAGCCGGTCCGGCCGGCTGAAAGAGCCTGGTACTGCGATGCCTGCGATTCGTGGGTACCCATCACGGTGACATTGTGCTTGCCCATCTGGCGGGTATATTCCACCTGTTGGTTCCAGTTCCAGTACCAGCTTTGGTAGGTACCGTTTTGCAGCGAAGCAATCTGGTTGTTGTGCCACTGGCTCAGGTTATAAGTAGGTGTGTAGTAGGTGGCCAGGCCAGTGCCAATGGAACCGTTAAAGGAGGTGCGGATAGAGAGGCCTTTGAGCGGATTGAGGCCAAAGTTTAAACCGCCTAAAAACTGGCGCCGCATATTGGTGTTGGTAATAAGGCTAGCCAGGGCAATGGGGTTGACCGGTGCATACTGCCCGGCGCCATTCACCGGATCGCTGCTGCCCCAACTACCGTTCAGGTTCACCACCGGAATCTGCGGCGTCAGGCGCAGCGCATTGGCAATCAGCGGGCTTTGCGCATCGCCATAGTTGGTAGTGGTTAAGATTTCATTGGTTTGGTTAAAGCTGAGGTTAGCGCCGATGGTGGCCCACTCGCGGGGTTTGTTATCGAGGTTCAGGCGGAAGCTGTACCGCTTGAATCCCGAACCTAATGCTATACCCTGCTGGTTCAGGTACTCGCCCGACATATAATACGTGGTATTGTTGCTGCCGCCGCTAAAATTGATCTGGTGCTTGTGCATGGCGGCATTGTTGAACAGTTCACGCTGCCAGTCGGTCCCTTCTCCCAGTAAAGAAGGATCCAAAAACTCGCCTGGCGTGGTACCGCCGGCAATTTGGTGAAACTCCTTCACCATTTGTGCATACTGGCGCAGGTTCATTACCGGCAAACGCTGAGGTGGTGTTTGCAGGTTGTATTGATAAGCATAATTGATGCGGAAATCACCGGCGCGGCCACGCTTGGTGGTAATAAGGATAACGCCGTTGGTGCCGCGGGAACCGTAGATGGCCGTGGCCGAAGGACCCTGCAGAATCTGCATATCCTCGATATCGTTGGGGTTTAAGCCAGCCAATGGGTTCGCCGAGCTGGAAGAGCCAAAGGCCACATCCTGGTCGGCCTGGATTTGCACCCCGTCTATAACATACAGGGGCTGTGTGCGGTTGAGCGAGGAGACACCGCGGATGTTTACCGAAATGCCGCCGCCCGGCTGACCGGAGTTTTGCGTCACGTACACACCTGCCGCACGGCCCTGGAGGGCCTGCTCTACCGTTGTGTTCACAGTGCGTTCAATGTCTTTGGCCGACACGGTGGTTTGCGCCGCCGTGAGGTTGGCGCGGCGGGAGCGGCCATAACCGGTTACTACCACATCGGTCATGGTGCCGGCGGTGGGTGCCAGGGCCACGGTCATTACATCGGAAGACCCGATGGCTTGTTCCTGCGACTGCATGCCCACAAACGAAAACACCAGGGTGCGGCCGTTCGCCGGCGCATTGATGCTGAAGCGGCCGGTAACATCGGTAGTGGTCGCCACTTTTGTTCCTTTTACCACCACGGTGGCGCCCGCCAAAGGCGCTTGTTTGTCGTCAGTAACCGTTCCGGAAATTCTTCGTTGAGCAAAAGCAAGGGTGGATAGTAACGCACCGAGCAGCAGGAGGTGCGCCCGTAAGCGTAGGCAATTTCTCATATAGCTTCCTTATTTGAATCAAAAATATTTTTAAACTGCAACAGTCACTGATACTTTTTTAGCAAAGAGGCATATTTTTTTACAACTCACTTAAAACTCCCCGATTTGCCCTCCTCGCAAATGCAGCACAGTCAATGGTTTTGGAAATCGGGCCGGAAATGCAACCGATTGTGGTACTTTATTAACCGCATTTCCAACGCCAAGCCTTATTTTTAGGGCTTCATAGCCTTTGCTGTATGAAACAAAATCTGCTGAGGGAAATCACTCCCCTGACGCAAAGCGATTGCTTTACGGTTGCATCGCGGTTAAAAACAGACTTTGATTTTCCGCTTCATTACCACGAAGAATTTGAGCTGAACTTTTTGGAAAACGCAAAAGGGGCCCGTCGGGTGATTGGTGGCCACATTGAAACCATTGACAACCTGGAGCTGGTACTGGTGGGCCCTAACCTGCAGCACGGATGGTTCAACCATCAATGCAAAAGCGGCGGAATAAACGAGATCACCATTCAATGGCACCGCGACCTGCTGGATGACGATTTTCTGCAGCGAAACCAGATGAGCTATATCCGCAGTATGTTTCAGCAGTCGTTGCGGGGCATCTTGTTTGCCAGCGACACGGTGCGCCAAATTACGCCGCGCCTGAAAGGGCTGGTGCAAAAAACCGGGTTCGAATCGGTGCTGGAATTGCTGTCCATACTCCATGCGCTTTCCACGTCGGGCAATATGCGAACCCTATCGGACATTTCGTTTCAGGCGGCAGACACCATTACTTACAACAGCCGCCGTATTGAAGCCGTGATGGCTTACCTGAACAAAAATTTCGACCGTGAAATATCGCTGGCCGAAGGGGCCCGGCTGGTGTCCATGTCGGAGGTGGCGTTCAGCCGGTTTTTTAAGGCCCGGACGGGAAAAACGTTTGTGGACACGCTGAACGAGATAAGGCTGGGCCATGCGTCCCGCATGCTGATAGACACCACGCAAAGCGTGAGTGAAATCGCCTACCGCTGCGGCTTTAATAACATGTCGAACTTTAACCGCATCTTCAAAAAAAAGAAGCAATGCACGCCAAAGGAATTTCGCGAAGAGTACAACGCCTCGGGGGTGAGGACATTTGTGTAAACACGGCGCCGGGTACCGCTTGCATCAATACCGGTAAGCGTACAGATCGCAGCCGCTAACAACTTCCGGTTCTGAAAAATTGCTGCCGCCGGGTTTGTGACTGGTATCAGCCTGACGCGGCAAGGCCTGTTGCCGTTTGTGTACCGTTTTGGTCCGCCCGCCATGTTTTTGATCTGCCGCCAGCGGCGCAAACAGGCAGTCTGCCGGTCGCTTTCGGTTGATGGATAGATAACCTTCTGCCCCGGCGAAAACCAGGCTTTGTTTATCGCAGGCTAATTCGCCGGTGGCCTCTGGCCGTATCAAAAAGGCTGTTTTAAAAGCGGCTGCCGGTTCAATCGTCCAACCGGATCTATAAACCGCTGTTGGTGTGCCGGCACTTAAACGAAAAGCCGAGGCTGCGTAAGAAGTAACGAGATGATTGAATGAGGCAGCCACCGGCCGCCGGGCAGGCATGCCGGGCTGTGCGCCACCATAAACGCCGAAGGCCAAAAACACCAGGGGAAGAACGATCTTTTTCATACATCACGGTTTGCCATTACCGGCGCAGATTGTGCCGAACCTGTAAATGATTGATCCTCAGCAAAAGCTTTGCGAAGCACAAAAACGAAACTGTTCGTTTTTGAACAGTGTTTGTGCGGCACCGGAACAGTGCGGCCACTTCTGCTGCTTTTTTCACAAGCAAAATCAAGGATTTTTAACGCCTACCCGGCCCGGCGCAACAAAGCCGCAAATCCTGTACTATTGCACCATGGCCCACGACATTAACTGGCTGGTGGAGCAGTATGCATCATTCTTCGAAAAGTTTGGCATCAGTGGCGGCGATCTGGTGGCACATTATACTGCCTGGCAAGAAAAAACCGGTGAGAAGGCGGTAACCGATTACCTGTGGTACCTGTTTCATGTGTTGCTGGGCGAAACCAAAAAGCAGGTGGGCAATGCGCCGGACTATCACCGAAACCTTCATGATATCTATTTGATGATGCTGGAGTTTAGAGTGTCGGTGGAAGGTCAAAAAGACAACAGCCTGGTGCAGGCCATTATCAAAAACCGCATTCAGTTGTGGCAAATAGAGCTCCCTTATCCTTTCCAGCTACAAGCCATTTCTATCAATTGCTGCCCGCATTGCGAAGAAATCAACGGGCAGGTGTTTGCTGCCGATGACGTGTTGCGGAATACCTATTTCGCCACGGCGGAATGCACAAAAGAAACCGGCTGCAGTTGCGGGTATATTCCGGTAATTGCAACGGAGAACAACTGAATCGCTGTGGCAAATGCAAAAGAAACAACGCTACCGAATTGCTGAAGCAAAACAACCTTTCGTGTTATCAGAAGGTAACATTGTCGCCGTAAATATAACAGTGGTGGCGGCAGCAGCGGAAACAAACGGCATCTGACCCTGCGGGTTAAGATAGCGGCAATTATTTCTTATCTTACCACACCTAATCGTCCGGCATGCGCATCTTGCTGATTCTTTATGTCATTATTTTTCTTACCCTAAACTTTTTGCTGGAAGGCGATCTCATTCTGCTGATGGCGATGACTACGTTTCCGGTAAGCCTTTACCTTTTGCTGCGAAAGCCCCGTTCAAAGCGCAAACAAAAGCCTGAGGCTCCCGACCGACCGGAACCAATACCAGAACCGAAAAGAGAAGAAAGTTTCGAAGGTTAATTTTACCGGGTACCCGGCGGCTGCGCAACGCGTTTCAAAGATTTAATTTCTTCATCTCCCCCACCGCATAATCACAGGCCCTTGCCGTCAACGCCATGTAAGTGATAGAGGGATTGACACAAGACCCCGATGTCATACACGAACCGTCCGTAATAAATACATTCGGCACTTCGTGCACCTGGTTCCATTTGTTGAGCACCGATGTTTTCGGATCGTGGCCCATGCGGGCCGTGCCCATTTCGTGGTTGGCATTGCCGGGAAAAGAAATGCTGCTGTTGGTTCGTACATTTTTAAACCCGGCTTCCGTCAGCAATTCTTGCCCCGTCGCCACCATATCGGCATGCATGGCTTTTTCATTTTCGCGGAAGGCGCAATCAACGGTGATCGTTGGCCGGCCCCAGGAATCTTTTTTATTACGGTTCAGCGTAATGCGGTTGTCGGGATAAGGCAAACATTCACCAAAGCCGTACAATCCAAACTGCCAGGGACCGAGTTCTGTCAACGCTTCTTTAAAAGAAACGCCGGGCGGCAGGTCACTTTGCTGGCGTGGCCGGGAGGCACTGGCGCCGTAGTGATAACCCCGCAAAAATCCCGGGTATTTCTCTGCCACGTTACGAAAGCGGGGAATATAGATCGCCGTTGGACGGCGGCCATAATAATAGCTATCCTCAAACCCTTCAACCTGTGCCGAGATCGAAATGCCTTTGTGGTGGTCCATCAGGTTGCGGCCCACCTGGTCGCTGCCGTTGCCGAGGCCATTGGGGAAACGGGATGAAGTAGAGTTGAGCAGAATAGCGGTAGTAGCTACGGTGGAAGCATTCAGGAAAATGATCTTTGCATAAACCTCTTCCGTTTTTTTAGTGGTGGTATCAATGATCTCGACGCCGGTAGCACGGCCTTTCCGCTCATCGTAGAGAACCCGGTTGACCAAAGCATGCGGACGCACCGTTAGGTTTCCGGTGGCATAAGCAGCCGGAATGGTGCTGGCGTTGGTGCTGAAGTAGGCACCGTAGGGGCAGCCGCGGTGACAAAGATTCCGGGCCTGGCATTGGCCACGTCCTTTTACGGGTTGTGTCAGGTTGGCCACCCGCCCCATGATCACTCTCCGGTCGGAAAAGCGGCTTTCCACCTGCGACTTAAAATGTTTTTCCACACAATTCATTTCAAATGGCGGCTGAAACTGCCCGTCGGGCACCACGGCAATGCCATCCCTGTTGCCGCTGACACCTATAAAAGACTCTACGTAGTCGTACCAGGGCGCCAGGTCGCGGTAGCGAATGGGCCAGTCCACGCCGTAGCCGTCTTTTGCATTGGCCTCAAAATCCAGATCGCTCCAGCGGTAGCAGGCCCTTGCCCACAACAGCGACCGGCCACCTACCACATCGGCCCGGATCCAGTCGAAACGCTTTACTTCATCGTAAGGATTTTCGCCGTCGATGATATAATAATGTTTGTTGTCTTCCTGGATGGAATAATGCCGGCTCTGTACAAAAAACTTTTTCTTGTCTTCCAGCGTCAGGTTATTGTGATGGCTAAACTCCCAGGGGTCTTTGTTGGCCGTTGGGTAATCGCCGTGCTGCACCATCCGGCCACGGTCGAGCAGGAGTACTTTGAGACCTTTTTCGCACAACTCTTTGGCCGCCCATCCGCCACTAATGCCCGAACCGACAACGATGGCATCGTAGGTATTTTTTGCGGTTGCTTTTGTATTGATGGATAAAGTATCGCCAGGCATTTTTATGTTCGGTGTTGGGTGTTTGGAGTTTGGGGTTCGTTAGGCGTTTATGGCTGATTGTTGCAGCCTGACCGAGTGCAAAAACAAAGGGCCACACCTCCAAGACAACCACAAACCACCCACGACAAACCACAAACTATTTTACAAATATTTTTTTATCGCTTTCGGGTAATGCGCTAACGCAATTTCAGGCGCAGCGATTTCCGGGTGCCAGAGTTTTTCCCACTCAAAGCTATAATAGCCTTTATAGCCGTCTTTGGCCAAAGCCCGAATAGCGTCAAAAATGGGAACGTCGCCTTCGCCCAACAATGTATATGACAGCTTTTCGCCAACAAGCTTGGCGTCTTTAATATGCGTATGCCGGATGTACTGCTTCAGTTGCCGGTGCACCGCCACCGGATCTTCTTTGGTTACCGTCCACATATTGGAAATATCCCAAACCAACCCCACCTGCGGGTGCGACGCCATCTGCATTATCTGCAGCAGATCGTCCATTTTCACCACTTCACCATGGGTTTCCAGCAGCACCTTCACGTCTTTGCCTTTAGCATAATTGCCCAGTTCTACCAGCCCTTTTACAATCAGGTCCATCGTGGCCGCCTTTTCCTGGCCCTTCGGAAAAATATTTGGGAACACCCGTACGTACGGGCAACGAATGCTGGCGGCTAAATCAATAAACTGTTTGGCCCCGGCCAGGTTCTTTTCCCGTTCGGCGCCTTCCGGCAGGTGCAGGTTAGCCGATGAACCCAGCCCGACGAACTGAAGCCTTTTTTCGGCCATCATTGCCAGTGTAACGCGGCGGCTTTCTTCGGTACTGAACACCGGGCTTTTCGTCAGATCCAGCTCCCGCTGAATGCCTCTCACTTCAATACCCTGGTAGCCGTGCCGGGCCGCAAAATTGACGATCTCCGGTAAGCTCCAGTCGGGGCAACCCAGGGTGGAGAAGGCAAGCAGCGGCTTCCTTCGCCCTGCGGCAAAAACGGGCTGTGCCCACAGCGAGGCGGCAGCCAGCGCGGCGGTGCTCACAAAGGTTCTACGGCTGATGGGTTTCATGTATCTCGATGATTTGCAATGAGGGGCTTAAGATACGGCATTGCAAATACGGGCGGCCCATTCGGGTGGTATAAATATTGAAACAGTCTGCAGCGACAAAGCAATCAACCAACCTCTAAAATTTTTACCATGACCCTTATCGGATTTCTGGTGCTTCTTGCCATCGCCGCCATTTGCGGCGGCATAGGCCAATCGCTCGCCGGCTACGATCTCGGCGGCTGCCTTGTTTCCATTGTAGTGGGCTTTATCGGTGCCTGGATCGGCCTTTGGCTGGCCGATAAATTCGGGCTGCCCGAATTATTCACCGTCAACATTGAAGGCCGCCCCTTTCCTATCCTCTGGGCCATCATCGGCTCGGCGGCGTTTACACTGGTTGTAGCCCTGATACGACGGGCCATCAGCGGCGGACGCCGGTACTGATGTTTTGCGGGCTTCATAAAAAGCAGCCGGCCGCCATAGTCGCTTACAAGACTTCAATCGGCTGGCTGCTCATTTCCTCTCCTAGCTGGAGCCGGATAAAATACAAGCCGCTGCGCAGATTCTGTACATTGATTTCAATTGTCGTAACACCTTTTTCGTACCGCCGTTGCCCCAACGATTGCACCAGTTTCCCCTGCCCATCGTAAATGCCGGCAACGCCATGGCCGGCAACCGCTGCCTGCACCCTAACGGTAGCCCTGTCGGCCACCGGATTAGGAAAGACCGTCAACACTAATTTTTTGGCAGGCCCCTGCTCCTGCAGCACACCTTCTTTCCGGGGGGATAGAGCAGAAGCCGGCGCCGCCACCGAAAAACTGCGTTGCAAGGGATAAGCGGCCGAATAATTGGCATTGCCCGGCTGCGACGCTTCCACGGTCACTGTGCCGGCACCGGTCAGCGTTACCGTATTTCCGGACACGGTGGCCGGCCCTGAAACAATCCGGTATTGTACCGGCAGCCCGCTGGAAGCCGTTGCCGTCAGTTGAAACGGTGCATCGCCAACTGTTTTATTGGGTGGATTGGAAAAGCTGAGACTTTGCCCCGCCTTGCCCACCGTGAACCCGCGCAGTACCGGCGTTGCGGCGTTAAAGCTTTCATTTCCTGCCTGCGAAGCTTCTATCGTTGCGCTGCCCACACCGGTGATGGTGACCACATTTCCCGAAACAGTGACCGGCCCGGAAACGACCCGGTAGCTAACCGGCAGGCCGCTGGAAGCCGTTGCTGTCAGCTCAAATGGCGGACTGGTGAACGTTTTATACCCCAAGGTGCCAAAGCTGATGGTTTGCGCCTGCTTTGGCCCGCCGCCGCCATTGCTTTGAACGGTAAAGTTGCGAACCACGGCACCGGCTGCCTGGTAGTTGGCGTCGCCCGGCTGGGTTGCTTCGATGCTCACGATACCGGCACCCGCCAGTGTAACGGTGTTGCCCGACACCGTTGCCGGCCCGCTAATAACGCGGTATTGCACCGCCAGGCCGCTGGTGGCCGTTGCGGCAAGGGCAAATGGCGCATCGCCAACGGTTTTATCCGGCAATGGGGCAAATGAAATTGTCTGCGCCGCTTTCGCCACCGCAAAACTTTGCGTTACCGGCGTAGCCGGATGAAACGAAGCATTGCCCGCTTGCGAGGCTTGTAGGGAAACCGTGCCGGCGCCGGCGATGGTAACGGTATTGCCTGATATGGACGCCGGTCCGGAGATCACCGCAAAGCTTACCGGAAGTCCCGACGAAGCCGTGGCGGTAAGCCCGAACGGAGCATCACCAAAGGTTTTGCCGGCAATGGGCATAAATGAAATTGACTGGGCCGACTTGCCGGGACCACCCGAAGCAGCTACCGAAAAACTCCGTTGCAAAGGATAGGTCGGGTTTGTCAGCTCATTGCCGTTTTGAATGGCCTCGATCGTTACGGTGCCGGTGCCGCCAGTGAGTGTCACAGTATCGCTCGAAACCGTTGCCGGGCCAGATACCACCCGGTAGCTGACGGGCGAACCGGATGAAGCCACGGCATTCAACACAAAAGGCGGATCGTTGTCAAGTTTATTAGCAATAGCCGGAAAGGTCAGCGTTTGGTTCGACTTGCCCACCGTAAAGCTGCGGGTCACTACCGGCGCCGGGTTGTACCCGCTGTTGCCGGGTTGCGATGCTTCTATCACCACCGTACCCACGCCAATGAGTGTTACCGTGCGGTTCTGCACCACCGCCGGTCCCGATACAATACGATACTGAACCGGCAGGCCGCTGGAGGCCGTTGCCGTCAATTGAAACGGCGGCACCCCCCAGGTGCGGAACCCCAGGCTGCCAAACGAGATGGATTGCGCCATTTTGGACGATGGCGTTTGGGCCGATACCGTAAAGCTGCGCACCACGGTATCGGCAGCAAAAAAACTGCTGTTGCCGCTTTGTATGGCCGCAACGGTTACCATGCCGGCACCAGTGAGGGTGAGGGTGTTTCCCGACAAAACAGCCGGCCCGTCCATCACCCGGAACACCACCGGCAAGCCGGACGTGCTGGTGGCGCTCAAAGCAAATGGCGGCGCGGACTGCAATCGGTTGGGCAGGGCGCCGAAGCTTATGGTTTGCGCCGAGCGGTTCACGCCGGTGCTTTTTAACAGCACAATGCCGGAGAACGGCGCCAGGGTCAGCTGTCCGGTGTACAGCTTGTTGGTCGCGTCCACATAAGCCCCATCCAGTGCCACAACCCTCGGCATAGCGGAAGCGTTGTACTCGAACCGGAAATTATCGCTGCTGTTGGTGGTGAATGTTACCGGCGATTTCAACGACAGTGTATCGTGCCTGTACAGGGCTTTCCATTGCGCCAGCGACAGGTACGAAGTGCCGTTGCCGCCGGTGAAAAAATTATCCACCTGCAGAGTGTTGTTGTCGTTTAGCGGGCGGGCATAAACGTTGTGGTTTAACTGGCCAATGGCCTCCGGCGAATCCTGCGTGGAGGTGTGGTAATAAAATGTGTTTTGCGTTGGCTGCCGGGCAATGTACTGATTGCCGGCCATGATCATGTTGCGGGTGGTGGGCGTAAACTGGCTAATAAGCACCGCATTGCGGTGGTTGTAAAACAGGTTGTCGTGAATGTTATTGGTGTGGGCAAAATGCAAAAAAATACCGGCCCAGTCGCCATTGGCCACCGTATTGCCCGAGATCTCTATGTTGTTGGCATTTTCATCTAAATAAATACCGGCGGCCTTGCCGAAAGGCTCATAAAAATAGGCCTCGGCCCCTGCCCTGGCGCCAATGGCGTTCAGCACAATGTTGTTGCGGATGGTGCGGTTGATGCCGGTTTCGTTCGACGGGCCAGTGTAGGTATAAATGCCGCCGCCATCGTCTTTCAGCAGGCAGAACGAATCCACAAAATTGTTTTCTACCAGCACATGGTTGCCCATGAACTTAATGCCGTTGTAGCCGCTGCTGACCACCCGGTTGTTGGCAATGCGAAGGTGTTCGCCCGACGCCATCAGGCCCGTGCCAATGCCGCTGCCCGACCAACCGGTGCCGGCGATGGTATTGGTGTTGTTCACCGCCACATTCTCAATGACACAGTTGTTGGCATTGTGCTCAAAATTGAGCCCGTTCGAAAACGAAGTATTGATGGTGACGTCCCGCACCGTAACGTTGTTCAGGTCAATGCCGTAAAGCGCCGTGCCGCCCTGGTTGTAAAAGCGGCAGTTTTGCACCAGCGTATTAGAAATGTTGATCAGGTAGAGGCCCCTTGCATTGGCCCCTTCAAAGTCCAGGTTTTCAATTTTTAGAAAGTACGAGGTGGAAGCCGCCGCATTAAATTCCCTGGTGCTGGCCTTTACTACCTGGTTTTCAGGATTGGCGCTGCCGAAAAAAACATAAAGCCGTTTGGCCACCGAATCATAAAACCATTCGCCCTGCTGATCGAGTGTTTGCAGATGATTCTGAAAAAAATAGCCATTGCCTTTTACCGGGCTGAAGGCGCTGTTATTTCCGTAAAGATTGGAGGTGCTGTACTGTAGCGTAGTGCCGTTGTGCGCCGTCACCGCATGGCGGTCCTGGATAAACCGGAACTTCCGCACCACAATCTCGGCGCCGGTCCAGGCCGGCGAGGCCGGCAGTTCGTTGTCGGTGATGCTGGTATTGCCGCTGCTGTTTTCATATTTCAAAAATCCGGAATTGGGAAAACGCCCCATGCCTTTTGCCTCACCATTGATGGTAACAATGTTCAGCCGCGGCGCTTCCAGCGGGGCCCACCAAATGCCGGTGCTGTGCTGCGTCCAGCCAGTAACGGTGGTAAAGCCGGTGATCACCGGGTTGGCGCCGGTGCCCCAGGCGCCGTAATAGATGGGCGCTTCCTGCGTGCCCCTTGTTTTTACATTCATGGTGCCGTAGAAAACCTCGCTGCGGCGAAAAAGAATAGAGTCGCCGGGACCAATGCTGCGCAAAAATCCGTTGAAACGGGCAATGGACTTCCACGGTGTGGCCGGGTTTTGCGCCTCCTGCGGCGTGCGGCTGTCGTCGCCGGCCGAGGTGGAAAAGTAATACGTCGCTGCCTGTGACAACGAAACCGTAACAAGCGCACAAAGCAGGAGCAGCCATTTTTTCATATCAAAGAGATGAGGGGTTTGGTGAAGGGGTTGCAACAGGGCCGGGCAAAACAGGCCAGGGCGATTGCGTTGTTGAAATTACGTAATTGAAGGGGCGAAGGATTGCTTCAGGCCGATGGGCTGCACAGGTTTTAACGTTGGCCGGGGCGGATGCGGCGTGTGGCAAGGCAACTACCGGCCCGCTTGCGATGGCCGATCCCTTCAATAAAAATTTCATCGCCCCTAAAGAAAAACCCGCCGGCCTTTGGGCCAACGGGTTTCACAATAATACACGACGTTTTAAATCAAAGCTTACTTCATCACCTGGAACATTTGGTTGACCACTGCATCCCTCGTCACCAACCGCAGGTAATACAAACCACTGCTCATATCCGCCACATTCAGCGAAATCGTTTCTGTGCGCCGCCCTTCAAACCGGCGGAAGCCGAGTGATTTTACCAACTTTCCTTCGCGGTCGTAAAGGGCCAGGTGGCCGGCCAGCGGCCGCGTTGTTTGCACCCGTGCAAAACCTTGTCCGCGCATAGGATTGGGAAAAAGGGAAACCGTCAGCGGAAGTTCCGCTGCCGGCCCGGTGCGGTCGGCTTTGCTTTCGGATGTCACCGTCAGCGAACTGTTTGCCGCCGGCACCACCACAAAATTCCTCACAAGCTTGAAGGCGGCATTCCAGTTGGCATCGCCCGGCTGTGCCGCTTCAATAGAAACGGAGCCCGTGCCGGTGATTGTAACCGTATTTCCGGATACGGTTGCCGGGCCGCTCAATACCGTGTATTGCACCGGCAGGCCGCTGGTGGCCGTTGCCGACAACGGGAAGGGTGCATCACCAAAGGTTTTGTTCGGCGGGTTGGGGAAGGTCAGGCTTTGCCCGGCCTTGCCGATTGTAAAGGCACGTTGCACTGGTGTGGCCGCATGATAACCGGCATCGCCGGGCTGTGTTGCTTCAATCACCACATTGCCCACGCCAGTGATGGTGACGGTATTGCCGGAAATGCTCACCGGGCCGGATACCACGCTGAAGCTTACCGGGAGGCCCGACGAAGCTGTAGCGTTGAGCGCAAACGGAGGACTGACAAAAGTTTTGTAAGCCAGTGTGCCGAAGGTGATGGTTTGCGATTGTTTTACCGTGTTGTTGCTCAACACCGTGAAGTTTTGACTCACGGGTGTGGCAGCGTTCACGTTTGCATCACCGGCCTGCGTGGCCTCAATCACCACCACGCCGGTGCCGGTCATTGTTACGGTTGAACCCGAAATAGCGGCGGGTCCGCTGACAACGCTGTAGCTCACCGGCAGCCCCGACGAAGCGGTAGCGGCCAGGTTGAACGGCGCATCGCCAAGGGTACGGTTGGGCAAGGCACCAAAGCTGATGGTTTGGGCCGCTTTTGCCACCGCAAAGCTTTGCGACACCGGTACGGCAGGATTGAAAGTACCATCGCCCGGTTGAGAGGCTTCTATCGTTACATTTCCGGCACCGGTGATGGTAACCGTATTTCCCGCTATGGTGGCGGGTCCACTTGTCACCAGGTACAGAACCGGCAGCCCCGACGAAGCCGTTGCCGCCAAGGCAAATGGCGCATCGCCAAAGGTCTTATTACTGAGTGCTCCGAACGTGATGGATTGATTTTGCTTTGTACCGTTCGATGGTGCTACGGTAAAGCTGCGGGTCAGTTTGAAGGCGGCATTCCAGTTGGCGTCGCCCGGCTGGGTGGCCTCAATTACAACTGTACCCGGGCCTGTTAAGGTCACGATATTGCCAGACACCGTAGCCGGTCCGCTTACCACCGTGTACTGCACCGGCAAACCGCTGGTAGCCGTGGCGGTCAGGGCAAATGGCGCATCGCCAGCCGTTTTGCCCGGCGGGTTGGGGAAGTTCAGGCTTTGTCCGGCCTTGCCGATTGTAAACCCACGTTGCACCGGCGTTGCGGCATTGTAGGTGCCATCGCCGGGTTGTGTTGCTTCAATCACCACATTGCCCACTCCGGTAATGGTGACCTGTTTGCCATTAATGGCAACAGGGCCGCTCACCACACGAAACTCAACCGGCAATCCACTGGATGAAGTGGCCAGTAAGTCAAATGGTGGATTGGAGAAGGTTCGATAAGGCAACGAACCAAAGTTGATCGTTTGATTTTGCTTTACCGTAAAGGCCTGTACGTTGAACGACTGGCTGACCGGTGCCGCGGCATTGTAAGCGGCGTTGCCAGCCTGCGTGGCTTCGATGGTCACAAGGCCGGCGCCGGTGATCGTCACGGTATTGCCCGAAACCGTAGCCGGACCACTAAGAACCGCGTAAGAGATCGGCAGGCCCGACGAAGCAGTGGCTGCCAACTGGAACGGTGCATCATTGGTTGTTTTGCCCGGGATAACGGGGAAATTGATCACCTGCGACCCTTTTGCCACCGTGAAATTGCGCACTACCGGCGTGGCGGCATGAAACGTAGCATCGCCGGGTTGTGTGGCCTCGATGCTCACCGGCCCCGCTCCGGTTAGTGTAACGATGTTTCCGGCCACCGTAGCGGCACCCGAAACAACCTGGTATGCTACCGGCAGTCCGCTCGATGCCGTTGCCGCCAAGGCAAAGGGGGCGTCGCCAAACGTGCGGTTGGGCAGCGCATCAAAGGTGATGTTTTGCGATTGCTTCACGGCACCGCTGCTGACGAAAAAGTTTCGGGTTACCACCGGGGCGGGGTTGTAATTACCATTGCCTGGCTGCGAAGCTTCTATCCATACCTCGCCCACACCAGTAATGGTAACGGTATTGCCCGACACCGTTGCAGGGCCCGAATTGACTTTATAGCTAACGGGCAGGCCGCTGGCAGCGGTAGCTGCTAACTGGAACGGCGGATCGCTTTGTGTTTTATTTGGAATAGCCGGGAAATTGATGGTTTGGCTTCCTTTATTCACAACAATGTTTTGCGTCACAAAAGGCGCGGCATTGTATGTGCTGTTACCCGCTTGCGAAGCCCGGATGCTGACCGTGCCCGCCCCCGTTAGCGTAACGGTATTGCCGGCAACCGTTGCCGGGCCCGACAGCACCGTATAGCTTACCGGCAAGCCGGAAGAAGCTGTAGCCGCCAGGTTAAACGGAGCGCTGCCAAAGGTTTTGCTGCCAACGGATGGGAATGTGATGGTTTGGGCCTGTTTAGTAACGCTGGCCACAAAACTCTTCGACAAAGAGGCGGCCGCATAATAATTTTCGTTGCCGGCCTGCGATGCCTGTATCCATATCTCACCGGGGCCGGTAACAGTAACCATATTGCCCGATACCGTGGCCGATCCGGCGGTGACCTGGTAGGTTACCGGCAGGCCCGATGATGCGGTGGCCGCTAAAGCAAAGGGCGGGTCGCCCACGCGTTTGTTGCCAATGGTGGGGAAGGTGATGGTTTGGCTGCCGCGACTGACGTAAAAGTTTCTCGACACAGCCGATGCCGGGTCGTAGTCGCTGTTGCCGGGATGTGAGGCTTCCACAATAACCTCGCCGGAGCCAGTAAGGGTTATGATATTGCCCGACACCGTAGCCGGCCCCACGACAATTTTGTACACTACCGGAAGGCCGGAGGTGAGTGTGGCAGTAAGGGCAAACGCCGCATCGCCAAAGGCTTTGCCCGGCAGGGCGCCAAACGAAATATAATGCTGGCCGCGAACAATGGTGAAGCTCCGGCGTACCGGCGGTGCGGCCCGGAAGGTGGCGTTACCGGTTTGGGTGGCTTCAATAATGATGGTGCTGATGGCCGCGCCATTCAGCGTAACGGTGTTGCCCGATACCGAAGCCAGGCCCGAAATGACCTGATAACTGACCGGCAACCCGGATGAGGCGGTAGCATTCAACTGAAACGGTGCATCGCCAAAAGTTTTAAACGGAATAGCCGGGAAGTTGATGGTTTGTGTAACCGGCGCCAGCACTTTAAATGTTTGCGTCACCGGTTCGGCCGCTTTAAAAGAGGCATTGCCGGCCTGGGTGGCCTGAATCACCACTTCGCCCACACCGGTGATAGTGACCATATTGCCTGCCACCATGGCTGGCCCCGAAACCACCGAATAGGTTACCGGCAGCCCGGATGTGGACGTAGCGTTCAAGGCAAAAACCGGGTCGCCAAAAACCTTATCGGCAATGGCTGGGAAGGTGATGACCTGGTTTTGCGGGAAAACGGCCGTGGTTTTGAACAGCACCACCGAGGTGAACGGCGGCAGGCCGATAGAACCGGCGTACTGGGTTCCTTTTACGTCAATATAGTTGGCGTTTAGCGCCACGGTTTTTACCGTATTGGTGGCGTTGTATTCAAACCGCAGGTTATCGTCAATGTTGGACGCATAAGTGAGTGGTGCTTTTTGCGAAGCGGCATCCAACCCGTAAGCCTTCCATTGCGCCAGCGTAATATTCAGCGAGCTCCAGCTATTGCCAAAATTGTTGTCAATCAGGATGGTTTGGTTATCGTTGATAGGCCTTGCGTAGTAATTATTGTTGAAAGTGCCCATCGTGCCAGGGTTGTCGGCCACAAACGTGCGGTAATACCAGGTGTACTGGCTTGCCGTTCTGGCAATGTACTGGTTGTTGAGCATGGTGTTGTTGCGGGTGGCCGCGGTGTACTGGCTCACATGCACCTGGTACCGGAAGTTGTAGATGATATTGTCGGTGATCAGGCAGTTGTAGGCATTGTGCAGGAAGATGCCGCCCCAGTCGCCGTTGGCGATAGTATTGCCGGTAATTTCCACGTTGTTCACAAACTCGTCGAGGTAAATGCCGGCGGCCTTGCCAAATGGTTCGTAATAGTATTTTTCGGCGCCCGCGAAAGAACCGATGGCATTCAGGATAATGTTGTTTTTGATCTTCCGGTTCGACAGGGTTTGGTTACCGGCGCCGTTGAACGTATAAACGCCGCCGCCATCGTCTTTTAATTTGCAAAACTGCTCGATGAAGTTTCGCTCCACCAGCACGTTGTTGCCCAGGAACTGAATGCCGCTATAGCCGGCGCCCGACACCCGGTTGTTGATGATGGTGGTATTGTTACCGGTAACGGAAATGCCCATGCCCACGCCGCTGCCCGACCGGCCGGTGCCGGGATAAATGTTGGAGTTGTTGACGGTAACCCCGTCTATGGTGCAAAAATTGGCGTCGTGCTCAAAATTGATCCCGTTGGAAAAAGAGGTGCTTACCAGCCCACCTTTTACCGTTACATTGCTTACATAGTCGCCGTGCAGCGAGGTGGCGCCCTGATTGTAAAACTCGCAATTCTGTACAATGATGTTGTTGGCAAAGGCCACCGACAAGCCTTTGAGATTACCACCTTCAAAAACCAGGTTTTCCAGCGTAATATAGTTAACTGCTTCCACCGCGGCGTTTACCGCCAGGGTACTGGCTTTTACGGTGTAGCCGGCAGGGCTGCCGCCAAAATAAACATAGAGGCGCTTGGCCGCTTCGTCGTAAAACCACTCGCCAAACAGATCAAGTGTCTGCAGGTGATTCTGGAAAAAATAGCCATTGCCCGACTCGGGCGAAAATTCGCCATTGTTGCCGTTTAGCGTGGACAGACTGTAATTAAGCTTTGTGCCCACATGCGATGTTACGGTATGCCGGTCGAGGATAAAACGGTACTTCCGCATCACGATTTCCGCCCCGGTCCAGTTGGGCGAAGCGCTCAACTGGTTGTCGGTGATGCTGGTATTGCCCGTGTTGCTTTCGTAATTTAAAAAGCCGGTGTTGGGAAAACGGCCGCGGCTTTTGGCTTCGCCGTTAATAGCCACCATGCTGAGGTTGGGCATGTCGAGCGAAGCATAATAAATGTTGGGATTGCTGTGTTGCGTCCAGGCCGAGGGGGCCGTAAATCCGGTGATGACCGGCAGGGCTCCCGAGCCGTAGGCGCCGTAGTAAATAACATTGCCGGGCACACCCGACACACGGGCCACAAGCGTACCAAAAAACGTATCGCCCCGCCGGAAAAGGACGGAGTCGCCGGGTTTTAGACTGGTGGCAAAGGCATTGAGCCGGTCAATGGATTTCCACGGAGTGGAGGGACTTTGCGCTTGCTGCGCTGTGCGGTTATCGTCGCCGGTGAGGGCCGAAAAATAATAATTGGCAGCAACGGCACGGCTGGCAGAAAATGCCAGCAAACAAAAAAGCAGGACGGTTCTCATATCTTATTTCGGTGTTAGGTCAAATGCTCACTATTAGTTTTGGCGGGTTGTTATAACAAACCATCAAAGCAGGTTATCACTGTCGGTTAAGACGATTTTGAAACGACTCCCGGTTGCAGTGGGAGACCCTGTGTTTTTCGAAGGATGGAAGTCCGGTTAGCAGTGCAGAAAGCGGCAAAAAGCAGGACGTTTGGATCATTAAAAATACGGATAATGTATTCTCTGCAAAGAATTTGTTTCCGGCGCCGAAAACTACCTGCCTTTTTTTTGCAACAAGCTGTTCTACAGCCGCATAGCCTGCTTTAAAAACCGGGCCAAGGTCTGCTCCCAGTCTTCCTTTCCACATGACCCCGGTTTTCCCGTTTCCGTCATTGTAAAGTAGCTTTCGTTGGGTAGGTGTAAACGGGCCAGCCACCCCGTTTTGGGCGGTGGTTATTTTATCGCATTCGCGGCAGCGCCATACTGTGGGCAAATTTTCCCCACCGGTTACGGGCTTCCGGCAAATCTTATTTACGGCTATTTTTCGTAAATGGATTTGCGTGGCCGGAAACAACCATTTACCCGATTCAGCCGGCGAAAAAACCAGATGTTAAAACCCGGCTCAAACACGCAATTGGAACCAACCTTCGGGCGTTTATATCCTTCTTATTGACAACTATGCAACACACCAAATCCATTTTGCCAGCCCTGCTGCTGGTGCTCTTTTTTTCAGCCTGCAAAAAAGAAGAAAGTTTACAAAACGGAAACGGCAATTCCCTGGTCCCCACCAACGGGTCGTCCTTGGCGGAGCGACTGAAGGATTCGACGCTTCTTTACACAAAAGACATTTACCTGTGGAGCGATAAGATCCCGGCCACTTTCGATGCCCGGTCTTATGCCGATCCGGCGGCGATCATGACCGCCATCCGGCCTTATGCCATCGAACCGGGGTTTACCGCTTCGGTTGACCGCTGGAGTTTTGCCGTTAAACAACAGGAGTGGGACAATGTCTCTTCGGGAGTATCGGAAGATTTCGGGCTCACCGTGTTCTTCCGCCAGGAAGGCGATCTGCGGGTAAGAGCAGTGGAGGAAGCTTCGGCAGCCGGCCGGGCCGGTGTCCGGCGGGGCTGGCGCATCACCAGCATTGCCGGAAACAATACTATTACAACCGCTAATGCCAGCTTTGTGGTGCAAAATGTTTACCAAAGCAAGTCCACCGCTTTTACGTTTCAAAAACCCGATGGCAGCGCCGTGAACCTGACCCTGACCGCCGGCACTTACCAGGAAAACCCGGTACTGCTCGATTCGGTGTACAACGTGGGCGGCAAAAAGCTTGGCTATCTGGTGTTCAATTCGTTTCTGGGCGATACCGCTGCCGTTTACCGAAGCTTCGACCGCACCTTTAACCGCTTTAGCAGCGAAGGTGTGCAGGATGTGGTGGTGGACCTGCGGTACAATGGCGGCGGCTACGTAACAGTGGCCGAAAAGCTGGCCAACTACCTGGCGCCGGTGGCGGCCAACGGGGGCGTTATGATGACGCAGAAATTCAATGCCCGCTATACCTCCTACAACAGCACCAAAACCTTCCGCAAAAACGGTCCGCTGAACCTTAACCGCATCTTCTTTATTGTGGGCAGCGGCACGGCATCGGCCAGCGAACTGCTGATCAACAGCCTGAAGCCCTATATGGATGTGATCTTGCTTGGCCCTTCCAAAACACACGGCAAGCCGGTGGGTTATTTTCCTATACCGGTGGGCGACTGGTACATCTTTCCCGTGTCTTTCCTGACGGTGAACAAGGCCGGCGAAGGCAACTATTACAACGGCTTTGCGCTCAACAACCAGGTGGCCGACGGCTTGGATAAAGACTGGGGCGACCTTTCCGAATCGGCCCTGGCCAGTGCGGTAAAATATATTTCTACGGGTGGATTTCGCCTGGCCGAAGAAAACCAGCGCACCCTCAATGCCCAGCGCAGTGCACCTGTTGTTAGCGGCAACGAAGTGCTGAACGAAGCCAGTTTCAAAGGCACCATTGACCCACGAAGAATGAAGTGATAATCGCTGTTATAAAATAAAAAAAGAGGCTGTCTCAAAGTCAGGGACAGCCTCTTTTTATTTGTATAGTGGAGGAAAGTATTTTTCGAAAAAGAAAGTTTGAAGCAGTTCAGAAACAGGTTGCGCAACCGCCACCAAGGAGCGCTTGTTATTTCAGCCGACACCGCAGGCGTCGGATAGCTGCAGAAAAATGCTCAGTTGTGAGACGCCGACTGCCTCGGAGTCGAACACGGCCGTATGCTGCTGTTAGACTTCGATGCAGTCCATTTTCCACCTTATCTACTTTTTCTGCAGATATTGGAAACCGATGGTGTCAAACAAAATGGCGGTCAAATGATCCAGGCACCTTATGGCCAGGGCGACGTAGAAAAAATTTAGCTGGAGAGGAAATTGCATCCGCCGAATAAAAAAGCGAAACCAGCCGAACCGGTGTTAGGTCACCGCCTTAGACAGGCTTTTTTTCAAAGCCAAAATTGATCAGGCAATGGTTGAAAAATGCCACTCCTAAACCGTTCGAAAACCGCTTGCCGCCGCCTCTTTTTTATACATAGGATTGCCGGTTTCCACCCGGTTAAAAGTTCACAAGCATGCGAATTTTGCGGGTTACCAACGCCATGCTGAGGTATTTGATATTGAGGAAATCGAAATGGTTCACCAGCAATAAGGTCACCGCTACGTCTTTCAGCGCAATGGCGTTATTAAAGCATTCAAGCGCTTTTTCCCTGGCGCCGGCCCGGGCGTAATCAATGCCCATCCAAAGCTGCGACACATGCTCGCTGGTCCGTTTCAGGTCTTCGTACTTTTCATCCACTTCCCGCTGCAGCTCGGCATAATCGCCATCCTTGAAAAAGTTCACCAGCGCCGTGAGGCCACCCATGGCCGCGGCATCTATGGCCTCGTCTTTTTGTCCGGCCGACCAGTAAAGGCGGGCCAGGTCGCTATACTCTTCTTTTTGCAAAGCCGGTTCGGACGCATGTTTTTCCACCAGCTTTTGCTGCAGCGCAATTGCCTGTTCCCGTTTGCCGGCATTGGCCAGGCAGCGCACCTGGTTGGCCGTGAGATAGTCCCAGGCCGGGTTAATGGTACAGCCTTTTTCGTACACCGCCAATGCTTCTTCTGCCTCGCCCTTTCCTTCGAGCAGGAGGCCCAGCCAGAGATATACGTTCGATTGGTTGGGGTTGAGGTCTAAGGACCGGCGGTAGGTGATCTCCGCTGCATGCCAGTCGAACTTTTGATGGTACCAGTAGCCCAGCGCGGCCTGGCTTTCGCCCGACGACGAATCGAGCGCCAGCGCAAGGTCAATGTATTTTTTGGCCATCCACAGCATGCGCACCGGGTCTTCGTAGCCGCGGTAAGACGCCAGCAGGTAGGTGACTGCTAACCCGGAGTAGCCGTTGGCGAAATTGCTGTCTTTCGACACGGCCTGCTCAAACAATTCCCGGGCTTCCGCCACTTCGGCCTTTGTCCGTTTCTCCACCAAAAATTTTCCGCGGAGATAAAGGTCATAGGCCTCCAGGTTCGACGTTGGCGTTTGGTCGAGCTGTTTTGTTTCCTGCGGCGAAAGACGGGCGTTCAGCACTTCGGCAATGGCCAGGGCCACCTCCCGTTGAATGGAAAAAATATCCTTCACGCTGCGGTCGTACGATTCAGCCCAGAGGTGTTCGTCGGTCACGGCATCAATCAACTGGGCGGTGATTCGCACCTGCTCGCCGGCCCGCTGCACGCTGCCCTCCAGGATCACCGCTACATCCAGCTCGCGGCCAATGTCCTTCACATGCTTCGGTGCTTTTTTGTACTGCATCACCGATGTGCGGGACACGACTTTCAGTGCTTTTATCTTGGAAAGCTGGGTGATGATGTCCTCGGTGAGGCCGTCGCTAAAGTACTCCTGGTCCTGGCTGTTGCTCATGTTGAAGAACGGCAGCACCGCTATGCTTGTTTTGGGCCTGGGGGCTGCCGGCTGTTCCGACAGCGGCAACATCAAGGGTTTGCTCCAGGGGGTCAGCAGCTCGTAGATGCGGATGGGCTCCTTTATGTTCTTCAGCTTTTCTTCCTTGATAAAAACGCAGTCGAGGCCCTGCTTGTTGACGATGTTGCGGTACACCATCTCCGACACGTAAATGCCGCCGGCCGGTGCCTGCGCCTGCAGCCGGGAAGCGATGTTTACGACATCGCCAAACACATTGCCGCCGTGCAGCAGCACATCACCCATATGAATACCGATGCGGGCCGGCACTCTTGGCTCCTCCTGGAGGTCGGCCTGGAGCAGTTTGGCAAATTCGGCCGAATCGGTGGAACTGTTGAACAGCAGCAGGCAACCATCACCGTAGTATTGAATGATCTTGCCGTCGAGTTCACCGGCAATGATCTCCACCACCTCGCGGAAGTGATTGATCTTTTCCACGGCGGTTTGTTCGTTTTCCTGCATCATGGCCGAATAGCCCACAATGTCAACAAACAGCACGGCAGCCAACTGGTGAAACGGTTCGGACATAGGTAGAGTTCGAATAATTTCGGCAAAGGTAATGGAGCGCAGCCGTTCTGTTTTTCTTTGCGTAAAATATTGGTTAAGAGGCGAAACAAGGAAAAGGACGGCAAAACGGTTTCGGAAACCAGCATAAAATTGTGAAGTTTACAGTTGGAGACATTAGAAGCGGAATACGACTGCCTATGATCCCCCATTGGGTAGTTGCCTTCCCTCCGTGCCCACTGGCCAGCCAAAAAACCGCTATACCTGCGATTAATCTATCCAAATGGAAATTTGAACACGACCTTCTGCTCCCGACCCATGTCCATCGTTTCAAAATAGATAACCGGATCAATGAACAACAACTGATTCGCTAACAAAAAAACATTCTCGTCGTGTAAATCTTCGAGGATCACACCGTAACCGGCGTGATAACAATCATCATTCTTCGATCGGATAAACCCATGGCGATTAAGAAAGGGTTCAACAACTGTGCGAGGAGCACCCTCGGAGAGTTAGGCAAATTGTTGTTGGATGATGACAGCAAAATTATCCTTCACACTGGTAAATCCGACTGTCGCCTATTTTGTTGAAGAGAAAA
The DNA here is from genome assembly GCA_965365435.1 of uncultured Flavisolibacter sp. Classification (GTDB taxonomy): domain Bacteria; phylum Bacteroidota; class Bacteroidia; order Chitinophagales; family Chitinophagaceae; genus Flavisolibacter. Next base: position 45,141 of record CBDUBQ010000028.1, read on the forward strand.
GCATCGCATGGCAGAGACGACGATTGAAAAACTCTAACCAGTGTCCATGATAGTTGCCCGTATTCACCTTAACAACGGAATAACTATCCTGATGCAAATAAACTGTCTGCCCGGCCTCTGCCCCAATCCGCCGGGAACCATACATTTTTATGAACTCAAATTCATCAATCCAAAATCCGTTGTTCTGCGACCAAAGTCGTAGCGCATTTTCTTCAAGTGGTCTTAGGGCTGCATGGTACCGTGTCCTTTCTTTACGGTTGACTGGCTCCGCCCCTTTAGCTGCTCCACTTGCTCGCTGGCTTCTTCCACAGATATCAGCAGCTTGCTTTGTTGAATGGTCAATATCTTCATCAGCTCCACCTCGTTGTTCACCCAACCATCGCCGAATAATCGGCGGGAAATGTTCATCCATTGCGGAGTAAATTGGTTCATCTATCAGAAGTTAAGCAAAGAACACAATCCATTCCAATGCACCTCCCCCTGCAGGGAATGTGTGCAACTGGTTTAGATATTGGTATATAAAAAAGGCTTTGGAATTTACGCAAACAAGTACGCTATCTCATCCTGACTCAGATTCTTCACAAAATCTTCTTCCGTGGCAATCAGTTCGCCGGCCAGTTTGCTTTTGCGCTGCTGCAGTTCAAGGATTTTTTCCTCCACGGTGTTGCGGCAAATAAGCTTGTAGGAAAATACATTTTTGGTTTGCCCTATGCGGTGCGTACGGTCAATGGCCTGCTGCTCCACGGCGGTATTCCACCAGGGGTCAAAAAGAAAGACATAATCGGCCGCCGTCAGCGTCAGGCCGGTGTTGCCGGCTTTCAGGCTGATGAGAAACAGCCGTGGCGAATCCGGATCTTCCTGGAATGCACGGACCAGGGCCGCCCGTTTTTCGGCCGGCGTTTGCCCGTCGAGTAAAAAATAGGTTATGCCGGTGCGGTGGCATTCTTCCGCCAGCAGGCGCAGCATGCTGCTGAATTGCGAGAACAGCAATACCCGGTGCCGCCCGGTAAGCTGCTGCAGCTCCTCCATCAGCACCTCGGTTTTGGCCGAGTTCAGGCGGCCGCCATGTTCGGCCGGCGGCAACAGCGCCGGATGGTTGCAAACCTGCCGCAGCTTCAGCAGGCCATGCAGCACGGCCAGCTTTGTTTTCGGCAGGCCATGGTTTTCTATCTCCACAAAAAGGTTGCTGCGCACCTGCTCTTTTATCTCGTTATAAACTGCCTCCTGTGCCGGCGACATATCGCACCAAAGCACCGCTTCGGTTTTTGCCGGCAGGTCGGTGGCCACTTGTTCTTTGGTGCGCCGCAGGATAAAGGGTGCAGTGAGGCGCTGCAGGGCTTTCACCTTTCCTTCGTCGCCGCCGCGGTCAATGCGGTCGGCATATTCGCGTTTAAAAAATTCGCGGCTGCCCAGCAGGCCCGGTATGGCAAAACTGAGCTGCGCAAAAAGATCAAATGTATTGTTCACCACCGGCGTACCACTAAGGGCAATGCGTACCTCCGCCTGTACCTGCTGCGCCACGCGGGTTACCTGGGCCGACGGGTTTTTGATGTTATGGCTTTCGTCAATTACGGCCACGCCAAACGGCAGGGCAAGCAATTGTTCGCTATGGCTGCGCAGCGTGCCATAAGTGGTAATGACCACCTGTGCCTCTGCACCGCCACCTGCGCTGCCGGCGCCATGCCATACCGCCGTGCGGATACCGGGGGCAAATTTTTTCAGCTCCTGTTGCCAGTTATAAAGCAATGACGTAGGACAAACGATCAAGTGCTGCCGGCCGGGATGCTGCTCGCTATACCAGGCCAGAAAAGTGATGGTTTGCAGGGTTTTTCCCAGCCCCATATCATCGGCCAGGCAGGCACCGGCACCTATCTGCGAAAGCAGCGCCAGCCACTCGAACCCTTTTTGCTGATAAGGCCGCAGCGTAGCCCCCACAGATGCCGGCAACGGAAACAGCGGCTTCGGGTTTGTTTGCCAGTGCTGCCATTGCTGCCACCAGCCTTCATTTAACGCCGGCTTCCACGACACCTGCTGGTCGCCAAACAGCAAAAACTTCGACACCATCAGTTCGCCGTTGCTGAACCTGCCGTGGCGGATAGCGGTGCCGTATTCGGCCAGCCATTCATCGTTCAGCAAACCCAGGCTGCCGTCTTTTAGTACAATAGACCGCTGGCCTGCGTGCAGGGCCTTTTGCAGCAGCGACAGCGACACGGCTTCTTTCCCAAACAGCACCTTTATCTGCAGGTGCAGATAACTGCCTTCTTCCCGCAACACCGTTAAAGCCGTATCCGGCTTATGCGGCGAATAACGGAAATGGTGCAGCATATCCATGCCTACGATCTCTACATCATTTTCGAGCAGGCTGTAGTAGGTTTTTATAAACCATTGCTTCTTCTGCGCTTCGGCAAACGAGAGGTAGTAGTAGCCATTGCGCTGCGATGAAAAAGCGGGATGAAAAGCCGAAAGCTGTTGCAGGAATTGCTCCTCTGTTTCCTGATGGCGCCGGATGATCACCCGTTTGCCGCGAACGCTGAATTCCTGTTCGCCTTTCCACGGACCTTCCACCAGCAGCCCATCGTACAGCCATTGCGGTGTCAACAGCAAAAAGGCGTTGTTCAGCTCCGACAAATACACCCGGCACTGCGGCCTTGTTTCCACGTGTTTTTCGTCCAGCAGGGCATTGCGGTTCACGGGATAAGCCGGTTCCAGGCGGGTGAGGACTTTTTCGGTGAAAGCCAGCGGCGGCAGCCCTTCTGCCGGCAGGCTGCTGAGCCATTCGAGCGTTTGGTAATCGGCATACGAAAGCAGGTAATACACGTTGTCTTTCTGCAGAAAAAAAGCGGTACGGGTAAAGGCATCCAGTTCGTACGCCACCTCTTCAATTACCACCGCTGCCGCTATGCGCAACAGGGCCTCGTTGCCCATTACCTCAAAACGCAATTGGGGCCTGGCGGCCGATACCGTGCAGGGAAGCGTCTGAACATGGTTGGTTCCGGGCCGGTTTGTTTTATGGTACCAGCGCAGGCTGGTGAAATGCGGTTTCAGCTCATCGAACTGGCGGTGCGTGTGCCGGAGCAGCGACTGCCGCAGAAATGCCTGCGGCGAAATGCCCGCTTTTTGTTTTTTGCACCGTTGGGCCGTTTCTTTTTCAAACGCCGCCAGGCTATCGGGGCTAAAGCGTACCAGCGTTGTTTTGGCCGCGTCGGGCAGGGGCTCAAAATGCCGCGCCACCTCTTGGCGGCTAACCGGCATCACCGCATAATCGAGTTTGCCCTCCTGCCTGCGGATCTGCAACAGGTGCAGCACCGCACACCGCTTCAGCAGCTCGCCGGGCACAAAAAGCACCACCAGTTTTACGCTATTTTTTTCGGCGATAGTCTGCATACCAGTTGTTTTACAATTTACGGGTTGCCGCGTAAAGGGCTGCGAAATTACGCGGGGCTGCCGGTGCCCGGAAGCCTGTTGATAAGTGTTGCCAGGCCGCTCCGGGCGGCAGTTCCGGGCCGTTTGGCCCTGTGAAAAAAATACCGGCCGCCGGCAACGAGGGTTGCGGGGATTAACATCGCCTTCGGAATTTCCTTCAGAATGTCTTCAGAAGTGGGTGATAAGATTGCAGTACAAAACAAAAACATTCTAACCATGACATTTAAACAATCAATAGCAACGGTAATGCTGGTTGCGGCCACCTCGGTTGGCAGCATCTGGGGCTACGACCACTATCAGCAAGGAAAAGAAATAACAGACGCCGGTCCGGTGAGCAACTCGTTATTTAAAACAGCTTCGTATGCCGAAGGGGCAGCCACCGACCCCGGTGTGGACTTTGAAAAAGCCGCGTCGAGGGCGGTGCCGGCAGTGGTGCACATTCGCACCACGGTAAAGGCCAAACAGGTGGCTCAGGCTCCAGGTATGCAGAACCATCCTTTCCGCGATTTTTTCGGCGATGGCTTTGAAGATATGTTTGGCGGTGGCGGCCGGGCCGTTCCGCAAAACCGGGAGAAAAGAGGTTCGGGATCGGGCGTCATTGTCAGTGCCGATGGCTACATCGTCACCAATAATCACGTGGTGGATGGTGCCGATGAGCTGCAAGTGATCCTGAGCAATAACAAAAGCTACAAAGGCAAGGTGATTGGCACCGATCCCAGCAGCGATCTGGCCGTGGTGAAAATTGAAGCCGGCGACTTGCCTTACCTCAATTTTGCCAACTCCGACAATGTGCGCCTGGGCCAGTGGGTGCTTGCCATTGGTTATCCGCTGAACCTGGAGGCAACGGTTACTTCAGGTATCGTAAGTGCCAAATCAAGAAGCCTTGGCATCAACGGCCGGCAGAGCAAAACACCGCTCGAAGCCTTTATCCAGACCGATGCGGCCATCAATCCGGGTAACAGCGGCGGTGCGCTTGTTAATACCGCCGGCGACCTTATCGGCATTAACAGCGCCATCGCTTCGCCCACCGGTTCGTATGCGGGTTATGGGTATGCCATCCCATCGAATATGGTGAACAAGATCACATCGGACATCATTAAATACGGCAGTGCTAAAAGAGCCTACCTGGGTGTGATGTTTGGCAACGGGCAAATGACCGAAGAAGAGAAAAAAGCAGCCAATATTCCGGATGGTGATGGTGTGTATGTGTCCGAAGTAGCGGCGGGAAGTGCTGCGGCAGAAGCCGGCGTGCAGAAGGGCGACTTCATCACAAAGATCAATGGCGCTACGGTAGCCACTGGCACGCAGATGATTGAAAAAATTGCGGCCATGCGCCCCGGCGATAAAGTGGCACTGGGCTTTACCCGCAACGGCGTGGAAAAAACCGCCACCGTAACCCTGAAAGGCGATGCCGGCACCTATGCCAGCCTGAACCAACAGGCGGTGGAAGCACTGGGTGCCGCGCTGCAAAGCCTGCCGAAAGAAACCGCTGCGCAGCTGGGACTTACCGGCGGCGTGGCCGTGAAAGGCTTGCGGCAGGGCATCCTGAGCGAGCAGACCCGCATCCGTGAAGGCTTTATCATTACAAAGGTCAACGGCGCCAGGATAGCCACGGTTGAAGACCTGAAAACTGCCCTGCAGAAAGCCGGCAGCTCGGCCATTATCGGTGGTATTTATCCGGCCCAGCCGCAAAGAGAATATCAATACGCCCTGAACGACCTTCAATAAAGCAAACCTTTCTTGATTGTTGGTTTTGGTTGTCAGAAATGTCCTCGCCCCGGCGGGGCATTTCATTTTTCAGCCATGCGCATTATCGGCGGCAGCCTATCAGCGTCAACCGTCAACCCTCACCGATAGCCCTTATTTTTATGCCGATGAAGATCCTGATCATTGAAGACGAACCCGCCTTGCTGCATTCCATACAAACCTACCTGGAGCACCAGGGTTTTGTTTGCGAAGCTGTGGCCGACTTCCGGCAGGGACTGGAAAAAGTGCGGCAGTTTCAGTACGACTGCGTGGTGGTGGATATTGGCCTACCCTACGGCAGCGGATTGGATATTGTAAAAGAAATAAAGAACCTGGAATCAAAGGCAGGCATCATGATCATTTCGGCAAAAAATGCTTTGGAAGACAAGCTGGCGGGGCTCGAACTCGGTTCGGACGATTACCTGACCAAACCCTTTCATTTGTCGGAACTGAATGCCCGCATTCATGCCATCATCCGCCGGCGGAATTTTGGCGGAAACAAGGCCATCGCTTTTAACGAGATCAGGCTGGAGCCCGAAGCCAAACGGGTGTCGGTAACGGGCAAAGAAGTGGACCTTACGGACAAAGAATACCAATTGCTGGAATATTTTATCGCCAACCAGCGCCGCGTATTAACGAAAGCCGCTATTGCCGCCCATATCTGGGGCGATGAATACGAACAGGTGAGCAATTACGATTTTATTTACACCCATATAAAAAACCTGCGCAAAAAACTGATAGATGCCGGCAGCGGCGACTATATCAAAACGGTGTATGGCACCGGGTATCGGTTTACGGATCAATGAGCAATTGGTAATTGGCAATAATCAATAGGCGAAAGGTAATGGGAAGGATGGAGAAAAGGGGAAAATTGAGTGTAAAAAAGCGGTGGCTGCACAGGATAGCATAACATGAAACTCCTTACAAAAACGACTTTGTACTTCTTAGCGGCGATGGTGCCATTACTGGCGGCCGCCGGCTATTTTTTGTTTTCGCAATTCAGCCGGGAGATCAACGACCGCGTGGACCAGGAACTGGTGCAGGAAGAAATTCAATGGATACGCTATCTCGAATCGGCTACCGGCAGCGGCGCTGATTTTATTCTGCGGGCACGGGATCTGCTCATTTATCCCACCGATGCACCCCTCCAACGTTTTCCTTCGGTATCGGACGTAAAAGGTGCTGTTGACAACAAACCGGTGCTGTTCCGGCAACTGAGTCATGTAGTGCCGGTAAACGGCACTGCTTACCAGATCATCATCCGGAGATCGCAGGAGCAAAAGGCCGCGTTGGTCGGCAACATCACCCGCATTATGCTGCTGGTGTTTTTAGGATTGTTTGCGGCTACGCTGCTTTTCAACTGGATCATCAGCCGGCAGCTATGGCAACCCTTTCGCACCTCGCTGCAAAAAGTGCGCAACACCGAACTGCAAAAGATTGAAACGCTGCGCTTTGACGATACCAGCATCTCTGAATTTAATGAGCTGAACAAGGCCCTGCACACCATGGCGCAAAAGATCCATCACGATTATGTGACCATGAAAGAATTCACTGAAAATGCGGCCCACGAAATGCAAACGCCGCTGGCGGTAGCGCAATCGAAAATGGAACTGCTGCTGCAGGACACTATGTTGCAGGAACCACAGGTAGAAGCCATTGCGCAGGCCAACGACAGCCTAAGCCGGTTGAGCAAACTGGTGCAATCGCTTTTGCTGCTTGCCAAGATCGAAAACAACCAGTACACCACGGCCGAAACGGTAAGCCTGGCCGAACACAGCCGGAAGTACCTGGACCTTTTTGACGAAATCATCCAGGACAAGCAACTGACAGTGACAACAGATTTTTCGGATGATTTTCGGGTAAAGCTTCACCCCTTCCTGGCCGACTCCCTAGTAAGCAACCTTATTGGCAACAGCATTAAATACAATTGGACAGGTGGTGAAATTAACATTTCCATCACCGACAAATCCTATTGCATTCAAAACACCAGCAACCAGCCATCCATTCCGGCGGAACAATTGTTCAAACGATTTACAGCTTCCACCAAAACAGCAGAAGCATCGACAGGCTTAGGCCTTGCCATTGTCAAAAAAATCATTGACCAGCACGGGTTGAAGATTCGTTACAATTATGGCGTCGAACGTCACTCCTTTTGCATCGAAAAAAATTAATAAGCGGAGGTTGGTGGAACATTCCTGCTTGATGAATGATAGTGGGCTTCCATAAACTGTCCTGTTTGTATTTCATCGGTAGTGGATGTATCTTCTCAAAGAAATCAACGCTGCTTATGGCGCTTTATCATTTTGTCCGCCGCTTCTTCTTTCTCTTGCTCCTGTTAATATTGACCGGCAATTTCGTTGTGTACCGGCTTATGCATGAAAACAGCGGCTTTCTGAAAAACAGCCATGCGCCGTTAGGGATTATTTCGCTGGAGATAGCAACGTCGCAAAAAAAGATCTACGACATTACCCAAGCGTGGCAACAAACGCCAGTCACCATTTACGGACCATCAGCCGGCCCCGAACATTTCACTCCTTACACGGCACTGGGCGTAGCGAGGCGACAAACGAAACTGGATTATTTTTTTCTTCTTTTTTATTCGCTGCTGCTAGCGCTGTTGCTGGTTCGGCTGGCGCCGGAAAGGGGCAGGGAAAAATGGATTCTGGCTGCGGTGGTGTTCTCAATGATTACCGGCTTGCTCGATGCCGTGGAGAATGTTTTTATGCTGAAGGCGATGGATGACGAAGCAGTAGAACCCTGGACAATTTGGCTGCCATCGGGTGCCAAGTGGCTGCTCTTGTTTTTGCTGGTCGCGACTATTCTTTTTCGCCTCGGTAAAACAATCATCCAGGCGCTTGCAAACAAGCGTCAACCGTTGTTGCGAAGAACAAGAGAGCAGCCCACGAAAGCTTAATTCCCCTTTTTGCGTGGTTTCTGCGGCAATTGGTTTCCGTATCCCTGTATATTCATTTGCTGGAGATCTGTTTTGGAATATTTCTGGTAAGCTGCCTGCAAAGATTTTGCTTTGTTCTGGTTTGAAGGAGAGGATACCCCCTGATACCCTCGCACAAAGCCAGCCCAATCGAGCCGCCGGAGTTCGTCATCAATACCATGCCTTTTGATGAGAGTTGCAAGAGCCTGCAATTCCGCCGCTTTATCATTTCTTACTGCATTCGTAAAAGCTTCTACCGACTTGAAACCACAGAGTTTGTAGTTAAATCCCATAATCTGGAACATTCCCCAGGCCGTTGCCATCAAGGCAGCCTCCTTATCAATCTGCTCTGCTCTTTGCAGTTTCTTGTATTGTGCTGACCGGGAACCGTACACCGCGGCTTTCCACGCAGGATAAAGTATATCGGAATCTTTTTGGGCATAGGGTGTTGGATCAATCTTTTTTTCCTGCAGTTGCTTCCAAAAAATATGTGGCTCGAACCGGACGAGTGGAATGTTGCCGAAGTCGCTGCGGGTATAGGGTGGATCAAAATGTTCCACTTCTGCAACCGCTTTCAGGGCTGCTACGTCGCAGCCAAGCGATTGTGCGGCTGCCTGCCAGGTGGCGCCGTCAATATCGAAAAGTGCTTCCGCAATAACGTCAGGCTTGTCACGTACCCAGATCTCTGCACGGGCCAACGACCGTTTCACCCGTGCCTGCACGGCCTTGAATGCCCTGTTGGGATAAACCTTGCCTAATAAAGCCTGAAGCAGCTTGATGGAATCGCGGAAAGAAGGATCGAAATAGCGGATTTCATCGGCGTTAAATGCATTGCTTGCCGGTTGAAACTCTACACCCGGCGCCGCAAATCCCGCCGCATTCAGGGCCCTTTGCAACTGCTGCACCTGGCCCAATTTGCTGCGGTCGTTGTATTGAATATAAATAAGGCTCTTTGGCGGTGGCGGCGCTTCCCGGTAAAACAGGCGGATCTCGTTAGCCGCCAGCGGCGCCGTTTGCACACCGGCCGGCGACAGCGAAACGCCGATCTGCCGGAAAGCCGCCACAAGCTTCTCCACGTCGGCAGCATCTACAGAATACCCAAATGCAATCTGGTTCAGGCAAGCGCCATCGCCGGTCGTTTTGTTGCCAACAAGGCTGTCCTTTACTACCATGCCGCTAAGGGTACGCCTTGCCACCCGCCGGTATTCTTCAGCCTGCGGTTCGCACTGACCAGGCACCAGAATACTCAGTGTTGGTTTTGACGTGTTGCGGGAGATGGTCACCAGGTATTGCGAGAATTTTACGGGCAACAACGTTTGGTAAATGTTTTTTTCATCAAAAAGCACAGCAACCGTTTCCGGCGAATCGCTTACCAACATCGGCAGCGTTACTGCGAAACCAGAATCAAGTTTCTTTCGCAAATGATATTCATCAGGATCTCCGGACCGATCACCTTCGACCGCAAAGCGATCTTCCGGAATGTTGGTTTTGTCGTCGGGTACAAAACCGATGTACTCCGTCCTGGGCGGACGATAAGTTAATGCCGGCAGGCTTTCAATGCCCAAAAGATGAATCACCAGCAGGGCAATGGTGGCCAATACCGAAAGGCAAAACAAAGCCAGCACGGAATACAGCAGGTGCTTCAGGCGGCGGCGGGGGCCGTCGTCAGGGGCTTTCTCCGGTGCAAAATAATCATCGAGGCGTTGGCTGCTGTCAGCCTTTCCACCCACCAGCGTTGACCATTCCTTATTTTCATTTTTGAGATAAACCTGCGCCGCCGCGTCCCGCACCTGGTTTTGCTTCCACAGCTTTTCAAAATAAACCTTCGAGCGGCCAAAGAGCGAATATTTTTCCGGGTTGTGGGCATAAAGCAAAAATTCGTTGGTAACGCGTTGCACCTCTTTTTCTTCGTAGGCCATATGGCTGGCATTGAGTTCCGTCTCCGGAATTTCGTCCAGCATGGCCAGGATGGTTTCGCGGGCAATAACCTCGTTGGCAAGCTGAAGGCTTTTCAACAGGTCAAGGCGTGTGTAGTCCGGAAACTGCCCGTCTTTCATCCATTTAATGCGAGCCAGGCGCAGCAGGTTGGTAAAATTCAGCTCACCGGGTTGGCCGTAACGGTCAAGAATGGCTTTGCCCACCGACAGGGTAATTTCCCAGTTGATTCGCGGATACACAGCCAGCGCCGCTATCCACTGAAAAAGAATATTTGTTGACGGATCGGCCTTATCCTTTCTTGCCCAGGCAGCCTCGTGGCAATAGGCTTGCAGCTCCTCCAGGTTTTCAAAATCAACCGGCGCCACCGGGTAAAAACGGCTGCGGAGTAGCTTCAGCGCCGATGGCAGGTCATAGTTGGCGGCAAACAGGCTGTCCATGAGCACCAGTTGCCCTTCCACATCCACCGGCACCACCGGCAGGTTGGGCGACAAAGCATCCCATTCTTTGGTGCTCCAGTCGGGCAACGACACGGGCGTAAGCACCGCCTTGTGCTGCCAGCGGGAAAGCAGTTGCAGGTAATCGGGATTAATGACGGGGTAATACGGCTGCAACAGTTGGTAGGCGTTGCCGAAGATCAGCAGGATGTGATTAGGAAACCGTTCGCTCAGCTTTTCAAGCGTCACGCCAGCCGGCTCCAGCGTTGTGTAGCAAAGCGATGGCTCGTACCGGTAATACCATTTTTCGAGGTGGATGTTTTGCTTTCGCAACGTATCAACTAAAAAATCAAAAAGCCTTACCTGCTGGTTGTTGTTGTGGCTCGAATCAATCAGCACCAGGTACTCGCTTTCCTGCCGGCGGGTGGAATACAACGGCTCCAAATAACCCTTGCGCCGAATGGCCGTATCAATGGTTTTGGGTATATCGAGCACCGTGGCACCGGAAGCAATTCGCCGCCGCATCTGCATGGCGGCCATCTTCAGCTCCGGCTCCGGCACAGAGAGGTAAGCCTTATCACGGAAGGGCATGGGCGCCGGCCGCTTTTTGCCGGAAAACGTGCGCAGCCAGTCGGTGAATTGCTGGTCCGTTTCGGCCTGCTGTTTTTCGGACCGCTTTTGTCTGCTCCAGCGAACGGCCAGCCACAAAAAGGCCACCAGCAAAACCACCGTCAGCCCAATGGCGAGGTAAAAGGCCACCGGCTTTACTTTATACGAAAGCTGCAACGGCTTTGCACCAGGCGCCGGCGCCAGCGATACCGCAAAATCGTAGGGATCGTACACCTCGAATCTCGCATAGTTGGCCACCGTGCAGGGTGCGTCGAGGCTATCATAAATGGCAACGCAGGCAAGCGTGGTGAACCCGGGCTGTGTAAACGCTGTTTCAAATGATACGCCGTAGCCGAGCCGCTGATCGTTCACCGCCCATAAAATGCTATCGGGCGGCGGGCCTGAAAGCTTTGCCTGAAAGCGCACCTTCCTTCCGGCTTCAATGGAATCGCCGGCCGGGTTCAGCAGCGTCAGCCTGGCAAGCGTGGCGCAAACTTTTGCCGTTGCGGTAAGCGTATCGCGTCGCACTATTTTTCCGTGCTGCAGCAGGTCGGCATAAGCCACGATGGTGTAAAGGCCCGGCCGCTGCCAGGCATGGGACGAATCAGCCGTCAAGGCGTCGGAGTCGCCCCAACCAAAGCGGGCTTGCAGCGAAAAGCTACTATCGGTGTTTACCTGGCCCTCCTGAAATGAAACAGTAACATTGAGGGTTTTTCCAACCGCCACCTGGAATTCCTGTTGACCGTCGGCTCCACGCAAATAATTGCCATTATCAGCAATAAATAGCTGCGGTAGCTTTAGCGGCGGCACTGCCTTGGAGCGGGTTAAAAAATACAGTGCAGTTAGTAGAACAACGCCTCCAATTGCATACGCCCACCAATGCTTTTGCCAATGCCCTTTTTGGTCTGAATGGTGCCTTAAAGCGAATACTTCGTTAACCGGCAGCGGCTTAAAATGCGCCCTGAAAATCTCTTCAAACTGCTGCTGCTCTTCTTCATTGCGGGCAAACAGGGGCGACAGGTAAAGACAAAGTTCTTCTTCATTTCGCAGGTCATCGGCAAACTCGCCAATGATGCGGTTGGCATCCACTACCTGCTGCGGCGTTACCAAAAATCCGTTTTGCTTCAGTGCCAGGAAAAACGATTGCAGCGGCAGGCCGCTGCCGCTGCTTTGCACCGTATTATCTTCTACTGCATTAAGCAAGGGTTTGGCTTATCGTGTCGTAATCGGGTTTCGATTTAGCCAGTATGCCGAGTGTCGTTTTTACCTGCTCGCGGTATCCTGGTTCGGCGTCTTTCCATTGCGCCAGCTTTTCGTTGAGCAGGTCTTTGTGCTGCAGGCAGGCAATCCAGTCAATAAGCTCCGAGGTAGCCGGCTTTTTGGAAATATTGCTTTTCCGCAATTCCAGGAAACGGGCAATAGCCGATTCGATGTACGGGTTCTCCGCCTTCAGGTTAGCCGTCACAATTGGCATTAAACTTTCTTCCGGAAAGCGGATAAAATGAAAAACACAGCGGCGCAAAAACGCATCGGGCAGCCCCTTTTCGTTGTTGCTGGTGATGATGACAAGAATGGGGTAACCGGGGTTCTGTACAAAATCGGCATTCACCAATTCCCGCACCGAAAACTTGAACGGCGGCTTTTCCAGCTCCGACAACAGGTCGTTGGGAAAGTCCCGGGGGGCCTTGTCAATTTCATCAATCAGCACCACCGAACCGCTTGGCGGCTGCCGGCGCAGCACTTCGTTTTGGTAGTTGTTGAACAGGGCCCATTCCGTCTGCTGCGGATGTGTGGCCAGGATGGCCGTACCCAGCGCATTCAGCGATACGAATGCCTCCTTTGGGCGGGCTTCTTTATCGCCAAAATGTGCCACCGCATCGTACTGGTAAAACAGGTCGCCCGATTGTGACACTGATTTTGTATTGAAGCGCATGGCGGTGGGCAGGGCAAATTTTTCGGGGTAAAGACGGTGAAGCTGGCGGGCCAGGAAGGCCGCACACTCCGTTTTGCCGGTACCCGGCTCGCCCGAGATAAGAAGGGGGCGTTTCAAAAAAAGCGCCGTGTTGATGGCTGCCAGCAGTTCCGGACTGGGAATGTAGGCATCTTCAATCGTCCGGGGAAGTTGTATGGTCATACGCAGTTTGTTAAAGATATCGTTTGATGCGGTCGTTGCCGTCACGCAGGTCGTCAATGATATCATCGAGCTTTACGTTCACGGCCTGCATGGGCAGTTGAATGTATTCGTCGTCGCCGAAATACTCGCAAAAAATGGAAGCAGATTGTTCGGCGGTGCAGATATACTTTTCAAGCCAGTCGAATAAATCATGGCCTCTCACCGGCTGCAAGGCCGGAAGCATTCCGCCCCATTCTTTCAGCACCGGATGCCCGGCCAGCAGGCCAGCAACCATCTGTGCATCGGGCTGCGCACTGTAAATCACAACGAGCAGGTAAAGCTCATACGCCGGCGCCGGCATTTCTTTGTAGGCGCTAACAAGGGCCTCCAGGAAACACAGGAACTCTTTCAGCCGGTCAAAGGAAGCATCCAGCCCGGCATCGTAATAAAATGGCAGGATGACATTCTTGCTTTTTTGACGGCCCAGTTCCGTTAGGAAACCAGTCATCTCCATGCTGTCATCTGTTGCCCGTGCGCCGATGTACTCCAGTATGCGGTCAAATGTGGTCCGGTAAGCATTCTCCGGGTCGCACGAAGCGGACAGCTGGTGAATGCTGATGATTGGATCTACCTTGTTTTCGGACCCGAGATTATACCGCGAAAAGCGCTTGACGATGCCCAGGGGAAAATCTTTCAAACGGCTTCCTTTTAAAAAAAACAGGCGCTTTTTTGTTCTGAGTTGATTCTTTAATTCGGCAAATACCTCGTTGCGGTCACAAAAACAAATCACCGCATCTTTATCGGGCGGAATCACCTTCACACCGCTGTTGATCAGCCGGAACACCCGCTTCATGAGCGACATGGACACGTGCAGCTGCAATTCAGCCTTGCTATTAAATTCCCTTGACAACGTTTCCGTCAAACCCCGAAGCTGCTGGTTGTGTTCTGCAAAGCGCTCTATTTTTTCCTGGTAGTTGTAGGTGTCGCACGAATCGCCCACCTTGAACACGAGGATTTCTTTTGGATGGCCGCCGGCCTCTTTCCCCGCCAGTGCCGTTTCGTATTCCATTTGGGTAATGGATTTGGTGTATCCATTGGGGATATAACCATACCGCTTACCGAGCAGCAGAACATAAACGTCGCTGTTCTTTATATCCTGCAGGCATTGCTCAACAAAATGTTTGTCCTCCGACCAGTAGTACTCCATGCCGTTGGGCGTGTAGTGGTCCTTAAGCGATCCCAGACATTCAAAAATGGCCTGCCGGAACTCTTTCAGGTCTTCGTACGTGGAGGATATGTAAACGGTATCAGGCATTGAAAAACCGGTAAATAAAGCAGCGTTGTTTCTTTGGTTAAATCACCGATGAATTTAGTTTTATCTGTGGAACTGAACAAGTTATTTTGCCGCCCGAAGGGCATGAATGAGTGGAAGACCAAAAGGAAGGGCTAATGTTTCGCCAATTTCATAAAAAAATAACCTGTGTTCCATTTTGTGCCACCGGCCAGGTTGTTTCTTTCCGCCGGAAAAACAACAGCCTGCCGGCGCACTCCTGCCGCCCGAGAAAAACCGGGCACTCCTTTTCATCAAAAAATTGATGAAATTGGAGAACAAAATGACGGGGCCGGAACCGGTGGCACCGGTTTTTCAGCCTGCGTCATCACAAACCGTTGTCGTTTTCATTTCATCATGCCATACAAAGAAATCATACACGAACCCTTCCAGGATTTTTTCTACTTCGACCGCGACCTGAGCTGGCTTTTTTTTAACGGGCGGGTGCTGATGGAAGCCGAAAAAGAAGAGGTGCCCCTGCTGGAACGCATCAACTTCCTGGCGATCTTTTCGTCCAACCTCGATGAGTTTTACCGGGTGCGCATGCCGGCGCTGGCGGCCCTGCACAAACTGCACATAAAACAAAAACTGGGGAAGAAAGAAGCCGACCGCCACGCCGATGTAGTGAAGACCGTACGCGACGTGATTGCGGCGCAGCAGGACCGGTTTGGAAAAACCCTGCACCGGCTTGTGCCCAGGCTGGAAGACGAAGGCGTTGTTCTTTATTACGGCCGCCCCGTGCCGCCCGCCATTGCACCAGAGCTGACGCATTATTTTTTCACCGAAGTGCTGGCCTTTTTGCAGCCCCGCAACCTATCGGACGACGGCACGGCTTTTTTTCCCGAAAACAACCAGCTTTACCTGGCCGCCACCGGCACCACCCCCACCGGTGAAGAAAAGCTGGTGGTGGTAAATATTCCCTCGCAAGACCTGCCGCGGTTTTACAAGGTGGAGCACGATGGCAAACAACACCTCGTTTTTCTTGACGATATTGTAAAAATGCACCTGCACCTGCTGCCCGGCTTTTGGCTTACCGGCTGCTACAGCTTTAAGGTGACCCGCGATGCCGAACTAAACCTCGACGACGACTATGACGAAGACCTGGCCAAAAAAATTGAGCGCCAGATTGCCAAACGCGAAATGGGCCTGGCCACCCGCTTTTTGCACGAGCCCAATATTCCCGGCTGGGCCTGCGACCTGCTGGTGCGCCGGCTGGAGCTAGCCGAAAACGTGATGGTGACCGGCGGGCGGTACCACAACCTGAAGGACCTCAGTTCGCTGCCGGCCAGCCTGCCCGGCGGACGTTATCCCAAATGGCCCGCCATGCGTTACCCGGCGCTGGCCACCGACTCATTGCTGAAGCATCTTTCGCGGCAGGACGTTTTGCTGCACCCGCCCTTTCATGCCTACGATGCGGTGCTGCGCTTTTTTAACGAAACGTCCATTGACCCCGATGTGGAAGCCCTTTATATCACCATGTACCGGGTAGCAGCCGACTCCCGCATTGTGAATGCCTTGCTGGCCGCCGCCAACAACGGCAAAAAAGTAACGGCGCTGGTGGAGCTGAAGGCCCGGTTTGATGAGGCCAACAATATTAAATGGGCCAAGAAGCTGAAAAAGGCCGGTGTGCAGGTGTTGTACACGCCTAATGAGCTGAAGGTGCATGCCAAGGTGGTGCTTATTCGGCGCAAAAGCGAGGCGGCCGTCAAGTACACCGGCCTGCTGGCTACCGGCAACCTCAATGAAAGTACCGCCCGCTTTTACACCGACCATATCCTCATGACCTCGCACCAGGAAATGCTGGCCGAGGTGGAGCAGCTTTTCCTTCATTTCAGGCCGGGGCTGAAGGTGCAGGAAAAGCTGCCGCTGACCCACCTGGTGGTGGCGCAGCACAACCTGCAGGAAAAATTTACCGAGCTGATAGACCGTGAAATTTATCATGCCCGCACTGGCCGCCCGGCCCGCATTATCATTAAGCTGAATAACCTGGAAGAAAGAGTGCTGATTAAAAAACTGTATGCCGCCTCCATTGCCGGTGTGCAGGTGGACCTCATTGTGCGGAGCATCTGCTGCCTGGTGCCCGGGGTGCCGGGCATGAGCAGCAACATCCGTGTGCGCCGCATTGTGGACCGCTACCTGGAACACGGCCGGGTGTATATTTTTCACAACGGCGGCGACACGGCCGTTTACCTCGGTTCGGCCGATTGGATGAATCGCAATATCTACCGGCGGGTGGAGGTTTGTTTTCCGCTGTACAACGAAGGCTTTAAAAGCGAGATACTGCGAATGATTGAGATCCAGCTAAACGACAACACGCAAGCGGTGGAGATCAGCAGCGACCTGGAGAACCTGCCGGTGAAAAGCGATGGAAAAGCGGTGCGGTCGCAGGAGGCAATTTACCAGATGCTTTCGGGCAGTACGCAGGAGCATGATGAGGCGGTTAGTGAGGCGTTGGCGGGATAAGCAATGCCCGGGCGTCAGGGTTCCGCGCCAGGCCCTGGCAACTCCTGTTATTGTCGAAAACGGCCCGCTTTGCTGTACCACAATCGCACATGACTGTATCAGATACGAACATCTGAAGAGAACCGTTTGCTCCATTGGCTTCGTTTTCAGCAAGCTATAAGCTGGCTTAATTTTTCGTCTTTTGCCAAAAACGGATAGGCATGCTGAAAAACTACCTGAAAATTGCCTGGCGCAGCCTCACCACCAACAAAACCTATTCTTTTATCAATATCATCGGCCTTGCCATTGGGCTGGCGGCCTGCATGCTGATTATGCTGTATGCAAGGCACGAATGGAGCTACGACAGCTTTCACAAAAACGCCGACCGTATTTTTTGGGTACAGGCCAAACTGAAAATGGGCAGCGATTCGGTGTACCTGCCTTACCTCAACTACGCCGGCGGCGCCGCCTTAAAAAACCGCTTTTCGTCCGTTGAAAGTTTTTTACGCATCAAGCAGCCCGACCGCGATGTAGTGGTGCAAAACAGCGAGGCGCCTTTGCTGAAATTTACGGAAAGCAAATTCCTGTTTGCGGACAGCAACTTCTTCGATTTTTTTTCGTTTCGGCTGCTGGCCGGCAACCGGCGGCAGGTGTTGCAGCAACCGTTTTCGGTGGTGTTGTCGCAAACGGCCGCTACAAAGTATTTCGGAAAGGAAAACCCCGTTGGCAAGATTCTCCGGTACAACAATACCCACGATTTTGTGGTGACCGGTGTGGCAGAAGCAACGCCATCTAATTCGAGCATCCGCTATGATTTTATAGCACCGGTGTCCAGCCTGTTGTCCATGGCCGGCCAACGCGAGCAGGTGCAGGCCGACGAAAATATTTTCTCGACCTATTTTCTGTTGCACCGGCCGGCCGGTGCCGCCCAACTGGCGGCGGCCTTACAACAACAGAATGCGGCAAGAAATGAAAGCCGCAACGGCGATGAGCGCCGCTATATGGCGCTGCCGCTGCGGGAGATCCACACCGTTGCCGACCTGGATCAATCGAACAGCAAATACCTGGAACTATTTCCCGTCGTGGCCGGGCTGATACTGCTCCTGGCCATTTTTAACTACATCAGCCTTACCACGGCCCGTTCGGCCGTGCGGTCAAAAGAAGTTGGCGTGCGAAAAGTATTGGGCGCTAACCGGAAGGCTATCACCCTTCAGTTTTTCCTGGAATCGGCGCTTTATACCACCATTGCTTTTGTTATCGGCTACCTCCTTTGTTTGCTTTTTCAACCGGCGTTTTTCCGGTTTCTGCAAATCTCTTTGGACAACGATTTTTTGTACCACCCCGCAGTGCTGTTTACGTTTGCCGGCCTTTACCTGCTAACGGTGTTGCTGTCGGCATTTTATCCTTCCCTGGTCTTATCGGCGTTCAGGCCGGCCCTGGTTTTGTATGGCCGCTGGGGCGGCCGGGGCGGTGGCTTAAGCGTACGAAAATTTGTCACCGTTTTTCAGTTTGCCATTTCCGTTGTGCTCATCACAACTGGACTGATTATTCAACGACAGCTCCATTTTATACAACATGCCGATACCGGCGTGCAGCGGGAAAACGTGGTGATGATCCCCTTTGGGCCGTCGGTGGGCACGTCGGGCGCCGCTTTTAAAAAAGAGGTGCAATCGCTGTCGGCCGTCAGCGATGTAAGTGTGGCGCTTCACCCTCTGTACAAAGGCTATGATATGATGGGCGTAAAGCCCAAAAACAGCAACCAGATGATGCTGTTGCCTACGCTGATGGTGGACCAGCATTTTATTTCACTGGTAAAGCTTCACTGGAAACTGCCGCCTGCGGTTCTGCCGGGAACCAACAACCGGAACGATCTGGTAGTGTTGAACGAAACGGCTGTTGAGCGGTTAAACCTGCCCTCCCGGCCTATCGGCCAGAAGGTGGACGGCCAGTTTGAAGTGGCTGGCGTGCTGAAAGATTTTAACTATGCTTCGCTGCAAAACAAAATTGAACCGCTTTGCCTTTTCGTACTTCCCGACAGCGACACGGCAGCTTTATGGGCCAACCGGGGTGGATGCCTTTATGCAAAGCTGAAAGAAGGCGTAGCTGTTGCCACCGTCATGAACCAGCTAAAAGCGATCTACCTGAAATACGACCAGGAAAAGCCCTTTGAGGCTGGCTTTCTCGACGAGGCGTTTGATGCACAATACAAGGCAGAAGACAGGCTGGCGAAGATACTGGGAGCGTTTACGGCCTTTGCTATGCTGATAGCATCGTTGGGCTTATTTGGCCTGGCTACGTTTATGGCGGTGCGGAGAACAAAAGAAATTGGCGTGCGCAAGATTTTAGGGGCATCGGTGCAAAACATCGCCCTGCTTCTTTCGGGCGATTTTATCAAGCTCGTTGTAGTGGCAATTGTGCTGGCATGGCCCATAGCCTGGTGGGCTGTAAACAGTTGGTTGCAAAATTTTGCCTACCGCATCACCATCGAATGGTGGCTGTTTGCCGCAGCCGGCCTGCTGGTGCTGCTGATTGCGTTGCTTACCGTTGCCTTTCAGGCCATAAAAACGGCGCTGGCCAACCCGGCCAGGAGTTTGAGAACAGAATGAAAAATGCCCGGCCGGTGCCGTGTGTCCGGGCCCGACGGCGATGGCAAAAACCAATTTGCCGGCCACCTCTCCGTCCTTGTTTTTCAACAGCCGGCAAACTAAATTTTGCCGCTATCCTTTTTCCCTATCCGTTGTACATTAGCAAGGCTTTCGTCGGGATAAAAATGATCAGGACGACGGCCATTTCATCTTAAACGAACAAATCACCAACACCGCTTGTGGCAAAGAAAAATCATCAGGCACTGCCCCCCGACCAGGCAGCAGCCCTGCTCAAAACGCTTAAAGCCCGCTTCGAGAAAAACAGCCGGCGCCATGCCAACCTGACCTGGGAAAACGTGCAGGCCCGCTTGGAAGCGGCACCGCAAAAACTGTGGTCGCTGGGCGAAATGGAACGCACCGGCGGCGAACCGGATGTGATTGGCCAGGATGCGGCGACGGGCGAGCTTATTTTCGTTGATTGCTCGGCCGAAAGTCCATCGGGGCGGCGCAGCACCTGCTACGACCGCGAAGGATGGGAATCGAGAAAAGAACACCGGCCCGAGAACAATGCCGTTGACATGGCCGCCGCCATGAATATTTCACTGCTGACGGAAGAAGAGTACAGGGCCCTGCAACAGCTTGGCGAATTCGACAACAAAACCTCGAGCTGGATAAAAACCCCGGAGGCCATCCGCAAGGCTGGTGGCGCTGTATTTTGCGACCGCCGCTATGGACAGGTGTTTTTGTATCACAACGGGGCACAGTCGTACTACGGCGCAAGGGGCTTCCGCGGGATGCTTCGTGTTTGACGAAGATTACAAAGGCCCCGGTGCCCGTACCATCAGGCAAACTGACGGGGTGCCTTTACTGACATTTTTCTTCCTTTTCACCAGATTTTTTCAATTTAAAAATGAAACAAACACTGATAACATTCCTGCTGTTGTTTTTCCTGTTCCCGGTGATGGCACAGAAAGGACCAAAAGATTTTTATCCCGTCCATCAATGGGCGGTAGATGTCAGCGTCAAAGCACAACAGGGCTTTGAGCGCCGCAACAAACTTTTAGCGAAAGAGAAGCTGAACCAGCAGGAACAAAAAGAGCTGAATGCCCTGCTAAAAACCTATGACGAAACACTGGACAGCGTTTGGGACGTTTTGGGCCATGAGTGCAGTTGGTACTGCGGCGGCGGCAATTACAAGGTGAAAGCCTCGTCCTCGTTGCCCGATGGAAACGGTATCAGTTATGGTGCGCAAAGCGCCAATGACCTTAGCTACCGCACGGTGTGGGTGGAGGGAAAAGAAGATGAGGGCAAGGGCGAATACCTGGAGTACAGTTTTAAAAATAACAGCCCGCGAATCACCCGCATCATTGTTTCGAACGGCTACAAAAAAACAAGGGAAACCTGGCAAAATAACAACCGCGTAAAAACATTAAAGTTGCTGGTGAATGGCAAGCCATTTGGTTTGCTTCACCTGTCCGATACGGCCGACGATCAATCATTTGATGTTGGTAAATTAGGAAGGACTGCCGACGGCAGGGACCTGTTGCTCCGGTTTGAGATTGTGGATGTGTACCGGGGTGATAAATACAATGACACCGCCATCACGGAAATTTATTTTGACGGCATTGATGTGCATTAAACCCCCAAACCCCCTGAAAAGGGCTTGCCGGCACACAGCCCCTGCTTTTCGAAGATGGTTTTGTTTTCAAGCTGTTTGCTAAAGTAGGAGCGGCAGATTGTCATCCCGAGGAACGAGGGACCTGTGGGTAATGTTGTAGGAAGAGATGATGAACTTTCGTACTGGTTGTTACTTTTCTTTTTGCAGTCAAAAGATTCCTCGTTCGTTGGCATGACAAGCAAGAGGCTGCGTGATAGCAGGCGGGTGGCTATACGAAAAGACAATTGCATTTCCTTCGCTGCGGCCCCCTGCGCCTCCGCGAGAAAAAAAGCCCAACAGTGACCAGAACCCTGAACGGAGCGTCGCAACGGAAGCTTCATAGCAGCAGGTCAGCCCGTCAACAAAAACGAAAAGGACAAACCTTACGCCTGCCCTTTTCTTCTAAACCAACGCCCGGAAACAGCTTTACCGCCGCAGGAGCGACACGTGCTGGTAGGTGTTGCCGTTGCCGGCATAACGCACCTGCGCCGTGATGGTAAATGTTTGATCGCAGGCTGAGAAAGTTCCGGTTCCCGAGATCGTAGAAGGGCTGCTGCCACTGCCGTCGTCGAAATAACTTTGCTGGGCGATGGTGACCTTAAAATTAGCCGGATCGGCCCAGTTCAACGTAGCCGTGATGCCCGGATTGATGGACCCGTCGGAAGCGGAGAACGGCCCCCAGCCGTTGTCGGACGTGGCGCCCATGTTTTTGATCACCACCGTGGCCGACGTAGCCGTGAGCGGCGTCCAGTTAGAAATAGAAGCCGTGTAGTTGGCCCTGGCACTTGGGTTGCCATTGTAAAAATCGGTGGAGCGGGTGTAGTTGCCTGCCAGGTCGGCCGGCACCACATCGCAATACTTCAGCATGGCCAGCTTAAACTCGCTGGCGCCGGGGAAGGCAGCAAAATCGCCGCCGGTGATGCGAAACACCAGGGTGTCTTTCCTGGGTGTACCGTAGCCGGCAAACAAACCCCGCACAACAATAGTGTCCACCGCCTTACCGGCCGGAATGACAATGCTGCCGCTGTTGGCAATAGAATAGTGCGTGCCGGCTGTGGCGCCGGTGGGCGACGTGATGGTGTAGTTGATGGTGCGGTCTTGCGTAGCCACCGTGGTCACACCAATGGGAATTTTATAGACCGATGCCGGAGTGTTTTGAATGTAATAGGTGTCGGTGGTGACCCGCGAAAGAAATTCGGCCACATTCGGCGGTATCACCATTTCATTTTTTTTGCACGAGGCCACGATTGCCGCAAGAAAAAGCAAAGAATAAATTCGTTTCATGTTCATGTTGTCAAAGGTTTAGCTCAGGGGTTTTGATCGGCCGCGGTAATGTTGGCGTTCGCCTGCAGTTCGCGTTGCGGAATCTGGTAAACAAACCGCGGATCGTTGGCCGGTATCACCAGCGTGGCGTCGGCACGGTGGTTGCTGCCGGTGCGGTCAATACCGGTTTTCAGGCGCTTGATGTCGAAGAAGATCCGCCCTTCGCCCCAAAGCTCAATGCGGCGCTGCAGCAGGATTTCATTCACCAGTGCCGGGCCGTCGGCCGACGACTGCGTGTACGATGGATCGCGTTTGCTCACCAGCGCAAAAAGCGTTTGAGCAGCCTGCGGCCCCTTGCCCTGCCTTGCCTGCGCTTCGGCCTCTATCAGGTACATCTCGCCCAGGCGCATATACACATAGTCACCGGTAAAACCGCCGGCATCCCGAAACTTCACCTGCGCATAGGCCGGCAGGTTGGGGTTCACCGTGCGGCCCGGATCGTTAAACACCTGCTTGCGCACATCGGTGGCGGGTATCTGGTCGTACAGCTTTTTGCTGATGAGAATATAAGCCTGCAGGGCGCCGGCATAACCCGGGGCCGTATTGTCCATCATGGAAAAAAACGAAGCGTAGATGGTGGTTGACTGCGTGTTGATATCCGCTCCCCACATCCACTCCGGATTGCTGATGTTGTTGAAGCCGGCCTTGAATTCCTGCGCCGACATCAACTGATAAGACATACGGGCATTGCGGGCGGCGGTTTCGGCCTCGGCCCAGCGCTCCATCACCAGGTACACCTGTGCCTGTATGCCGTAGGCTACCGATTGGTTAATTTCTTCTTTCGACGACCGCGACCAACCCTGCAGCAGCGGAATGGCATCGTTTAAATCGGCGGTGATCTGGTTATACACGTCGCTGAGCGGCGCCCGGGGCTTGCCGGCCAGGTTAACGGTAGTGGTGTAGATGGGTACGCCCTTAGCACTTTCGTTGCCTTTGTAGGTGTGCTGAAAAAGCTGCGCCAGGTTGAAGTAGGCAAAGGCCCGTACGGCCAACGCCTGACCGCGGATGGCTTTCAGCTCGGTGTTGGTGGCGCCGGCATCAATCTGGTCGAGAATGAGGTTGGCGTTGTAGATGATCTTGTAATACAGGTTCCAGATGAGTGTGGGCCGGCGGTAAGTAGCATTACGGTTATCGTGAATGTAATCGTAAATAAACCAGCTATCGGTGGCCATCACCAGGTCTTCGGTCATCAGGTCAAGGCCAAAGTCCACTGCCTTCTGGCCAAAATCATCGTGGTTTTGCGAGAAGGTGGCATACTGCCGCATAAACGCATAGATGCCTTTGATGGACGCATCTTCGAGCTTTAGCAGCGCCGCCGGCGACGATGCCGCCAGCCGGCTTACCTGCGCGGAGGTAATGCGGCTGGCCGAAGGCTCGGTATCGAGAAAATCTTTTTTGCAGCTGGTGGCAAAAAGAAGCAGAACAGGTATAAGCCAGGTTTTTTTCATTGCGGGTTGTTTTAGAACGAAGAGTTAATGCCAAAAGAAATTGTGCGGATGGGCGCATACGCATTGTTGATAGTGCCGGTAAAGGTTTGCCGGGGATCCAGTCCGCGGCGGGCGCCAAACAGGCCCACGTTATCGGCCGCCACGTAAATGCGGGTGGCGCCGATGCTCCAGCGGTTGAGCCATTTTTCGGGCAGCGTGTAGCCCAGCACCACGTTGCGTATCTGGAAGTAAGAGGCATCTACCAGCCAGCGGTCCGATACGGCATTGGCATCCTGGTACAGGTCCTGCACCTTTGGTACATCGGTGACATCGCCGGGCTTTTGCCAGCGCTTTTCAATGTCTTTATGCCAGGTGCTCACCACGCCGCCGCCACCATACATCAGGGACTGGTAGGGCGCATCGTACACATAGCCGCCAATGGCATACGACGTGAGCAGCGAAAAGTCAATGTTTTTGAATTTCACCGAAAGGTCGGCGCCGCCATACAGGTCGTTGAAGGCTGTTTTGCCGGTGTAATACTGCGTGCCTTCCGAGGCAACAGGCGTTACGATCTGCTTGCCGGTGGGCTTGCCGTTCTCCATTTCGTCTTTGTACCACAGCGACCGGCCGGTGGCGGCATCCACGCCGGCATATTTCCAGGTAAAGAATTCATAAATGGACTTGCCTTCGAGGTATTTAAAGTTGCCGGTGATAATGCCCTGCTCCCGGTTGATATCCGCCAGTTTTGTAATCCTGTTCTTCACATGCGTACCGTTCAGGCCCAATTCAATGGTCAGGTTCCGCGACTTCACCAGGGTGGCTTGAATCTCGGCTTCGTAGCCCCAGTTTTCCATGCTGCCCACATTCAGCGGAACGGCGGTGATACCGGTGGAGATGGCCTGCGGAACATTAAACAGAAGGTCAGTGATCTTGCGGCGGAAATAATCGAAGGTGCCCGAAATGCGGTTAAACACCCGGAAGTCGAGGCCCACGTCCAGGTCCTGGTTCTTTTCCCAGGTAATGTCGCGGTTGCCCTTGTAAGTTTGCGTAATGCCAATCTGCCCGTTGTTGTTTACAATCGTGTATTGGTCCAGGTAGGGATAAAAGTTCTGCGTGGCGTTCAATCCGCTCGTGAGCGCATCGTTGCCCCGCACACCGTAGCTCGCCTTCAGCTTCAGGTTATTGAGCCAGGTAAAGCGGCGCATAAAATCTTCCTGCGAAATCACGTAGCCGGCGCCTACGCTGTAGAAGGTACCCCAGCGGTTTTCCGGTGCAAAGCGGCTGGAGCCATCGCGGCGCACACTGCCGCTCAGCAGGTATTTATTGCGGTAGTCGTACCGCACCTGGCTGAAATAGCCTTCCACGTTGTATTCATCGTCGGACGAGCCGAGGGCTTGTATGGAAACGCCATTGCCCAGTTGCGGGTTGGAAGGATCCAGGAAGTTCTCCTTGGAGCCAAAAAGGAAAGTGGTGCGGAAGTTATACGACTCGTGGCCCAGCAGGGCTTCTACCCCATGATCGCCAAAGCGGCGGTTGTAATTCAATAATTGGTTGATGTTGGTGGTCAGGTTACGTCCCTGATCAACCGTGCCTCTTCCGTTGGCGCCGGCAGCATTGCCGTAAAGCGGGTTCTGAAACGATATATCGCCGTAGTTGGTGAGGTCAAGGCCGTAGTTAAAGGTGAATCTGAAATCACGCAGAAACTTTGCCTCGGCAAAGGTCCTGGCGCTGAGGTTGTCGGCCTTGTAGCGGTAAATGTCATAGTCCAGGGTTCCCCGTGGGTTTTCGGTGGCCGCAAACTGCCGGGTACCCATCACGCCATTGCCAAAGTCGTACTGCCGCTTGCCCATGGCGTCATACACAAAATTGCCCTGCGCATCGCGGAGATACACGGGGTAAATAGGCGCCACATTGCGGGTAAAATAAAAAGCGTTTTGGTAGGCCGTGTTGCCCTCGTTGGTGGTGTTTTGGCTGCTGTTGGCAAACGAGGCATTCAGCCCCATGCGGAACCAGTTGTTCACTTCCTGTATCAGGTTCAACCGCCCATTGATACGGGTGAAATCAGAACGAACGATATAGCCTTTATCGTTGAGATAACCAAACGACATGTAGTACTGCGTTTTGTCGTTCGATCCGCTCAGGGTGCCCACATACTCCTGCCGCGGACGGCTTTCGAACATCTCTTTTTGCCAGTCGTCCTGGTAGCGGAGTTGCGCCGCCGGGTTCAGCAGGCCGGTGGCCGGGTCAATCAACTGCGTGTTGCCCACATTGTAGGGGTTATAACCACCCAGCTTCGATATCAGATTATTGGAGGCGTAAGACCGGGCCGCCGCATCGCTCAGCGGGTTTGTGCTGCGGTTCATCGCCTCGTTGCGCAGCGACTGCCAATACACTTCCAGGAAAGCTTTCGGATCGCGGATCACATCGTATTCGGGCAGGGCACGGGAGTTGATCCCGTAGCGGGCCTGCACTTCAATGCGTGGACGGCCGCGGCCTTTTTTGGTGGTCACCAGGATCACACCGTTGGAGCCACGGGCGCCGTACAAGGCCGCCGAGGCCGCATCTTTCAATACCGAAATAGACTCGATATCGGTTGGGTTGATGGCGTTGATATCGCCTCCGTAAGGCACACCATCCACCACAAAAAGGGGCGCCTGCGAGGCGCTGATGGACCCAATGCCGCGGATGCGGATATCGGTGCCGGCGCCAGGCTGTCCCGATCCGGTGGTGACCTTTAAACCCGGCACCAAACCTTCCAGGGATTTTGACAGGTTGGAGATTTGCTGCTTGCCGATGTCTTCGGCTTTTACCACAGTGGCCGATCCGGTGTAGCTCTGGCGCCGGGCCGTGCCGTAAGCCACTACAATCACTTCTTCTTCGGCCCGAACGGCGGCTGTGAGCGCCATGGATACCGAATTGGAATTACCCAGCGGCACTTCGGCGGTTTGGTAGCCAACCGCGGTCAGCACCAGCGCGGTGGCCGATGCCGGAACGGCCAGCGTAAAGTTGCCGATGTTGTCGGTAGTGGTGCCAATGGAAGGATTGCTTTTTACCACCACCGACACGTTGGCAAGGCCCACGCCCCTGTCGGAGGTGATACGGCCTGTAATGGTGCGGTTTTGTGCAATGGCGGTGAATACCGAAAGGAAAAATAAGGCGAGTACAACTGCTTTCCTCATGCTCTTTGTTTTATAAATAAATGTTGTGGAGGCGGCCCGTTCAAAGGCTGCCGGCAGACGATCTGCTGTTACGGATTCTGTAACGGAGACAAACAAAGAAGCAGAACTATTGCAAGGTGGTAAAGGCTAAAATTGCGGATGCTGACGGAGGCTGGCTGAAGCATGATTTTGCAGGACTGAAATAAAACCAGGCCCTATCGGCCGTTGCCGGTAACATAGACTATACCAGTAATTTTTGAGGGTGAAGCGTGTGGAAAAGATACTGACCTACCGATAGCTATACGCTTACGTTTGTGTTTAGTTTTTATTGGTTGGTGTTGAGTGGGGAATTGTCACTGTTCGCTGGCGCTGTAACCGGACTACCCGAAACTGAGGTGGGCTGAAACAAAACCGGTGGTTGAAAGGAGGCAATACTGTTTTCACTAATCAGTAGGGTATCATCGAAATGTCGTTTCTCTTTGGCAGAGCCTGTCCTGTAGGCGCAAAGCGCCGTGTTTATAGCAAAAGCCCGCAGCGTGATACGGCAAGGCTCCGGTCGGAGTCTCCTGTCCTACGCCTGTACAACACGCAGCTCTGCCGGAGCTGAAAAAACCTCCTAACTTCTGTTTTCTATAAGCCCGCGGCTCCTCAGGAGCCGGCCTGCTTTCGACTTAAATACTACTGAACTGACTCAATAAAAACGGTATAACATTCCGTTTGGCTATGCCATCAGGCAGACGGAGGCTTTCATCGCAAGGTCTTATCAGATAGCGGCCGGCTATGCTTAACCTATCGCCTCCTTTTTGCGCTTTGACGTAGCAGCCATTGCGTTATTGTGCCCCTATGGAACAATTAGCAAGCAACGCAAAATTTGTTTTGCCAGTTTAGCAGGAGGTGATATGAGCATCCGGCATCTTAACCCCTTTCGACAGTGAAAGAACACCGGTAATGGCAGACGAATATTTCTTACTTTCTATTCTTCTTTGCCGGTTTCTGCTTCCGGAATATCTGCGGCATCGTCTCAGGGTCGAGGGCCGCCATCTCGATCAGCAGCAACGATTTAACCATATGAAGCGTGGTTGTTTTGTACTTCTGAAAATGCGGTGTTTTCAGGTGCGATTCATACGCCTCGCGGCTGGCGTAGATCTCCAGAATTCTAATCTGCGCCGGGTTGTCTTTTTGGTACATGGGAAAGATGGAAAGCACACCCTTTTCCAACGCAACCGATGCACGGGCTTCTTCTGTAAGAATAGCTTTGTATTGTTCCAGGTAGTTTGAATCCACCTCTATCTCAGCTACCCGGACCATCATGCTATTTGTCTGGGCGAGTGCGCCGGCGCAAAACAAAACCGAAAGCAGCGTAAACAGGCAGTTCTTCATTTGGCAAAATTGCTGTATTAGTTCCGGGAAAATCACAGAAAAATTACACGGCTGCCGAAGCAATAGTAAACCGATACCGCTACCAGACAAGGTATTCAGGTTTGCTATCATTCCCCAAACCGAAGGCAACAGGCCGTTGCCATTCGTGGTACCGGCATACCCGCTTCACCCGCCTGCCAACAGGATGGTAAATGTGTTTCCCTTTCCCTCTTTCGTTTCTACCTGCAGGCTGCCGCCATGGCCTTTGGTATTGATGTCGTAGCTGAGCGATAAACCAAGTCCTGTGCCTTCGCCGGTAGGCTTTGTGGTAAAGAAAGTCTGAAAGATTTTTTCCACTGCTTTGGGCGGAATGCCCGTGCCGTTGTCGCGAATGGAGATTTGTACGGTGCCGTTTTGCCGTTTAGCGCTCACGGTCACTTCCGGTTCAAAGCCATGGTAAACACGCTTGCGTTTTTCTTCCACGGCATAAAACGCATGGCTTAATAAATTGAGCAACACCCGGCCAAGGTCCTGCGGCACCACGGGTACCCGGCCCACCGCAGCATCGCAAGTGGTGCGAAAGCCGGCTTGTACGTCGCTGCCAGCCACTCCCGCCGGCTGGTGCACCTGTAAGGGCATATTTGCCGCACCGCCACCATCAGCGGTAGAATATCATGAAGTAGCACTTCGACGCGTAGTTGGGTGTTGACGAGGAATAGTTGGTCATCTTGATGCGGAGCTGCCGGTCGTAGCCAACCGAAAAGGTCACAATGGGCAGGGCATCAATCAGCACATCCCTTTTAAACGCATACCCGCTGCCGGTTTGAATCTCAAGGTCCACATCGTCAACATCGCCATCTTCGGAAAAAGCAACCACCGCGTACTCGCGGTCGGAACGAAAAGTGCGATACCACCACGAGGTTGATCCGCCTTCTTTCAGGTAAGCATAGCGGCTGTCGCCGGCAAATGTCCAGTCGTCAATGGCCATCAATGATTTCACATCCGACTCGGTATGTTGGGCAGATGCCGGCCGGGCAGCCGCCAGCAGCACGATAAGAAACAGCCCGCAAATGGTGTTGAAAACGTTTTTCATAACAAAAAATTTAGTTCCTTAAAGGTGGCCCGCGGCCGGAGCGGTTTCAACGGGAAAAAGGCGGTGGCAGCGGCAGAAAATAACGGTATCTGGCGGGTGCTAACCACAGGGAGTTTGCTGGCAGGAAAGGTTGGGCTTTGGATGGATTGCGCTAAGAAGGCGGTATTTTCTCAACAAGCTTCTATCTGGTTTGGCAGTTTTTTGCGGAATGGTTTTTTTCCACCACAATGGGTACATAGGATTTAGCAAAGTAGCCTGAGCCCTATTTGAAACTATTTCCTATCGTGCTATGTGGTGAAAGAATAAAGCAACGCTGTCAGCGCAAACCCGCCGGTACTTAAAGCCCGAAATTAAAAAGCTGAATGAGCATTACAGAGCAAATCAACACTTTGAGGTGTGGGAGAAACGGTGCATCAAAGGCATTCAATTGCGTAGCAAAAACGGCATCACCAGGGTGGTGAACATCTCGGGGTATAAGATCAGGCACACATGGTTGCAGCCCGGTATAATGGCCAGTTGCGAGCCGGGTATCTGGCGGTGAATGGCCACAAACGATTCGGTTTTGAAGTATTCGTCCCGGTCGCCGGCCACCGTCAGCACCGGGCAACGGATGGCGGCCGCCTTTTTTCCTTCTACATAAACCGGCTGCTTCCAGGAATCGCGGAGTTTTTCAATCAGTTCGTTGTAGCTATCCGGTTTGGGCATCAGGGCTTTCCTCTCTCTCACCACTTCGGGCAGCATTTTTTCAAAATCATCGCCGGTGTATTTGGCTTTCATTTCATGCCAGCTTTCGGGCCGGTAGGCGCTGCTGTCCAAAGCGCCTGCCATGGCCACTACCTTGCTTACTTTTTCGGGATGATAGGCGGCGAGGTAATATGCGGTGATGGCGCCGGCACTAAAACCAAATACAATGGCGCTGTCTATCTTTTCCTGTTGCAAAACAGCCAGGGCATCTTCTGCAAATAACTTGTACGAATATTTTTTTGTGCCGAGTTCGGACTTACCATGACCCCGCATGCCTGGTGCAATGACTTTAAAATGTTTTGCCAGCAAGGGCAGATACTGCTCGAATTCGGTGATATAGCCAAACGTGTCGCCGTGCAGCAAAAGCAGCGGCTTGCCACTTCCATACACTTCATAATAAAGTTTTGCGTCGCCGGCCGCAACGAATTTACCGGCAGCCGGATTGTTGCCGTAAGTAATGATTTGGCCTGCGGCCGGCTGTAGGCTGAAAAAAAAGCATAAAACAATGACTAGTTTATTCATACGTGCGTTTTGATAAAACGAAGCAATCGTTGGCCCGCAGATTTGCCCTTTTTATTCGTTTGTGCCATGTAAGCCATCCGCATAAGCTAATTGCGGGGGTGCAAAAAAACAGCCGTCACCGGAGCAAACACTCCCTCTCCTTCCGTGATTCTCCCATTTGATTCTCTATGCCGCCCCCGGTTTTTTTTGAATAAGTCAGCTTCCGGTCTTTCGGTTCATTAAAATTACAATCGTTGCCAGATAGATGCCAACGATGGCAAACGGTATGGCCACAAAACGGTACGCCGGTAATAGGTACCAAAGCGAAAGCACAAGCGCCGTACGCACCACGGCATGAAATATACCCACCCAGTGGTCAATGATCCAGCTAACGGGAAGCCACATCAATCCGGTTAAGATGCCCACGGTAAGCGGCAGGGAAGAATAGTCGAAAAGAAAAAAGGGAATGGCAATAGAATAAACCAGCAGCGCCTGACCCACAGTAAGAAAGAAAAGTTTATCGAACGTGTTTGGCGGCCGGGTTTTATCGAGGAAATGTTCGCCTGTAAATTTTGACAGGAACATGCCTAGATAAACAATGCTGCCGGTAGCAATAAACAACACCCAAACTTTGCCCGCAGGTGATAAAAAGATTCCGCCGAGGCCAACGATCAGCCAGGCCAACATTCCGGCGATGGGTGTTGCTAACAACTTTCTGCTTTTAAAATCAGCCTTTTGTTCTTCGAGGGTCCTGGTTAAATTATTCATTTGAAAACCTGCTTTTAATTGCCTTGCAATGAAGGAGCGCCTGGTAAAGGTGGGAATTTGAAAATAAGTCCCTTCACGCTAGCGCTTCCGTTCATTGATTGATCGTTGATAATAGAACTCCACAGTTTTACGAAGCGCCTGTTAGCAGTGGGTTGCCGACAGTTTTTCTATCCTTTTCAACATTGTTGTTTTTTTTTGGTTTTCAGCCGGCCGCTAACTTGTTCAATAGCTTATGAAAAAAGCGGGGTGCCAGCCGGGAAGCCCCTTTTAGCGTTTTAGCCCCACCAATAATGACTTCGTACTTATTCCTGCGTATAGCCCTTAGCGTTGCTTCTGCCACAACATCCGGTGCAACTCCACGGTTTGCCTGCTTTCGTGCCCTGGCTTCACGGTGAAGTTCCGTTTTTACAATCGGGGGCGCTATCTCAAATACACGAATATTTGTGTCGGCCAGTTGTGATCGTAATGAGGTCGTAAACGTACGAAGACCTGCTTTCGTAGCACAATAGACCGGAACAATTTTCAATGGTATAAACGCTAATCCGGAGGTAACATTTAAGATGGCGCAGTCAGTATTTTGCTGCAAAAAATGGGCAACAAACATTGCGCACAGGTGAATGCAGGCCGTCAGGTTGATTTCTATTTCGCTTTCCTCTTCCAACTGCAACGCGGCGCCTCCTAAAAAATTAATTTCCTTTTGTACACCCGCATTATTGATCAGCATATTGACTTTTGGAAATTCAGTGGTGACCCAACGGAATAAATCATCGCGTGAGGATTTGTTTTCAATGTCGCACACCCTTATGTGAAGTGACGGATGCTTTTGTTTTGCTTCCTGCAATTTACCTTCCCGTCGGCCACAAATTATGACCTGATTGCCGCCTTCTAAAAATGCTTTAGCCATGGCTAACCCGATGCCTGTGCTACCGCCAGTGATAAGAATTATGTTGTTGTCTGTCTGCACTGTTTTTATTTTAAAACGTCTTGTCGCAAAAATTAGTTGGATTTGTTTTGCCAGCGTACCATTTTTTAAAAATTACTGCCGTACAAAAGGTTTTGCCTGCCGCGTGACATTTGTTATTCGCCTGCCCAACCCTGGCAAAACGCCTGATCTACCGCAGGTAGGGTGGCGGCAATATAGCGGCCCGAAAGGACTTACCCCACCTTACTTTCCCGTTTCCTTCAACGTTTGATTGATGGTGGACAACAGGCCATCCTTATACATGTCAGAACCCAGCTCCCAAAACATAATGCCGCCGAGGTTGTGTTGCAGCACGTACTGTGTTTTTAAAGCCACCGAACGTTTGTCGTCGAAAGTGGCGAAGAGTTGTTTGCCGTGATGATAAGCGTACGGCGCCTTGCTGGTATCATCCCAGTAAAACCGGAACCCGGCAGCCTCGGACAGATTTTCCGGAAACTTGCGGAAGCCATACGATGCTTTAAAATTTCCGGGCTGATAAAGACCGTTGGCCACATCCGGCACCTCCTGCCACACACGGGCATAAAACGCCGCACCAATGATCAGCTTCTGCGGGCTCACGCCAGCACTAAGCAGGTATTGCACGGTGTTGTCGGTTGACTCTTTTTGGCCGAGGCCTGCATACAAAGCCGTGTGGTGCCCGGTTTTTTTTGAAAAGCCGCTTACCAGGTCATAGGTCATCAGGTTCACGTAATCCACATACGGCATCACGGCTGCCCAGTCAACGGCCTCGGTGAGGTAGCGCTGGAAACCGCCGGCCGCAAAAGAGATGACCTGCGCTGCTCCCAGGGTATTCCGGAGTTGTTTTACCAATTCGGTAAAGGAAGATTTATCCGACGCCGAATATTTATGCCCGGGATAGCCGGGTACGGTGGGATATTCCCAGTCGAGGTCAATGCCATCGGCACCGAAAAAAGCATTCAGTTCAGCTACCGATGCGGCAAATTCTTCCCTGCCTTCTTTGGTGGCAAACACATCGGAGCAGGGTGCACAGCCGCCCCAGCCGCCCAACGAAAGCAATACTTTCAGCGCCGGGTTCTGCCGCTTCATGGCCACCATTTTTTTGATCACCATTGTATCTCTCGCCGAGCCGATCTTCAACCGGTTGCCATCGAGATGGCCAAAACAATAAATGATATGCGTCATTTGCCGGGCATCGAAACTGTCGAGCCGTTCGGGGCTGCCGGAATAATAGGCCAGCACGGCCTTGCCGGATGGCCGCACCTGTGTGTTGCCGCCAACGCTCACCAAACAAATAGTTGCCACAACCAACAAGGCTTTAAAGTGGTTAAAGGAAAACGATCGTTTCATTTGACTTTGTGTTTACAGGATGCATAAACGCGGTTGCCTGCCGATGGCCATCCAGGCGCCAGTGCCCAGCCGAAGCAGGGCAGGAAGAAGGCTTCCAGCCATGCCATTCTCTGCATTGGACCACGGAGCAAGACAAGCCGGTACCGCAATATTGAAAGAGCTTACTATTGCCTTTTTGCTACAAGAAATCTTCTCTTGCCGGCGAAAAAACATCCACCAGGCAACCAGCTTCCAGCGCCACCACACCGTGCACAAGATCTGGCGCTACAAAAAACGAGTCACCCTGTTTCAGCACCTCTGATCTGCCCTCAATGGTTACTTCAAAGCTGCCTGATTCCACATAAGACACCTGCCGGTGGCGGTGGTGGTGCAGGCTGCCAATGGCGCCTTTTTCAAAACGCACAAGCACCATCATTAATTCCTTGTCGAAACCCAGGATTTTCCGTGTGATGCCAGCGCCAAGATTCTCCCACGAAACTGCCTGTGAAAAATGAAATGGTTCTGCCGCTGTCGTTTCCGGCGGCGGGTTTTCGTTTGTATGCATGAGCCTATGTGTTGTAGATGAATGGCAGGTTGCTTTACTGTCATTCAAAAATAGAGGACCTCCATTCAAATAGTTTTGGTTTTCTTTTCGGCAAGAAAAAGTATTTACGTGAGGTACCCCAGAGCCTGCACCAAAAGCGTTGCCGGTGACCGAAAGCACTACTCTTCTGTTCAGTTCTTAGCGAGCATCGGCGATTGGCAAGTCCTTACACAAACATGGCAGAGCAGGCTTGGTTGCAGAAGCAAGCAGCGGGGAACAAGGTTTCAACCAGGCATTAACACCCGCACTTCTCTTTCACATCTGTCACCAAGGCTGAAAGAAAATGCCTGTAGGCTCACAAGCCCAACAACCAATCCACCAGTTCGCGGTTATCCACAATGCGCCAGGAGTGCGGCGATTCGGCGGCGCCCACCGATTGGCGGTGACTTGTTACCAATTCGGCCCGGGTATTTCCCGCCAGCAACAACTGGTTAATGAGGCCGGCCAGGTCGAGACTGTTCATGCTGTAATAGTCTTTTCTGCGGTACCTGATCCACCAGTTGATGTCGGGTTCGTGGTAGGCCCTCACCGGCAAATTGCCGAGGTACCGGGCATTTCCGCCCAGGCTGTCGGCATAGCTGTAGGGAGAATATGCGATATACTTTTTGCGGTTTTCGTGGGGAGATCCAAACAGGCGTTCCAGGTAAGGTACTACCATGACAGCAGTGCCGGCAGCCAGGGGATCAAAATTTCGCTGCAGTGCCTTCTTGTGTTCATCATACATACGCATCATATCTATCGGCGCATCGCAAAGTACTAATGCAGCAGGGCGGACAGCAAAGGCAGATTTATTTTGCTGGCACCAAATGGCATATCGCATGGCCCTTGTGCCACTTAAGGAAAGCCCGGCGAAAACAATTTTATGGCGCGGCAAGCCGTTTGCAACGATCATCTGTTCCATGATTGAGTCCAGCCGCCGCAGGGCCGTGTCGTTTTCCAAAAGGTCGAGCGGCTTGCCCGTTGCCACAAAACCAACAGCGACATTTTTGGCAATAGCCGGCTGCACAACAGCCACTTCTTCCGGAGTGCGCAATGAGTCCACCGGCACATCGCCAAAAAATACAAGAGCGGCAGCGATGTTGCTTTTTTGGGAAGGCAAATAGAGGCTGTAGCCGGAAGGTTGATACGGAAGGGACAGTGAGTCACTGATGGTAGCCAACCTGGTATGGGGTACATACGAGTGGCGAACCGAATAGCGACCTGGCTTCCTGGTGCAACCGATCAGGGCAACTGCTAATATGAGGCAACACAACAACTTCGGGCAGATACTACGGGCCGGCATACCTGGTTTTTTTCATTAAAAGATAACGAAAAGGAGTTGCCGGTATCGCGGTTCATTGCATTTGTGGTGGCACCTGTTGAAATTTCGGGGCCAACTATCGTTTGCCGGCTACCCGACTTCTCCCGGCAAAACTCATTCGGAACAAGAGCGATGGCGACAATCCAACCGTGCGTAATCACTACAGCAGAAATACCTTACTTTACAAACTTTTACTTCTAAAATTCAGCCCATTATCACCATACGCTTACGAAACGAGATGATCTTCTGCCGGCGCTTTTTATTGGCCACCTTTTTACTGTTTTTGTCGCAGGCCCTGCTGGCACAGCTTTGCCAGGGAAGCCTGGGCGATCCATTGGTCAACATCACCTTTGGATCGGGCGCTAACCCGGGCCCCCCGCTCAGCGCAGCCGTTACCTCTTATGGGTACACCGCGGCCGATTGTCCCAACGATGGCTTCTACACCGTTCGCAACCAAACAAGCCGTTGCTTTGGCAACTGGAACAGCCTTACGGCCGATCACACCGGCGATCCGAACGGCTATTTTATGCTGGTAAATGCCTCCTTTGACCCCGGCAATTTTTATGTGGATACGGTGGAACTGGCCTGCAGCAATACCACCTACGAATTTGCGGCCTGGGTCATGAACATGAATTCGCCGGGCGAGTGCAGCGGCAGCCCCATACGGCCCAACCTCACCTTCATTATAGCCAGCACCGATGGTGCCATTCTGCAGTCATTCAACACCGGCGATATCGCAGCCGAAACCAATGCACCCTGGCGGCAGTATGGTTTTTTCTTTACGCTGCCGGCGCTGGCCAACCGGGTGGTTTTGAAAATAAGAAACAATGCACCCGGTGGCTGCGGCAACGACCTGGCGCTGGACGATATTACCTTCCGGCCCTGTGGCCCCAGGCTGACGGTGTCGGCCACCGGCGGCGCTACCGACTTAAACCTTTGCGAAGGCATCGGCCGGCAGTTCTCCCTGTCAAGCACCATCTCTGCCGGATTCGACGATCCTTATCTGCAATGGCAGCGCAGCAACGACAATGGTAGCAGTTGGACCAATATTGCCGGTGCCAATGCCGCCACGCTCACACAGGACGTTCCGGCTACGGCGCCGCCGGGTACCACGCTGTACCGCCTTACTGCAGCCCGGATGGAGAACCGAAACGTGCTTGCCTGCCGGGTCAACTCGGCCCCTTTCACGGTGAGGATCAACCGTTCCCCTGCTATCACCGCGGTGCCGGTTGCACCCCTGTGCCAGGGCGGCACGCTTCGCCTCAGCGCCTCCGGCGGCGGCACCTACACCTGGACGGCAGGAGGCGGCTTTTCGGCCAGCGGCGAAACCGTTACAATAACCAACGTACCGTTGGTGCGGGCTGGCCGCTATTATGTTACCGGCACCGATGCTGTTGGCTGCAGCAGCCTGGATTCGGTGGAGGTAGTGATTCGCCCGAAGCCGGTGGCCACCGTAAATGGCGATACACATGCCATTTGCGAAGGCGAAACGGTGCCGTTGCTGGCCGGTGGCGGCACGGCCTATCAATGGTTTCCGGCGGTGGGCCTTAGTTCCGCTTCGGTGCCGGATCCGGTAGCATCGCCGGCCGACAGCACAACGTACACCGTGGTGGTGACAAACAACGAAGGATGCAGCGATACGGC
>CBDUBQ010000029.1:0-80561 GCA_965365435.1 uncultured Flavisolibacter sp.
CCCCAAAAACTGAAAATAAAAAAAGGCTGCCTACTTTTGAGACAGCCTCTTTTTGCCTACCTGCAATACCGGACCGGCCGGGAAAAACTCAGCCGGTGAACAAACTGTGCCCTATCGGCATTATATTCATGTGAAAAAATCTTATTATGAACAGAGCTGAGTATCCCGCCAAAGGAACTTACCCGATTCCCAAAAAGAACATCCTGGTGCTAAGCTGCATGGACCTGCGCCTTACCGATGACACGGTGGACTTCTTGCACTTTGACAATCTAGAAAACCGCTACGATCATTTCATTCTGGCCGGCAGCTCATTGCTCGCTACACAAACCAAACAGCATCTATTCGCAGGCGGTAAGTTTGAAGAATACAGCCATTGGAACCGGGCACTGGAAGACCATATTAATCTGGCCATCGGCCTTCATAAGATCGAAGACATGTATATCATTGAACATGAAAACTGCGGAGCTTATGACGGACTTCTAGACAACCGGAAAGTAGATATGTCTTCCTACGAAAAAGAAATTGACTGGCACAAGCAGTTTTCTGTCGAACTGGCCAAGCGGGTGGCAAAAGAGCACAAGCTAAATGTTCATTGCTTTTTTATTGATCTGCGTGGAAACGTGCAGCATCTTCACAGCGAGAAGACACAGGTAAAGACGGCATAAAAGCAGTCCCGTTGCGTCTTTCAAAGTGCTTTCCTCACGCCTTCGGCCGCACGGTTGTGGTAGCGCCGCCATCAAGCGTTAGGGCCACAGGCTGGTTCGTCTTCCAGGCACCACGGGTAAAATCAGGTACATCCACCGTGCGGGACTTGTTGGCCACCGACCGTTCGCTTAATGGAAAAACAGCACTCCACAAAGCGCCATCGTACACATCCTGGTCCAGTGGCAATCCGTTGCGCAGGCAGTCAATCAACCGCCAGTCCATGATGAAGTCCATGCCGCCATGGCCACCGATCTTTTTGGCAATTTCGCCCACATGCTTAATGATGGGTGGCGTATGTTTCGCATACAGATCCTTCAACTCATCCTCCTTTACCCAACTATGGCCAAAGGAAATTTTCTCCGGTGCAGGATACTTGCTGGCTACACCTTTGGTACCGCTGATCAGGTGAATGCGGGAGTAAGGCCGCGGTGAGGTTACATCGTGCTGCAGCATAATGGTTTTTCCTTTTTCGGTGCGGATGGTGGTGGTGTTCATGTTGCCCCGGAAGTCCTTTCCGGCAAATGGCGCATAAAAAGGGTCGGCAGCCGCCTTTTCCGCCGCCATGTCTTTCATCATAAAATCATCGGTGGACATGGAGACCAGGTGACTAAACTTGTCGCCGCGGTTGATATTAAAGCATTGTGCCACCGGGCCCAGCCCATGTGTGGGATAAAGGTTTCCCCGGCGATCCATATTCTGCTTCAGCCGCCACATATCGGCATACCCGGTTTTGCTAAAGTTCAGGTCACGCAGGTCGTGAATGTAAGCGCCTTCCGCATGCACCAGTTCGCCAAACAAGCCGTTGCGGGCCATGTTCAGCGTCAGCATTTCAAAAAAATCGTAGCAGCAATTTTCCAGCATCATACAATGCTTCTTTGTCTTTTCAGACGTTTCCACCAACTGCCAGCACTCATCGAGGCTAACGGCAATGGGCACCTCGCAGGCCACATGTTTGCCGTGTTGCATGGCATATACCGACATGGGCGTGTGCAGATGCCAGGGTGTGCAGATATAAACGAGGTCGAGGTCTTCGTTCTGGATCATGGCTTTCCAGCCGTCTTCGCCACTGTATTCTTTCGCCTTTGGCAATCCTTTTTTCTGAAGAATCGCCTGTGCTTTTGTGGCCCTTTCGGCGTATTTATCGCAAAGCGCTTTTATTTCTACCCCCTCTATGTACGACAAGCGGTCCACCGCTCCGGGGCCCCGCATGCCAAGGCCAATGATGCCAATGCGCACCGTAACAATTTTTGGCGCCGCATAGCCACACATGTTGAAAGCCTGCGGACCGCCGGCTTTTTGATAAGCACGCCGGAGCGCCTCGGTCTTTTCTTCTTCGGAAAGGGCCCAGGCCGGAAGTCCGGTGGCAACAGCCCCGGCACCGAGGGTTAGGTTGCGGAGAAAGTTTCGACGGTTGACAGTCATGTTTTAAAGGTATCGGAATCTCCAGTTGCCCGGTTCATTGCAAGAAAAATTTTTGGGCAGCAGGCTTACCTTTTTTCTTTTGTGCATTGCCCTACTTGAACGACCTGACGATAATAGTTGCGGCAAAAAAGGGACCCGCCGAACCCGAACGACCAATGTTTGATGGAACGCTTTTTAGCCGGTGAGAGCGAGCCACTGGTGGTTGACAAACCGCTGGTTGCCGATGATGGGGCCGTTGCACCACCCCTTTTTAAATTTAATTTTGCGGCCGGCTTGATTATTCAAACAATCAGCTTAACTTTGTAACGCAAAGTACTTTCAAATGAAAAAAGGACAGGACTATATGCAGGACATTGCGGAGATCCGTTCCATGATGGAGCGGTCTTCGAAATTTCTGTCGCTGGCCGGCTGGGCCGGAATCATGGCCGGGCTCTATGCGCTGGCCGGTGCCGCCATTGCTTATTTCCTGCTCCACTACCGGCCCGGCGCCAACAGTATTGAACAGTACGAAAGGGGTGTTTTGCCGGGCAATTTTACACCTATCATTCTTCTTGCCCTTGCCGTGCTGGTTTTATCGGTTGGCACCGCGGTGGTTTTGTCGGCAAAAAAAGCGGCCAAGAAAGGCGAAAAAATCTGGAATGCCACCTCGCGGCGGCTGCTGGCCGCTACCGCCGTGCCACTGGCTGCCGGTGGATTGTTGATCCTGCTGCTGATGGCCAAAGAGCTGATGGTGCTGGCGGCGCCACTGTCGCTGGTGTTTTACGGGCTGGCCCTTTTTAGCGCCAGCAGATACACCTACGATGATGTTCGGTCGCTTGGTTTGATACAGGTGGCGCTGGGCCTTGTTGCCACGCTGGCCATTGAATGGAGCCTACTATTATGGGCGCTGGGTTTTGGTGTGGTGCATATTATTTACGGCATTTACATTCATTTCAAGTACGAACGCTGAACATGTTGATCAATGGTTTACATAGAGCGTTTGAAAGCCGGATCAGGATCGGGATTATGTCGGCATTGGCGGTAAACGACCGGTTGGATTTTAATGCCCTGAAAGAATACCTGGATGTAACCGACGGCAACCTTGCCAGCCATATTAAAGCCCTGGAAAAAGAAGCATTTATCGGCGTGGAAAAATCATTTGTCGGCCGCAAGCCCAACACGAAGTATTACATGACGACCAATGGCAAAAAAGCCTTCACCGATCATTTGTCGGCGCTCGAAAAGATCATTCAATCACACAAATAAAACAGGCCATATGCAGCCCTGCCAAAAACGTTCAACTACTATCGGCATCCAACCCAAAAGAAAAATGCAAGGGTGGCGATCCTCACCATCGTCTATTTTTTTGCCGCTCCACTTTGAAATTCAAAGCACTTTAATAAACCACTTGAAGCAAACTGCGAAATGAAAAAAGATATGAAAAACGAGATTCGCCTCCACCTCGACAATCCCCGCCAGCTTGAGAAGCTGTACCGGGCCAACAAAAACAATTTCAAACAGGAATTTCATGCGTTGTACCCGGAAGTGAAGGGCAATATACTGGTTGAATTCTGGTACGAACGACTGCATCCCGAAACCGGCGAAAAAGACCCGGAAGCCCGCCGGGGCCTTGTGTTTGTGCTGGTAGCAGCGCTGCTTGCGGGTTTGGTGGCCAAGCTGCCCGCCATTTTTTCGCTGAATGAAGATTTTTTTTATCCGCGTAATATTGGCTTTATCCTCTTCCCTTTTCTGACGGCTTATTTTGCGTGGAAGAATCGACTTCCGCTGGCGAAAATAGCCGTGGCGGTGGCCGTGGCGCTGGGTGGCCTGCTCTACATCAATCTGCTGCCGCCAGCCGCCGCCAGCGACACCCTGGTTCTTGCCTGCGTGCACCTGGTGGTTGTGCTTTGGGCGCTTACCGGCTTTGCCTTTACCGGAGGGCTTGCACAGGCCACGGAGCAACGGCTCGGGTTTCTAAAATACAACGGCGACCTGGTAGTGATGACGGCACTGATCCTGCTGGCCGGGGGCATTATGACGGGCATTACCATTGGCCTCTTTTCGCTGCTTGGCTATTCCATTGAAAAATTTTACTTCGACTATGTTGTCGTTTTCGGACTGCCGGCAGCGCCCATTGTCGGCACCTGGCTCATTCAAACCAATCCCACCCTGGTGGGAAAAGTGTCGCCGGTCATTGCCCGCATATTCAGCCCGTTGGTATTAGTGATGCTGGTGGTCTACCTCGGCGCCATTGTTTATTCGGGCAAAGATCCCTACAACGACCGCGAGTTCCTGCTGGTGTTTAATGCGCTGTTGGTGGGTGTCATGGCCATTATTTTCTTTTCGGTGGCCGAATCGGCCGAAAGCGAAAAGACACGGGCGGAACGCTGGATCTTGTTTCTGCTCTCGGCCCTCACGGTCCTGGTCAATGGCATTGCCCTGTCGGCCATCCTGTTTCGCATTTCCGAATGGGGACTTACGCCAAACCGGGCAGCCGTGCTGGGTGGAAATATTC
Source organism: uncultured Flavisolibacter sp. (assembly GCA_965365435.1). Lineage (GTDB taxonomy): Bacteria > Bacteroidota > Bacteroidia > Chitinophagales > Chitinophagaceae > Flavisolibacter. The sequence goes on from CBDUBQ010000029.1 coordinate 4,622, forward strand.
TTTTTCTCACCAATCTTTTGCTGGTGGCCGTACAGCTTTACCGTGCAATCGCCAACAAAGCCGGCAGCGGCTCCGCCGGGCATGTCATTGCCCGCTTTCTGCCCGTGTATGTAGCCTGGGCGGCTGTCGTTACGTTTTTATTCCCGGTTTTATTTGGCTTTAAATAGACTGGCTTTGGCAGCACCGGATGGCGGACGGCCTGGCCTGACCGTTTGGTTTAAAATAAAGCGAACTGCATGGCCACAAAGCGGAACCAGCCAAAAGAAAACGGGGATGATGCCGCAAATGCAATGGAAGATTTAGCAGGAAAACTACCCCGACCGCAGCGGAGCGCATAGGCGGCAAATTTTACAGGTGGCCAAAATAAGGGCATCGTCGGGAAGAAGATTGTATTGCCGCATCAGCGAAGGTGCCATTCCGTTAACGCATTACCGGCAACCCATACGGAGAAGGAAGACAGCGGTTTGTATGCCGTGTTTTACGCCAGAACAGCCGGAATATTTTTTTGCATTTTTAAAGAGAGAAGCGTCACCGAGGTAGTAAGGGCAAGAAAATGAAAAAGATATGCACTGATCACAACCTGGCTTATGAAGCACTCGTACGGTGCATCTTCGGCCAACCTCTGGAGCAATGCCGTTCGCAAACCCTTAATTGCGTCAATCAGAACCGAACTGTCCAGAAAAACTTTACTTCTTATAGACATCGTACTTAGTCACGGTGGTATCGGGAAATCTTGCCGCTCCCAACAATGGCCGTCTGGAAGGTTTTTCTCCAGCCTCCTTTTTGCTATCACTTGCAATTTTATATTGCAGAAATGATCGGGAACTTCCAGGTGTAAAATACCATCTTGGGTAGATCGTATCAATTTCAAGGCTTCCATCTTTTTATATCTTCAAAATACTGTTGAAAACACTATGCTCCTGCCCGCTGATGGCATTTACGCCATTCATGTGTTTACCAGGAAAGGCAATTGTTTACAAGAAGGAATGAATTATTTGATGTTTCCTGATCTCTTTTCACGAACATATTGTGGCATCTCTCATAACCCCCTCCCACCGCACTTGCCAACAGCCATCTTTTGGTAGGCCGGAGGAGGGTTGTCGTGCTGCTATCATAGCCGGGCGTGACTTTGTGCTTTGGTGGTTAAAATTTCCGCCACAAAAAAAGCTGCTGCAAAAGCCAAGGCAGAAAGAAGCAACTGTATTTTCTGATTAGGCGCTTTGCTTATCTTCCTCATTCATTTACAACTATTGTTTACATGAAACAATTCTTTTTTGTTTTGATCCTTTTATCTTTTGGTCAAATGTCAACCGCACAGAATTACACGCTTCCGCTTTACCCGGAAGGAAAAGTGCCGAACTACCAGAACACCGGTGAAAAAGAAAAACGCGAAACCACCGATATCCTCCGCATCTCCCAGGTGCAAACACCCGACATTGCTGTGTTTCTTCCGCTTAAGCGAAATGCCACGGGGCAGGCCGTAGTGATTTGTCCCGGTGGCGGATATGCCATCCTGGCCTACGAATGGGAAGGCACCGAAGTGGCCAAATGGCTCAATTCAAAAGGCATTGCGGCCATTGTGCTGAAGTACCGCCTGCCCAATTCAAAGAGTAATGTAACCCCGCACCTTTCGCCCCTGATGGATGCCAGGCGGGCCATGCGGCTGGTTCGTGCCCATGCCGCCCAATGGAACATCCAGCCCAACAAGATTGGCGTAATGGGTTTTTCGGCAGGTGGGCACCTGGCTTCTACCCTGCTGACAAAATTTGACGAAGGCAATAAATCCGCCACCGATTCGGTGGAACAACTAAGCTCACGCCCCGATTTTGGCGTGCTGGTGTACCCGGTGATTTCGATGAATAAATCCATCATGCACCAGGGCTCCCGCAACAACCTTATTGGCGCCAGTCCCTCCGCTGAACTCGCCGCCCAATACTCCAGCGAATTACAGGTGACTAAGGCCACGCCGCCTACGTTTTTGATACACGCCATGGACGATGGCGGAGTTCCGGTGCAAAACAGCCTGCTGTTCTTTGAAGCCATGAAAGAAAAAGGCGTCAGCGGTGAGCTGCATGTGTATCCTTCCGGTGGTCATGGTTTTGGACTGGGACTTGGGAAAGGCGCAGTGGAGAAGTGGACCGAATTGTGTGAGACGTGGCTGAAGGGGCTGAAGTAATAGTTTGTTTATCGCCGCCCGGAAGGATTGTTAGCCGTCATTGATTGCTCAAACGCTTTCTTTGAAACCGTAAACACCGTCCCATGAAGGGACCCCTTTACAAACACTACTTTATCGGAAACATCGGTCCATTGCAGCAAATCAGAAGACATCACCACACCATATTTTTATCACGGTACTCGTCAAAATAAACGATCCGCTGTCCGTTCAGTTTTAATGCCTTCGGCCCTTTTGCTCAATAGTTACCGGCAACAGGACCGCCAGGTGCGGAGTACGGCCCAGTTAATTTTTTGTCTGTGGCAACGCGAAGGTTTTTCTCCACCTGTGAGCGGGTTTCGTTTTTCAAAACATTACCCACCGGTCATCGTCCCGCACAACTGACGCGCCAATCACACGAAAGGCCGGCCCGCCAACCAAAAGCGAATGGCCACTGCTGCCGAGAAGAACGACATTGTGTTTGCCATTGGCCCAGCGGGTACCGGTAAAACCTACACAGCAGTAGCGTTGGCTAATCATCAACAGCATAAAATGGGCAGCAAGAAGGGTACTTTTCATTTTACAATCAATTCATATTTTTTTCCGGGCGAAGTCGGAAAGCTTGTGAGGAAATACGATCGGCCTTCGCTTTTTTTCCCGGCAGACTTTGCACTGGACACTGCCTTTACCGCGAGAGGTTCTTTCGATAGCACCCGGCATTCGCCACCCCGTTTCGAAAGCACCACAGCCTTCTGTAGGCGGCCCCCGCTCCAATACAGATCCACTTCAAACGCACCTCTGGCCAGCAGTCCCCGGGCATGGCCTTCTTTCCAGGCCATTGGCAGAGCCGGCAGCAGTTGAATAAAATCGAGGTGGCTTTGCAGCAGCATTTCAGCCACGCCGGCCGTCGCGCCAAAGTTGCCGTCTATCTGAAACGGTGGGTGCGTGTCGAAAAGATTTTTCAGCGTTGAATGCTTCAGCAGCTCGCCGTACATTTTGTAGGCATGATCGCCGTCGAGCAGGCGGGCCCAGAAATTAATTTTCCAGGCTTTGCTCCAGCCCGTGCCACCATCGCCACGCACCAGCAAGGTGTTTTTTGCCGCGTTAGCATAGGCCGGATCCAGCAGCGGGGATATTTGCCGGCCGGGGTGCAGGCCAAACAAATGCGACACATGGCGGTGCTGGGGATCCTCATCTTCCCAGTCGCCGTACCACTCTACCAGGTTGCCTTTTTTGCCAATTTTCAGCGGGCTGAGTTTTGCCTGTTTTTCCTTCAGCAGTGACGCAAAGTCTGCATCGGTATTCAAGATAGCCGCGGCCTCCCGAACGTTCTGGAACAAGTCCCAGATGATCTCCATGTCCATGGCCGATGCGATGGTGACCGTGCCTTTGAATCCCTGCGGATGCAGGTAAACATTTTCGGGCGAAGTGGAGGGCGCTGTTACCAGCACACCATCTTTTTCCACCAGCCAGTCGAGGCAAAACAAGGCGGCTTCCTTCATCAGCGGGTAGGCCGTTTTTTGCAGGTAAGATTTGTTGCCCGTGAAGCGGTAATGCTCCCACAGGTGCTGGCTAAGCCACGGACTGCCAAGGCTCCAGTTAGCCCACTTGGGGTCGCCGGTGCCCTCGCCCACAGGGTTTGTTTGCGCCCACAGATCAGTGTTGTGGTGCACCGCCCAGCCACGCATGTTGTAATAGTTTTGTGCAGTGGCCCGACCATTCACCGCCAGCCGCTGAATGTGCTCCACCAGCGCCTCGTTCATTTCATTGAGGTTGGTGACGCCCGCCGGCCAGTAATTCATTTGCAGGTTGATGTTGGTGGTATAATTGCTGCGCCACGGCGGCCGGATGCTGTTGTTCCAAATTCCCTGCAGGTTGGCCGGCCAGCCACCGGGCCGCGAGCAGGAAATCAGAAGGTAGCGGCCAAACTGAAAATACATTTCCTCCAGCCAGGGATCGGCAAGGCCATTGCGGTAGTCCGCCAGCCGTGCATCGGTTGGCTTATCGGGGCCGGTGGTGTTGGAAAACGAAACCGACAGGCGGTTGAAATACCGGTGGTAGTCAAGCCGGTGGGCCTGCAGCAGTTGTGCAAAGGTTTTTTGTTCGGCCCCTTTAAGATAGGCCTTTGCTATCGTTTCTTCATTCAGCCCGCCTTTATCGGGACAGTTGTTGATGCCGTTGAAGCTGGTAGCTGCCGACAGTAACAGGAGCACCTCCGTGGCTTTTTCCACTTGCAGCACCGTGTCGGCAGCCGTGATAACGGCGCCTGGCGCAATGGCTTTTACCCGGAATTGAAAACGCATGCCATCGCATCGCTCTGCGTCTTCATAAATCAGTGGTTTTTGCTGCCCCCCTTCGTCGTTGGTGATCCGGGCCTTGCCACGCAACACCAGTTCCCGGCCGCCTTCCACTGTGATGGCGGCCGCCAAGGGGTGGGCGGCACCCACTGTAAAATGCAGGGCGCCGGGCCGGCTGCTTCTCAGGCGAATTACAATGACCTGGTCGGGTGCTGATGAAAAAACGTCCCTGGAATAATTAACGCCATTGATGGTATAACGGGTAGTGGCAACCGCCGTGGAAATGTCCAGTTCGCGCCGGTAGGCGGAGGGTTCACCGTCGGCCTGCTGGCGGATGATTAAGTCACCAAGCGGCTGGTACATTTCCGTATCCGGCCCCTGCATTTTCTGCAGCAGTTTCACCGCTTCATTGATGCTGTCGGCAAACAGGGCAGCCCTTACCGGCTGCAGGTATTGCGGCGCTTCGGGGTTTGGATTTTTATTGACGGGGCCACCGGTCCACAAGGTTTGTTCGTTCAGTTGCAGCAGCTCTTCTTTTGCCCCGCCAAACACCATGGCACCAAGGCGGCCGTTGCCAATGGGCAGTGCCTCGTTCCAATCTTTTGCCGGCTGGCGATACCAAAGTTTATAAGCTTTGGGCTGTGCAAAAACAGCCAGGCAAACACAAAAACCGGCGATGACGAAAAAATGCTTTTTCATACAGCAAGGTTAGTGGAAAAGAACCGAACACAGTGTTTTTGCCTGGTCGCCGTCGGCAATAAAAACAACCAGATAAAACCGTAAAAAAAACGGACGGTCAGGCTTTGTTTTCCTTCACCATCCTGGCACTGTCGTTTATTTCGAACGAAAAATTTTTCGGCATTTCAACGATCCCGGCGCCCGCCAGCAGTACCGGGCCTTAGCCATGCGCCGCATATCCCTTCACCGGGCGGTGGTCCTAAAACGCCAGATGGAAAGCCATGCCTGTGCCCACGCAGGTGCCTTCCGCCTGTCCCTTGCCGTTTATTTTGGTTCACACGGCGCTCCGTCCTAACACCAACCTCCGTTGTTTCCGTTTGATGGTGGCAGGCCGACAAAGAAAGCAGCACGCCGGTTATCGAATGGCTGGCAGGTTGGATGAATAGCAGAACAGGCAACCGGTGCACCTGTGCATTTTTCCTTTCACCTTTAAACCTCTTTCTATGCAATTCGAGATGCTTCTTATCACTACCAGTCACCTTGCGCAGCAACAGATGGAAGCGCTTCGGTGCTATGAGCAAAAGCAAAACCATTTCCTTACCGACAAACAAATCAGCGACGCCCGCTGGAAAGCTTTGCTGCCCAGGATGTTTCCCGAACTGTTAGAACATTCATTGGCCGGCCGCACCTGTAACAGCTGGTTGATTCAGCAGCGCACCGACAGCCTTTTGCAGGTTTTTCTGGCCAGCACAATGGTAGCCGGCACCGGCAGGGCATCGTCCATTGACCCCTCGTTGTTTTTGCCCCTTGTAATAAAAAATTAATGCTTCGGCGGCCGGGAAAAAGGGTTGCTTCTGCCCCCGACCATGACGTGAAGTGGGATCTTTTACCGTTTCAATTAACCGGGCCGGGATAGGCCGTTGCGTAACCGGCTATTCTGGCAATTTGCGCAAGCGGTGGTGCCGGTAGGCGCCATCGTTATGCCTTATAATTTCCGCAGCCATTCACTGGCCGTTTCGGCCCCTTCCAGTTTGTTGCTGACCACTTTTTGCAGCAGCCGTTTGGCGCTATCTATGTCGCCGGCGCCGTTGCGCTTCAGCAGTGTGAGCGCCTGTAAAAAAGCACCTGGATTGGCATAAAGCCCGGGGCGGTTTTCGAGGCGGCGGAAATGTACCAGTGCCGCATCGTATTGGCTCAGGCGCAGCCGCGTAAGGCCGGCCAGTTGCCCGGCTTCGGCAGAGGCCGGATCCCGTTCGAGAAGGCTTTCGAAAATTGCGGCAGCCTCGGGCAGCCGGCCTTCGTTATAGGCAGCTTTGCCCAGTTGCAGGCTGTCTTCCCTGCCGGCCATGCTAATGCCCACGGTGTTTAATTCGTTTTGAATATAGGCCGTGGCCAGTTGCTCCGGAGAGGCGCTGCGTAAGAAAAAGAACCACCCAAAAAACAGGAGCACCGAAGCCGCGGCAGCTACTATATATGGCCGAATTCGCCGGACAACAGGCCCGCCCCCTTTTTGCACAGCCAGCCATTGTTCATACTGGTCGGCCACTTCTTTGTTTTTGCGGGCCCTCAGCTCCCCTTCTAAAAATTTGGTGGTTTGCAGGTAAAAATTCACATCGTCCGCAAACCCGCTGTCTTGCTTCCACCGGGCTTCAAAGGCCGTCTTTTCAGCACCGGCCAGCCGGCCTTCAAAATAATCTTCGATATAGTGATACTGATCGGTCATTTTTGCTGCTGAAAAAGTTCTTTTAGTTTGTTCAGGCACCGCAGCCTGGATGCTTTTGCCACATCGGCCGAATTAAAACCCACTGCTTCGGCAATTTGCTTATCCGAAAACAACTGCACTTTCATGCGCAGGATTTCGCGGCATTTTTCGCCCAGTTTTTCAAACGCCCGCCGAAACTGCTCTTCGCGGAATGTTTCCTGCATCCGGGCCTGCATATCGTGCAGCGGGTCTTGCGGGTCCTGTAGCCGGTCGTCGAGGGGAAGGCTTACCAGATTAGTCGGGGTGCGGTTGATGATGTCAACACATTTAAAGTAAAAAATCCGGGCCGTGTAGGTTTTCAGCGATGCTTCGCCCTTAAACTTCCCGTTGCGAATGTTTGCAATAACGGCCAGCATCGCTTCCGAATAAGCGGTGAGGGCATCCTCGCGGGTGATGCGGTGCTTGCGCACAGCCTCTTCGATAAAGTAAAAAAAACAGTTGTTCAACCTGGTTTCCGAAAGTTGCTGTTTCGATCCGCCTTCTTTCAGGCCACTGATGATTTCCTCGTCGCCGGAATTGCTGAAAATACGAACTATGGAAGCCGTGTTCATTTGGTGGAAGGAAGATAGCCCTTTTTGCCGTAAAGGCTGAAAGCGGGGAGGTCACATTACCTTTTTGCACCAGTGCCAACGCACTGCCCTATCCAGACTTTTGTCAAAATGCGCAGCACACCTCTGGCATCGGACAGGCGGAGCCATTCGAGCCGGTGTGCCGGAGCCATTCCCGCTGCACAAGGGCAAAAACTACCACCGGATTTTCGGCAGCGCATAAAACAAAAAAAGGCGGGCACCATCGAAAAGGCAAAGCCCGTGCAACCGTTTGTTTCGCCCGAAAAAAAATTTTTTGCATCGCTGTAAAAAACCTGTTTCCCTTCTTTCTGCATCGCCGACTAAAAGTGCAGGTACATCCATCAAAATTTCCTGACAAAACAATTTTTCCATTACACCAAAATCACTCACGTATGCGAAACATTTTGCTGATCCTGCTGTTCGTTGCACCCTCCTTTTCCTTTGGCCAGCAAGCTGAGATGGAAGCCGGCAAAGCGCTTTCCATGGACGGGATAGACTTTATCTATTCGCTTGGCATTGAAGAAGAGCGCAACATTGATGGCAAACAATACTCGGTTTTCCCGGTGGAGTTCAGCGTTATCAACCGGGGCAAGTTTTCCAAGATCTTTTTAATTGACAAAGAAAAAATGGTGGAAAACCCGGAGTTTGACTTAACCAAACGAGCCTTCCTGGCAAAGTTTTATGCCATAAACGGGCTGCCCATGCCGGCCACCGCAAAGTTTGCCGTTGTCAGCGCCGAACCAAACATGGAGCTTATTGTGTATCACAAAACGCTGATCGGCAACCGCCGAAAAACGCTGGCGGCCTTTAACCTGCAGCCCGGGCAAACCCTCAGTTCCCACGTGGCCATTGCCGTGCTGAAAGGGCAAAAGCCGTCCATTTCGATGCAGCCTTTTATCTCTTCCATTTATTAACCCCCTTTCGCGGCATTTTAAAGCAACACATATGAAAAAGATGTTTCTCCTTTCGCTGCTCACGCTTTTAGTGATATCGGTTGGCTTTTCGCAATCCCGCAGCCTGCCCTCGCTCTCCTTTCACCAGTTTGGCTTCAGGGCCGGCCTTCATCTTACACAAGCCACTGTAGCGGCGCCGTACCATTCGCCGATGGCAGCGGGATTTTTTGCCGGCGTTCTGGCCAACAAATCCTACAATTCGCTCACCGGACTACGAACCGAAATGACGTACTCGAAAGAGGGCCTTCGCCTGCAAAAAGGTTCGTTCAGCCGCCGCTATGATTTCCGCTTTATTTATTTCACCAGCCTGTTCACCATCAACCTCGGGCGGCTGGCGCAACTGCAGGTGGGCCCACAAGCCGGCTATATGGCCAGTGCTTTTATGGACACTACCCGGCATCTTGCGTCGTCAAATGCAGCAAGGCTGGTATCGGTGACCGACCGGGTAAACCGCGTCAGCTACGGTGCCTGCCTGGGCCTGGAAATCTATCCAAAGGGTGGCTGGATCATTGGCGCCCGGTACTCGCTGGGCATGGCACCCATCAACAAAAAAGAAGCAAGGGCCAACTCCTACGCTTTTTATGAAAACGCTTCGCCCCTGCGCATGCGCACCATCAGCATCAGCGTCGGTTACCGGTTTGGCGAGGGCATTCATCAATAACACAACTTTCACCCTTCCTTTCCTGCAACACAACCATCCCAAATCGGCATTCTTCTCCTCCCGCAAGGCTGCCGGTCATTTCTTCTTGTTCAACCATAAAAAAATAGAATCATGCAACAGGTTTCTGTACAGCGGCCACCGGAAACGCATTACGACCGCCAGGCTCACCCCACCACAGCCTATAAGAACCTAATACGCCGATTTCTGGCCGATGATGAAACCCTCACCGATGCCGATTACCGGCAGGTGTATTACGGTTTTGCTGCAACAGCCAATTACGATCCCTGGAGCGATCAGCACTGCCAGGAAATTGCCGGCAGCCTTCGCTCCGGCGATCACAAAAAAGCCCTGCGTTTTTGCGATGCGGTATTGCAACAGGCCCCGGTGAGTTTATTTGCCAATCGTTGCAAAGGGCAATTGACAGAAGGTCGTGCCTCCGGTGCCGGACGGAAGAACCGGCACCTGCTTCGGGCGGAGAAACTGATCAAAACCATTTTAGCCAATGGCGATGGCCACAGCAGCCAAACGGCTTTTCCTGTGCTTTTCGCCCTTGATGAATACGAAATCCTCTACCATCATTTCGGTATAATGGGCTACCGGTCGCAGGTTTGCGGCAGCCAGGGCGACTGCTTCTGCATTGAACCCAACGACCGGTACCCGGCGGCAAAAATGCACTTTCGGGTACTGGAACCGCCGCACCCATTTTTCAAAAATTAGGGCCGTTGCGCCGTTTGAAAAACCCTACCAGGCCAGACAGCCCCCGTGTTTTCACGGGGGCTTTTTTTGGGGGCCTTATTCATCTGCCTTATTTAAAAAAATTGGTCAGGCCCGCTTCTTCACCGGCACAATAAATTTTGCCAGCATTGCCTCCCATTGCCGGGCCTTTTTTTCCAGTGCCGGCCGCTCGACATCTTTGTCTTTGTAATGCCGGTAAAAAGGTATTTCCTGCGTTGTTTTGCCGCCCAGGTGCAGCAACAGCAAAATGCTCCGGATGCCATCGGTTTTTTTCTCCACAAAACCCTGCTGCATGCCCACCGTGGCAAATTGCGTCCAGGCCGTGCAGGCCTCCAGGCTGTCGAGGTTGATGATGGTGGAGTAAAAATTATTTCCGTGAATCTTTTCAACTACCACCACCATGCGGTTAACGCCATCGAGGCCGATGGCCACGCCTTTTAAAATTTCCTGGCTCGAAAACCGCAGGCCTTTTACCCTGCCCGTGTCGTTGAGGTGGCTCAGCAGCAAACGCTTTTCCTGGCGCTGCATCCGCCGGTCTAAAATAAATAACAACACCACCGGCACCAACAGCAGGCCGGCCAGGGAAAGAGCATATATTGTCGTCATCATGATTGTAAGTGTTAATTGATTAAGAGATCATTCAAAAGCTTTAAAAAAACGTTTTACTCCGGGCAACGATGCCGCTGCACAAAAACGGAAAGGCGCTGTGCCTCAACTCGTCATTTGCCGTGTGAAAAATGAATTTTTTCCGGCGTAACGACTGGATCCGCACAAGGAGAAACCGCACGGATGCGGCCGCAGAAACACTGTTCTGGCTCCGGTACATAACACGTTGTTTTGAGAATTAATGGAAAGGGTTAGCAAGCGAACGGAAAAAACGGAAAGAGCCGGTCAGGGCAAAGGCTGTCGGGCTCAGGCCAACCTCTTAAAGGCTTTGAAGCTGGAGAAGTAGTAAAGGTGAAGGCAAAAGGGTAAAAATTCGGGAAACGACCAGGTGTAGCAGTCACTCATGTCGAGTATCAGCACTTCTTCGGGGTGCCCCTGCTTTGTATCACAATGCTGTGCCACCATTATCACGAACTTAGTGAATAAACATGAACAGTGGATGTTTTTGCGGCCGAAAATAACAAGTTTAAATAACCTTTTGTTTTTTCCTGCCATGACCGAATACCACGTGAATAAGCGCCACCGGTTCGGCCGCCCTGCCTTACTGCCCTTACCTTTGCCGGCAAACTATTTTGTATGGAATTAGGCGTTGGCATGTTTGGCGATGTACACATCGGCAGCAAGGGCGAACCGGAGGCGGTGGGCCGCCGGCTAAAAGAAATGATTGAAGAAATTAAGCTGATGGATGAAGTGGGGCTGGACTTTTTCGGCATTGGCGAGCACCACCGGCCCGACTATGCTGTTTCGACACCGGAGATTATTCTGGCGGCCGCCGCCACCGTTACGAAGAATATAAAACTGGGCAGTGCCGTATCGGTGCTGAGCTCTGCCGACCCGGTGCGGCTTTACCAGAGTTTTGCCACGGCCGACTTGCTCTCCGATGGCCGCACAGAGCTGGTAGTAGGCCGCGGCAGCTTTACCGAATCGTTTCCCCTCTACGGCTACAACCTGCAAGACTACCATGAGCTGTTTGAAGAAAAACTGGACCTGCTGGTGCAGATCAACAAAAACCAACGGCTGACCTGGAAAGGAAAATTCAGGGCGGCCTTGCAGGACCAGGAAGTATTGCCCCGCGCCGCCAATGGAAAGCTGGCCATTTGGGTGGCCGTAGGCGGCACGCCCGAGTCGGTGCTGAGGGCGGCGCGGCACGGCCTGCCGGTGATCTTTGCCATTATCGGCGGCAACCCGGCGCAATTCGTTCCCTTGTTCGATTATTACCGCAGAGCATCTGCGCATTACGGGCATCCGGAGCCGTTGCAGGTTGGCGTACACATGCACGCCCTCTTTGGCAACGACACCCGGCAAACAGCCGATGAATACTTTCCTTTGTATGCGGCGCAAATGAACCGCATTGGGCGGCAGCGGGGATGGCCGCCCTACCAGCGCCAGCAGTTTGACGCCGGCCGGTCGGCGCAGGGTCACCTCATTATCGGCGATGCCAACGAAGCCGTTGACAAGATTCTTTTGTTTCATGAATTGTTTGGGCTGACCCGTTTTTCGGCCCACATGGACGTGGGCGGGCCGTCGCATGCGGCGCTCATGAAATCCATTGAAATCTTTGGGACGAAGATTGCCCCGAAAGTCAGGGAAGCTATCAAGGGAAAAAAAGAAGGGTTGGCGGCGGTGCAACGTTCCTGAGGCGGCGCTTGTCAGCACAAAAAACCATGTTATGGCAAAGCAGTTATTTTTCGGGTTGCTGGCGCTGCTGTTCTTTTCCTGTAAAAAAGAAAGCAGTACACCGGTAGAAATATTTCTGCTGAAATCTTTTTCGCAAACGGTTAATCAGGCTACCAATCCGGCTACCATCACCATCAGCGACGGCAGGCTTGAAGACAAGCCGCTGGTGGCCGGCAGGGATATTCAATTTTACACCGAAGCCAACTCCACCTTCACCCTCAATAAAGACATTCAGACCACCATCCAGAATTATGGCCCGGATAAAGGCTTTGCGGTATTGGTGGACGGCCAGCCTGTGTATTACGGTCTTTTCCGGCCTCTGTATCTAAGTTCTATTGTGTTTGGCGTGGCCATTATACAGCCACTCGGTGTTGTTAAGAACGAGCTGCCAATTAAGTTCACCTTTCTTACCGGCAATACCTTTCTGCCATCGCTCGACAAACGGAACGACAGCCGCATCATGAATGCCCTGCGGGCTGCAGGAAAGCTGCGGTAACAGGCTTTTTACGGGCCGCTTTTGGCGGCATCTTTTTCTCTCCTGCCCGGCAGGCGCCATTACCCTCCGCACTTAACCGGCACTGCTTTTGCTAAGCAAGGCCGATTGTGCCGGGAATCGTGCATTTTTGTATCGCCAGAAAATAACCACCATGAAATGCCTCCTTCTTCTTCCGCTATCGGCGTTTTCTTTTGTTGCGGCAACGGCGCAAACCGCCGGCAAAACCGCCGCTGACTCTTTGGGGGTAACGGCACACGGGCTGCCGGTGCACAAATCGTATGTGCCGGCCGATGCCGTAGAAAGAGCGAAAAAAAAATTCGGCCGCGCCTTGTACAGCATCGAAAAGTCAACAGCCACCGGTTGCCAGGAGTCTTATCTCGTTGGCCTTATCCGGCAGGGCAAACTGACAATGGAATGGATGTGCGATGATCCGAAAATGGTTTTTCGCCATCGGCTTCAACCGTCTGTTACCGCTAAAAAATAAAAGAAGGCATCCAGCTTCTTTCCCGGGCGAGGTCGTGAAGCCAACCTTTCTTCACCTTTCTTACTTCTTACACAAGAAGAATGAAGCCAGCGATTTTTTCGGTTTTTTCCAACCGATAACTCACTCATTTGTTAGCGCCGAAAACAGTTGTTATGAAAAACGAAAGAGGCGAACCGCAAAGGGAGGGAGAAGACCGTGGCAATGAGCGGCCATTGGCGCCGGGAGACGTAGCGAATCGTGACCGGCGTGGCCCTTTTACAGCCGCCGCCGGTTGGCTGGGAGCGGCATTCGACCGTACCCGCATCAACCATCGCGAAGCCGAAGACAGGCGAAGACGCAACATGTGAATGCGGGAGGTGTTAACCGGGTGGCAGCATTCCTCTGCCGCACAAAAAAGAAAAGCTGTGTTTACACCCTGGCGGCCGCCCTGTGCTTTTCGTAAGCGGCTTTGAGCTTTATATGATAATTGTTTTTACGGTACAGCGGCCCGTTGTAAGACAGCGCAAAGGCGGCCCAGTCAAGGTTGCGGAGCTCATCGTCCAAAAAACGGTTTTTGATATAAGCCGTAAACAGCCGCAGGTGTTCATCTTCGTTGCGTGACATGGCGTCCACAAAATCTTTCAGCGATTTGCAGCCGCAGGCTTTCCAGTTAAAACCCATGATTTGAAAACGCCCCCAGCTTGCCGATTCCAGCGCCGCATCGCGGTTGATTTTGGCGGCTCTTTCCAGGCGGTCGTGCTGCTTGCTCACCGGGCCGTAAGCGCCGGGTTTCCATTTTGAGTACAGGATGTCGGGATTGACATCCATAAACATCAGCGGGTTGATGTTGCGGGCCCTGAGCTGCTTCCAAAAGATATGCGGCTCAAAAAGAATCTTTGGTTTGCCATCGGGCAAAATGCCTTCGCCGCGGCTTTCCACTTCGGCAACGGCTTTGATGGCCGCTACAGCTACGTTTAAATCGGACGCACTGTCTTTGAATTGTTTTTCGGAGATCATAACAAGTTGGTTTGTGTCGTGAATAAGAGGGGCTTTCAGCGGATACAACAAACTTGTTGTCAGAGGGTATTTTGTTACAATTTAAGCAGTCTCACTATCCTGTCAAAAAATTAGAAGCATCATTTGGCGTTGGGCGGCGCCGGGAAAAAACGCTGCGCTGTGGGGGTGTCTATTGCTTTGCTGTAAACAAAGCGGACGCAATTTTGCCTACCTAAAATTGCGGGCATCACCGAACAGCTTTTCCTGCCGGGCCACGCGGCTGTCGGTTGGCGGCTGCTTCTCGTCGGCACGCGAAAGTGTTAGCAAGGGCAGTTCTTCGGTGGCGGTGGTGGTTAGCCGGCGCAGCAGTTTCGAAAGGTCGTGGCCGGCCTGTACAATCACATGAATCACTTCTCCTTCTACCTGCACTGTGCCCTCGGCCATAAAAAGCCGTGCGTTGTGCATGGCTTTGCGGTACTGCTCTCCTACCTGCGGAAAAATAACCAGGTTGGCAAAGCCGGTTTCGTCTTCAATGGTCATAAACCATACGCCCTTGGCGGTGCCGGGCCGCTGGCGCACCAGCACCAGCCCTGCCACCTTCACCGCCTGGCCGTTGCGCAGCGTGCCGAGGTCTTTGGCGGCAGTCACACGGAGTTGGTCCAGTTGCGGCCGCACAAAACTCACCGGATGCGCCTTTAACGAAAGGGCCATGGTGGCGTAATCCTGCACCACCTGCTCGGAGGGCAGCAGTGCCGGCAGCACCACCGATTCGTTAACGGCATCGGGCGGTGTGTGGCCGGCAAAAATGGCCTGCGAATGGTCTCTGGTACTAACCTCCCAAAGCGCCTGCCGCCGGTCGAGGCCCAGGGAGCGAAAAGCATCGGCATCGGCCAGGCGCTCCAGGGCAGCGTCGCTGAGGCCGGCGTCCCGCAGGTCGTTGACCGACGTAAACGGTCTTGTTCGGCCGGCCAACAGCGCCGCGGCGTCCTCTTCCCGCATGCCTTTGATGAGGCGGAAGCCAAGGCGGAGAGCAAAGCCCAAAGCCCCTGAAGCCCCTTCAGGGGGTTGGGGGGCCTCCAGCGTATGGTCCCACTGCGAATAGTTCACATCCACCGGCAGCACGGTTACGCCATGCCGGCGGGCATCCTGCACCAGTTGTGCCGGCTGGTAAAAACCCATTGGAAGGCTATTGAGAATGGCGCAGGCAAAAACATCGGGCAGGTGGCACTTAAGCCAGCTTGAAACATACACCAGCAGCGCAAACGAAGCCGCATGGCTTTCGGGAAAGCCATAAGAGCCAAACCCTTCGAGCTGCCTGAACACCCGCTCCGAATAGTCTTTGGTATAGCCGTTTTTTATCATTCCGTCAATGAGCTTTTGGCGGAAAAGGTTCACCTTGCCCGGCAACTTAAACGTGGCCATGCCGCGGCGCAATTCATCGGCCTGGGCCGGCGTAAAGCCGGCGGCCACAATGGCTATCTGCATGGCCTGCTCCTGAAAAAGCGGAACTCCTTTTGTGCGTTTTAATATCTCGTACAGTTGCGGAGAGGGATATTCCGGCGCCTCTTCGCCATTGCGCCGGCGCAGGTACGGATGCACCATGTTGCCTTGTATGGGCCCCGGACGAACAATGGCCACCTCAATCACCAGGTCATAAAATTCGCGGGGCTTCAGCCGCGGCAGCATGGCCTGCTGGGCACGGCTTTCTATCTGAAAAACACCAATGGTATCGGCCTTGCAGATCATGTCATAAACCTTGGTATCGTCCTGCGGAATATTGGCCAGCGTAAGTTGAAGGCCATAGTGTTTTTGCGCCAGCACAAAAGCCTTTCGAATGCAGGTGAGCATGCCCAGCGCCAGCACATCAATCTTTAAAAAACCCAGTGCATCTATGTCGTCTTTGTTCCACTCAATGCAGGTGCGGCCGGGCATGCGGGCATTGAGCACAGGACAGAGATCGGTAAGCCTGCCACGGGTGATGACAAAGCCGCCGGTGTGCTGCCCCAGTTGCCGCGGAAAACCCACGTACTGCTGCGTTAACCGCAAGGTTTTTTGCAGGTGCGGATCGGCCGGGTTGAGCCCCGCTTCCTGCACATGCGCCTCGCTGATGGCATTTTCGCCGTAATGATGCAGGCAGCCCGACAGCTTGGCCACCACATCGAGCGAAAGCCCCATGGCTTTGCCCACATCCCGAATGGCGCCTTTACCGTGCATTTGCGTAACGGTGGCCACAATGGCCGCCCGGTCGCGGCCGTATTTTTCATAGATGTACTGGATCACTTCTTCGCGGCGCTCGTGTTCAAAATCCACATCAATATCGGGAGGTTCGTTGCGGGCCGCAGAAATAAAACGTTCAAAAAGCAACTCGAATTTTTCGGGATTCACCGACGTAATTCCAAGGCAAAAGCAAACGGTGGAATTGGCGGCCGAACCGCGGCCCTGGCAAAGGATGCCGCGGCTGCGGGCAAAGCGTACAATGTCGTACACCGTAAGAAAATACGCCGCGTAGTTCATCTGCTCTATAAAATGCAGCTCGTGCCGGATGGCCGCCACCGTTTTGGGCGGCAGCGGTTCGCCAAAAAAATCAACAGCGCCCTTCCAGGCCAGGTGGGCGAGCTCCTGCTGCGGGGTGCGGCCTTCGGTGGTAATTTCTTCGGGATATTCATATTTCAGTTCGTCCAGCGAAAACCGGCAGGCTTCGGCAATTTCGCCCGTACGGACAATGGCTTCGGGATAGTGCATAAAAAGCCGCTGCATTTCGCCGGCAGGCTTCAGGTACCGTTCGGCATTGGGCAGCAGGCGATAGCCGGCAGTAAAGACGGTACATTTTTCCCGGATGCAGGTCAGCACATCCTGCAACTGCCTTCGCTCTGCGTTGTGATAATGCACATCGTTGGTAGCCACCAGGGGAATAGAATTGCTTTTCGACAGGCGGGCCAGGCGGTAAAGCTGCTTGCCGTCGTCGCCGTTGTAGCGGCGTGTAGCGGCCAGCGAAAGCCGGTCGTTGAATACCTCTTTGCAGGCCCGAAGCTGCCCTTCAAATGCGGCCTCAAACTGAAAGCTTTCGTTAAGCGTTTCGGGTGGCAGCACAGTGGCCTGAAGACCTTCGGCATACTGAAACACATCGGCGCTGTAAAGGTGGCAGTGGCCTTTTTCGGCCCGCCGGTTGCCGGCCGAAAGCAGAGAGCATAAATTAGCCCATCCCTTGCCGTTAGTGGGATAAACCAACAGGCTGGCGCCATCCTGCAGGTCCAGCCGGCAGCCGGGTATCAGCTTTAGCTTATGCTTGCGGGCGGCGGCATGAGCCCGCACCACGCCGGCCACGGTATTGCGGTCGGTGATGGCTAACGTAGTGTAGCCAAGTGCCGCGGCATATTGCACCAGTTCTTCGGGGTGCGAGGCGCCGCGAAGAAAAGAAAAGTTGGTAGTGACCTGGAGTTCTGTATAGGCCATGTGATTTTATTAAGGATATACTAAAATGAAGCGGGATACCTTTCAGCTGGCCTTTCCGCACGATACATTTCCACTATCGGGTACATCTTTTTTACATTTGAGAAAAGATTGTGACGCAGATTGAACGAACACCCAAAGAAGTGATTATCCGCCTGCCGGCAGATGTTGATGCCGACGACCTGCAGGAATTTCTTAATTATGCCCGTTACAAAGAACTCACCACCAAATTTTCCGTTGAGCAAAACGAAGTGGACAAGCTAAGCAACCAGATAAATAAAAGCTGGTGGGCAAAAAAACGCAAACGCCTTCTTAAGTAAAAGTTGTTGTTGATACCAACATCATCTTCAGTGGCATTTTAAACTCCACCAGCAGAATTGGACGATTGCTGCTCACCTCCAAAACGCATTGTCAATTCTACACTTGTGACTTTCTGCAAAATGAACTTTTTCGACACAGAAAAAAACTCTTAAAACTGACCAAACTTTCCGAACAGGAATTGTTCGAACTGCAAAGCCTTATCACACAAAATGTCACCTTCATCAACGAGGCATTGATACCCAAAACAACCTTGCTCCGGGCACAAGCACTTGTGTACGACATTGACCCAAACGACATACTGTTTGTAGCACTGGCCAAACATCTCAAAGCAAAACTCTGGACGGGCGACAAGGCGCTGATTGAAGGACTTAGAGCCAAAAGAGTCCGAAACATCATAACCACGCCGGAACTGATTTTACTGTTTGAAAAAATGGAGAAGAAATAAACTTTCTAAAACTCCTTTTCTACGCGAAATAGCCGTGCAAAAACCACAACGGTTTTTTCTCCTCGTTGTAATGCCCCGAACGAAACAGCCAGTACCGCCTTCCTTCTTCGTCTTCCACACAGTAATAATCGCGGTGTTCGCCTTCCTGTATCCACCACTCCTGCTCTATGCGTTCGGGCCCGTCAGCTTTCACCACCCGGTGCACCTGCTCTTTGTAACGGAAAAGCATAGGCGGATAATCAGGTATCGGCGCCGTTACTTCAATGCGTGCCGGCACCGGAAGCAACTGCAGGGGCCGTCGCCGGTCGGTCTTCCAGTCAATGGCCGGCTGCTCGTTCAGCGAAGCCGCTTTTTTATACGACCGCTCGGGCCACCAGTGTTCGGCAGGCAGGTAGCGGCAAATGGCTTCCGCACCCAGCCTGGCGGCCAGGCGGTCTATCAGCTCCGACAGCT
This sequence comes from uncultured Flavisolibacter sp., assembly GCA_965365435.1. Lineage (GTDB taxonomy): Bacteria > Bacteroidota > Bacteroidia > Chitinophagales > Chitinophagaceae > Flavisolibacter. The sequence goes on from CBDUBQ010000029.1 coordinate 23,396, forward strand.
CGGGATTATCAAGCCCGCCGCGGCAGCTCCACAACTGCTCCTGCCCCGGCTGCCAGTCTTCCACTGCGGTGGCTTCCAGCAAAAACAGCTCAATGCCACCGGCCGGCTCTATGGTTCCCAGCTTCAGGCCAAAAAGATGAAACAGGTGCTCTTCGTTCTGCGAGGGCCGGCTGGTACCAATCTCAATGCCCTGCGCCCCGCCATCCACCCGGTAGCAACGGAAAACGGCACGGCGCAGCCCCTTGCCTTCTTTTCGCAGGCGGCTGCACAAAGCGGCCAGCAGCTTCTCCAACGCTATTTCAATGCCCGTTAAGGTTACAATGGGCTCCAGGCAAGGGAGCCGTTCCTGGAAAGGCTCGGGTGGATAAACGGGCACTAAAAATTCATCCTCCTCGCCCAGCACCTGCCGCAGGCGTTGCTGCAACAGCGGGCCAAAGCGGCGGCGCAGAGAGGATGGCGGCAGGGCGCAAACCGCCCGGATCTGCCGCAGGCCCAGCTTGTGCAAGCGGGTAATGGTTTCTTCCTCCAGGCGCAGCGCCGTTACCGGCAGGGGTAAAACGGCCGCCCGGTGCCTGCCGCTTTCCACAACGGGATGGCCCCTGGCAAAGCGGGCCCAGGCCCAGGCGGCGCCAATGGTATCGGCCATTGCTGCAGAAACAGTATAGCCCCTGGCTGCCAACCGCTTTGTTATATCGCTGAGATAGTCTTCTTCACCACCCCAGAGGTGGGCGCAGCCGGTGGCATCGAGCAGCAGCCCATCGGGCGGGTTAGGCGCCGCCACCGGCGTAAACCGGATGCACCATTCGGCCATGCGCTGCAGCAACTGCTCCCGAAGGCCGGGCTTATGGTCCAGCACCTGCAGCGAAGGCAGCAGGGCCTTTGCATCGGCCAGCACCATGCCGGCCGTTATCCCCTGCTGCTGTGCCAGGGGGCTGGCCTCCATTACCACCATGCGGTTGTGCACCGGGGCTTTCAATACAAAAGCAAGCCGGCGAAGCGGTGGCTGTTTACGGGCATGCCAATCCGTTACAAGATGAGGCAACCAGATGGATACATACCGCTTTTGCATATCAACCGGCTTTCTTTTGCAGGGAATGATGAACAAGAGCCGGTTTGGCAGCAGGCTGCAAACGGCCATCCACCCACTCTACATCCCACGATCCGGGCCGGCCGTTGCGCACCTTCAGCAAGCTGACCATCCAACGCGGATAGCCCACACCGGGGAAACCGCTTGTTTGCGAAGGCAGCGGTTTTACCTGCCACCGGGCCACGGCCGTGGTAGCAGTTTGTTTTGGGTTGCGACGCAGCACAAGACAGGTAACACCGGATTTTTCGGTGGCCAGTTGAAAGCGCCGGCTGGCTGTAAAGCTGATGTCCTGCATTTCGCCCACCACGGCAGCCAGCGAGCCGCATTTGAGCGCTTCTTCAAGCGCCCATAAAATGTCTTTTTCTTTTTTTAGCTGAAGAAAAATAACCTGGTGTGGCAGGAGGCCAAAGAACGACAACCCCGGCGGGTGAATGGCGCCGGACGTATTGATCCACACGGCGGCACCGCCTTTTTGCAAAAAAGAACAAAGCAAGGCCGAAATAAAACCTGCCGAAGCGGTGGCCTCTTCCTCGCTGCTGCAAAAAAATTCGTGAAAGGCCGAGACGGGAAATGTTTGCTGTGGAAACGATTGACTGATGTTGCCCAAACCAACGGCATCGGCCACACCGGCAACCGGTGGCTTAAATCCCTGCAACGAAAAGATCTCCCGCTGCAAACGAGCCAGTACTTCTGCTTTTTCCCGCATGTGGGTGTTGGTTGGTAGGGGTCAAAATTACTAAATAATTTAGCAAAGTAGCGTTTATCAGTTTTCCACATTGGTTTAACAGCCAGGAGGGGATGATTTCGTGTAATCTGTCCCGTGATTATTCCATTATCCAGCCTGAGCATGTAAACAGATCATTACAACGACATGTTTGATCCGCCAATGAAATTTAGTTTTCAGGAACGCATGGGTGTCAGTTTGGGTGGCATGATTCGTTTGAAAGAGATGATGTGTTTTTAACTAACACATGGAGACAGACCAGCCAATTGTAGAGCGCAGAACAAATAAAGTCATCAGAAGGGTTGATGAATTGAATAATTTACACTTTGCGATATTTCTTTGTTTGTTTGCGTTTGTGATGATAAAGAGCAGTAACAAAAACAAGCTTTTTCTTTGTCAACAACATAAATCACCGAGTAAGGATATTTTTTCATTCCCAACTCATGATAGTTCTTGTAAGCGTTTCGCCACCAGGTTGGACGCTTGCAGATACGATCAAGCACTTCGTTTACAGCCACCACAAAATTTTCAGCGGCTTGCAGGCTTCGTTTTTGTACCATTTAATGCGGCTTCATACTCCTTTTGTGCAGCCGGATGTAACTCGTAGTGGTAACTCATTTTTTACGGGCAGCTGCAGTCGGGTACAAAATGGCGTCTATGCGCTGCTGGCTTTCCGCCGCAGTTACCGGCTGTTCTTTGCCAGTTTCATAAGCCGTGTACCGGTTATCAAGTTCTGCCTTTAACTCGTCGGTATACTCTACAGCGCTTTGTTCGATATCGCTTTCCATAATTGCATAAATAGCCTCCACTTTCTTATCGTCGGCAACTTCGAGGTAGCTATGTAGTTTTTGCCTGATTGCTGCAGTGTTCATTATTGTTTTCCAGTTTTGTCAAATTTAGTTTTTTAAACCCTTCCGGCAAACGAAGCCCAGTGATGAACCAATTGATTTTTTGAATTTATTTGTCAGTCTTATGCGAAAGAAAAAAGGCAACGTTTCCGTTACCTTTTTATTTAGTCATCTTCCGCCTCAATAATCGTTGCCTTCTTTCGTTTCCTTCGGCGGCTGCTTTTCTTTGTCTTTATCCTTATTGCCACCAAACAATCGCTTGAACAGGCCTTTCTTTTCTTTTGGCTGCTCGGGCTTTACTGCGTTTGTTTCTGTTGCCTTCCGCGCCGAGGTGTCTTTTTTCGGAGTTTTCAGCGGCTGTTCTTCATCCACCGGCTTTTCCGACTCGGGCCGCATATTGCTGTACGAAGTGGTATCCAGCGTATAATCATCGGCCTCGTGCCGGGTATCGTAGCCGGCCGCATCTTCCATGCGGTTTGGAATGATTTCCATAATGTCGGCATTGGTAATCTCGTTTTCCAGGTCGGCCGGTTTTACAAACTCCGCTTCCTTGTCAAGCCCCAGGTTTTTATCATCAAGGGCTTTTTTAAAGAAGGCCTGGAAGATAGGCCGGGCCGCCGTGCCGCCATACCCCTGGGCACTTTCAATGCGGATAAAACGGTCGTCGCAGCCTACCCACACACCAGCCAGCAACTGTGGCGTATAACCCATAAACCAGGCATCGGCATTGTCGTTGGTAGTGCCGGTTTTACCACCCATTTCTTTTACGCCGAGCGCCTGTTGCAGGCCGCCGGCCGTACCCTTCGTTACCGGGCCTTCCATCATTTTTGCCATGCGGTAGGCGGTGGCTTCGCTCACTACCTGGCTGCGGTTGGCGCCCACATTGCTGCGATAGATCACATTGCCGTTGCGGTCTTCTATGCGGCTGATAAAAGTGGGCCGGGTAGAAAAGCCGCCGCCGGGGAAAATGGTATAGCCCCACATCATTTCAAAAAGAGAAAGATCGCAGGAGCCCAGTGCAATGGAAGGAAAGGGCTTTACCTCTGTTGGAATGTTGATGCGCTTAAGAAAATTGGAGAACTGGGCCGGCCCTACCTGCTTCATAATGTAGGCCGTGGCGCAGTTTCGCGACCAGGCCAGCGCCGAAGCCATGCTCATGGAACGGCCGGTGCAGGTTTTACCGGTAGCCGGCACCAACTGGTCTTTGCCAAACGACTGCTGCTGGTCCACCACTGTTGTTTCGGGCAGCATGCCCCGCTCCTCAATAGCCTGGCAGTACAAAAACGGCTTGATGCTGGACCCCACCTGCCGCTTCACGCTCAGTTGGGCATGATCGAGCTTGTAGGTTTTGAAATTTATGCCACCCACCCAGGCACGCACTTCGCCCGACACCGGATCAATGACCATAAAACCGGTTTGCATCATTTGCCGGTGGTATTTGATGGAGTCCATGGGTGTCATTACGGTATCTTTCTCCCGCTTGGGGTTCCAGGCAAAAACTTTCATCGGCACTTTTTCCGAAAAGCTGGCTTTGATCTCCCGGTCGCTCAACCCGTCTTCTTTCCCATTCTTCCAGCGGTCGCTGACCTTCATGGCTGCTTCCAGCACATCTTCGTGGCCCTTCCATACCGCACCGTTGCGGATGTTGCGCTGCTGGTTAAGGGCCCGTTGCAGAATGGGCATTTGCTGCGCCACCGCCTCTTCGGCATAATCCTGCATGCGGGGGTTGATGGTGGTATAAATTTTCAGCCCGTCGCGATACACGTTGTAATCTTCCCCATCGCTGTTTTGCGAACCTTTCAGCACGTTGCGCACTTCGTTGCGCAGCACCTCACGGAAGTAAGGGGCATATCCGGCATTCTCATCCAGCTTTTTGTAATTGGTCCGAATGGGCATGGCCCGGTAGCGGGAAGCCTCTGCTTCTTTCAGCATGCCGTTCTTTTCCATCTGGCCCAGCACCACGTTGCGGCGCTCTTTCGATTCTTTCGGATGGCGGATGGGGTTAAAGAGCGTATTGGCCTTCAGCATACCCACCAGCAGGGCGCTTTCGTCCACCGACAACTGGTAGGGTTCTTTCTGAAAAAATGTTTTTGCTGCATTCTTGATACCGTAAATGTTATCGCCAAACGGCACGGCATTGAGGTAAAGGGCCAGTATTTCTTCTTTGGTAAAATTTCGTTCGAGGCGGATGGCCACAATGTATTCCTTGAATTTTTCAATCACCCGCCAGGCTTTGTTTTTGGAGCCCTGATCGAGCAGCGTTTTTGCCAACTGCTGGGTGATGGTGGAGCCCCCACCTTCGCGGCCCAGTAGAAACACGGCCCGCATGGTTGACTTGGGGTCAATGCCGGCGTGTTCGTAAAAACGCTCGTCCTCGGTGGCAATGAGGGCGTTCAGCACATGGGGTGAAATATCGCGGTACGAAACGCTGGTGCGGTTGCCCCGCTCACTGAAGTATTTGCCCATAAGCGTGCCATCGGCCGCAAACACCTCCGACGACTGCAGGATGGTGGGGTTTTCCAACTCCTTCAGCGACGGCAACTTGCCAAACACACCAAACATGCATAGCAGGATAAACAGAAAAAACGCACCGGTGAGGCTGAGAAAGATAGTCCAGAAAACACGGGATGATTTTTTCATGCCGGCGGTAGATGATTTTTTCATGTATGCTGAAATTAAAACGGATCAGGTGATAAAAGCCAAAACTAAGGCTAAGAGAACAAAAGAGAAAAGGAGAAAAAGAGTCTGGCCCCAAAGTTTAACGTTCGGCGCCGGCTGCAGAAAAACAAATGATGCGGGATATCTACCAGCAGCGGCTAATCTCTTTTTCTCCTTTCTTCCTTCAACTCTTAGCCTAGAATTTACCCGGCAAATGTTGCTCCAAAAACGCCTTGTAATCAGGCACCTCGGTTTTTGTTTTCAGCAGTTCCAGGTTGCGGGCCGAGATGATGCTGAAGGTGTACTTGTTGCCGGTAAGCCAGGGAATGATCTCGGTTGGCGCCAGCGTTTTTGCTTTTGAAATATAATCGGTTGCCGCCGCCGCATTGGGGAGTCCGCTAATCACCAACAGCCTGACATCGGCTGTAATGTTGACGATCTGCACATCCAGCGGGTTATCGAAGTTTTGCTCCCGGTTATAACGGAAAAAGGCATTGCGGGCTTCGCTTACAAAAATCGGATCCACTTTATCAAGGATCACCACGCCGTAGTGCGGCTTTGCCGGCTCGTAGTGATACGCATTGGGATCAACATAAGATCTACGGGCAAGGGCCAGCGAATCCCGCCGCACGGTTTCCAGCGAATCGGCAAACCGCCTGGCGAGCTGCCTGGCAAAGGCAATGGAGTCACGCTGTTGGGTTTTGCGCAGTTGCGCCCCGGCGATCGAATCCCTCCGGGCCTGGTCGCGGTTGGTCTTTGCTAAAGCAATGGAATCCTGGCGCTCCTTCAGGCGCACGGCGGCGGCCGCCAGGCTGTCTTTTCTTGCCTGGTCTTTTGCAGATTTCGCCAAGGCTAATGAATCCCGCTTTGCTGCGGCCAATGAATCAGTCATGCGTTTGGCCGTTTGTCTGGCCAGGGCCATGGAATCGAGCCGCTGTTTTTGAAGGGTTTGCGCCAGCGAAAGGCTGTCCCTCCTGGCCTGGTCTTTTGCCGTCTTTGCCAGGGCAATGGAATCTTTCCGCTGTTTATCCACCATCGCCTTTCGGGCCAGCGAGTCGGCACGGGCTTCCTGCGCTTGCCTTCTTGCCAAGGCAATAGCGTCGCGTGTGGCACGGGCCAGTGAATCCCGCTGCCGTTGTTCAAAATATTTGCGGAGAGCCGCCGAGTCCGATGCCTGCTTGGCAAGTGCTGCCCTTAGTGCCAGGCTATCTTTACGGGCCTGGGCCAGGGCTTCTCTTACCTGTGCCAACGAATCTTTGCGGCGCTGGGCAGCCTGGGCCGTTTTCGCCAGTGCATCCCGCTGCACCAATGCCAGCGAGTCGGTTACCCGCTGTGCCAATTGTTTTGCAAAGGCAATAGAGTCCTGTTGCTGTTTTTCCTGCAGTTGCGCCGTGGCCAGGCTGTCTTTCCTGGCCTGGTCGCGGGTGGCTTTGGCCAGGGCTATGGAATCCTGCCGTTGCTTCAGCCGGAGCGCTGCATTTGCAATGCTGTCTTTTTTTGCCTGGTCTTTGGCTGTTTTGGCCAAGGCTAGTGAATCTCTTTTGGCAGCAGCCACCGAATCGGCAATGCGTTTGGCATTTTGTTTTGCCAGGGCCATGGAATCGCGTTTGGCCGTGGCCACTGCCGCTACCTGCGCCAGGCTGTCGGCCACTTGTTTTTGCCTTGCCTTTGCCAGCGCCGCCGAATCTGCGGCAGTTGGCAGGTCGGGCCTTTTCACCACGGCGGTGTCTTTCGCCGGCGGTGCTACAGCAGCCACCGGCCGGGCCGCCGCTGAATCGTCATCCGAAGGCCGGGTGATTTGCAGGCTGGCCAGTTCTTCTTCGATCTGCTTGCGCCGGTCGAGCACATTTAACAGGTTCTGGGCTTTTGCCGTAAGGGCCTGGTTGGTGTTTTGCCGGATGATGGTTTGCAGTACGTTCTTCGCCGCACTGTCCTGCCGTTGTTTAATATGGTAAACCGACTCGATGTAGAGCAACTGCGGCTGCCAGAAAGTTGTTTTGTAGGTGCTATCGGCTATGCGCTTTGCCTCAATGGCATCGCTGAAGCGTCCTTCAATAAACTGGTTGTAAACGTTTTCGTAAGCCTTTGTGGATTCCTGCGTCGGCGCATTGCTTTTCGCTACCGGGTCTTTGCCCGTGGATACAATAGCCGTAAAGCGGGAGGCCGGGTATTTTTCGGTCAGCGTCCGCTTGGCGGCGGCAGCGGCGGCGGTGTTGCCGGTTTTGCCGTAGGCATAAAAAAGATTGAACAGCGCCTCGTCGTTTTTTTCGTTTTCGGGGAAACGCCGGCGCAATTCTTCAAAAGTGGCAATGGCCGAGGGAAGGTCTTCTATATCGTTGAGGTAAGCCGTGGCCAGCCCAAACAGGGCCCGTTGAATAGAGTCATTGGAGGCTTTTAATGCTTCGGGGGTAAGCGGCAGGCGGCTGGTAAGCCCTTCTACCGACAGGTCCATGCCGGCACTCATTTCAGCATCGGATTTCGGCGCATTTGGGTTTTTTACATCCAGCGGCTGGTCGGGGCTGGCGAGCGCCTGCTGCTGCTGGCTCACCACGGCAAAGCGGCGCCAATTGTCGGAGTTTGGCCGGTTGCCCCACAGCGATTTAAACTGCGTTTGCCCCTGCGCCCTGGCATTGGTGTTATAAAAATACCATTCGCCCTTTTGCTGCGAAAAAAGGTCGGCGGGCGGTGCGTTTGGACTGCTGCCGCCGGCCATTGGCATGTTGCTGCCACCGGCACTTAGCGTAACATCTTCTTTCAGACCCTGCTGCTTGCGCAGCTTTTTCAGCACAGCCTTGATAGCATCTTTCCGATCCTCTTCGGGAAGGGCTGCCAGGCGCTGCAGGCTGTCCTGCCGGGCCACTATGTCGCTGGCCTGTACCACTTTTTGCAGGGCCGGCTTTCGCTGGGCCACCCGGGCCGCATCGGCTTCGGCCAGATCGGACACTTGAATGCTGTCGTAAAATTGGGCGGCCTGCCCGTATTTTTTCTGCAGGTACGACACGTCGGCAATCTTGAGAAAAGCCCTGGATTTTGCCGACTGGTCGCCCGTGCTGTATTTGGCACCTTTCAGCAGCAGGTCGTTTGCGGCCGCTATGTTGCCTCTTTCCAGCTCCATTTGCGCCGCCATATAATAAATGATATCGCGGTAGTCTTCGTATTTGTCGCGGCGGGCCATTTTCAGCAGCTCCGCCAGGTTTTTGTCGGTAGCATCTTCGCCACCCACTTTGCTTAGCCTTACCGTTTTGAGGCGGGCATACACTTCCATCACCGGGTCGGGCGTGCCTTCCACCACTTTTTGATACATTCCAGCGGCTTCGGCTGTTTTGCCGCACCGTTCCAGCATTTGTGCTATCAGGTAACGCCAGCGGGCTTTTTCCAGCTTGGGATAATCGCCGTCGAGGGCAGCGGAAAGGTGCGCCGCCGCGCTGTCCCACCGCTGCTGCCGGTACCACCAGTAAGCTTCTATTTCGTCGAGAGTGTTTTGGTACTTCTTTGGAAAAACAGGATCGCGTTTCAGCGTAGTGATGAGGCTTCCGGCGCCGGTCATATCGTCCATTTCTATGAGCGTTCGCACCTGCCACAGAAACGATTGGTTGCGGCTGAAGTTATTGTTGTGGAGAAACTTTTTTTCTTCTTTGGTGGCGATGCTTAATTCCTTCGCGCCGGTGATGTTGGTGCCGATGGGCTTAAAATAGCCATCTTCAAATTTTGGGGCGTAGGCATAGTTGATGAATTGCAGCATCATGGACGCCGAATCGAATTTTTTCTGCAGGTGCCAGGCCGAGGCCCAAAGGAGATAAAGCTCATCCGTCCATTCGTTGCGCAAGTCATGGTTGGCCAGGCCCGTGCGAGACTTGTAAATCACCGAATCGAGCTGGGCACTGTCGGCTGCGGTGGCCGAAAGGTCGTAGTTGTAAAAAGAAAGCAGTTCAGCGTAGTCGTCTTTGTGCCCTTCTTTTGCCCGGCCAATAACTTCGGCCAGCTTGTTGTTGGCGTTGAAAAAATAATTGAAACGGGTGGTCAGGTTCTGGAGGATGCGTTTGGGGCCCTTCAGCTTGCCGTCGCCGGTTTTTTCCGATTTCAGTTTCCGTTCCTGGTATGGCGCCGGCTTATCAATATCCACCTTAAATCCGGGTTGGGCATAAGCAGACAGGGTGAGGAATACGGCAATAAAGGACAATAGACAGGTATGTCGGCTCAAGTTCATTCCGGCGCAAACTAAAGCACTATCAACGGCAAATCAAAAGGTTTATTGTGTGGCCCTCCGCCCCCCTGAAGGTTGCCCCGGCGTGCGACCAGTTGGCTAGTTTTTGTCTTGTTGGAGATGCCGGACTATCCGCTAAATGACAGGCTGAATAATGTTCTAAACGTACAAGAGTGCGACGCAACAGACGATGATAGTAGTAATGTAGCTTAGTACAAAAGAGCTTTTGCTGCTTTGATTGAAAAAGAGCCGAAAGCTAGCTGGTGTTAGCGACCGGACAAGCCGCGGCGTGTCCCTACTGCGTTTGCATAAAAGCTGACAGCCAGGAAAGCTGTGTTCTACACCTGGGCATCCTTGAGGGGGGGCGGGGGGATTTACTCCCCTATCCGTCTCAACTTTAAATTGGTGACCGGCGCTACTATAAGCGGGAATTTTTCCACCACCACCGTGCTGGCATCGAGGCCGAAGCCGCGTTCTTCCGAAAGGGAGTTTTCCTTTAGCCAAAAATGCAGCTTCATGATCACCCGTTCCACAAACGGCAGGTCGTTGTCCTGGCTCAGGTATTTTTCCATCACCACAAAGCTGAAATCGCCGGTAACCTTGCCCCTTTCGAGGCTTTCGTAGCGGCTGATGATGTTTACTTCCTTGTTGGCCACCAGGTCTTCCACCACCTTGCGGAACATAAGGTTGATACGCGGCTCTACCCGGAAACCGAGGCGGAAGTCAATGCGGATGATGTCATTGGGAATAATGTGCTCCACTTTATACTCCATGGTGTAAGGCTCGTCGAGGGTGTCCACATGCACAAACCAGTAAATATCGGCCCGCTTGGGTTTTTTACTGAGGATGGAGTAAATGATCTTGTGCTCGATCTCTTTCGGGTTGTCGGCCGAAGTAAGATAAACGAGGTGGGTAGCATACTTGGGCACCGATCGGTCGTTGCTCAGCTCCTGGATTTTTGGAATGTAGTGTTCCAGCCGCACAAACTCTACGTAACGGTTTTTGATCTTGCGGGCCCGGTACCACACATACATGATCAGGAGCATCAATCCGCCGATGAGCATGGTAATGTAACCGCCCTGTGTAAACTTGTGGAGCAGCGCCCATAGAAAGAAAATTTCCACCACAATGTAAAAGCCTAAAAACAACCAAATGAGCACCGATTTGATGCGCCGGGCGATCATGTAGTTTGAAAACAGGATGGTGGTCATGATCATGGTGACGATAATGGCCAGCCCGTAAGCCGCCTCCATGCGTGACGATGTGCGGAAGTACAACACCACACTGACGCAACCAAGGAAGATCATAAAATTGAGGCTGGGAATAAACAACTGGCCCTTTTCTTCGGACGGGTAGCGGATTTTTAGCTTTGGCCACAGGTTCAGGCGCATGGCCTCACTGATGAGCGTAAACGAGCCGGAGATCATGGCCTGGCTGGCAATGATGGCGGCGCTGGTGGCGATGAGCACCCCGAAAATGATAAACCACTCCGGCATCAGGTCGTAAAATGCATTGATCCCGTATTGCTCCTTTACGGCTTCGGTTACCACAAGGCCGTTGCGGTTGGCGATGAGGTAAGCGCCCTGCCCCAGGTAGTTGAGCAGCAAACAAGTTTTGACAAACAGCCAGGAAATGCGAATGTTGCCGCGGCCGCAGTGCCCCAGGTCGCTGTACAGGGCTTCGGCGCCGGTGGTACACAAAAAAACGGCACCCAGTAAAAGCAAGGCACTGGGGTACTGGCTCAAAAAAGAAATAGCATACCAGGGACTGAATGCCTTTAGCACGGCAAAATCGTCGGAAATATGAATAATGCCCAACACGGCCAGCATGGAAAACCAAACGAACATCACCGGGCCGAAAAGCCGGCCGATGGATGCCGTGCCAAACTGCTGCATAAAAAAGAACATCGCCAGGATAACCAGTACGATGTACACGACATACTCTTCGATATTGCTGAAATAAGAAATTTCTTTTAACCCTTCCACTGCCGATGTAACCGAGATGGGCGGAGTGATAATGCCATCGGCCAAAAGCGAGGCGCCACCGATCATGGCGGGTATCACCAGCCATCGCCGCTGCCGGCGCACCAGTGCGTACAGCGCAAAGATGCCGCCCTCCCCGCGGTTGTCGGCCCGCAGCACCAGCCATACATATTTCACGGTTGTCTGCAGAGTAATGGTCCAGATGATACAGGACAAAGCGCCAATAATCAGGAATTCATCTACCCGGTGGTTGTTGATGATGGCGTTGAAAACGTATAGGGGGGATGTTCCAATGTCGCCGTAAATGATTCCAAGTGCAACAATCAATCCAGCGGTGGTAACTCTGTTTAACGGTATTCTCACTGCAAGCCTTTTTTTTACGGCAATGGGCAAAGGTATAAGGGAAAATGGCCGGATAAAAATTTTGCTAAAAATAACTTTACCACCCGAAGCAGGCAGCAAAACCCGTGCATCCTTCACCTCTTTCTTACCGTCTTTATAACAAAACAAGCCCTAATTTTAGCGTTAAAACGATCTTTCATTTTATGTGGCAACGATATAGTGCTCTCTTCTTTCTTTTGTTGTTTTTCTCCCTTGGTGCCCTGGCGCAGCGCATTGTTTATTCCGAAATTGACGACGATGATAACCGCCGTATGCGGTTTGAGGTGATTGGCAAGGTGCAGGGCAATTTTCTGATTTATAAATTCATTAAAAACCGCAACTACATTTCGGTTTACAACAACGAAATGGAGCAGGTAAGCCGGGAAGAACTGGATTATGTACCGGGCGAACGGCTGATCAACGTGGATTTTTTTCCGTACGGTGATTTTACCTATGTCGTGTACCAGTACGAAAAAAAGCGGGTGGTGTATTGCGAAGCGGTAAAGGTGGACGGCAATGCCAAGAAAGCATCGGAAGTGTTTACGCTCGACACCACGCACATTGGTTTTGGCGGCAACAATAAAATTTACAACACGGTCAGCAGCGAAGACAAGTCGAAGCTGATGGTATTTAAGATCAACTCGAAAAACAGGGAGCGGTATGTGCTGACAACGCTGCTGTTTGACCAGGCCCTGACGCCACTGCGCCGCAGCCGCATGGAAATTCCGATGGAGGAATACAAAGATGCCCTCGATGAGTTTCATGTGGACAATGAAGGCGACCTTGTTTTTACCAAGTTTAATCGCAGCAACAACGAAACCATTAACCAGGCAGCCTTGCTGTACAAAGCCGCCTTCAGCGACACCCTGCAATACATCAATGTGCAGCCGGAAAAACTTTTCCTGGATGCGTTGTATGTAAAGGTTGACAACGCCAACAAACGTTTTTTTGTGACCTCTTTCTACTACAGCAAAAAGCGCGGCGATGTGGAAGGGTTTTATTTTTATGTGTGGGACAAGGGAACCAGAAGCCCGGTTTTGCAAAACTCAGTAGGCCTGGGCGAAGAGCTGCGGCGTGAGGCAAGAGGCGGCAGCACGAGTGTGAAGGCAGCCTTTAACGACTACTTTATCCGCAATATCATTGTGCGGCGCGATGGTGGTTTTGTCATCAATTCGGAGTCGTATTATACTACTTCCCGGGGTTCGCAGTGGAACCGCTTCAATTACCTGTATGGCTATCCCATGATGCCTTACGATTATTACAGCCTGTATTCACCCTACAACTCGTGGTACTGGCGCCGCGACCCGTTTTTCAACAACCGTGGCAATGTGCGGTACAACGCCGACAATATCACCGTGCTTTCGTTCGACAAAACAGGCAAGCTGGAGTGGAGCAATGTTATTCACAAAGAGCAGTTCGACGATGAGTCGGACGACCGCATCTCCTACCAGACCATGAACACCGGCGGGCAGATTCACTATGTATTTAACGTGGACGAAAAGCGGGCCCTTTTACTGAACGATTTTACGCTGACGCCGGGAGGCCAGATTACCCGCAACCCAACGCTTAAAAACCTCGACCGGGGCTATGAGTTCATGCCTAAATACGGCAAGCAGGTAAGCAGCTATCAAATGATTATTCCCTGTTACAAAGGCAACAGCATTTGCTTTGCTAAAGTGGAATTTTCTCAATAGCATTGCCGGGTGATTCAATTGTTCCGACAAAAAACGCCCGGTAATGTTTTGGTGCTGTTGATATTTGGCTTGTTGCTGAAGGCGCCGCTGTTCTTGTTTCCGAAGCGGGCCGTGGCCACCGAAAACGACGAAGATCTTTACCACGGCCTGGTAAATCTAATTCAACCCGCAACGGCTTCTGGAAGCGCCATGACAAGTTCGGTAGTGGCGTTTGCCCTGGTGTATGTACAGGCGCTTACCATCAACTATTTCATGAACGAATTTCGCATGCTGAGTAAGCCTACTTACCTGCCCGGTATGGCTTACCTGCTTGTGACAACCCTGCTGCCGGAATGGAGCTACCTGTCGTCGCCGCTGGTGGCCGCCACGCTGGTACTGCTGATCATTCCGCTGTTGTTCCGGCTATACAATTTAGAGGTGGCCAGGGGTGCCATTTTTAACATGGGACTGCTGCTGGGCCTCAGCTCTTACATTTACTTTCCGTCGGCTGCTTTTCTGCTTTGCTTTTTATTGGGCCTGATGATCCTGAAGCCCTTCCGCCTCAACGAGCTTGTGCTGTTTTTGCTGGGCGCCCTAACGCCCTATTATTTTTACGGAGCTTATCTTTTTTTAACCGACCGCCTTAGCTTCCAAAATTTCCTGCCGCATGTTTCGGTTTCGGTACCCGATGTAAAAAGCACGGTGTGGATGGCGGCCGCCACCTTGTTTTTAACGCTGCCGTTTTTGATCGGCGGCTTTTTTGTGCAGGGGCAGCTGCATAAAATGCTCATCCAGGTCCGGAAAAACTGGAGCGTGATGCTGCTGTACCTTGTGCTGGCTTTTTTTGTGCCCTTTATCAACACCTACAGCTCGTTCAGCAACTGGGTGCTGGTAGCGGCGCCGTTCGCCTGCTTTCATGCCGCCGCCTATTTCTACCTGCCCAAAAAATGGGTGGCTAATGCGCTGTTTTTCCTGACCATTGGTTTTATACTGTACCTGCAATACGGAACGGCGCTGTGGCGGTAGTGATGAATAGCACCCGCCGGCGAGCCGGAAATCATGTTATTAGAATTTAATTGTTGCCGTTGTCTGCTTAATGAATCTAACTTAAAAACCGGGAAGCTGATAGACCTGGCCAGGCTGGTGCAACAGATGAAATTACGATCAGCACTGCCACCGTTCCTGTCGGAAACCCCATCTTTCCGTGATTGTCCGGATCATCTCCGGCGAAGGGAATAGCTGCGGCAACAAACCGGTGTATCTGGCTTCGCTAAACCAACAGCTACTTTTTTGCATTTACCGCTTTCTCCGGGTGTGTCGGCTTGCTATTACACAATTGCGTTTTATCCCCGCCCCTTCCGTTAGCTTTCGGGCGGTACGCCAACACTAGTGGTCACACCTATCCTGGGAGAAGGGTTGTTTTCGTTATCCTGCCGGTGCCCGTTCGCCAGGTTTTGCCCGGCTGCAACATTTTATCTTGTTTTGTTGTCCTTAATTTCCAACGATCGTTTCCTGTTTTTTACGAATAATATGCGAATGAAGAATCAACTATTTCTTTTACTCCTGAGCGTTGCGTTTGTGCTTCCTGCCTTTGGCCAAAAAACGGTGCCCACTGCCGGTACTAAAAAGGTTTTGATCGGCTTTTCTTTTTCGCCCGACTATAGTCACCGGCGGCTGCACAATAACGATGGCAATGCCGCGGCCGATTTGGTCATTGCTGCCCGCAACCGTGTGGAAACAGGCAGAATAGGTTTTACGGCAGGTCTAAACCTTCTTCTTCCGCTTTCGCAAACGGTGGCGCTGGAGACCGGATTATCGTTGGCGAACAAAGGCTATCGCACCCGAAACAACGGCCTTATTACCAACTTCCCCGATCCGGCGGCGCCGGAAAAGCTTCGTCTTGCGCACGCCTTTCGTTACCTCGATATTCCGGTGAAAATCCTGTTTCAACAAGGCAATAACAACCTGCGGTTTTTTGTCGGCGCCGGTGCCGCAGCCAATATTTTCCTTAGCGAAAAAATAAAACAGACCGCCACTTATGCCGGCGGCAATACGGTTCGAACATCTTCCACAAACACTAACGGCATAAGGTCGTTTGGCGTTTCTCCTATGGTCAGCATGGGTCTGGCGGCGCAGGCGGGCCGAACGACCGTTATCAGGGTGGAACCAATATTCCGGTACAGCCTTTCCGCCATCAGCGAAACGCCGGTGACAGCCTACCTGTGGAATGCGGGGATCAATTTTACGCTGTTCAAAAGTTTTCGCTAACCGGCTGCCAAGCCAGGCTTCGCTTTTTTCTTCCATTGGCTTTGCAACGATCTGCCGGGCCAACCCCGGTGGTTTGCTATCAATAAAAAAAAATGCCTGCCCTAACCGAGCAGGCATTTTTTCAAAACGGCAATTGCTTAGCGCAAAAACAATAATTCGCGGTATTTCGGCAGGTACCATTCGCGGTCGTCCACCAATTGTTCCAGCTTGTCAACGTGATAGCGCAGCGGCTCAAAAAAGGCTTCCTTTACATCGTTGCAATAAGCAATGGCTTTGTCGCGGGTGTTTTCAATGCCGTTGCATTGTTTGCGGGCCTCAATCATGGCCACCGTCAGCCGGCTGGCTTCATTCATGTGCTTCGAAATCTTATTCAGCACCTGGGTACGCTGGTCGCAGTCGGCTTCGGCCACGCCCACTTCCTTCAGCCCGCGAATATTTTCCACCAGGGTATTCTGATACTTGATAGCGGCCGGCAGTACATAAGAGGTCATCAGCTCGCCCATCATCCGGCTTTCGATCTGCACTTTCTTGATATACTTTTCCAGTTCTATCTCGTGGCGGGCCTCCAGCTCGCTGTGCGAATAGATTTTGTTCCGCTCAAACAGTTTTTTGGCCTTGTCAGTCACCATGGCATCCAGCGCCAGCGGGGTGGTTTTCACATTGGGCAAACCCCGGCTTTCGGCTTCCTTTTCCCAATCTTCGCTGTAGCCGTTGCCTTCAAACAAAACTTTTTCGCTGTCCACAATGTATTGCTTCAGCACATGTAGTATGGCGATCTCTTTCTTCTCTCCTTTTTCGATGAGGCCATCCACCTGCTTTTTAAAATTGCGCAGCGTATCGGCCATGATGGTGTTCAGAACCGTCATGGCATTGGCGCAGTTGGCGGATGAGCCCACGGCGCGGAACTCGAATTTATTTCCGGTAAAGGCAAAAGGCGACGTACGGTTGCGATCGGTGTTGTCGAGCAGCAGTTCGGGAATGCTGCGGTGAATATCAATCTTCAGCATGCTTTCGTCCTGCTCGTCGAACTTCTGCCCTACTCTTTCTTTTACATCTTCCAGCACACGGGTAAGGTACTGGCCGATAAAGACCGAAATGATGGCCGGCGGTGCTTCGTTGGCACCCAGACGAAAGTCATTGGAAGCAGAGGCAATGCAGGCCCGCAGCAGGTCGGCATGCTCGTTTACCGATTTGATGGCGTTGACAAAAAACGTCAGAAACATCAGGTTGGTCTTTGGCGTTTTGCCAGGCGCCAGCAAGTTCACACCGGTGTCGGTGGCCAGGCTCCAGTTGTTGTGCTTGCCGCTGCCGTTGATGCCGGCAAAAGGTTTTTCGTGCAGTAACACACGCAGGCGGTGACGGGCCGCCACGCGGTTCATGATGTCCATCAAAAGCGTGTTGTGGTCAACGGCTATGTTTACCTCTTCAAAAATGGGCGCACACTCAAACTGCGCCGGCGCCACCTCGTTGTGACGGGTGCGCAGCGGAATGCCCAGGCGGTAACTTTCTTCTTCAAAGTCCCGCATAAAGGCATACACCCGCTCGGGAATGGAACCAAAGTAATGGTCTTCGAGCTGTTGGTTTTTGGCCGAGTTGTGGCCAAACACCGTGCGGCCGCACATCACCAGGTCGGGCCGGGCATTGAACAAGCCTTCATCCACCACAAAATATTCCTGCTCCCAACCCAGCGTGGGCGTTACTCTCTCCACATTGCGGTCAAAATAGTTGCACACATCCACCGCAGCCTTATTGATGGCTTCCAGCGCCTTCAGCAGGGGCGCTTTATAGTCCAGCGATTCACCGGTATAAGAAACAAAAATGGTGGGAATGCAAAGCGTTTTGCCATAGCCAATGTCCATGATAAATGGCGGCGATGAAGGATCCCAGGCCGTGTAGCCACGGGCTTCGAAGGTGGCCCGCAGGCCGCCGCTGGGAAACGACGATGCATCGGGCTCCTGCTGAATCAGCGCATCGCCTTCAAACTGCTCAATGGGCGTGCCGTCGCTTTTCAGCGTAAAAAACGAATCGTGTTTTTCGGCGGTGGTACCTGTAAGCGGCTGAAACCAGTGCGTAAAATGGGTAACGCCTTTGCTCTCCGACCAGGCACGGATGCCATTGGCAATTTGCGCTGCCATAGACCGGTCAATCTTTTGCCCGGCCCTGATGGAGGCTATTAAACTTTTATACGCTTCATCGCTCAGGAACTGGCGGGCTACCTGGTGGGTAAATACGTTCTCGGCAAAGATGGCAGTAATTTTTGCACACCCCGGCGCGGCCGGCTCGGTGAAGGTTTGCAGATTGGTTAAAGCATTAAATCGAAGCGACATAAAAGGAGATTTTCGCCAAAGAAAACCAAAATCCGCAAATAAACCGGTTAGAAGCAACTTCCGGCAACAACCTTTGTTCCAGCGAAACGTACTGCCGCCCGATTGGCAGGGCAGGTTGGCAAACCTTCAAAACATTTATTTATCCGCCATATTTCCATTGAGGCCAAAAAGCTGGCCTATGCGCTGCCAGTTGGCCTGCGCCACCACCGGTATCAGCAGCAGCGTGAGCACAATGCTCCGGTAACGGACGATGGCGCCAAGAATATTGACGGTGTAGCCAATGATCAGCAAGACGGAAAACGAAAAGAAAAAACAAAATAGCAGGGCCGGGCTGAGGCGGAACCGGCCGCTTCGAAAAAACAGGCAGGCAAGGGCAACCAGGAGCAAAAAGTTGATTTCAACCGCCGCGGCCAGCGAAAGCAGGTGCCGCACATCGGCCGGGTAAGGCCGGATGGTGCTGAGGGTAAAAGCTTGCGGGGCGTTAATGAAAAACGACGCAAAACTGGGCTGCAGGGTCTCCACCTCAACGGCCGACCCGCCGCCTAGTTTAAGAAATGCCTGCTGTCGCGACACCACCTCCTCAGGAAAATTGAGGCGTGGGTGAATGTAGCGGGCCGTGAAAAAAAGCAGGATGAAAAAGGCATAAATTCCGGTGAAAACAAGCCAGGGCCTCCGCTGTACCCGCAGCGCCACCAACCAGGCCAGCAGCGCTGGCACCAACGGAAGAATGAGGTAATTGCGCAGCGTGAGCACCAGCAGCAGGCCGGCCGCCAGCAGCAGGGCCAGCCGGAGCGAGAACCGGCCCCCTTTCAGCCCAAAATAAAATGAATAAAACACGAGGGCCAGGCCAAGGAACAGGAGGCCGTCTTTGTGCAGCCCCGATGTCCAGTACAAAAAGGATGGCACTAAAAACGTGGCCAGCAAAATAGGGAGGCGGCTTTGCGGAAAAATGTCACGCATGGCCCGGTACACTGCCACCGGTCCAAACAAGCTGATGTAGGAATAGAAAATAACATTGACATAGTAGTTGCCGAAACTGGCTAGGTTAAACAGGGCTAGCAGCTTTACAAATACTGTCCCCTTCAGATCGTTCCACCACGACGATTCGCTGGCCAGGAAACGCGTATATCCCTGGTGATAAGAATTGCGAAAGATGCCCTGGAAAAAAGCCGGCGGATCGGAGCGCAACAGCCGGTATTCCTCCACGCTCTCGAAATGAAAAGCCCAGGTGTCAATCATCTGGGCCAGCTCGCCGTAATACACGCCAATCCACCCGTAAAGGATGCCGGCCATTACTTTCAGCAAAAATAGAATCACCAATTGTGGCTTGGCCAGGCCGGCCGCTGTAAAAAAAGAGGTTCTGGTCACCAGCCAGGCAAATAAGACCAGGTACGCGGCAAAGATCAGGTGCTCCAACGAATGAGATTTAGCGGCGCAAAATAGACTTTTCGGTTTACAAGTTCACCGGTTCAATGGGTTACGATAATGGATTACGATGGTGCAACGTTCGTTTCTTTACACTTGTCAGGCAGTAATACTATGAGATTGCAGAAATCATTTGTCATCCTTTTCTCTTTCGTTTTTTCAGCTACTGGCTGCAAAAAAGAAAAAGCCTCCGGCAACTGCTTTTCCAACGAGCCTACCCACCGCACCATCACCAACAAAAAGGCTACCGTCCGGCTGACGGCCACGTACCTTTACCCAGTTTATCTGGTGGAGGATGGCGCACTAGACACCAAGCTGATTCCTTGCGATTTCCCGGTGGAGCAGGGATTTTACCAGGATGGCTTACAGGTCACCATCAGCGGACAAGTAAAAAATCCAGTGCAATTTCCGGGCGCTCCCTGTTGTTTTGAAAATTTTGTCATCACCACCATATCGCGATAGCGGTGCTACACAGCTCCGGCTCCTCCCTTTCTTCGTCAATGCCTGGTACCTAAACGCTATCAAGCTGTATGGGTCATCCCCGGAAGGGTGCGGAGATGTTTGAGGGATTCTTTTCGGGTGGTTGGTCCATTACTAAGCGGCCGTCCAATCGTCGCTGTTCGGCTCCTAACTGAGTCGGGGCCCTTTCTACATCTGCTTTGCTACAGCTATCCAACGCCAACGGCGTCGGCTGAAACGATGAGCGCAGCTATATGGGGATTGGGTATCAATAAAAAGCAAACGTCTTTTATTTACTGTAGAAGAACTCATGAACCCAACAACCCGTAAACCCGTGAACTCGTGAACTCGTGAACCCGTGAACTTTTATTCCCATAGTTTTGCGCCTTTCAAACCCCGATATGGAAGTAACCGCAAAAACCGCTAAGCAGCTTCGCCTGACCGAAGCCGAATTTGAGCTGATCAAACAAAAGCTCGGGCGCACCCCCAACTTCAACGAACTCTGTGCTTTCTCCGGCATGTGGAGCGAGCATTGCAGCTATAAAAATTCCATTAAATGGTTAAAGACCCTTCCCCGCGAAGGCGGCCGTATGCTGGTGAAGGCCGGCGAAGAAAATGCCGGGCTGATGGACATTGGCGAAGGCTACGGTGTGGTGTTCAAGATCGAGTCGCACAACCACCCATCGGCCATTGAGCCCTTCCAGGGCGCTGCAACGGGTGTGGGCGGCATTCACCGCGATATTTTCACCATGGGCGCCCGGCCCATCGCCTCGCTGAATTCGTTGCGTTTTGGAAAGCTGGACGATAAAAAAACACAGCACCTGCTGGCCGGTGTGGTGCACGGCATCTCGCATTACGGCAACTGCTTTGGCGTGCCCACGGTGGGTGGCGAAATCTACTTTGATGAATGCTATCACACCAACCCGCTCGTCAATGCCATGAGTGTGGGCATTGTAAAGGTGGGAAAAACCGTGTCGGCCACGGCCGAAGGCACCGGCAACCCGGTGATGTATGTGGGCAGTGCCACCGGTAAAGACGGCATTGGTGGTGCTTCGTTTGCATCGGCAGAAATTACGGCCGAAAGCGCCGAGGAGCTGCCCGCGGTGCAGGTTGGCGATCCGTTCCAGGAGAAAAAACTACTGGAGGCCTGCCTGGAAGTGATTGAAACCGGCGCCGTGGTGGGCATGCAGGACATGGGTGCGGCCGGTATTATCTGCTCCACGGCCGAAATGAGCGCAAAGGGCGGCGTGGGTATGCACATTGACCTCGATAAAGTGCCCATGCGCCAGCAGGCCATGAAGGCATGGGAACTGCTGCTCAGCGAAAGCCAGGAGCGCATGCTGCTGGTGGTAGAAAAAGGACGGGAAGACGAAGTACAAAAGGTTTTTGATAAATGGGACCTGGAGAATGCCGTCATTGGCCATGTGACCGACGACGGCCTGTTGCGCTTTCATATGAATGGCGAGCTGGAAGCCGAGATTCCGGCCCAGGAACTGGTGCTTGGTGGCGGCGCTCCGCAATACGAAAGAGACTACCGGGAGCCGGAATATATGGCGGCGCTGGCCGGCTTTGACCTGGTATCGGTGCCCGAGCCGGCCAACCTGCGAAGCGTTGCGGAGCAGGTGGTGCAGGTTCCGTCCATTGCCAACAAACGGTGGATCTATCATCAGTACGACAGCATGGTGGGTACTGTAAATGCTTCGACCAATACTCCCTCAGACGCACCGGTAGTGTTAGTAAAAGAAACCGGCAGGGGCCTTGCCGTTACGGTGGATTGCAACAGCCGGTTTGTGCACGCCGATCCGTACAAAGGCGCGATGATTGCCGTGGCGGAAGCGGCCCGCAATATTGTCTGCAGCGGCGGTGTGCCGCTGGGCGTCACCAATTGCCTCAACTTTGGCAACCCCTACGACCCGGAAGTGTATTACCAGTTTGTGAACGCCGTAAAGGGCATGGGCGAAGCCTGCCGCAAATTTGATACGCCGGTAACGGGTGGCAACGTCAGCTTTTATAACCAAAATCCCGACGGGCCTGTTTTTCCCACGCCCACCATCGGCATGGTAGGCCTGGTAGAAGACCTGTCGAAAAAAATGACTTTGAACTTTAAAGAGGAAGGCGACGAAATCTTCCTCGTTGGCGCAATAAAAAACGACATTGGTTCATCGCAATACCTCAGTAAAATCGTTGGCATTGCAGCATCGCCTGCACCTTATTTTGATTTGGAAGAGGAATGGGACCTGCAGCGGTGTATTGCGGCGCTGATTGAAAAAGGCCTGATCAGCAGCGCCCATGATGTAAGCGAAGGCGGGCTGTTCACGGCGCTGCTGGAGAGTGCATTGGCCCATGAGCTTGGCTTTGCGGTGAGCCAGCCCGGCTTGCAATCCGAAACCGCCGTGCGGGCCGATGCTTTCTGGTTTGGCGAGGCACAAAGCCGGGTGGTGATATCAGTAGCAGGAAAGCAACGTGCCGATCTCTGGAAAGAACTGGAACAAGCCGATCTGCCCTTTGTTTCGGTGGGTACTGTTACGGCCGGTGAAATACTGGTGGACGGCGAAAACTGGGGCGATGTGCAGAAATGGAAATCTTTGTACGATACCGCCATTGAGAAACACCTGGCGAAAGAACTCGATTCGGAAGGGGCGCTGGCGATGTTGTAAGCTGGCGCCGACTAACGAAAAGGAGCCCGGCAACCGGCTCCTTTTCTGTTTTAGAAATAAAAAAGAGCAACAAAACGTTGCCCTTTTTTTTTGCTGAACGGTGATGCTAAGATTTTCAAGGGTGAATAGGCTTCACCAGTTTGGCGGCGGCAAAAAGAATGCAGTTATTTTTTCGGCATCAGAACGCCATTCACCACGTGGGTCACTCCATTGCTGGAGATCACATCGGCGGTGGTTACTTCTGCATCATTGATCATTACTTTCCCGTCTTTTATGCTGACGGTCAGTTCTTCGCCCTGCACTGTTTTTACTTTTTGGCCGTCGGTCAGGTCGGTAGAACGGATGGCGCCCGGCACCACGTGGTAAGTGAGAATGCTGGTCAGCTTTTCTTTGCTTTCGGGCTTCAGCAGGTTGTCAACCGTGCCGGCCGGCAGCTTTTCGAAGGCGGCATTGGCCGGAGCAAATACGGTAAAAGGGCCTGCGCCGCTCAACGTACCGTCAAGGCCGGCTGCTTTTACGGCAGCTACCAGCGTGGTATGGTCAGATGATGCTGCAGCATTTTCCACAATATTTTTAGAAGGCACCATCATGGCGCCGCCCACCATCACACCTTGTTCGGCCGGCATGGCAGAGGTAGTATCGGCAGGAGTAGTACCTGCAGAATTGTTCATAGTAGAGGACGTGTCTGTTGTGGAGGCGTCGGAGCTTCCGGATCCGGAACAGGAAATGACTGCCACAGAAAAGGCGATAGCCGTTGCAACGGGAAAAATTCGATTGCGCATAAATTATCAGGTTTTGCAACCTAACAGCGAATCGTTCAAAAGGTTGCCGACACGGCAAAATTTCTCTTTCGACCGGTTTTCCACAGTTTTGCAAATCGTTTTTTACCCGGCTGGAAATTTGATGTAGGTTTGCATGACCTCCCGGATGTTTTTCTCCTGCTGGTCGCTATACGTGAGCCGTAAAACGCCAAACGTGAAAAGGCAGCACCACCTTCGCTGCCGGTCTCATCTAAACCAACTGTAAACGGTAGAAGCAAACTGTAAACATACTTTATGGCGAAATATATTTTTGTTTCCGGCGGCGTCACGTCGAGTTTGGGGAAAGGAATTATTGCCGCATCGCTGGCCAAGCTGCTGCAGGCCCGCGGCCTCCGCGTCACCATCCAAAAGTTCGATCCCTATATTAACGTTGACCCGGGCACCCTCAATCCATACGAGCACGGCGAATGTTATGTGACCGAAGACGGCGCCGAAACGGATCTTGATCTTGGTCATTACGAGCGGTTCCTCAATATTTTTACCTCTCAGGCCAATAACGTCACCACCGGCCGCATTTACCAATACGTCATCAACAAAGAACGCGAAGGCGCTTTCCTGGGAAAAACGGTGCAGGTGGTGCCGCACATCACCGATGAAATTAAGCGCCGCATGTTGCTCCTGGGTCAAACCAACGAGTACGATATTGTGATTACCGAGATCGGCGGTACCGTTGGCGACATTGAATCGCTTCCTTACATAGAAGCCGTTCGGCAATTGCAATGGGAGCTGCCCGAGGAAGACCTGCTGGTGGTGCACCTGACGCTGATCCCCTACCTCAAGGCGGCCAAAGAATTAAAGACAAAACCTACGCAGCACTCCGTGCGCCAGCTTAGCGAAAGCGGCGTGTTTCCGGATGTCATTGTGTGCCGCACCGAGGAGCCGCTGAACCAGGACATCAAGCGGAAAATTGCCCAGTTTTGCAATGTAAAACCCGAGGCCGTGATTGAAGCGCCGGATGCCGGCACCATCTACGAGGTGCCGCTGCTGATGATGAATGAACGGCTGGATTTGATCGTGCTGAAAAAGCTGGAAATTAACGGCTACAGTGCCCCCGACCTCGGCCGGTGGAAAGAGTTTCTCGACAAGCTGAAGTACCCGAAAGCCCGCATTACGATTGGCCTCATTGGCAAATACGTGGAGCTGCAGGATGCTTATAAATCTATTTTGGAAGCCATTGTGCACGCCGGCGCGGTAAACGAGTGCAAAGTGCAGGTAGTGCCCATTCACTCCGAGTTCATCACAAACGAAAATGTGGCCGAAAAGCTGCATAACCTCGATGGCCTGCTGGTGGCGCCCGGCTTCGGGTACCGCGGTGTAGAAGGAAAGATCACCGCCGTGCAGTTTGCCCGCGAAAGCGGCCTGCCGTTTTTTGGCATCTGCCTGGGCATGCAAATGGCGGTGATCGAATACGGCCGCCATGTGCTGGGTATCAAAAATGCACAGTCCACCGAAATGGATGCCACCGCCGAAGAACCTGTGGTAGATATGATGGAAGAGCAGAAAAAAATCACTACCAAAGGCGGCACGATGCGCCTTGGTTCGTATCCCTGCAAATTGAAAGACGGCACCCTGGCGCACCGCATTTACGAAGGTAAAAGCGTGAGCGAACGCCACCGCCACCGCTACGAATTCAACAACCGCTACCTGCAGCACTACGAGGAGGGCGGCATGATTGCCTCGGGCGTTAACCCCGAAACCGGCCTGGTGGAAATCATGGAAGTGACCAACCACCCGTTTTTTATTGGCTGCCAGTATCACCCCGAATTGAAAAGCACGGTGGAAGCACCCCACCCGCTGTTTGTGCATTTTGTAGCGGCCGCCAAAAAATTCAACGAAAAAAAATTCACCCGCAACCCTTTGCTGCAGAGCGAAATGATCTAGCGACCGAAAAGGTGAGACGAGAGACGTGAAAACGGGAGTGCCAGAAAAAGCACCGCGGTTTCACGTTTTACATTTCACCCCTCCCTCTTTTTTCAATATCGTTTATTTTGCTTTCGCTAAAAAGTTTACATGCCCCCACTCAACGACATCCGCATCAGGAACATACAGCCCGGCGACAATGCCGCACTGGCCGCCATCATCCGCCGCACCCTGGAAGAATTCGGCGCCAACCATCCCGGCACGGTGTACTACGACCCCACAACCGATGCCTTGTATGAACTGTTCAGCGGCACTTCCGGTTCGGTTTATTTTGTGGCTGAAAAAGACGGTGAGCTTGTTGGCGGCGGTGGCATCTTTCCCTCCGCCGGCCTGCCGGCCAATACCTGCGAGCTGGTGAAGATGTACCTGCTTCCGCAGGTCAGGGGCATTGGCCTTGGCCGGAAAATTATTGAAGCCTGTATTGACTTTGCCCGGCAAAACGGCTACCGCAATATTTACATCGAAACCATGCCCGAACTGAAAAAGGCAATGGAGACCTATGAAAAATTCGGTTTCCGTTACCTGAACGGGCCCCTGGGAAATACCGGGCATTTCGGCTGCGAGTTGTGGATGCTGCTGCGATTGTAGCAAGGCTGCAGTTCATGAACCATAACCCTCTTGCCGGTCTGATCTGCTATAACCCCGGTTACCTGTGTATAAGTGAATTCACCTGATTCCTTGCAACAAAAAGCCCCTCAAAAGAGGGGCAATTTTATAGGCTAAGTTTGTCAAAACAAGTTTCTGTAGCCTTCATTAGGAACTCGGTTGCTCTTTCAAAGGATTGGGATTTGCTTGGTTGATTTCTCAGGGAAAGGGATCACAAAAACTACTGATACGGTACGAAAAAAGTTTTTATAAGGCGATTGGAATTTGCTGGTCTTTCAATGGATCGGGTTTACTGGCCGAAGCATTGAGGAGGTTTCTTTTTGTTATATACGATGGTGAAACCACCGGCGTTGGCGAAACTGAATTTTTCTTAAAAAATTATTCCGCCGGTTGGTGCGGTTTAGGCATTCAGCAGCCATTTGGCCACATACGTCACTACGGCGGTTGATAACATGAGCGAACAGGCGATGCAAACGATCAGGAACGAAACGGCTTTTGCCTGGCTGCCGGCGGTTGTGCTTTTTGCAAATTTCATGTTGTTTTTATTTAGGATGAGTGGAACCATTTACAGCAATTGCTTTTTATTTTCTTCCGGCAAATGCTTTCTACAATTATATACGGCTGCCGGAAACGAAGCGTTGGAAAAAAAGAGAAATTTTTTTGCCGCCTTCCCCAACTCACGGGTTCATGCCAGCCTTAAGGTTTTGACTGATGGCGAAACCACAGATGGACCTGACGCTGACTGGTGGGCTTAGCGGCGCTGCGGCCGCCGGTTCATCTTAGAACCGACCTCAATAAAAAAAATGGGTTTTTCTGCCTGCGAAGAAAGGGTTCCGGCACAGGCTTCGGTCAGCAGGCAACGTTTGGTGTACACGTATTCGAGGTTGCCGGCTTTTTTTGCATTGAGCGACATAGAGGCGATCACATTGCCTCCGATTGCTAATTTCAGACGCATGGGTGTGGCAGTTGGTTTTTTCTTGAATAATTGGCCTTTACAACGAGGCAGGGGAAGGATTAAAATAAAAAGAAGAAGTTGACTGATACCAGATTTTACGGTTGGTTTTCCAAGGCTTCGGATTCTGACAAAAACTTACTGGACGGTTTTCTTCGAAATTGGATGTTGGTTTTGGTTCTTCTTTGTTTATTGGATTTTTTTGATCATTTGATCAATCAACTTCTGACACAAAACTATACCGGCTACCGTTGCGGAACAATGGCAGAATTTCTCTTTTTCGCGGCAGCAGTTATTACCGCCAGCCTGCGTAAACTAACGGCCGCCGGCCGCGTAGAACTACGCAGTATCCTCTGCTGACCTACGACTTACGGCCGGTAAACGGCAATGAAAAAGGCAGGCAAAGAAGAACGAAACAAAATCTAGGCAGAGCGGAAACTATGGCTTCGGTCTTTAGCTGGCGAGATAGCGGTTGGGAATGTTTTCCGGCACATAGTGGATGCCGTAGGCGGCCTCCAGCAAACGCACCACCACGCCGCTGATGGTGCGTTCGTCGCGGTGCATTTGCGGCAGGAGACCCATCATGGCGTAGCTGATGGGATTCACAGCCGGGATCAGCGTTTCCCAGGGATAGCCCTTTCCCCAGATGAGGCCCCGGACGGTAATGGCCAGGTCTGCGCTGTTGGACAATAAAAACCGCAGCATGCCGCGGGATTGATGACCGTTTTGATTTACCGTGTGAAAGATGGGCGTTTGACCACCAAAACCCTGCTCATCGGTCGCGGCGGCAGCGTTTACCTGGGCGCCGTGCTTTACCAAAATTTCCGCACAGGACACATGATTGAACTCGGCACACACATGCAGCAAGGTAACGCCAGCCAGCGGCGTGTAGGCACATCGCAGGCTGTAATTGCTGTGGATTAGGCCCGGATCATTGGCCAACTTTTCGGCTAACAAATCGGCATCGTCGAGCAAAACAGCCAGCAAAGCCTCATCGTAGAAGGAAAGGCCGTGATCCACAAAAGCCTTTACACAATCTTTAAAACGGGGCGATCGGGTGTATTCGCTGGTCAGCTCATTGATCAGTGGTTCGCCGTTGTAAAGATCATTGGGGCTGACACCGTTTTGGAAGCATTCTGTTATGCCATCCACCGCATGCAGCTCAATATCGCCAATGATTTTTTCGGGGTAAATCATGTAGCTAAATGTACAACGATGGCAGCAGCAATCGGCCATCTGTGCCGGAACGGCTGGTGTTATTGACTGCCGGTTGTGCGTTGCGGGGCACCGGTTGGCTTTGTTTACGTACACGAGGTTTTGATTCCGGCTTTACGCCTCGGGCTGCCCTACCCCCGCCGCTGTTAAAGGAAAAAGTAAGAAGGAATAGTTCACCCTGTCGCCATCCCGATTATTTAAACGCATCGAGTGCGGCCGTTGGCTTGCCGCTGTTGTCGAAGGCACCGAGTGTATATCCCTGCCAGCTATTGTAGGCTTGCGGTTCCCAATAAAGAACACCCAATCCTTTTTCGCCGGGCAATGAATTTGTTTTTGTCACCAGGTCCGAAAGAAAGGCTTTGCTGGCGGCCGGCTCATCCCAGCTCATGCCCACTTCGGTCACCATTACTTCTTTGCCGTAGCGGGCTACCAGGTCGGTCATATTGTCGAGGCATTGATTGTTCAGGGTTTGCCAATTGGTTGGCGATGGATACAACGACAAACCAATGACATCCCACTTACCGCCATTGTTCTTCAGCCCGTCGAACGACCAGCGGAACAGGGCATTGTCCCAGCCGTTGGAAAGATGCACAATCACTTTGGCCGTGGGGAATACTGCCTTTACTGCATCGTAGCCTGCTGTTACCAGTTGCGCATACGCGGCCATGTTGGCAGAAGCCTTTCCCTCGGGCCAAAGCAGGCCGTCGTTGGTTTCGTTGCCCACCTGCACCCATTCGGGTGTAATGCCTTCTGTTTTCAGGGCTGTGAGCACATCGGTGGTGTGTGCCGCCAGGGAGGTTTTTAAGCCCGCCAGATCCTGCCCCGCCCAGGCGGCGGGTTTTGTTTGTTTGCCGGGATCGGCCCAGCTATCGCTGTAGTGAAAATTTATCATAATGCGCAGCCCTTGCGCCCTGGCCCGCTTGGCTTTTGCCAGTACGTCGGCCTTGTTGTTCCAGCCGCCGGCAGGAGCCACCCACACCCGCAGGCGAATGGTGTTCATCCCCAGGTTTTTTACTAAAACGAAAAGGTCCTGCTCCTCTCCATTTCGGTTGTAAAATTTCCGGCCGGCCGCTTCCATCTCGGTCAACCAGCTTACATCGGCGCCTTTGGCAAAATTGGCAGAAAGCGGCGGCAGCGGCGGTTCGGGATCGGGAACCGGCGAGGGATCTTTTTTACAGGCGAAGACAAAAACGGCCAGGACGATAACGAAAGCGGATGCTGTGTTTTTCACGATTGTTATGTAAGACTACAAGATTACAATAATGATGACAGATGGCGGGATCAATTTGTGCCAACCACCAGTTCTTTTGCGTGGCCGAAAACTTAGCACTGGCGGCCTTTCGGCTTCGCCGCTAACGGATGGAACCCGCTGTTTGTTTGGTTCCGTCAAGCAGCCGAAAACTCAACCGCTACTTGTTGATTGTGCACAGGCATAATAGGCCGTGCAAAACCAGGGCCGCCCGAAGGGTAAAATTTGCAACCGGTCACCGGCCTGATTTAGTAAAGACGTAATTTGAGCCGACGTATTCCCTCTGTTCAACCACAACCCAAAAGCCAACAGTAACATGGAGATCAAACGCCGAATCTTTGTTAGTGCGCCACACGACGATGTATTGAGCCAGGACGAAAACGATGTAAAAAACGGAATTATCAAAAAGCTGGAAGACGACGGCTTTCAGATTGAACGTTTTTTTGTTTCCGGCGAAGCCGAAAGCCTGCCCTGGACGTTTCCGAATGTGCGAAACATCATCAGCAAATGCGTGGGTGTATTGATCATGGCTTATCCGCGGTGGTCGTTCGAAAAAGACAACCGCACCATTCATCTTACCAGTGAGTACGTTCATTTTGAAGGAGCGGTGGCCATTGAGCACAGCATTCCGCTGTTTGTGATGTCCGATGAAAGGGTGGAAAAACGGGTACTCACCGATTTGGGCCATCACCGGATATGTTTTATTCCGCAGGGCGTAACCACGGCTTTTTTACAGGACCGGAAGTTTACCCAGGCATTCGCCAACTGGCTGGGCATTGTGAAAAACAGGCATGACTTGTTTTTTGGCTACAGCAGCAAAGCAAGATATACGGCGCTGAAAATATCCCGGTTTTTGGGTGCCGACCTGGGCCTGCGGGTAATGGATTGGGAAGTTGATTTCACCGCCGGGCAATCTATTTTGCAGGCGATAGAAGGCGCAGCCAAACAATGTTCGGGCGGTATTTTTCTTTTTACAAAAGACGACGAACTGTTGAACGGAACTGAAAACGCAGCCGCGCCAAGAGACAATGTGGTTTTTGAGGCCGGTATGTTTATCCAGGCGAAAGGAAAAGAACGGGTGCTGATCATTCGCGAAGCGGGCGCCAAAATGCCGGCCGATCTGGGTGGCGATATCTATCTTCAGTTGAACGACAGCGAATCAACACAGATGATTGAAAACAGCCTGCGGAAGTTTATCCGGAACCGGCTGTGATTCCTTTATAAAAAAAATCTTACGATAGACCCTGCGGCGCCTTCCGGAGCGAAAACATTTAATACCCATTTCCGGCCCGGTTCAATGATAACGGCATAATTAATCCCTCCCCTATTGCCGAAACAGCCCAAATCCCGGAGCGTCCCTAAAAAATCCTCTCTGAAAAAAGCCGTCGCCGGTTCTTTCAGAGAGGAGAAGAAAACGACCGGCTACAGCACCTCAATAGCCTGGTGAACCACCGCTCTGCCTGTGGCCAGGCGCAAATGATAAGTGCCCCGCCGCAGGCCGTTTGTTTGAATCAAAAACCGGTAGGGCAGGTCGCTGTCAAAGAAACGCTGCACCACCCGGCGCACCAGCCTACCTTGCCCATCAAAAAGCTGCAGTGTGGCATTGTCCCGTTTGAACAGCCTGACGATCACTGCCACCGGTGCAGACTGCCGCACCGGGTTGGGATACGCCTGCATCTCGGGCAGTGCATTGCCCGGTGACGTTTCGTGGCCCGTACCCGCTCGCCCTTTATCCAAAGCAGGCAACACCGTGAGCAGTAGTGGCGCAGACACGACAAAGCTGCGTTGCAACGGATAAGCATTGCTGTAGAAAGCATTGCCCGGCTGCGATGCCTCCACTACCACGGTGCCGGCCACACCCGTTAGCGTAATCAAACTGCCCGAAGCCGTTGCCGGTCCCGAAACAATGCGGTACTCAACCGCAAGGCCGGACGAAGTCGTCGCTCCAAGGGTAAACGGCCCATCGGTGGTGAGCCTTGCTGGCGGAGTAGGGAATGTAATGGACTGACCCGCCTTGCCAATACTAAAGCTACGCTGCACCGGAGCGGCTGCCTGGAAGGTAGCATTGCCCGCCTGCATGGCCTCTATCACAGCGGCTCCCACACCTGTGATGGTCACCGTGTTTCCCGACAACGAAACAGGCCCTGACACCACCCGGAAGCTAACCGGAAGTCCCGAGGTGGCCGTGGCCGTCAGCGCAAAGGCCGGGCTGAGGTAGTTTTTGTAGGGGATAGAGGCAAAGGTGATGGTCTGTGACTGCTTTGTGGTTGATGGAGTACCCACCTGGAAACTCTGCACCACAACGGGGGCCGCGTTTACGTTGGCATTGCCGGCCTGCGAGGCTTCTACCGACACGGTGCCGGGGCCGGTGATGGTGAGCAAATTTCCCGACAGGGAAGCCGGCCCCCCGGTGATCCGGAAGCTGACCGGAAGACCCGACGAGGCGGTGGCTGTTAAAGCAAACGGCGCATCGCCAAACGTTTTTGCCGGCAGGGCGGCAAAGCTGATGGTCTGTGCCGCTTTGTTCACCACAAAACTTTGCTCCACGGAGCTGGCCGGATGGTAGGTGCTGCTGCCCGCCTGGGTGGCCTCGATCACAACAGTGCCGGCTCCCGTAAGGGTCACCGTTGCCCCCGATAGTGTAGCCGGTCCACTCTTTACACTAAAAGAAACCGGCAAACCCGACGAGGCCGTAGCGGTAAGGGCGAATGGCGCATCGCCGAAGGTTTTCCCCGCAAGAGCAGCAAAGCTGATGGTCTGCGGCAACTTTGTCGCCACCGAACCCGAAACAGCAAAACTGCGTTGCAGCGGATAAGCATTACTGTAAAATTCGTTTCCGGGCTGCAATGCTTCTACCACCACGGTGCCGGCCACACCCGTTAGCGTAATCAAACTGCCCGCAGCCGTAGCCGGTCCCGAAACAATGCGGTACTCAACCGCAAGGCCGGACGAAGCCGTTGCTCCAAGCGTAAACGGCCCATCGGTGGTGAGCCTTGCTGGCGGCGTGGGGAATGTAATGGACTGAGCGGCCTTGCCAATGGTAAAATACCGCAGCACAGGGGGCGCAGGCAGGTAGGCCGCGTTGCCCTCCTGTATGCCCTCCACCACAACCGATCCAACACCGGTGATGGTGACAACATTTCCCGCCAGGGAAATGGGACCCGACACCACACGGAAGCTGACTGGCAGGCCCGACGAAGCCGTGGCTGCCAATGCAAAGGCCGGACTACTGTAGCTTTTATAGGGCACAGACGCGAACGTGATCGTTTGCGACAACCGGTTGACATTAACGGGATTCACAACGATATCCTGCGTCACCGGCGTAGCCGGCGTATAGTTGTTGTTGCCATCCTGCAAGGCTTCAATCCGGAGTGTGCCGGCGCCGGTAAGGGTTACAGTGGTGCCATTCAGTGTACCCGGTCCCGATACAAGACGAAAAGCCACCGGCAGCCCGGACGAAGCCGTTGCCGAAAGGCTAAAAGGCGCATCGGTCTGCAGCTTGCTGCCAACCGCGGCAAACGTAATCGTTTGGGCCGCTTTGGCCACATCAAACGCCTGCACCACAGCCGGAGCGGCGTTATAATTGCTATTGCCGGCCTGCGACGCTTCTATCTCTACCCTGCCCGCACCGGTGATGGACACCCGGTTGCCGGCAACAGTAGCCGGCCCGCTGACCAAACGATAACTTACCGGCAGTGCCGAAGTGGCGGTGGCCGCCAGGTCGAAGGCTGCATCGCCAAAAGTTTTACCGGGAAGGCCATTGAAAGTGATGGATTGGTTGCCTTTTGCCACAGCAAGAAATTGCGATAAGGCTGGTGCAGGATGATACGCTGCATTGCCAGGCTGCGATGCTTCGACAGTAACGTTACCAGCCCCGTTAATGGTGAGTGTAGTGCCGTTGAGAGTTGCGGGTCCGGATACGACGCGGAAGCCCACCGTAAGTCCCGAGGTGGCAGTGGCTGTTAGTGGAAACGGTGCATCGCCAAATCGTTTTGCCGGCAGGGTTGGAAAGCTGATGGTTTGCGATTGTTTGGTGGTAGTGGCTGCCGTCACGGTAAAGCTCCGCAAAACCGGGGGCGCTTCCAGGTAGTTGGCATTGCCGAATTGCGCCGCCTGAATCACCACTTCGCCGGCGCCGGAAAAGCTCACCGTGCTGCCATTAACGATAGCGGGCCCGGACACGACACTGTAGCTAACCGGCAAACCGGAACTGGCCGCAGCCGCCAGCGAAAATGCCGGCTCACCGACCACTTTGTTGGGAATTGCCGGGAAGTTGATCGTCTGCGACGACTTTGCCACACCAAAATTTTGCAGCACCTCCGCGGTCTGGTTATAGTTGGGATTAGCTGCTACAGAGGCTCCTATTGAAACAGTGCCGGCCCCGGTGATGGTCACCGTATTTCCCGCGATTGTAGCAGGGCCGCTTACCACGCGGAAGACCACCGGAAGGCCCGAACTGGCAGTGGCCGACAGCGGGAATGGCGGATCGCCAAAGGTTTTGCCGGCTAAGGGATTGAAAGTAATAGACTGGTTGGCCTTGCCTACAAAAAAGCTGATGGTTTTTGATGGCGCTGCATGAAAACCGGCGTTCCCGGCCTGGGTTGCCTCAACAGCAATGTTGCCCACGCCTGTGATGATAACCGTATTGCCGGAAACTGTTCCCGGTCCGGAAACGATGCGGTAGGCAACGGGCAGGCCTGACGATGCTGTAGCAGCAAGGACGACCGGTGCGTCGCCATAAACCTTGCTGGAAACCGCCGGGAAGGTGATGGTTTGAGACTGTTTGGTGGGCGTGATTGACGGCGACACAAAGAAATTCCGCGAAAACGAAGGCGCCATGTTGTAAAGCGAATTGCCTGCCTGGGAGGCTTCAATCCATACCTCACCGGTGCCGGTTAATGTCACGATGTTATTGGCAACAGTGGCTGGTCCTGCCGCTACCCGGTAGGCAACCGGCAGGCCCGATGATGCCGTAGCCGTAAGAGCGAACGGTGTATCGCCGAGTGTTTTGTTTGCAATGGCCGGGAACGTGATGGTTTGGTTCAGTTTGGTGGCGGGTACACTCACGTTAAAGTTTCTTGATTGCGCCGGCGCTATATTGAAAAACGTGTCACCGGGTTGTGAAGCCTCGATCCAAACTTCGCCTGTGCCGGTAAGTGTCACTGTGTTGCCCACCAGGGTGGCCGGGCCGGCCACTAAGCGAAAGCTGACCGGCAAGCCGGAAGTAGCGGTGGCATTGACGGGGAACGAGGGATCGCCAAAGGTTTTGTTAGCCAGCGGCGGGAAATTGATGGTCTGATTTCCTTTGGTTACCGTAAAATGCCGGATAACACTTTCGGCCGGCAGAAAGCTGTCGTTGCCCGGCTGGAAAGCCTCTACAAACAGGCGGCCCAAACTATCAAATGTTAACAGCGAACCGTTCACCGTAGCCCATCCCCCGCGAATGCGGTAGCTGACCGGCAGTTGAGACGAGCTTGTTGCCGACAGGGTAATCCCGGCTCTTGTGTAGGGCATATCGGGCAACAGCGCAAAATTGATGGTTTGTGCCTGCTTTCGCAATGCCACGGAAAACGACTGCGTTACCGGCAATGCGGCATTGAAGTCGGCATTGCCGGCTTGAGTGGCTTCAACGACAACGGTACCAACAGCGCCTGTTAGTACCACCATATTGCCCGAAACCGAAGCCGGGCCGGACACAACCCGGTAGCTCACGGGCAATTGCGATGTGGCAGCAGCCGTTAGTGCAAAGGACGCATCGTTGGTGAATTTGGCAGCGATGGGTAAAAATTCAATGACCTGGTTGGCTTTAAATAATTGCCGGCTTTTCAGCAGCACGATGCCGGAAAACGGCGGCAAAGACAGCGCGCCGGACTGCGGTACACCCCGCATGTCGCGATAGCTGCCAATGAGGTGGATTGTTTTGGGCAGATGGGTGTCGTTATACTCAAACCGCAGGCTGTCATCAATATTAGCGGTAAAGGTGAGCGGTGAGGTAGTGGAAGCCGGATCGAGGCCGTAGAGCGCTTTCCATTGGGCAAGCGTCAGCGTAAGCGACGCACGGCCCGGGTCATAGTCAAGGTCCACCTTAATCGGCATGGTGTCGTTCAGCGGCCGGGCATACACATTACTGTCAAGTGTGCCCATGTTCGAAGGCCTGTCGCCCGGGATAAACGTGCGGAAATAAAATGCATTCTGCACAGCGGTTTTTGCTACAAACTCGTTTCGCTTTAGTTCGTTATTGCCGGCAAAATTGTTTCCCCTTGCGTCTATGTACTGGCTCACCAACACCTGGTACCGGTGGTTAAAAAACAGGTTTCCGTTTACCTTGTTGCTATGCGCCTTGTGAAAAATAATCCCGGCCCAGTTGCCGCCGGCCACCGTGTTGCCGATAATCTGCAGGTGATTGGCGTGTTCATCGAGGTAGATACCCGCCGCTTTCCCAAAATTCTCGTACCAGTGGTACGATTCGGCCCCGGCGGCAGCACCAATGGCATTCAGGATGATATTGTCCTTTACCGTGCGTTCAACAGCAGTGGTATTGGCATCGCCGGTATAAGAATAAATGCCGCCGCCATCGTCTTTAATGAGGCAGAAACTGTCCACGAGGTTTCGTTCTATCAGCACCTTGTCGCCGTTGAAAGCAATACCGTTGTAGCCACTGTTGAAAATACGGTTGTTGATAACGCGGTTGGCATTTCCGTTCATGGTGATGCCAACGCCAATGCCGGTGCTGGAAATCCCGGTGCCCGGTATGGTGTTGGAATGGCGTACCGTCACCCCATCTACCGTGCAGTTTTCCACCAGGTCGAAAAAGATGCCGTTGGAGAAAGAGGTGGTAACACTGCCCCCCTCCACCGTTACGTTGTTCACCGATTCGGCATGGATGCCGTGTGCCCCCTGGTTATAAAACCGGCAGTTGCGGACGATGATGTTCTGGGCCGTGGCCAGCTTTAAACCGCGATTGTTGCCGCCTTCAAAATCCAGGTTTTCAATGACCACATAACTGGCATTTTTCACTTCGCAATTGATGGCAACCGTGCTGGCCCGCACATCAAAACCGGCGGGACTGCTTCCGCCGAAATGCATAAAAAGGGTATCGTTTGCAGCCTTGTAAAACCATTCGCCCTGCTGATCGAGTGTGTTCAAATGGTTCTGAAAAAAATAGCCGTTGCCTTTCACCGGCCAGCCGTAGCCAGGGCCGCCATCGGCCGTGGTGGCGCTGTAAAAAAGCGTACTGTCAACGTGAGATGTTATTTTATAGCGGTCGAGAATAAAGCGGTATTTCCGCATCACCACTTCGGCACCTGTCCAATTTGGCGATGACGTGAGTTGATAGTCGGCAATGCTGACATTTGTTTGGCAGTTTTCATAATTCAAATACCCGGTATTCGGATGGCGGCCCATGCCCCTGGCTACGCCGTTCAGCGTAACCATGTTCAGGAGAGCCGGCGCATCCAAAATGGCGTAATGGATATTACCGGCATACAGCCTCCAGTTAGTCAACGCTGTAAACCCTGTTATCACCGGGTTGGCGCCCGAACCATAAGCACCAAAGTAAACGGGGAAGCCAGCCATGCCGTTGGCCGCTATATTCAGCGTGCCGTAATACACGCCTCCCCTCTCGAAAAGGACCGAGTCGCCGGGCGCCAACTGGTTCATCACCTGATTGAGGCCGGCTACGCTTTTCCAGGGCGTAGCCCTGTTTTGGGCCTGAAGCGTGGAATAGCTGTCATTGCCCGAAAGGGCGGAGACATAATAATTGGCAGCGTAACAAAAATTCACGATAAGAAGCAGAACGGGCAAAAGCAGCTTTTTTTTCATAACAACGATTTTGCAGAGGCAGTTAATTGATGGAAGCGCCAGGGGCTGCTACCGGCCATAAGGGACCAGTCAGGTCCGCGATTGAATAAAAGAATGCAGGTTTCTGCAGGTTAAAGGAGCGGGTGATGTTCTATAGGTTACAAAGCGGATTTTTCTACGGAAAAAATCTTAGTTCTGCTTTTGGCGCAATGTTGTGCGGACGGGTTGAAGCCGTGTAAGACCGATCGCTTATTAAAATTTATCTGCACACAAGCTACCTTTATTTGTGCAGATTGTGGAAGAATAATTTTGGGAGGAACAAACTGAATGAGGGCGTTGCTCTGACCAAAAATGGATACGCCGAGCAAACGAAAATCGGCGGGCAAATGCGGTCGCTTACTTGGAAGCGGAAAGCATTTGGTTGCGCTGTAAATGAGAAGTCAGCCGCAACGACCGCGAATCGGGTGATTAGGCAGAAAATCCGGTCTTCGTTACAATCCTGGTTGCCGGCCGCATAACCGGGCGGCTGCGTTGCCAAAGTGGTCGCGTTGGCCGCGTCGCGAAATCCACCGCCGTCGCGGCAAAAAGGCAGATCTAAAAAGAATGCCCTGCAAACAAGGTTAAAATACCGAAGCCGGGTATCCAGCGTTTACCCGAAAAAGCAATTTTCAGGCGTCCACGCCCCAACACCTTCACCTTGCTTTTGCCAAAAGAATACAATACATTTATCCGCTTTCAGCCCACTCCACCTTTTCCTATCAAACGCCATCGCTTACCATGTGAAACCGTTGTTCCGAATGTATGGTTTTTGTCTGTGCAACGATGCCTTTCCGGTGCCGCTGCATTTATGTAAAATATTATCATGGTCGTTTGTTTTTGCCGGAAAGGTGTGGCTTGGTTCCTCCTTTTTTTATTACTCTCCCTTGCTGCTTATGCCCAGCCAAAACCGGGGTTTACCGCCAATGGCAAAGTTGTTTCCAGGGGCGATACGGTGAACGTTTGCATCGGCTCCACCATTGAGTATAGGAGCACGGCCACCGGCCCCGCCGGCTTCACGGTCAGGTGGTCTTTTCAAAATGGCAATCCTGCCGTTGGCACCGGCGCAGGACCAATCCTGGCCAGGTATGATGCAGTGGGCGTTGACAGCACCCTACAAGAAATTTCTTCGGGTACAACAAAAGACTCGCTGATCATCTATGTGAGGGTTTCCGATACGTATCCGGCCCAACCGGATTTCACGGTGGATCCAGCGACCGCCGAATGTTCGGACAGTGTGCGAAGGTTTCGCGTAGTTAATCCTGATGCCGGCTTCCTGTATAACTGGCGCTTTGGCGATGCGACGACCGGTACCGGCGCTGCCGTTACGCATACCTATTCGGCCATTGGCAATTCTATTTCGAACTTCGACGCTGTGGTTACTGCCACCAACCGTTTTGGCTGTGTGGCATCGTCCACAACAAAGACCGTCCAGGTAAAACAAAAGCCGAATGCCGTACTGAATGACCCGGTGAATAATTTCCGCTTTTGCGGCAATGTTGGCAATGCCACACTTACCGTGTATGATGCCTCCACACCCGCCGGCAACGTAAAATTCAGCATCAATTGGGGCGACTCGAGAACCAATGAGTACACCACGCCG
Source organism: uncultured Flavisolibacter sp. (assembly GCA_965365435.1). Taxonomy (GTDB): domain Bacteria; phylum Bacteroidota; class Bacteroidia; order Chitinophagales; family Chitinophagaceae; genus Flavisolibacter. Next base: position 62,291 of record CBDUBQ010000029.1, read on the forward strand.
CCATCGGGCATCACCCATGTTTACCCCACCGGCATTTATACCATCACGTATGTGGTTACCGGCAGCAATGGCTGTACCGATACCACCCGTTATACTGTTTTAAATATTTCGAACCCGCAGATTGGAGCGGGCATTCCCCGGAACACCACCGGTTGTGCGCCGTTCACCGTAAAGTTTCCCATCTCCAGTTTTCTGGAGAACGATGCCTCCACCAGGTATGATGTGTATTACGGCGATGGCACCCATGAGTCCTACGCCCACCCGCCGCCCGATACGATGACGCATACCTACACCACTAGTTCCTGCACGGTACCCAGCAACTTTTTTACATTTACCATTAACGCCAGCAATGGCTGCGATGTGGCACGAGGCCAGTTTCAGCCGATACGTGTTTATACAAGACCTGAAGCAAAACTGACCGCCGACCCGCCGTCGGCCTGCGTCAATACAGCGATTTTCTTCCGGAATACGAGCAAAGAAGGATACAACAGCAGTTGCAGCAACAGCACCCGGTATGTGTGGGATTTTGGCAATAATGTCACGAGAACGGTTTTCGACAATGCCGCTCAATCTGTTACCTACACAAAGGCCGGTACGTACATCGTAAAACTTTCGGCTGAAAATTCCTGCGGCAATTCGGTGGACTCCATCGAGGTCTGCATCTCCGATGTGCCTACCGCCGATTTTTCGTTCGGCACCGTGCATGGTTGTGCGCCGTTTACGGTGAAGGCAACCAATCAGTCCATCGCCAAAGGCTGTGCGCTTCGGTACAAATGGAGCGTTGGGTACACGGCGGCGGCCTGTGGCACGTCCGAGTCCTGGGATTTTCAGACCGGGTCAACGGATACCTCAGCCAGTCCCACCTTCGTCTTTTTGGCTTCCGGTCGCTACACCATCACACTGGATATTGTCAGTCCATCCTGCGGTCCTATTTCAATCAGTAAGACTATCACGGTCACCAAGCCGCCGGTTATTTCCTGGAACCAAAAAATTCCGGCGTTTTGCGATTCAACGACGTTTTGTCCCACGGCAACCGGGCTTACCGTGACCAACTGTGGACTTTCACCCTTAACCTATTCCTGGCGTTTTCAGGGCGGCTTGCCGGCTCAATCCACGGAGGAAAGGCCCTGCTCCTTTTTTGCCGAAACCGGCCAGCACACCATTACCCTGGTTGCAGCCAACGAATGTGGCGCGGATACGGTAAGCAACGTGATAACGATTGATACGGTGTCAAAGGCGGATGCAGGCCCCCCGCAAAGCCGCTGCCATACCACCACGGCAAAAATGGCCGCAGCCACGCCAGCCATTGGAACGGGCCAATGGTCGGTGGTACAGCAACCAACAGGGTCGCCGGCACCAGCCGTTATTTTTTCGCCGGCCAACTCGCCAACGGCAACGGTTTCCGGTATGAGTCTGCCCGGCACCTATATTTTCCGCTGGCGGGTCACCAACGGCGCCTGTACGAGCGACGCCTTCGATACGCTGGTACTGCATCCAAGTCCGCCAAAACCAAGGGTGGAAAGGCCGGTAGAATATTGTTTAAATGAACCTGCGTTGCCGCTACAGGCTTACGCCGATGCAAACGATACGCTGACCTGGTACAGCAGTTTTCCTTCAACCGGCTTTTCAACACCGCCCACGCCAATCACGTCTTTGGAGGAAACCACGCTGTACTACGTTACGCAAACCGACACACTCACCCATTGTACCAGCGATACCGCCATCATCACCGTGTATGTGCGTCCAACAATTACCAACAACACCATCAGGGGTGATCAAACTTTGTGTTCGGCGAGTGCCAGGCCGGCGCAACTAACCCAGGCTTCGGGAACCGTGGGTGGTGGCAATAATGTGTACAGGTATAAATGGGAGCGATTTAATGCCGGGACCAATCGCTGGGACAGCGTTGGCAACGGCGCCGGTTACCTGCCCAATCCTGTCAGCCAAACAACCAACTTCCGGCGCCTTGTTTTTAGCGGCACCTGTTCAGACACATCGAACATTGTCACCATCACCGTTCGCCTGCTGGCAACGCCTGTGCTCACCGGCGCTCAATCGCTTTGCGCCGGCGTGCAACCCAGTAAAATCACCGGCAAGGCTGGCACCAACGGGGTTCGGTACCTCTGGCAGGACTCTGTGGCCAATGGCAATCCGCAGGATCTGATCCACGACACGCTGCAGGACTACCAGCCTTCAGGCTTATCCAGAACTACGTACTACCGGCGGAAAGATTACGATGGTGATTGTGTCGTCTTTTCCAATTGGATCGCCATTACCATTTTTCAAAAACCGGGAGCCGGTTCCATCCGGCCGGTTGATACCACTGTCTGCCTGGGCAGCAATGTACCGGTGACGGCAGAAGGCGTCAGCGGCACCATTACCGCATGGCTGTACCAATCGCCTCCGTTTACCGGCACTTTAACCGCGCCGCCTCCCGGCACCATTGTAGAACAAAACCGCATCACTTTCGTCAACGTACGGAGTGACTTCGCTGTGCGCCTGGTTGTCGCCTCCACGGGCCTTGGCAATGGCTGTGATGGCTTAGATACCAGCAACAGCATTCTGGTGCACGTGTCGCCCAAACCGGCGGGCGGCCAGACAACTATGGATGCCACGGTTTGCAGTGCGGCAAATGCTGATACCATCCGCTTGTCGGGCTATTCGGGTCGGATAGTCAGGTGGGAAACACGAAAAACGGGGGACGCAACATGGGGCGTAATTGATAACACAACCGACAAACAGCCTTACAAAGACCTGCAGGAAACAACCTGGTTCCGGGCCGTAGTAAGTACCAACGCCTGCCCCGAAGTTTTTTCCGATACCACCATCATCACCGTTATAAAAGCGCCAACCGTTTCCCATGCAGGACCCGACCAACAGCGGTGCAGTGTGGACTCGTTGCCACTGCAAGGAAATCTGCCCCTGGTCGGCACGGGGCAATGGACGCAACTGACCGGCCCAACGACCGCCATCATCCGGAACAACACGAGTCATAACACGGCGATTGCCGGCCTTCGCTACGGCCGTTACTCGTTTGTGTGGACGATCACGAATGGCATTTGTCCGTCCAGCAGCGACACCGTCAGCATTCAAATTGATACGGCGTCAAAAGCCGAGGCTGGCCCGGACCAACTCCGCTGCGGCGACACTGCGAAAATGGCCGCTGCTGTGCCGCTGTTTGGCGCCGGTAGCTGGACAAAGGTCAGCGGGCCGGCAAGCTACCAGTTCGAGCTGCCTTCGTCACCCACCACAACAGTCCGTAACCTGGTTGCCGGCACGTATGTCTTTCGCTGGACGGTAGCCGGTGGTGTTTGCGAAAGCAGCGACGATGTGATCATCGAAATCGTTGATGGGCCCACCAGGGCAAATGCCGGAGCCGATCAATCGTTGTGCGATACATCGGCCACTACCCTTACCGGCAACACACCGGTGTATGGCTCGGGGCTGTGGAGCAGCCAGGCGGGTTCGACGCTTAATACGCCAGCGTTGCCAACGACCGTCGCATCGGGGCTGCCTTTTGGTACAACGGTGTTCCGGTGGACGATAACGCTGGAAGGATGTCCCGAAAGCAGCGACGCTGTAAGGGTGACCATCTACCAAAAACCAACTCCGGCCGATGCCGGGCTGGATACCATCACCTGCGCCGACTCTGTGTTTCTGGCTGCCAACGAGCCACTGGTGGGCGAAGGACGGTGGACCAGAGTGACCGGACCCAACCAGCCAAGATTTGACAATATCCGCTCGGCCAACACCGCCGTGCGGGGACTGGTTACCGGCACCTATACCTTCCGCTGGACCATCACCAATGGCGCCTGCTTCGACAGCAGCGATGAAATAAAAGTGGTGGTGACCGATGCCGTGACGAAGGCCAATGCCGGCGACGACCAGTTTCTGTGCAATGCCACCACGGCAACCCTGGACGGAAACAACCCGGCCGTTGGTGTTGGGCGGTGGTGGCAGATTGCCGGGGCGCCGGTGACCATTACCGACAGCACCGCCAACAATACGATCATCACCGGGCTAAAGCCTGACTCGACTTATCAATTCCTGTGGAAAATTACCGGCGGCAACCGTTGCCGTTCTTCGGCCGATACTGTCCGGATCAGAATATGGCCGCTCACCACACCGCCTGCGGCCGGCCGCGATACCCTTCTTTGCAACATTAGCACGCCCTATACTATGCGATTGCAAGCCAACGCCGGCCGGTCTTTTGAAACCGCAAAATGGCGGTTGATTGAAGGTCCTGCCAACAGCATCTTCAGCGATGCAGCAAGCCCGGTTTCGGCCTTCACTATCCGGAATGCAGGGCGGTATGTTCTGGGCTGGCAGATAGCAAATGAAACAACAAACGGATGCCCTGCCAAAGAAGACACAATCGCTATCGCTGCTTACGAAAAACCGGTGGCCGGACAAGTAAAGGCCGATAGCGCTGCCATTTGCCTGGGCGAAAACATCACGTTGCGGGCAGCACCGGTAAGAGGCATTCTTCAGAAGTGGCAGTACCGTAATGCCGGTGTAATGGCCTGGACTGACACAAGCGTCACCTCCACAACGATCGTTTTCACAAATGTGCAGCAAAGCTTTGAGGCCAGGGTGGTGGTGGCCATGCCCGATGCCGGCGCCACCTGCGGTGTAGATGAGAGCAGTCCTGTTTCAGTTAGGGTAAACCCCTTACCTCCCGCCGGCATTATCGTGGACCCGGCAAGCCGCTTTTTGCAGCAACCGGATTATACGTTCAAATTTCGCAGTGCCTTTCCCAACCCGGCCTATCTCCACCTTTGGGATTTTGGCGACCGCACCGGGCAAACCCGCGGCGATAGTGCCACCCAATACAAATACAGCCAACCGGGTTTGTACATCGTGACCCTGACGGTTACCAACCCCATTACCAACTGTAAAGGAATTAATGTGGATACTGTCAGGATCCTGGCGGTGCCCGGCTATCTGCATATGCCTAATGCCATGTGTATCGGCTGCACCGACATCAGTCTCCGGCAATTTTTGCCGATGGGAAAAGGCCTGGCCAACTACCGCCTGCGCATTTACAACAAATGGGGCCAACTGCAATTTGAAACGAGTAAACTGGGGCCCGGCGGTATACCGTTGGAACCCTGGCCGGGGCCAACAAGCGCCATACCCGGACAAGACACATTTATGTGGGTGGCGGAAGGAAATTTTGCCAACGGCACCGAGTGGAAAGGGATGGTGTATCCACCCGGCGACCGGCCCGTGAAATCAGGATTTATCACGTTCATAAAATAACGCCATGCAAGCTTTGAAAAAATGGTTTCGCTCTTTGTGCTGCGTGTTGCTTTTTGCAGGCTTTACGGGCACGGCAACGGCGCAGGACCCGGTGTTTTCGCAAGCGCTTTTGTCGCCCGTGTACCTGAATCCCGCTGCCACCGGCGCCGGTGAATACGACCTGCGGCTGAGTGCCATCTACCGCCGGCAGTGGTGGAAGTTGCCATCCGGTTTTCGTTCCATGGCGTTTTCGGCCGATAAGTTTGTGCCGTCCCTGAACAGCGGCTTTGGTGTGATGGCCACGCATTCCAGTGCCGGCTATCTCAACCGCAATGGCATTTATGGCACGTTTGCCTATACTGTTTGTTCCGGAACGGCCAGTGTAGCGTCGAATGGCGATGAGCCCAAATGGTTTTGGAGCGGCGGGCTACAGTTTGGTGCGGCGCAAACGAGGGTTGATTACAGCAAGCTTGTTTTCGCCGACCAGCTAAATGCTTCCGGCGTTTTGTACCCTTCGGTATCATCGGCCGAGCCGCCGGTGAACAGCGGCCGGTACTACCCTGATTTTGGCGCCGGATTTTTCTTTAATTATGACAGACGCCTCCTGCTCGGCTTCAGCGCCAATCATATCACCCGGCCCGATGAGTCGCTGACCGGCACCACGGTGAGCCCGGTGCCCATCCGGTGGACGGCGAATGTTGTGCAAAGTTTTTATCCGGATAATATCTGGGCCCTGAATATCTCCGGTGTGTTTCAAAAGCAAGGCTTGAATAAATACTACCAAGTGGCCTTGCAGCTTACCAACGATGAATACAGCGGCGTCAGTTTGGGACTTTATTATGGCAGCGGCTTTCAAAAAGGGGACCTGACCGCTGCCGGCGTCACCTTATCCTTTGACCTTATGCGGTCCTCGCGTGAAAAACTAAGGGTTGGCTTTAGCCACGAGGCGCAACTGGGTGGCGGCCGAACCTTGCAGACGGGTGGCAGCTCGGAAATGGGCGTGGTTTGGGATTATGATACCGGGGCTTCCGGAAGCGCCTGCAAGCCCAAGATTATTCCGTGGGTTTGTCCGAAGTAGTGAAGCAAAGCAAACGATCCGCCAACGGTCGTAGGCACCGAAATGTGTCTGTTGCATCCCGTCTAATGCCGGTTGGCAATGGGAGCATTGATCCGCCCTGCGTCTTTGTTGGATCGAAGGGAACTGCAAACGATTCTGCCATTGATCTCCGTTGTCGGGGGCCCCAAAGCTAGAAATGCCGGTATTCAGTCATTAGCCTGGCGGGGTGCATCCGATCATCGGCTACTGTGCATTGTATTGCATGGAAAGGCCGGTGTCGCCGCTTACTTTCAGCTTAACGTTGGCCGTGCTGGCTGTCTTATTGGCAATAACCAGGGCTGTGTTGCGGGCCACCGTCAAAGAAACGCTTTGGTGTGGCGCAATGGACTGCATGGCAAGCCGTTCACCGCTTGGCGGCATCTGGTAAATGTGAACCGCCTCCGCCGAAACATTTTTCAATTGCACCGAAAACCTGCCGTGCTCATTGTTGCCGAGCACAAAGCTGTCGTTGGCCTTTATGGTTGTGTAAGAATTGAGCACTTTGCACGATGCACAAAAAGAGGCAAAGGATAAAACGAACAAAATAAATTTCATCGCGGAGGGTTTTTATTGGTTGCAGCAATCGCTCTTCAACCGGTAAACGAAAAAATAGTTTAGCCGGTTAAGGCAGGTTATCACCATCAGCCAGCACTTCCTGTCGCAATTGCGAACAGCAGTTGTACCGAAAACGAACATCAAACGCTTTCAACGATGTTCTACCAACCTGAAAATCACTCGAAAAGCTGTTTGGTGCAGGATTAGCTGATTTGTGCAAGGGCAACTAACCGATCGTCATTTCTGTTTAAAAAATGGAAGTTGAAACCGTGATGAGCCAGTATCAGGTTCACCACCTTTCATTTCTCACCGAATAAAATGCTTACTATGCTCATTTCTTATATACGCACAACCGTCCGCACACTTTTGAAAAAACCACTCTTTACCGGCATTACCGTTTTCGGCCTGAGCATCGGTATAGCCAGTTCAATGCTTATCTTTTTTTATGTGTCGAATGAGCTGGCCGTTGATCGGTTTCACAGCGGGGCAAATAGCCTGTACCGCATCAACTCTCTGCATGACAACGCAGGCCAGACAGATGCCGTAGCAACTACGCCGCCACCCCTTGCTGCTGCCTTGCATTCAGCAATTCCTGAGATTGAGCAAGCGGCACGCATCGGGCGCTGGTACGCCAATTTCAAAAAAGACAGTTCCCTCTTCGAAGAGAAGAAGATTTATGCGGTTGACCCTTCCTTCCTTACCCTGTTTAGCTTTCCCCTGCGACAGGGCAACCTCACCACCGTCCTGCAATCGCCGAATGCAGTGGTAGTGACCGAAGCCACGGCACGACGGTATTTTGGGGAAGCCTGGCAGGGCCAAAACATACTTGGGTATGTATTGAAAGCAAAAGCCGGTGCCACCGAATATGCCTTCACTATTCAAGGAGTGCTGAAGGACCCACCGGCCAACTCCTCGCTGCAATTTGATATGCTGGTGCCCTTTACCTTTTTGGAACAGTTCGACGGAGCGAAGGACCAATGGGGTTTCAATTCGTACTACACTTACCTGAAAACAAAAAACCCTGTTGCCGAGGGGCTGCTGACGCAGAAAGTAAACGCAGTGTTTAAGCAGCAACGTCCGCAGTCTTCTACCCGACTGCAGGCACAATCCTTTGTTGACATTTACCTCCACTCCAATTTCGCCTTCAACTCGGAGCTGATAACGCCCGGCAATATCACGTATGTAAGAATTTTTATCGCCACCGGCATTATCATTCTTTTATTAGCCTGTATCAACTTCATTAATTTAAGTACGGCCCGGTCCTTAAAACGTTCCAAAGAAGTTGGGCTTCGCAAAACAGTAGGTGCCTCCCGCCGGCAGTTGGTCATTCACTTTTTAGGGGAAGCTGCCATTCTGTGCGCACTGGCGGTTGTTGCAGCGCTGTTTTTAGTGGAGGTTCTGTTTCCGTTTTTCAGCACACTGTATGGAAAAGAGATTTACCGTGCCTATAACTGGCCATTTTTCATCAGCACATTATTGCTTTATTTATTGCTTGTGCTGGCCGCCGGTCTTTACCCGGCATTTTACCTCTCGTCGTTTCAGCCAATCAAGGTCATGCAAGGCGTTTTCCATGCCCCAAAGACCTTGCGCTTTCGCCAGGCCATGATGGTGGTGCAGTTCAGCCTTTCGGTAGTGATGATCATTGCTGCCCTGGTGATTGGCCGCCAGCTCCGTTTTATCCAAACAACAGACCTTGGTTTCGATCGCTCACATTTGCTGTACCTGCGCCTGAAAAGCCCGGAGGCAAAGAAAAACTACCAGGTGCTGAAAAATGCCTTTCAGCAACAAGCCGACATTGCTGCCGTGAGCGCCACCACCGCTAATCTTATTGATGTCAGCAATGCCACCAGCGGGCTGAAATGGGAGGGCATGCAACCGGAGGATGATTTTCAAATGACGCAAATCACGGTGGACGCCGATTTTCTAACGGCAACCGGCGTGCAGCTTCTTCAGGGCCGGGGTTTTTCTGACCGCATCGTTTCCGACTCCGATGCTTACCTGGTAAATGAAACCGCTGCCCGGCGAATGGGGTTACAAAATGATGCGATCGGAAAACGCCTGACTTTTTGGGGCAATGAAGGGCAGGTCATTGGGGTGGTGAAAGACTTTCATTTTCAGGCCCTGACGACCAGCATTCAGCCGATGGTTCTGCGCTACCGTCCCGAGGAGTGGCACTTCAACCTGCTGATCAAAACAAAACCACAGGCATCTGCCGCCACGGTGTCAAACATAGAGAAGCTGTATAAAAAATACGACGCGGAGTCTGTTGCCGAATACGGTTTTGTTGACCAGGGAATTGATGCCTTGTATAAGTCGCAACAGGGCACAGCCCGAATCATCAACTGCTTTACGGTACTGACCATTCTCATATCTTGCTTAGGGCTTTTTGGGCTGGCGGCTTACACGGCCGAACAGCGCACCAAAGAAATCGGTATTCGTAAAGTGCTTGGCGCCGGGGTGGCTACTATCGTCACCATGCTGTCGAAAGAGTTTTTAAAGCTGGTGGCCCTTTCTGTATTGATTGCGGCCCCCGTTGCCGGCTACATGATGCACGGTTGGCTCCAGGACTTTGCCTATCGTGTTCCACTGAGCTGGTGGATCTTTTTTGTCGCCGGCGCACTGGCCCTTTTCATTGCATTGGCCACTACCCTTTTCCATGCTGCCAAAGTAGCCGTTGCCAACCCGGTTGATAGCCTGCGAACAGAATGATCTTTTTTACCGTCATTTCTTCTTTGAAAATGGACACGAAAACAGAAAGCCTGTAAACACAGCATCTGGAGGTTTTCACCTGACACCAGGTGCTGCTGCATGGCAAAAGAACCCGTCAAGCGCATTCGATTGCCGATGCAGCTTTGTGAACCCGGGCAAACTGATGTTTGTTGATTTGCCGGTAGCAGCGGTGTGATTGCCCGCTGCGCACCGAAACCGTTTGAAAACATGAAAACGGGAAGCCATCCTTTGCGCTTGGGTGCCGTGGCCGGTAAGGCATGGAAACATTGTTTTTCGTTCCAACAGGTTGCGGTCGGGTTACCGACACCGACACAAGGAGCATGGGCTGATCCAGGGTGTTGAGGCCTTTGCTCTTTCTTTTTTGCCTGTTGCACTTTATATTGCCACGGAATTAACTGCTTTGAAACGAACTACGTTGCTACCGCGGATTTTCTTTTTTCTACTTTTTTCCTTTTTCGTTTGTTGGCCCGGCGGGGCACAATCTCTTAACCCCTGTGGAGTAGAAGCCAAAATCTGGCCGTCGGCCACCGATTCGGTTGTACCTAACGGCGCCCTGATTGACCTGAAAAGCGTGAGTGTAAATGCCACCACGCAGGAATGGCTGCTGGATGGCTGGTGGAGCGGCGTTAGCGGACCCGATTTTCGGCATTATTCCCGTACCGGCGTGCATACCATCAGCCTTGTAGCCAAAAACGGGGCATGCACCGATACGACCACCGTTTATTATTTCAGTCCCGGGAAAGACCGCAACATTGATAGCAGTGTATTTGCCAATTACGGCCTTTTCAACACGTTCGAATATGGGAAGTGCATGGATGCTACGGCCGATGGCGGGTTTGTGCTGGGTGGTTACGGCACGCTGGTGAATGACCGGTACTGCGGCCACCAGGGATTGATTGTCAAGCTGCGGGACAAGGGTTGTGTGGACTGGTCGAAAAAGATTGTGGACACCTTAGCGTATTGCGGTTATGGCGACATTAAAAAGGTCCATGCTTCGCCTTACGATTCGAGCTATTATGCGGCCGGCAGCGGTTTCCTGCTAAAGCTGGATAAGCACGGCAATTTTGTATGGAACAATATTTACCGGCCCAATGAGTATTCCTACGTTGATCCCATAGCCATGGCAAGCGATAGCCAGGGCCGCCTTTTCCTGTTAAATTCTGCGATGGACCTAGGGTGGATGGTTAGCTGCCTGGAAAAAGACGGAAAAGTATTGTGGAGCAAGTTTCTGCACATTGGGCGCAACCCGGATGTTTTTAATTTTCAGTACACCGCTAACCCGCTCGGCCTAACATGGCTGCACGGAAAATTGTATGTAACCGGTTCGGCCTCGGCAAATAACAACTACTTCAACACGCTTACACGGCTGGACGCCGGCACCGGAAAAACGGAGTGGCAGCGGGGCTATCAAACGGTGAAGAATCCTGGCTCCATTGCTTTCGGCCCTGTATCTGCCTACGGCAATATGGTGATGGTAGCCGGTACCGATGGTGGCGGGCAGGGGGTTTTCCTGATGGACACAACGGGCACCATTCGCAAAACGATTAAAGCCAGTTTTACCTCCAGCTATGCACCGCATGTTACCAAAGCCAGGGCCGACAGCCAGGGCAACATTTACATTATGCAGTGGACCGAAGCTACACTGAACCTGCAGCCTTACTATTACTACTACACCAATTTTGTGAAGGTGGACACGGCCTTTAAAAAACACTGGGGACTGGTATATCCGCGGTGGAACTTCAACGACATAGCAATGAACTCCCGCGACCTGGGGGCACTCGGCAGCGACTTCGGGATGGCGGGCAGTGCCGACTGGGGATCTGTTGATATGCGCTTTTTAAAAGTCAGCACAACCGCCGATGATATCACCGGGTACCCGCGCAAAGCCGAATGTAATTATTACACGAACGACTACACCCTTAGCACCATGCCCACCACGGAAGTTCCCTTGCGTTGGGTGGTTGATTCGGCCATGCCCCTCACCGCTCACCCGGTTACCCATTACGTTGTACGGGATGCGCACATCGAATCGCGGTACACCTGCCCTGATTTTGTGGATTCCTGCCAGTTCCTGAAGCTGTCGGGCCCCGTCAGTGGTTGCAGCTTCAGCCAAACCTATACCTACCAGGTGCACCGCAACCGCAAATGCGCTTTGCAGCCGCGTTGGAAACTGCCCAAAGGCGCCACCATCCGTTCGCAAACCGACAGTACCCTTACCGTGCAGTTTCCCGGGTTTGGCGTCTATGGCCTTTCCGCTGAAATTGCTTCCTGCACCCCGGTCTTCGATTCGGTCACCGTGCGGATCCGTCCACCCACCGCCCGGCTGAACCTGGGAAAAGACACCGTTATCTGCCGGCAAACCTCGTTCTTGCTGCAGGCAGGCAACGATTTTGTGTCGTACCGGTGGCAGGACGGAAGCAAGGATAAAAGCTTTACTGTAGCCGAGCCCGGGCTTTATTGGATAGAGGTGACCGATTCGTGCGGAAACTTGTTGCGGGACAGTTTGCGTGTTGATGCTTACGGTGACGACCAAATAGATCTTGGTCCGGACCGGGTGAAATGCAATGGCGATACCGTACGCCTGCAGGCACCCGATGGATTTATGAGCTATACCTGGGGGCCGGCTTACAACGTCAGCGCCACCACCGGGCAAACGGTGGTGGTAAACCCGCTGTTTGATACGGCGTATGTGATACGGGCGGAAAAACAACCCGGCTGCTTTGCCTATGACACGATACGGATCAGCGTTTTTCATTCACCAGCCATCAACTTAGGCGCCGACCGCAGCATATGCACCGGCGACAGTGCCGTTTTTTCGGCGGGTGGAGGATTTGCCGCCTATTTGTGGAGCAGCGGACAAAACACTCCAATCGTTACCGCCAAAAACGCTGGCGTTTACTCAGTGGTAGCGACAACGGCTGAGGGGTGCCGCAGTGTTGATACCGTAAAGGTGATACAGGTTTTTTCGCTACCCCGGCCAAGCCTCGACAAAAACCCGGCGCTTTGCGAAGGCGAAAGCCGCATCCTGAATCCGGGACCGTTTGCTGCCTATGTGTGGAATGATGGCAGTTCCAACTCATCCCTCACCGTTAACGGGAGGGGAACGTACGCAGTGAAAGTAACCGATGGCAATGGCTGCAAGGGCAGCGACACCACCGCGATAGAAATTGTTCACCCGCTACCGGCTGGCTTTCTGCCGCCCGATACAGCCATTTGCTCATATGGTTCGCTGGAGCTAAAGCCGCGAAACAATTTTCAACAATATCTCTGGAGCAATAGTGAAAAAACAAAAACCACCACGATCATTCGTCCGGGCCTTTACTGGCTGGAGGTAAGCGACGGCAATAACTGCCGCGGAAGGGATTCGGTTACCGTGAGCCCAAAAGACTGCCTGAACGGCTTATATGTGCCCTCGGCATTTACGCCCAACAGTGACGGGCGGAACGACCTGTTCAAACCACTTTTATTTGGCAGGGTTCAACGCTACCATTTTGCAGTGTACAACCGGTGGGGAACGGCGATTTACCAGGCCACTGACCCGCAGAAAGGGTGGGACGGAAAAGTGGCTGGCAGGCCCCTGGAAGCAGGCGTGTTTGTGTGGACCTGCACTTACCAACTGGAAGGTGGGACGGTGCAAACGGCAAAGGGCACGGTGACGCTGGTTCGCTAAGCCCTGCTCTGTTCGGCGCCCTTTGCTTTGGCAAAAGAAGAGTCCGAAACGCAGAAGGCGACCCGTTTTAGCATCGGAAATAACAAATTATATCACCAGGAATCTATCTACCCAAAAGAGCCCGGTTGTATTTCTTAATAACCATCACAAACGATCCAATCAAAAAGCTTTTACTCCGTACGCAAATTTTTCGCCGGGTTGGCAAGGGCTGCTTTTGCCGAATAAAACATAGCCGTTGCCGACGCGGTGAGCACAATCACCAGGGCAGACACCAAAAACGGTACGGCCGATATTCCTTCATTGTACGGAAAAACCTGCAGCCATTTATTCATGAAGTACCAGGCTACCGGAAAGGCAATGGTTGCAGAAATCAGCGCCAGCCACAGGTAGTTTTTAGTGATGAGCGTTATGACTTGCGGAACGCTGGCGCCCATCACCCGGCGAATGCTGATTTCTTTTTGTTTTTGCTGGGTGGTAAACGCCGTTAACCCCAACAGGCCAAGACAGGTAATGATGATGGTGAGAACGGAAAAAGCAGCAAAGATTTTTCCGCGCCGCTGGTCCGCCGCATACTGCGAGTTGAAGTCTTCGTCGAGAAACTTGTACTCGAAGGGTAGCTGCGGAAAGTATTTTCTCCAAACCGCTTCTACTTGGCTAATAGAAGATGCCAGGGTGGCGGGTTCCATTTTTAGCTGCGTAATGTTTCCATTGGGCCCATAAAAAAGAAGCAGTGGTGCAATGGGGTTGTACAGCGACTTCTGGTTAAAATCGCGAAAAACACCCACCACTTCCAGGTAATTTCCGGAGGTATCGCCCGGGAAGGTGATTCGTTTCCCAAGCGGTTCTTTCCAGGCAAATTGTTTGACGGTAGCTTCGTTGACCACAATGCTGTGGAGCGTATCGCCGGGGCCTGAAAAATTGCGTCCTTTCACCATCTCGATGCCAAGCGTTGGAAAAAAATGCTGGTCTATGGCGTAGCACTCGATGGCTTTATCAACGCGGCCCTTTTCCGTTTCCACCGTAAAAAGATTCAGGTTGATGTTGGGCGATCCGGGATAACCATTGCCGGCTCCTACGCTTTTCACTCCGGCCAGGCTGCGAAAATCGTTGTTCATGGAAGCGATCTTGCTGCGTTCATCTTCACCCGTGTTTACCGTCACGGTCATCACCTGTGCTTTGTTGAAACCCAAATCCTTTTTTTGCAGATACGAAAGTTGCGAATAAACCACCCAGGTGCAGATGAGCATAATCATGGAAACCGTAAACTGTAAAACCACCAGTGTGCGGCGCAGCGCTACATTCCCCGAAGCTTTCGAGAGCGATCCTTTTAAGATGCCGATAGGGCTGAAGCCCGAGAGGTAAAGTGCAGGGTAGCTGCCGCCTGCCAGGCCTGTAAACAACGCCACAGCCAGGAGCAACAAAAGGTTGAACGGCTGCAGCAGGGTACCCAGCGTGAACTCTTTTCCCGAAAGCGAGTTAAACACCCGCAGCAAAATCATCATTAGCAAAACGCTCAAGACTACCGCCACCAATGCCGTGAAAAGCGACTCACCCAAAAACTGCACCGCCAGTTGCCGCCGGTTAGAGCCGGCCACCTTGCGCATGCCGATTTCCTTTGCCCGCCGTGCCGACCTGGCCGTGGTGAGATTCATGTAATTGATGCAGGCAATGAGCAGCATAAAAAAGGCAACGGCCGAGAACGTCCAGATGTAGGACATGCTGCCTAGTTCTTCCGGTTCACGTTCGAGGCGGGAATGCAGATGGATGTCGGTGATCTTTTGTACATCGTACCGCATACTGATGTTGAACTGCTTGAAAATAGGTTCGACAAATTTTTTGTAAACATCACCCAGTTTCTGATTGAAGGTTTGCGGTATGGCGCCTTTCTTCAGCAGCACATAGGTATAGTTGTCGAAACTGCCCCAGGCGTAGGGATTACCCTGAAAGTTGCGCAGCGCCGTTGACAGGGAGATCAGCATGTCGTAACGGAGGTGCGAATTTTTAGGCACATCGGCAATAACACCGGTAACGCGGTAGTTGTCGTAAACAGATCGAAGCGTTTTGCCAACGACGGCTTTTCCTTTTCCAAAATATTTTTCGGCCAGTGTTTTGGTGATGACAATATCAAACGGCGCCTGTAGTGCGGTGCGGGCACTTCCTTCTAAGAATTGATGGGTAAAGACGTTGAAAACGGTACTGTCGGCATAGTAAACTTTTGTTTCGTAAAAACTGTTCTCCCCGTTTTTAAATAGAGTTCTTTCCCGGTTGAAGAAGCGCACCATTTCCTCCACTTCGGGATAGTCTTTCTTTACCTGCGGGCCGAGTGGCAGTTGCGAAAGGGCCCAATCGGTGTTTTTATCTTTTTCCTTTATGTAGGTATTGATACGGTACAGGCGGTCGGCATACTGCTGGTGGCGGTCGTAGCTCAATTCATCTGTGACGTAAAAAATAAGGAACAGGCTGAAGGTAATGCCAATCGTTAGCCCCAGCACATTGAGAAGGCTGTACCATTTGTCTTTGCGAAAATTACGAATGGCTGTCAGCAGCAGGTTCCTGATCATGTAGGTTGGTTTTTGGCTATACGGTTAAAACTATCCATCTGTTACAGGATGAAAAAACCAGCCACCCTTTTTCGACCCAACTTTTGATGAGCGGCGGCTATGGCAGCCTGAGTGGAGACAAAACCGGAAAGTGATGATAACCCGGGCACACAGGCATCAGGGCAGCTAACAATGCTATCTGCCTGTCGCAGTTTATACCAAAAATCAACAAAAACAACAAGTCCTGACTAAAGTTGTCCTTGCCGAATAGGGTTTGGTGGCGGGCCTCTGTTTTTATTCGCCTACTTTTTTTACCTGCAGCGTGTCAGCATTATCTGAGACTTCTTTTTGAACGGAGCAGCTGATCATGCAGCGGTGAACCTGATACGCCACTTTACCGGAGGGGTGATAGGATAACGGTGAAAAAGGCGGCGTCTTTTACGACGCTCTGGCGGTGCTAAACTTCAACTGGCTGCAGCGCGGCGTCGAATGCGAAATTTGCCCATATTTTCTATTAAAATGGGATGTTACAAAAGGGCCAGGAAAATACGTTTTCATCCGGCGCTTCATGCATCGCATTTTAAGATGGACTTGGTGATAGCCGGATAACCGGCACGAAAAGAAAAAGCCTGCAAACCACAGGTTTTACAGGCTTTGACTTCGATTGGCATTCAAATTTGCGGTGAGGGCGGGATTCGAACCCGCGGTACAGTTTAACCCGTACGGCAGTTTAGCAAACTACTGATTTCAGCCACTCATCCACCTCACCGTTGACGGCTGCCCTGCCTTTGCAAGGGCTGCAAAAATAGGGATACAGGCCTGAATATTCCAAAAAAACAAATCCCATTTTGCAGATTTTAAAAAATCGCCGCAAAATGGGATAGCATTGTTTGCTTTGACGGAATTACATGGCGGCAAGCTGCACTTTCTGCTGCAGTTCCATTACGCTGTCGCGAAACGAAGGATCGGTGTCCATGAGGTCCTTCACCGTTTGGCAGGAGTGAATAACTGTGGTGTGGTCGCGGCCGCCAAAGTGTTCGCCAATCGTTTTTAACGAGTTTTTGGTGAAGGCTTTGGCCAGGTACATGGTAATCTGCCTTGCCTGCACAATTTCCCGCTTACGGGTTTTCTGCAGCAGCTTATCGTAGGCCACTTCATAATATTCGCAAACCATCTTCTGAATGGTTTCGATGGTGATTTCCTTGCTTGCGGTTTTCACAAAATTCCGCAACACTTTTTTCGCCAGGTCCAAATCAATTTCTTTCCGGTTGAGCGAAGATTGTGCCAAGAGAGAAATCAGTGCGCCTTCCAGCTCGCGAATGTTGTTGTTGATGTTGTAGGCAATGTATTTCACCACCTCCTTCGGCATCTCCAGGCCGTCGTTCTTCATCTTCTGCTCCAGTATCTCAATGCGGGTTTCATAATCGGGCATGGCTATGTCGGCACTCAGGCCCCAGCGAAAGCGGCTGAGCAGCCGCTCCTGCACCCCTTCCAGGTCTTTCGGTGCTTTGTCGGAGGTAAGGATCAATTGCTTGCCCGATTGGTGCAGGTGATTAAAGATGGCAAACAGCGCATCCTGCGATTTTTCGGCACGGCTGAAAAACTGTACGTCGTCTATTACCAATACATCAATCAACTGATAAAAATGAATGAAATCATTGATGGCGTTGTTGCGGCTGTGGTCCACAAACTGGTTAATGAATTTTTCGGAGCTGACGTACAGCACCACTTTGTTGGGATGCAGGCGCTTTACTTCGTTGCCGATGGCTTGCGCCAGGTGCGTCTTTCCCAAACCAACACCGCCATATACCACCAGGGGGTTAAACGAGTTGGCGCCGGGCTTTTCGGCCACCGTTTTACCGGCCCTGCGGGCTACCCGGTTGCAATCGCCCTCAATGTAGCTTTCGAATGTATAGTTGGAATTAAGCTGCGGGTCAATGTGCATTTTTTTCAGACCCGGTATGACAAATGGGTTTTTGATTGGCGTGTTGATCACCAGCGGAAAATCCATTTCGTTGTTCACAAAGGTCTTGTACGGATGCCCGGCCATGTCCACCGTCACCGGCTTGTTATAGTTATTGCCGCCGTCCACCATAATGCGGTATTCCAGCCGGGCTTCTTTGCCCAGTTCCCGCTTCAATGTTTTGGCCAGCAGGTTTACATAATGCTCTTCAAGATATTCGTAAAAAAACTGGCTGGGCACCTGAATGATGAGTATATTTTCCTTCAGTGCAATGGGCTTGATGGGCTCGAACCAAGTCTTGAAATGCTGCCACTCGACAATATCTTTGATGATAGCAAGGCAATTGTTCCAAACCGATGTTGTGGTCTTCTCCATCTGTTCCGTAGCAGTTTAAAATGTGAACAAGAATCCGTCAAAAAGTTTTTTCACAAGGTGTGTATAACTAAATTTTTTTGAGACAGGAGGACGAATATCAG
>CBDUBQ010000030.1:0-72377 GCA_965365435.1 uncultured Flavisolibacter sp.
GGATGCGAGGCATCAGGGTGGCCGCCGCGACAAACGGGAAGACATTCGCGACCGTAGGGAAGACCGCCGCGACCGCTTTGAAGATCGCCGCGACCGCCGTGAAGACAGGCGCGACAGAAAAGAAGACCGGAGAGACCGCAGAAATTAGAACATTCACGTTGCTGCCTGCCCAATGTATGTTGCTTTGTAAGAAGCAGCACTTCAAACGCAGCGGTTGTCTCCATTAAAAGAAAGTTTTTCTTAAATCATCCGACTTTTTACCCCGCACACTGGCAAGCATGTGGCGGGGTTTTCTTTTTTGGAGGCAATGCCTGCTTTTTAGGTAGGTCAAGCGCCGTAAAAATACTGCTGCACTACACCTATGAGGATTAAGTGCAATGGGAAGGAAGGTGGGAGATCATTGACGGCATTCCGTACGCCATGAGCCCGTCGCCAACGCAGCAGATCGTGGGTGCGAATTTTCTGGCAGAATTCCGGCTTGCTTGGAAGAGCGGCAGACCTTGCAAAGTAGCGCGGCCAATTGATTATAGAATGAAGAAAACACGATCGTACAACCCGACATCCTGATTCTTTGTAAAGACACCAGCCTTATTTGGATTTTTCGCCGGTGCTGGTCACGGAAATCCTTTTGCCCTCAACATCACTGAAAGACCAACACACCAAGTACGCAATTTACGGGCGGCAAAGAATACCTTACTGCCTGACCGTATCGCCCGGCCACAGGGAAGTAGCTGTTTAGGTTCTGGAAGGCGGCCGGTATGTCCTTATGCAAAAACAAAGATCCTTTTCCCGGACGTTTGGTTTCGACGACGATTGCTTTGCCACCATTGACTTTTGCGAAATATGGAAATAAAAAAGCCGCAGCTCATGCGGCTTTTTTATTTATTCTTCTTACTGTTCTGTTTAAGTAATACCCACTATCCAACTTTCCTACCATCCCAGCACATACGCAAACACCAGCGGCGCCACGATGGTTGCATCGCTTTCAATAATGTATTTCGGCGTGTTGATGTCCAGCTTTCCCCAGGTGATTTTTTCGTTGGGATGAGCGCCGGAGTAAGAACCATACGAAGTAGTGGAATCTGATATCTGGCAGAAGTAGCTCCAGAACGGAATTTCGTGCATCTCCAGGTCCTGGTACATCATGGGCACGACGCAAATGGGAAAATCGCCGGCAATGCCGCCGCCGATCTGAAAAAAGCCAATGCCTTTGCCGGCACTGTTTTCTTTGTAGTAGTTAGCCAGCCACACCATGTACTCAATGCCGCTCTTCATGGTGCTGGCCTTAATTTCGCCTTTGTACACATACGAGGCAAAGATGTTTCCCATGGTGCTGTCTTCCCAACCGCCAACAATGATGGGGA
The DNA here is from genome assembly GCA_965365435.1 of uncultured Flavisolibacter sp. GTDB lineage: Bacteria > Bacteroidota > Bacteroidia > Chitinophagales > Chitinophagaceae > Flavisolibacter. Next base: position 1,365 of record CBDUBQ010000030.1, read on the forward strand.
GATTTTTTTCTGCCGCTGCAATCATCCAACTATCTTTCGGATCAATCTGGTAATCGTCTTTCATGGCGCCGCTCAGCAGCAGTTTGTACATAAACTCGTGCGGGAAATACCGTTCGCCTTTTTCATCGGCTTCTTTCCAAATTTTATGAATGTGCCGTTGAATGCGGCGGAAGGCTTCTTCTTCGGGAATGCAGGTGTCGGTTACACGGTTCAATCCTCTTTCCAAAAGATCCCACTCTTGCTGCGGCGTCAGGTCGCGCCAGCTGGGTATGCGTTCGTAGTGGTTATGGGCCACCAGGTTCATAATGTCTTCTTCCAGGTTGGCGCCGGTGCAGGAAATGGCCTGTACCTTGTCCTGCCGGATCATTTCGGCCAGCGAAATGCCCAGCTCCGCGGTGCTCATGGCGCCCGCCAGTGTCATCAACATTTTTCCTCCCTCAGCCAGGTGCTGCTCGTATCCTTTTGCTGCATCCACCAGTGCCGCTGCATTAAAATGGCGGAATTGGTGCAGTAAAAATTGTGAAACAGGTCCTTTGTTCATTGCCGCTAAATTTTAGGCGGCAAAGGTAGGGCAAAAAAAAGCCCGCTTCGTGTAGAAACACACTGCGGGACAGTTTACACACCAAAACTAACATCGTGAAAGACGTGAAACGTCAAACGAGAAACGTAAAACAGGATAGAGGCGGATGGCTCAGGTTAAGGGCAATCGGTTTTGCGTTTGACGGCTGACGTTCCTAGCACTTGCGGCTTTTCTTATAGGTCATCCATTTGCCGGCAACAGACTTCAGCGTGATCTTATGATCACCATTTTCTACGGTGGCAAAATAGGTAGTGCCGTTGTTGTCGGACAGTTCAAATGCTTCGGATATCCAATAATCCTCGTACGAACCTTTCAGGCTTGCCTGCAGGGTGAGTGGCAACTGCAGCGGCGATACGTTTTTTGTCACGCCCATCAGGTTTCCGCTCGCATCGTAGAAGGCAGTGGCAAATTGCCCATTCAGGTAAAAATCGGCTTTGTAGTAAGTGCCGGCATTTTGCCATTGCACACCCGAAGCGTTCTTAAACGACTGGCTGAAAGAATTAGTAACTGCGGCGGCAATATTTACATCCTGCGCTTTTGCCGTTAATGTGCTGAGGGAGGCGAGGGCGATTACCGCGGCGAAGAAGATTTTCATAACAATGGTTTTATTGATGATCACTTTTTGTTTGCGCATTTTGCTTTGTTGTGACGAACCAAAAGTAGAATGGGCGTCAGGCTGCAGCAAGCGAATTGTGACGACCGGATTGAGCTGTTAAGCCTCTTAACAATGGTTGCGAAATTGTTAAGTCGTATGAATTGTATATTTAACGGGATGAACTATCTCGCCCATGCGGTTTTGTCGTACAACATGCCGTTTCTTCTGGTTGGAAACATGATCTCGGACTTTGTGAAAGGAAGCCAAAAATCGGGATATACGGCAGCCGTGCAGGCAGGCATTGCCTTGCACAGGGCCATTGATGAATTTACCGATACCCATCCGGCAACCGCCCGGGCCAAAGATGTTTTTCGTCCGGTTTACCGGCTTTACAGTGGCCCCATCGTAGATGTCATCTACGATCATTTCCTGGCCACCGACGAGGCCCAGTTTACCAATGCTTCGCTGCTGCAATTTTCGGAGGGTGTGTACCGCACACTGGAGGAACACACCGTGCACCTGCCACCCCGTTTTGTAACGGTGCTTACGTATATGAAGGCAGAAAACTGGCTCTACCGCTACCGCACACCCGAAGGCATGCAAATGAGCCTGCAGGGTTTGATCAGGCGGGCGGCATTCGTTCACGACAGCCAACCGGCCCATGCGCTTTTTCTTTCGCATTACGACGAACTGAAAGCCTGCTACCAGTCGTTTTTCCCCGATGTTAAACAAATGGCAAAAGAATTTTCCGGCCGCTATCCCCAGGATTTTTAAGATTGGTAAAGGTTGCAGATCAGTAGTTTTGTCGTTCTAAAATCCACTCGCATGAATAAATCTTTTTTCTTTTGTTTTTTGCTTCTGGCACAGACCGCAATGGCGCAAAACTCCGTTACCACCGCACCTGCCGCTTCGCCCGGTTCGACTGCCATAAAATTGCCACTGCTGGATAAATCGCCCATGGACATGGCTTATTACCCGGCCAACTATCCCGTGCTGAAAATTCAGGACAAGGCAACGGAACCGCTGGTGGCACGGGTGATCTACAGCCGTCCGCAAAAAGAAGGGCGCAAGATCTTTGGCGACCTGGTGGAGTGGGATAAAGTGTGGAGGCTTGGAGCCAACGAGGCAACGGAGATAGAGCTGTACCGGGACGTGAAAGTGAAAGAAAAAAAACTGCCCAAAGGCCGCTACTCGGTATTTGCTATCCCAACGGCTACGCAGTGGATGCTGATCTTCAACAAGGATACCGATAGCTGGGGCGCATTTAAATACGATGAAAAGAAAGACGTGGCCCGCATTGCCTTGCCGGTGCAGAAAAGCCCCGCCCCGGTTGACCTGTTTTCGATCATGTTCTCTAAATCGGCTAGCGGCGCGGATATGGTTATTGCCTGGGACGACGCAATGGTAACCGTACCATTTGCCTTTAAATAAACAAGAGCGAATACCGCTGCAAGATCCTGCCCCGGGCAGGATTTTTTGTTGACTGCGGCAGGGCAACTTTCAGGGGCCAATGTTGTTTCATTGGTACATTCCATTGGTTGGGAATAAAAAAGACAGCATGACGATACGGCAACAGCTTTTAAAACGGGTTTATCCACTGTTCATGTGGCTGCAGCAAAAAAGCAAAAAAGAACAGGCGATTGAAAACAAGGTGCCTGCGCCGCCGCCGGTTTCTTTTTATTCGCTTTCGGCAGCGCTCAACAATGGAAAGGACTTCTCTTTTGCTGCGCTAAAGGGAAAAAAAGTTTTACTGGTGAATACGGCGAGTAATTGTGGTTATACGCATCAGTATGCCGAACTGCAAAACCTGTATGAGCAGGCGCATGGCAAACTGGTTATTATCGGTTTTCCGGCCAATGATTTTAAGGAGCAGGAAAAGGGCAGCGATGAAGAAATTGGCCGGTTTTGCCAGGTCAACTACGGGGTTCAGTTTCCGCTTTCGAAAAAAGCGGTGGTAGTGAAAGCGCCGGGGCAGCATCCGGTTTATCAATGGCTCACCCACCCGCAGCAGAATGGTTGGAACAATAAGCCGCCTTCCTGGAATTTTGCCAAATACCTGATCAACGAAAATGGCGTTCTCACCCATTATTTCGAGCCGGCCGTATCGCCGGTGGGCGAAGAAATGCAGAAGGCCCTGCGGATTTTGTAGCCGGGTTGCCGTGCGGCTTTCCGGTGGCATTGGACTGGCGTATCTTGCCTTGCAGCCTTTTGTAGTTGGCTCATTAACCCCTTTTCATGGATGTGTATTTTATTAGCGGGCTTGGCGCCGACAAACAGGCATTTGAACGAATTAAATTGCCGGACCAGATTGCCGTTCATTACCTCGACTGGATACGGCACCAGTCCGGCGAATCGCTGAATGACTATGCCCGCCGCCTGGCAACCGCTATTGATACAACCCGGCCTTTTGCCATTGTGGGCCTGTCTATGGGCGGCATGATCGCCTCGGCCATGACGCAATTTCTCCACCCCGTCAAAACCATCCTCATCTCCAGTGTAGGTTGTGCAGAAGAATTTCCGCCCCTGTTTAAATTTTCCCGTTTTATTCAGGTGCACCGCCTGCTTCCCGAAGCGCTTTTTCGCCAGCCAAATGCTATTGCCTATTTTTTGTTTGGCGCCAAAACCAAGAACGAAAAGCGCCTGATGCATCATATCATCAGCCATGCCGATGCCGCTTTTGTCAAATGGGCCATTGGGGCTATTCTGGCCTGGAGCAATCGTATCCGGCCCAAAGCCCTTTATCATATCCATGGCGACAAAGACAAGATTCTTCCTATCCGCTACACAAAGCCTGACGCGGTGGTAAAGAACGGATCACACTTTATGGTGTGGACAAAAGCCGCCGAAGTGTCGAGGCTGCTGGCGAAAGCTCTGGAAGCGTAAATGAGAAGTTGAGCGGCAATGTGTGGTTGCACTTTACCTGCTGTGATCACTTCTTCTGCCCATTATATCTGCTCCGCTGTTCCTTTGTTCTTTTTCCTACTTTTGCCATTTCGTATGAAAATTCACAAAGAAGGTTTTCAAACCATTGTAGTCTGTGCTATTGTTGCGGCCATTATCGTTGCGCTGACTGTTTTGTACGTGGTGCCGTCCTATCCCATAATCGGATGGATTACTATTGCCGCCGTGATCGGCCTTTTCCTGTTTATTATTTCTTTTTTCCGCATACCTAGCCGCACCCACGCCAGTGGTGAGGACATTGTGGTGGCGCCCTGCGATGGAACCGTAGTGGTGATTGAAGAAGTAGAGGCAGATGAGTACTTTAAAGATCGCCGCCTGCAGCTATCCATTTTTATGAGTCCGTTGAATGTGCACGTGAACCGTAATCCTGTGAGCGGCGAGGTGATGTACAGCCAGTACCACAAAGGCAAATACCTGGTGGCCTGGCACCCGAAGTCGTCAACCGAAAACGAACGGCACTCGGTGGTGTACAAGCTGGGCGAAAAAGAAATGCTGGTAAAGCAGATTGCCGGCGCCCTGGCTAAACGTATTGTCAACTACCTGAAACCCGGCGACAAAGTGGCCATGGGAGAGGAAATGGGCTTTATTAAATTCGGCTCACGGGTGGACCTGCTATTGCCCCTGGGTACGCAGATAGATGTAAAAATTAACCAGAAGGTGAAAGGTGGCGTAACGGTTTTGGGCAAGTGGTGATGCATCGAAGGAATTGCTGCTACTGCCCGGAGCCACATTGTTTGCAAACGTTTACAATTGCCTGGTAGAAAGGGCCCCGACGGAGGCGGGGCCCTTTCTTTTTCACCAGCCGGTGCGGTTGCCAGCCAAAGAGCGCAGCACATCGCTGCTGCATGCACTACCTTCGCTGCCGATTACAGACAATGGAAAAAAACGACGAAAACAAAACAACGGCCGCTTCGGTACAAACCGGCGGCATAAAGGTTTTCCCTCTTTCGGAAGGCTCCTTCACTATTGATAAAACCAAGCTTTTTATTCCTTTTGATGAAGAAAAAGATGTGCTGAACGAAAGGGCAAGAGGCAGCCTGCTGGTGGAGATACAGCCTTTCCTAGTCGTGACGTCGAAAGATGTTCTCCTGCTCGATGCCGGGCTTGGCTTTTTTAATTCGCACGGCAAGTTGCAAATACATGAGAACATTCGCAAAGCCGGCTACGAACCGGAGCAGGTCACCAAGGTGTTGATGTCGCACCTGCACAAAGACCATGCAGGTGGTATTGCCAACCCATCTACCGCCCGCTTTGGCAGCGGCGATGTGATGAACTTTGCCAATGCTGAATATTACGTGCAAAAGCGTGAGCTTGATTTTGCCTGGCAAACCGGCATGCCTTCGTTTCTGCCGGAGGAAATAGAGCCGCTGTTGCAATCGCACCAGGTGCATTTTATGCACGACGACAAAGGCGTGATTGACGATTACATTCACTACGAATACACCGGTGGCCACTCGCCGCACCACCAGGTGTTCCGGATAAAAGACGGCGGCGAAACGGTGTTTTTTGGCGGCGATGTGGCACCGCAGCTGCAGCAGATGAAAGTGCGGTATAAAACCAAGTATGATTTTGATCCCGAACGGGCCATGCAGCTACGCATGCAATGGTGGGAACAGGGCAACCGGGAAGGCTGGACGTTTTTGTTTTACCATGACATCAAAACACCAATGCACGGGCCGCTGGCAAAACCCTAACACCATGTTGCAGACAGCCAGGATGGGAAAGCAATTGCAGTGTTCTTTTCCGTAGTGGCCGTGCTGCTTAGAAAGAAATATTTTCAGTTTTCCTCATCCGGACCTCTATGGTGAGAAAATGCATGCGCCCATTCAATTATCCAATTGCAGCCCTTTGCAGGACCCTCCCGAATCCGGACCGGATCTTTTGAAACGTGCACTAGGAATCGGTAACTGATAACGGGTAAACTGCCTCCCCCTGGCTGCAGGCGATTGCCGGTTCCAACTCCTGCAGGAGGCCATTTTAACCCAGCCCGTTAATAGGCAATGAATTTGAAAGCCTGGTCTATATCTTCACCGGTATCAGATCGTCTGATAAAAACATTCCATGTAGTTCCGCTAACGGGAAGAGCCGCTATCGTTGTGCCGGTTCCTAACGGCGAAACAAAAAGTATGGTGGAACTGTTGAAGGAAGGATGCGAAATGCTGTATCTGCCCAGGGAAATACGGGATATGGTAACACCGCTGGTTGCTCGTCCAATAGTACCATTCACATTATTTGTTATTCCATAGCAGACAGGAAGCAGTGATTCGGTGCCGGTAGCCGTACTCGTTAACTTTCCCGTCAGATTTACGGCGCCTTCGCCATCTACCGATAATCGGTCGCCGCCGTTGTTGCGAACAATAAATTTTCCGTCTGCATTGCCCGAATTAGTGCCAATACGGACGTTATCGCCGGAAATCTGTACAAACCCTTTGCTGGTATAACCGGCACCCGGCGTATTGCTTTGCCGCAACTGAATAATGGGATTAACTCCTTCCAGCAGTATGCCTTCACTTGAAACCGAAGACCGGACATGAAGTTGCTGTTCAGGCAATAACACCCCAATGCCGGCATTGCCGCCCACCTTTAGATCACCAGTGCCGCGGATGTTTCCCGACACATGAAGACGCTCCCCCGGCGCAGCGTTGCCGATGCCGATACTGTCGGTTGCATTGTACACCCAATTTCGGGATGAGGCCTGCGCCCAATAATCATTGGTGATGAAAAGGCGCCAAAAGCCCTTTTTGGTATTGAAAGGTGCGGTTGGCGGAGAGGTCATAGACCAGTAATCCTTCTTCCGGGTTTTGAATAGCTTGACGTTGCTGTCCGGTCATGGATGGTATCAAAATCCCTTTTGTGGTACTATTAATATGCAGCAATGAACTAGTATGTGGGGCTGTTGTACCAATGCCTACACTTTGCGCCGATAAAACTGTAACCCAAAAAATGGACAGACACGCTGTGAGAATTTTCTTCATGAAAGTAGTTTTATAGGTTAATTGAAAAAGGCCAAGTAATAATACCAAAAAAGATCGTGGCACCGTTAATCTGCCGGGTTTTCGTCAACGGGCTTTGAAATTTTGGTGACAAAAGTTACTGTACTTTCCGGCAAACGCCGCTAAATTAGTCATTGCCACGAACGGCGATGCAGCAGGGAGCGGCAGGAAAAATGTACTGGAATTCGGAAGCCTGCTCGTATCTCACAACCCGCAAAATACCGGTGCGTCAGCTTTACACGCCTTGACTTGAAGAGCAAGATTCTCCACCTTGGCCCTGTTTTTTTTGGGCTGCTACCAAAAGGTTATGCACCCCTGTACGCATTTTCTCAACTGGACTTTTATGTTCTATCGTGTCACCGAAAAGCCAAGCTGCCTCTCCACGGCTTTTGGCAATGCAGGCAGCCTTCGCCGCTCAATTAAAAACGACGTGAGTTGCGCAATTTCTTTGAAGATGTAATGCTTGTCCGCCGCTGACTTCAAATAGTCTTTGCCGCTGCTGCCACCGGTGCCAATACGGGTGCCGATCATGCGGTGCACCATGTTCATGTGCCGGTGCCGCCAGGTGCTCAGCTGCTCGTCAATATCCAACAGATTATTCAGCAGTTGAAAAGGCAATTGCAGCAGGGGATAACCACGGTATAACATAATGAACAAAGCGGCGCGGTTGGCCTTTGCCGAAAACGTATAGTGCGTTTCGCGTTGCTGAAAAAACACTTCGTCAAACGCCTGGAGGTTATTCTTTTCCGCTTCGGCCAGGCTGTTGGCGTAAGCTTCTTTATACGCAGCCCAAAAGTCGGCATGCGAAAAGTTTTGCCACAGTTCGCTGTTTTCAAAAAAGGGCATTCGTTCCAGCCAGTCGTTCACCAATTGCAAAAACGATTGCTCGCTCTCCGCTTTTTTGATCACATCAATGTGGGCCTGGCGAAGTTGGGCCGTGTAGTATTCTTTTCCATGCCGGTATTCAAACTTCAATCCCAGCTTGGCCTCGAGCAATTTAAACTGCCAGCTTTGAAAACCAGAGGCGGGGCGCAGCATATCCCGGAAATCCAGAAAATCCATCGGTGTCATGGTTTCCAGAATATCAATCTGGTGCACCAACACCCGAAGAATAACACCCATGCGATGCAGGCGATGAACAACGGTTTGCAGCTCGGGCGAGTTGTCGTTCAGCGAAGGTTTGCGCATGATGCCGTGCAGCGAATCTACCTCGTAGTGCAATTGCTTAAACCAAAGCTCGTAGGCCTGGTGGATGATAATGAACAGCATTTCATCGTGTGCCGACGCCTGGCACTTGTCGCTTTCGGGTTCTTGCGCACCAAGGATCTTATCGAGCTGGAGGTAGTCGTGGTAGTGAACGGAACCCTGCGTGGCCGGCACGCCGCCCCCTTCAACGGAGGGAGAGTGAAAGTCGTTGCTGGTGCTTTTTTCTTCAGGCATAGCTTAGGTGAAGGGTTTGTTTTGCTGAATAGAATTACTGAACGTACAAGAGTGCGACGCAACGGAAGTTCAATAGTAGCCTTGTTGCCCGGTACCAAAAAAACCTTGTGCCCGGAACGAACGAAAAAAGGACAAGGGTTGATGGACCTGAATTCTCCGCCGCGGGCAGAGGCCAACTAGCCGAGACTAAACTCGAAACCAATATCTTTTCTGTAATACTTGCCCTCGAAAACAACAGCCTCAATGGCTTTGCGGCTTTTGGCAAGGGCGCCCTGCAGCGTTCCGTCAAGGGCCGTGGCACAAATCACTCTTCCACCACTGGTAACAACACGGCCGTCTGCTTCTTTTGTTCCCATGTGAAAAAGGCGAACGTTATCGCCGGCGGTGTCAAGGCCGTTCATGGCAAACCCTTTCTGATAGTTGCCGGGATAACCACCGCTCACGGCAACAATCGTTGCGGCAAAACGCGGATCGGTTTCTATTGATAGCTCCGACAGTTCGCCTTTGGCCGTAGCGGCCAGCAGTTCCACCAGGTCGTTTTTAATACGGGGAATCACCACCTCGGTTTCCGGGTCGCCCATGCGGCAGTTGTATTCAATCACATACGGATCTTCGCCCACTTTAATCAGGCCAAAGAACACAAACCCTTTGTAGTCGAGACCATCTTTTTCCAGCCCGGCAATGGTTGGCGCCACAATTTGTTTGATGACCTTTTGCATAAAAGCGGCATCGGCAAAAGGCACGGGGCTTACCGCTCCCATGCCACCGGTATTGAGGCCGCTATCGCCTTCGCCAATGCGTTTGTAGTCTTTTGCCTCCGGCAGAAGTAAATAATCCTTGCCGTCGGTCAGGGCAAAAACCGAGAGCTCAATGCCCGACAGAAACTCTTCCACCACCACTCTGCGGCTGGCCTCGCCAAACTTGGCCGACTGAATCATGGCCGTGAATTCGGCAATGGCTTCATCGCGGCTTTCGCTGATGATGACGCCTTTGCCCGCTGCCAGCCCGTCGGCTTTCAGCACAATGGGCAGGCTGTGTTGTTGCAGGTAGGCAACACCTTCTTCGAAATTTTCGGCGGTAAATTCTTTGAAGGCCGCTGTGGGTATGTGGTGCCGCTGCATAAAGGCTTTTGCGTACGCTTTGCTGCCTTCCAATTGCGCGGCATCGGCCGAAGGGCCCACCACCAGCACGTTGCCTTTAAAAGCACCATTGAGGTAATCAACCAATCCTTTCACCAGCGGCTCTTCGGGGCCTATCACCACCAGGTCAATCGCTTCGTCGGTACAGCAGGCACGGATAGCATCGAAATCGGTAACACCAAAGGCCATGTTGGTACCGCATTGCGCCGTACCGGCATTGCCGGGGGCAATAAAGAGCCGGCTGCATTGCGGGCTTTGGGAGAGCTTCCAGGCCAGGGCATGTTCGCGGCCGCCGGCGCCGAGCAAAAGGATGTTCATCGTTGGTTTAATTGGTGCGGTGCGAATATCGGAACAAAAAGGAAAGCCCTTCTTCAAAATAGAAATTCGCGTATTTTGGGACTTTTATTCCGAAACGTCTATTCAACTTTCAATTCATCGTTTATGCCCGAAATAACAGCATCAGATGAGATCCGCACCGAATTTCCGGAAAATACCAAAGGGCATCCGAAGGGCCTTTACATTCTTTTTGCCACCGAAATGTGGGAGCGGTTCAACTACTATGGCATGCGTGCCATTCTGGTGCTGTTCATGACAAAGGCCTTGCTGTTCACTGATGCGTTTGCCTCCAATCTTTACGGCAGTTATACCGGACTTGTTTACCTGACACCGCTCATTGGCGGCTACATTGCCGACCGCTACTGGGGCAGCAAACGGTCCATTATCATTGGCGGACTGATCATGGCCATTGGCGAGTTTCTGTTGTTTTTTTGCGGTTCGCTTTACGCAAGTGCGCCGTCAGTATCCACGCTGCTTTTCTTTTCGGGCCTTGGCTTTATGATTGCCGGCAATGGCTTTTTCAAACCCAATATCTCGTCGCTGGTAGGGCAGCTTTATCCCAAGGGCGACCGCCGTATTGACCCGGCTTATACCATTTTTTACATGGGTATTAACGTCGGTGGTATGTTAGGTCCGCTGGTTTGCGGAATTGTGGGCGACACCGGCAATCCCGCAGATTTTAAATGGGCTTTTCTGGTAGCGGGCATTGGTATGCTCGTTAGCGTGCTGGTGCAAAAGATTTATCAGGACAAATACATTCGCGACCCAAAAGGAGTGGCGCTGGGTGAGCCTTCGGCAGATGCGCCAAAACAATGGCAAAACCCGGCTCTGATTGTGGTTGGGCTGCTGGCTTTTTCCGCGGTAGCTATCGGTCTTTTGTATGTGGATGCCACGCAGTTCAGCTTTCTGACCTACCTGCTGCTGGGTGCCGTATTATTTATCGCATTTGTGCTTTTCTCCGATAAATCACTCAGCAACCCCGAAAAGCAGCGGGTGGGCGTCATCTTCATCGTGGCCTTTTTTGTGATCTTTTTCTGGTCGGCCTTTGAGCAGGCCGGTGCTTCGCTTACCTTATTTACCGACCGGCAAACCGACCGTACACTCAACTGGAGCATACCAGCCTATGTGATCTATGGCATACTGGCGGCCCTGCTCATATATTTTGTAACGCTCTGGAACAAAGCAACACGAAACCTTGGCAAAAACGATGGTTCGCTGCTAAACGGCGTGCGGGTGTTGCTGGCCATTCTAATGGCGGGTATTGCTTATGTTATTTACTCCCTGGCATCGAATGGCGAAGGCAGTATTCTGATGGATGAAGTGCCGGCCAGTACCTTTCAGTCGCTCAACTCGTTTTTTGTGATCATTTTTGCGCCGGTGTTTGCCTGGCTGTGGATAAAGCTGGGCCGGTACGAACCCAGCGCACCCACCAAAATGGCCATCGGCCTTTTTCTGCTGGCGGTAGGTTATTTGTGGATTGCCTTTGGCGTAAAAGACGTATCGGCCACCACGCGGGTAAGCATGATGTGGATCATTGGCATGTATGCCCTGCACACGTGGGGCGAGTTGTGCCTGTCGCCTATTGGTCTTTCGCTGGTGAACAAGCTGGCGCCGCTGAAGTTTGCCTCGCTGCTGATGGCGGTATGGTTCCTGGCCAATGCCGCTGCCAACAAGCTGGCCGGCGTGCTAAGCGCCCTGTATCCTTCGGGCGGAAAAACAACTTCTTTTATGGGTTACACCATGCAGGACAATTACGACTTCTTTATGCTGTTTGTGTTTATGGCAGGCACGGCTTCGCTCATCCTTTTCCTTATTTCCAGAAAATTGCAAACCATGATGCAGCACGGAAAGTAAGCTTTCAAATTTCGGTACCAAAAAGGGTGGTTATATTTAGCCACCCTTTTTTTATAAACGATTCAGCTATGTGGAAACAACATCCAACGGCCCTGCCTTTTCTTTTTTTCTCCGAAATGTGGGAACGCTTCGGCTATTACCTGATGATTGGGATTTTTACCCTGTACCTGAAAGATGTAAAAGAAGGCTTTGCCATGACCGAAGCGGAATCGGCCGATCTGTACGGGACGTTTATTGCGCTGGTTTTTCTCACGCCTTTTCTCGGCGGCCTGCTGGCCGACCGTTACATGGGCTACCGGAAATCCATCATCATCGGCGGCATTATGATGGGCATCGGCTACTGCCTGATGTCGGTGCACAGCCTTGGCATGCTGTACCTGGCCATGCTGCTGGTGGTGGCCGGCAATGGTTTTTTTAAACCCAATATTTCCACGCTGCTGGGTAATGTTTATTCTACACCGCAGTACGAGAAAAAGAAAGATGTTGGCTACAACATTTTTTACATGGGCATCAACGTGGGCGCCTTTATCTGTAACTTTTTTGGTGCAGCGCTTTACATCACTTATGGCTGGGGCGCAGCCTTTATTGCGGCGGGCGTAGGTATGTTTATTGGGGTGATTGTTTTTATTGTGGGCACCCGGCACTATAAAGAATACGATGTGATCAAAGGCGTAAAGGTAGGCGATATGTCCATGACCCGGATTGTGATGCTGATCCTTGTTCCGGCGATATTGGCCGGTGTGGCCGGCTGGTACCTGCCCACCATTTTGTTGGGCCATCCGGTGGTAGGTTCCCAATCTACTGATGCCTTCATCTTTGCCTGTTTGCCGGTGATTTATTTTTTTGCTTCGCTTTATTTTGGTGCGGAAAAGAGCGAACGGCGGCCCATTGCTGCCCTGCTCTCCATTTTTGCCGTGGTGGTGCTGTTCTGGGCGGTGTTCAAGCAAAACGGTTCGGCGCTGAACAACTGGGCCGATCGTTATACCGATAGAGAAGTTTCGGGTGTGCCGGGAAAGATCTTCAAGGGACTGATCCTTGCCGACACGCTGGTGTATTCCAAACGCGAAGTGCCAGTTTACGACGAACAATTCCGCATTCAAAAGCAAGACGGCAAAGTGTTGAGAGAAGAAGCTTATCCTTATTATTTCCGAAATGTGCGGGAAGACCGGCGCCCGGTAGATGGCAATGCCACTACGCTGTGGGCCACCAACCTCAGTCAGTCCATCAATCCGTTTTGGGTAATTGTACTGACGCCCCTCGTGGTTGCCTTTTTCAGCTTTTTGCGCCGGCGCCACCGCGAGCCGTCCACCGCCACCAAAATTGCCTGGGGTTTGTTCATCTCCGGCTTATCGGCCCTGGTAATGGTGGCAGCCGTATATGCCAGCAACAACGGCGGCGAAAAGGCCAGCGTTGCCTGGCTGTTTGCCTCTTACGGCGTTATCACGGTGGGCGAGTTGTTTTTAAGCCCCATGGGCCTTTCGCTGGTGTCGAAACTGAGCCCGGTACGCATTACATCGCTGATGATGGGTGGCTGGTTTCTGGCTACGTCTATCGGTAATAAATTATCGGGCGTGCTGGCCACACTGTGGGATACGTACAGCAACAAAGCCAATTACTTCTGGTTGAATTTTGCCCTGCTGATGGCCGCTGCAGCCATGTGTTTTGCCATGCTTCGCTGGCTGAACAGGATCATGGCGGAGAAGGGGGTGAAATAATGCGGGACGGATTAGCAACTGCCGATCATATTCGAAAACAAAAGACAGCCGGACTAACAAGAGGCCAACGCGGAATCGTAGGAAAAAGAAGGCCCTTTAATTTTGATTAAGGTTTGTTATTGGTTAAGCCCGGAGGGCTTCCCCACGAATAGCATGGGTTTCAACCTGTGGTCAAAATGGTGACAGTGAAATTCGACCCCGGAGGATTCGCCCATTACTTTTCTAATTTTTTTGCAAGCAAGCTAACGGCAACACCCAAGCCCAAAGGGCTTTCCTATGAATAGCCACGGGTTTTAACTCGTGGTCAAGATGGCAATAGGGAAATTCGACCCCGTAGGGGTCGCCTATCTTCTGGCAAACGGTTTTATCTTACAGAAAACAACTGCACGTGAGCACCTTCCGCCAAATTCTTTATCATATTGTTTTCAGTACCAAAGATCGTGAACCTGCCTTGCAGCCAGCATTTCATGATGATTTATACCGATACACCTGGGGTGTGATTAAAAAACGTCAATCACATTTATACCGGATCAATGGCATGGAAGATCACCTGCATATTGTCAGTGATCTGCACCCATCCATTTGCCTTTCGGATTTTGTGAAAGAAATAAAGGCAGCAACCAACACGTGAATGAAAAAGAGTGGGTGTTTTCCGGCTTTCAGCCACTGGCAGGAGGGATATGGCGCTTTCACTTTTTCGCTAAAGGAAAAAGACGCTGTGATCGAATATGTCAGGAACCAAAAGCACATCACCCAAAGGAAACATTCTTGGACGAGTACAAGCGGATGCTTCTTGAAAATGAAATTTCGTTTGAAGAAAGATATTTGTTTTAATGAATCAGCTTGAAACTGGTACACTCACGGGCGACCCATCGGGGGTCGGGTTCTTTTGTGGGTCTATTTCCACGGGTTTCAACCCGTGGCTATTCGTGCTTAAGCCCTCCGGGCTTTTACGGAGCGCCAAAAAGCAATGACAACTTTCGTCTCGAAATATAGACCGGCTTTAGAAGATTTCCACACCTGAATCGCCGCTGATATGTCCCGCATCTCATCCCCGGATTTTATGCTGTTGATGCCTCTCCGACTAGTTCTCCTCCATTTCCGTTATTTTACTACCCCGTATGAAAGAATTCAATGCCTCCACAGCACAAACAGACGGACTCGATGGCCGGCATCCGAAACAATTGTATATCCTGTTTTTTGCCGAAATGTGGGAGCGGTTTTCCTTTTACGGAATGAAGGCCCTGTTGCTGGCATACATGGTTACGCAACTGAAATTTGATGAGCCGAAAGGGTATGCTATTCTCGGTTCGTATGCAGCGCTGGTGTACACCATGCCCATGTTTGGCGGCATGATGGCCGACCGCTTTCTGGGCTATCGCCGCAGTGTGCTTTTTGGCGGCATCCTCATGAGCATTGGCCACCTGGTGCTGGCCCTGCCGCAGGATTGGAGCTTTTTTTACGGCATGGCTTTCATCATTTGCGGCAATGGCTTTTTTAAACCCAACATCTCCAGCCTTGTCGGCACGCTGTACCGCGAAAACGACCCGCGACGCGACAGTGGCTTTTCTATTTTTTACATGGGCATCAACATTGGTGCGGCGCTCGGTGGCATTCTTTGCGGCTATGTGGGCGAGCGCATTAACTGGCATTACGGCTTTGGACTGGCCGGTATTTTTATGATCGTAGGCCTGGTTGTTTTTGCCCTTGGGCAAAAATCGCTGGGCACAAGGGGAGCGCCGCCAGGCCTCGAAGCGCTGAACAAACCCGTACTGGGTTTTCTGAAAACCGAGTATGCCATTTACGCCGGCACGCTGTTGCTGGTGCCGCTGATTGTGGGCCTGTTTAACCAGTACCACCTGATGGATTACATCATGTTCGGCCTTGGTGCGGTAGCCATCGTTTACATTTTATACACCGCTTCCAGGCTGGAAAGCGAAGTCCGTTACCGGCTGTTTGCGGCCCTGGTCATGATCATTTTCTCCGCCGTGTTCTGGGCGTTTTATGAGCAAAACGCCGGCTCGCTGAACTTGTTTGCCATGCGCAATGTGAACATGAACTTTTTCGGCCTTGAGCTGCCGGCGCTTTCGGTTAATAATTTTCTGCCACCGGGATGGGTGATCCTTTTAAGTTTTGTTTTTGCCTGGCTATGGCCCTGGCTGGCAAAGAGGGGCAAAGAGCCATCCACCCCCATGAAGTTTGCGCTGTCGTTCATTCTGCTGGGCATTGGCTTTTATGTGTTTTACTTGGCCTGCCAAATGAGTGCAGCGGGCGGACTGATTCCGCTGTGGGCCTTTGCCGGCGGCTATTTTTTTGTTATCTGTGGCGAATTGTGCATCTCTCCTATTGGCCTTTCCATGGTCACCAAATTATCGCCGGCGAGGATGGTTTCGCTCATGATGGGCATCTGGTTTTTTGCCTCGGCCGTTGGTGAGTTTCTGGCGCAAAAGATTGGTGCGCTGATGAGTGTTCCCGAAGAGGTGCGGAACAACCCGGTGCAGTCTTTACCGTATTATGCCGATATCATCAACAAGATAGGGCTGGGGGCCATTGGCATTGGCGTGCTGCTGATGCTGCTGGTGCCGGTGCTGCGGCGGTGGATGCGAAATATTCACTGAGGGGTTGCCAGTGAGAGAAGTTTACCCAGTTAAATGTATAAGGGCTCATGGGTTTAGAGTGCGCAGACGGGCATCACCTGCCAACATAAGCATTTGCCTTTTGCTCAAATACATGGCGCCACGGTGTGTTTTTGCGTTTAGCGTATCGCTACTTTTAAGTTGGTCTTAGTGCAAGTAAGAAATAGTGTCACCGTTGCAGCGCAAAAATTTCCGCGAAAATGACCGGATGTATTGACAGGCCTGCCACCTGCCTCTAAAGAAGAAAGGCCATCTCGCAGAGATGGCCTTTCCTTTACTAACGGTTTCCAAAAGCTATCAGACAAAACGAAGCTTTTCATACTGCTGCCCTAATATCAGTTTATCATCGGCGCCCAGCCAGTTGTTTAGCACGGTGGCATACACATTCTTAAAATCAACTTTATACCGCAGGTCGCCTTCGTCAAGGTCGGCCAGATCGGGCAGCGGATTGATGAGCCCTTTCTGTTTTAAGCCGCCGCTGATAAAAAACATATTGTTGGCCGTACCATGATCGGTGCCACCGCTGGCATTTTGCGACACCCGCCGGCCAAATTCCGAAAAGCTGAAAAACAGCACATCGTTGTAGCGGCCGGCTGCCTTCAGGTCTTTTATGAACGAACCAACGGCATCGTTCATTTCGGTAAACAGACGCTGTTGCTGCGCCTGCTGATTAATGTGCGTATCAAAACTTCCCAGTGATACATAATACACTTTGGTATTGATGTCGGAGAAGATAAGCGAAGCAATGGTCTTTAAATTCTTTCCCAATTCGGTATTGGGATAATTGGCCGCCGAAGGCCGAAGCTTCGACTGTTTTAAAATATACTCGGCCGACGACAGCGTTTTGGCCATGGTCTTGTACAGGTAATCCACCGGCTCTTCGTCGTGGTGACCGGTATGTGTTGCCGACAGCTTTTTAAAAAAGGCTTCGTTGCTGGTGCCGTACAGCCGCTTCGGATCTTTCAGGGCAAGGCCGTTTTCGCTTTCGCCCTTCAGGGCAAGGCTTAGCACATCGTCCAGTTCCAGCGCCTGGGTGGGCTTATCGCAGCCTTTGCATTGCGCATCGAGGTAGCGGCCTATCCAGCCCGACGAAAGATAGTCGGTGCTTTTGCTGCCGGTATGCCAGATGTCCATGCTGCGGAAGTGCGACCGGTCGGGATTGGGATAACCAACGCTGTTCAATATGCCCAGCGAGCCGTCGTGAAAGGCATCGGCAAAAGCAGTGAGCGCCGGATGCAGGGCCACGTCGTCATTGAGCGATAAGGCACTATTGCGCTGTATGCCCAGCCTTGGCCGGGAGCGGTAATAAATATCGTTGCGTACGGGCACTACGGTATTAAGGCCATCATTGCCGCCGCTCAGTTGCAACACCACCACCACCTTATTGCCGGGCGGCACCATCGCTCCGCCTTCAAAAGCTTTCAGAAACTTTGGCACCATCAAGGAAGCTGTGGCAAGTGAACCGACTTGCAGAAATTCGCGGCGTTTGATTCCCCCTGTCCCCCTGAAGGGGAGACTTTGGTGGGAGAGATTGTTTTTTTCTTCAGTCATTTTCAAGATCGAAGTTTTATTTCACTGATCGGGTTTCTTCAGATAGATCAAATTTCCTGTAACACAGAAACTGTCATTTTTCAAATGTGCCTTTGTCATTAGCGATGGCCCAAGGCAATTACACCATGATAGATCTAAGTCTCCCCTTGAGGGGGACAGGGGGCTTAACACATCTGATACTCCGGCGTACCCATGATCTGCAGCGTGGCCGTTTTTACAAATGCTTCACGGTGGCTGTTGTCGGCGTGCTGCTGAATAAGATTGTTGCCGAACGAAGGCTTCACCTGCAGCAGCGCATTGCTCAGGGTGGTGGTCAGCTGCTCCCGTGGCGTTCCTTCAAACGCTTTCAGGTAAGGCTGCCAGTTGATGGTGGCGCGGATGCCCCGGCCCATTCCCGGCACCGATTTTTTTGAGCTCACCATCGTGTTGCTTTCTTCCATACGGCCCATGGTTTGGTCATCATCGGTTTTGGGCCGTATGTTCAGTTCATCTTCCTGTGCCATCAACTGCGGCAGCCGCAAGCGAAACAGCAGCGTGGACGAATCAATCCAGGTTTTGCCACCGGGCCAGCCAGCCACGTTGGGTGGGTAAAACAGCATCTGCCCCAGCAGCTTTTGCACCAGCAACTGCGCTTCTTCGTTTTCTATTTCCATGGGCAGCATACGGCGCATGCCGGCTATCAGCTCAATGGGGCTTTTTATGCGGGTGCCGATGTTTTTTTCGCTGTAAAACCAGTCGGCTGTAAAAATATCTTCCATCAATCGGCCAATGTGGTAATCGTTTTTATAAAAACGGTCGGCCAGCCAGGCTACCTTTGCGTTGTCAATGCTTTCGTTGACAAAAAAGCGGTAGATCTTCGTCGTGATAAAGGCCGCCGTTTCCTTCTGCTCCAGCAAAATATTCAACACTTCTTCGCCCTTAAAATTCCCGGAGTTGTTCAGCACCGTTTTGGTGCCTTCGTCGTGCAGTAAACGGCGAAAAACAAACTCGCCCTGCAGGTTGGCGCCCCAGCCCGTAAAGGCTCTTGCCGCCTCTTTTACATCGGTTTCGGTGTAATGGCCGCGGCCCAGCGTAAACAGCTCCATCACTTCGCGGGCAAAGTTTTCGTTGGGATGATTTTTCCTGTTTTGCTGTGCATTCAAAAAGTTGATCATGGCCGCACTCTTCGATACGCCGTGCAGCAGGTCGCGGAAAGAACCAAGGGCATGCTCACGAATAACATCCAGCAATTGCTGCTGGTAAAACACGTTGAGGTTGCGGGAAGCAAAATGGCCATGCCAGAAAAACGCCATCTTTTCCCGCAACTGCGCATTGGTGTGCACCAGCTCATCCAGCCAAAGCAGGTTGAGGCTGCGTACCGCCTGGCGGGTTTGCCGCTGAATGGCCCTGCGGTCCTCCTGGTCCAGCATCTGCCGCATGCCTTCTTCCTGAATGCCTTTTACAAGACCTTTCAGGTGGTCGTCGGTGGCATCAATCGGGGCCGGCCGGCCGGCCGAAGCTTTCTGCAGGGCTTTAAAAAGTTGTTGTGGTGCCAGCGTTTGCAGGCTTTCGAGCTGACTGGCCGCCGGCCCAAAGCCGGCCCGCCACATGAGGTGCTGATTTTTCTGCTGGTTTGTTGTCATGATGGTTGATAGTAGCCGTTCAGACGGAATTAGCGGCCGAACGTTTAATGGCCCGGCCAAATAACGGTGCGGACGGGCCAATTATTTTTTAGCTTTGAAAACAGCCATGTCGCTCCGCCTGTTCAAATACTTTTCGCCCTCCCTGCTGTATGCAGGCGCTTTAGCCGCTTTTGCAGCGCAGGGATTTGCGGTGTGGTTGCCGCTGGTATATGCATGGGTGGTCATTCCGGTGCTGGAGCTGTTTATCCGCCCCGATGCCACAAATCTTTCGGCCGCCGAAGAAGAGATGGCCAAAAAGGCCCGCTGGTACGATTACCTTCTGTACGCCATTGTGCCGCTGCAGTATATCGCCCTTGCTGTTTTTCTTTACAACGTCACATTTGTGCCACAGCCCTGGACGGCGGTCGCCGGCAAAACGGCTGTCATGGGATTGCTTTGCGGCACCTTTGGCATCAACGTGGGCCACGAGTTGGGCCATCGCTCCACGGCCATGGAAAAGTTCTTTGCCAAAGCCCTTCTCCTGACTTCGCTTTACCTGCATTTTTTTATTGAGCACAACAAAGGACATCACAAACGGGTAGCCACACCCCACGATCCCAGCAGTGCCCGTTTTGGCGAAAGCCTTTATGCTTTTTTTCTTCGATCCATCATCAACAGCTATCGCAGCGCCTGGCATATTGCCAACCGCGATGCCCGTAAAAAAAGCAGCAATGGTTGTTGGTGGCAGAATGAAATGGTTTATTTCCACCTGGCACAAATGCTCTTTTTGTCGCTTATCTTATTTGTGTTTGGGCCGATGGCGATGCTGTTGTTTGCAGCCGCAGCGCTGCAGGGTATTTTGCTGCTTGAAACCGTTAATTACATTGAGCACTATGGCCTGCAACGCCGCCAACTGGCCGAAGGCCGATACGAAAGGGCACTGCCAGTGCATAGCTGGAACAGCGATCATGTCATTGGCCGGGTGATGTTGTTTGAGCTGAGCCGCCACAGCGATCATCACTACCTCGCCAGCCGCAAATACCAGGTGCTGCGCCACCACAACGATTCGCCGCAAATGCCCACCGGTTATCCCGGCATGATGCTGCTGGCCCTGGTGCCACCGCTTTGGTTTAGGGTGATGAATAAGCGGGTGCGGCAACTGCAGAATAGTTCCACCGCCTTCAGCGGTGCAGAAAGCGCACCCGCTCTTTCCTGATGGCTAGTAGATTAAGCATGCAGCGATGCTGATCTCATTTATTTGCCTAGTACAAAACGGAAGCCTACCGTAAGCGGGGCGGCCGTGCTGAAGTTGGTGCTGAAGTCAACGCCGGAAGATTTGCTTTGGGTCACTTGCCCCGAAGTGGTAGTTGTCAATTTGGTGGTGCCGTATTGAAGGCTCAACAAGTTATTTAATCCGGCTTCGAGGTGAAAACGCCGGCTCACTACATAGGCTACACCCGGATAAAGGTTCACGCCCACCGATCGGGACTTCTGTACATTCTTGTAGTTACCTGGTTTGTTTTCGTTGCTGTTTTCGCTGCTGGCATAATAGGCCGTTGCTTCGCCAAAAAGGAAAAAGGCCTTGCTTAGTGTAAGGTAGCGCCGGTAAAATACGCCGGCACTGTAGCCGTTAAATTTTTGCAGGTAATTGATGTTTTCCTGCTCCGATTTTGATGCCGAATAAGAAAGCCGCAATCCCACTATTGCATTGTCTTTTACGGCGATGCCCACCGCCGGACTAAAGCCAAACGACCGCGATTTGTTTTCGGATGGCCCGCCCTCTGATTTGCCGCTGCCAACGGACAGCCCGCCGCCCAGTAAAACAGAACCTTTGCTGATTTGCGCCTGCGCAAAAAGCGATGCCATGACCAGCGCCACGGTTAAGAGTGTCAATTTTTTCATGCTGTTGGTTTAGGCACCAAATATGGACATTTGCAGGCAAAGCAAAAGGCTGTACCAATCTCTTTAACAGCAATTTAGCCGTGAGGGTAACCATCCGGCTGCAATTGCTTTTCCAACCATCGCTGCTCTTCGTGTTCTGTTGTACGAAAACTCATCCGGTGCAGAAATTCAGCACTGCTTTTATTCGGCACTTTTTCATACACCAGTTTTAAAATGCCTTTCGAAAAAAGGTAATCGCGTTCTTTTTAAAAAAATGAAACGACCCACTTTATAGTCACGAAATTTGGGCGCCGTGTAATTGAATTGCAGATAGGCGGTGCCATCGTGCCACAGTGTGGCGACAAATACATTGGCAATGACCATATCATGCAGCACAACAAACCGCACGGCAGGCCCTTCATGGCCCAGTTGAAACTGCGGAAATGAATCGTTGATATCGTCTTTGTAAAAACGCAGGAACCTGTGTGCCAGCGTGGCATCGGGCTTAAATTCCAGCAGCTCAAAATTTTCTTTTCTGCGGCAGATCTTCAGCAGTGCCTACACGTTGGTAAAAAGCAGAATAGAATTGGTGAGTATAATGGGAAAAGCGCCAACGAAAGTTCCCTACACAATAAATGAAAGGCATCCGCCGTATTGAGCCGGCGAAAGCGAAGGTCATTGGTCACCAGCAGCGATAGTGCCGGCAGCAGCGAGGCCAGATAACCGGCACCTTCAATAAACAATGGGGCATAGCAAACACTATGGGTGGCGAAGGCCGGGTACGCGGTAGTCGTTGCCGCCAAAACCGCCGGCTGCCTTACCTTCATCGGGTGAAGGTCATCAACCGCACGGTGCTGCTTCTTTCGCTGGTATCGCTGTTTGCCGATGTGGCCAGCGAAATGCTTTACCCCGTGATACCGGTGTACCTGAAAGAGATTGGCTTTTCGGTGCTGCTGATCGGCCTCCTCGAAGGCGTGGTTAATTTTACCGCGGCGCTTACCAAGGGCTATTTTGGTAAGTGGAGCGACGAAAGGGGCGAGCGCCTGCCCTTTGTAAGACTTGGCTATTTCTTAAGTGCCCTCTCCAAACCGTTGATGGCGGCAACGGCGCTGCCGCTTTGGATTTTTTTTGTGCGCAGCGCAGACCGGCTGGGAAAGGGTTTGCGAACGGCAGCCCGCGATGCTTTACTGTCGCAGGCCAGCACACCGCAAACAAAAGCAAGGGTATTTGGTTTTCACCGTTCCATGGACACCATTGGCGCGGCTATCGGCCCCGTGCTGGCGCTCTTGTTTTTACTGGCCTTTCCCGGCCAGTACGCCGTTCTTTTTTTACTGGCCGGTGTGCCCGGTCTCATTTCGGTGGCCTTTACCTTTTTCCTGAAAGAAAAAAAGCAGCCTTCCTCCACACTGGGCAAAGGCTCTTTTTTTTCGTTCTTCCGTTACTGGCGTATTGCTACGCCGGAGTACAAAAAACTGGTGGTTGGCCTGCTCCTGTTTGCCCTCTTCAAAAGTGCCGATATTTTTCTGCTGCTTAAAACCAAAGAAGTCACCGGCGACGACCGGCTGACCATTGGTGCTTGCATTCTGTACAACGTGGTATTTGCCCTGGCAGCCTACCCCCTGGGTGCCCTGGCCGACCGCATCGGCATCCGCACCGTATTTACCAGCGGCCTGCTCCTGTTTGCACTGGTTTATTTTCTGTTTGCAGCCGTGCCCTCAACGCCGGTGATCGTTGCCGCCTTTGTGCTGTACGGCCTGTATGCAGCGGCTACCGAGGGCATTACCAAAGCCTGGATCACCCATCTTTCGGGCGGAAAAAACACGGCTACAGCTATTGGTTTTTACACATCGTGCGAAAGTATCTGCGCCCTTGCAGCCAGTGTGCTGGCCGGCTGGCTATGGGTTGCTTCCGGAAGCAGCGCCACATTTTATGCTACTGCGGCAGTGGCGGTGATCGTCTTCTTCTACTTTGTGCGTATGAAAGCCTCGGCCTGAAAAGCATAGCCGCTTGCAGTTGCAAAAAAGGCGTTTTATCTTTTGGACATGGCTGCCCGCCTTTGGCATAAAGCACCGTTTGTACGGCTATTGACGGCTTTTGCCGCCGGCATATTATTGCAATGGTACTTGCCGCTTCCGGCACTCACCTGGTGGGTGGCCTTTGGCAGCACCCTGTTATTAACAGCGGCTTTTTCTTTCACCGGTATCGGTTTCCGTTTTCGCTTTGGTGCAGCCGCCGGCGCCCTGCTCTTTCTTTTGGTTCTGGCAACCGGCGCCTTAAGGGTTTGGCAGCAGGATGTGCGTACGGCAGCCGGCTGGATTGGTCACCACTACCAGCCCGGCGATTTTGCAGCCATAACAATTGAAGAACCGCTGGTAGAAAAAACGGCTTCGTACAAAGCACTGGCTTCGGTTACTACGTTGTACCGCGGCAAAAAGTCCATTGCCGTCAGCGGTAAGATCATTCTATATTTTAAGAAAGACTCACTGGCGCCGACGCTGGGCTACGGCAATCAGCTCTTGCTTTCGGGCAACCTGCAGCCCATTAAAAACGCCGGCAATCCCGGCAGCTTCGATTACAAAACCTATAGTTTGTTTAAGGGCATTACACATCAGGCCAATATCCGCGCCGGTGATTATGTTGTTTTGCCCGGCAAAGAAATTAACTGGTTCTGGCAGGCCATTTTTACCACCCGCGCCTGGGTGCTGGCCGCGTTGCGGCAGTTTATTCCGGGCCAAAAAGAACAGGCGCTGGCAGAAGCCCTGTTGATCGGCTACCGCGATGACCTGGATAAAAACCTGGTGCAGGCGTACTCCAATACCGGCGTGGTGCATGTCATTGCCATTTCCGGACTGCACCTGGGCATTATCTACTGGTTGCTGCTGCGGCTTACCTGGCCGCTGAAGCGCACCGCCAGGCTGCGGTGGCTGAGGGTTTTCCTCATTATCGGCGGTCTCTGGCTTTTTAGTTTGCTGGCCGGCGCCGGACCATCGGTACTGCGGTCGGCACTGATGTTTTCGCTGGTGGCGCTTGGCGAGGCATCCTCCCGAAAAACCAACATCTTCAATACGCTCTCGTTCTCGGCGTTTGTGCTGCTGCTGATCAACCCGTTCCTGCTCTGGGATGTCGGCTTTCAGCTTTCGTATGCGGCCGTATTGAGTATTGTGCTGTTCTTCCGGCCAATTCATCACCTGCTGCATCTGCCCAATAAGGCCGCCAATTTTGTATGGACGATAGCGGCCGTCACCGTAGCCGCGCAGTTACTTACCCTTCCCATCAGCATTTATCATTTTCACCAAATGCCCTTCCTGTTTTTAATAGCCAATGTGGTGGCGGTGCCACTTAGTACCGTGGTGCTGATAGGACTTATTTTCCTCTGCAGCCTTGCGTTCTGGCCGGCTGCAGCGGGTGCTGCCGGCATGGCGTTGGCCGCCACTATCCGTTTTATGAACGGTTACATCGAGGGCCTCGACCGACTGCCTTTTGCTACGTGGAATTATCTTTCCATCACCGTTTTGCAAACCAGCCTACTGATCCTTTTTTCGGCAGCGGCCTGTTTTTGGCTGATGGAAAAACAACGGCGGTTTGCTTACATGGCCTTTACTTCGCTGGCCTTGTTCATGGCCCTGCGTGGCGCTTCGTTTTTCGATGCACAGCGGCAGCAAAAGCTTATTGTTTACAACGTGCCGCGGCGCTCGGCTTTAGACATCATCAACGGAAGGAATTACGTTTTTCTCGGCGATTCCACCCTGCTGCAAGACGGTTTTGAGCGGAACTTTCACCTGCAGCCTTCCCGCATACTGCATCGCATCGCCCCTCAGAATGCAGCTATTACCCGGAAAGATTTTAGGTTTTTGAACAAACAGTTTTTGCTTCTGGATGAAGCACTTCCCGTTGCTGCTTCTTCGCCAAAGCAACAAATTGATGTTTTGATACTCTCAAAGAATCCAAAGATTTACCTCTCAAAACTCACACAATGCTTCCGCCTGAAGCAGGTGGTCATAGATGGTTCCGTTCCGCCCTGGAAGGCTGCCCTTTGGAAAAAGGATTGCGACTCGCTGCACATTCCCTGTTACGACGTAAGCGAAAAGGGGGCTTTCGTTCTAAACCTGTGAGGTTACTAAAAACCTCACAGGTTTTACCGGCACCTCACAGGTTTGTTGCCGCTCTTCTCTACTTTTGCGGCTCAATTTGTCAAATCCTCTGCCATGGACAAAATAATTACGTCAGCACTGATCTCTGTTTTTTATAAAGACGGCCTGGAGCCGGTAGTGCGCCAACTGCAAAGCCTTGGCGCCACCATTTATTCTACCGGCGGTACGCAAAAGTTTATCGAAGACCTGGGCATTCCGGTGGTGCCGGTCGAAAATCTCACCTCTTACCCTTCCATTCTGGGAGGACGGGTGAAAACCCTTCACCCCTCGGTTTTTGGTGGCATCCTGGGCCGCCGTGGCAACGAAACCGATGTGCAGGAAATGCAGCAATACAATATTCCGGTGCTGGACCTGGTGATTGTGGATTTATATCCGTTTGAAGAAACGGTGGCGCAGACCAGCGACGAAAAAGCGATTATTGAGAAGATTGATATAGGTGGGCCGTCCATGATCAGGGCTGCGGCCAAAAATTTTTCCGACGTTGCAGTTATTGCTTCCAAAGACGATTATGGCCCGCTGGTGGAACTGCTGTCGGCTCAGCAGGGCAGCCTGTCGCTGGAACAGCGCAAATTATTTGCGGCAAAAGCCTTTCAGGTAGTGGCCAGTTATGATATTGCCATCAACAATTATTTCAACGCCGCCACACCACTGACGGTGGTGGGTGCCGGCCAGCAAACCCCTTTGCGGTATGGCGAGAACCCGCACCAGCAGGCGGTGTTCTTCGGCAACCTCAATGAATGTTTTGAACAACTGCACGGCAAAGAACTGTCGTATAACAACCTGGTGGATGTAGATGCGGCTATTGAGCTGATAAAGGAATTTGGACCCGGCCCTGCCCGCGAACGAGAGGGTGTTGTCTTCGCCATCATCAAGCATACCAATGTATGCGGCATTGCCAGCCGCCCGTCAGTGGCGGAAGCCTGGAAAGATGCGCTAGCCGGCGATCCCGAAAGTGCTTTTGGCGGCGTGCTGGTTTGCAACGGTGAAATTGATGCCGCCACGGCCGAAGCTATCAACGAAATATTTTTCGAGGTGTTGATAGCGCCCTCTTTTGCAGCCGATGCGCTGGAAAAACTGAAAGCCAAAAAAGCCCGCATTCTGCTGCAGTTGAAGAGTGGCGCCACCACGCCAATGGTGTACAAGAACGTTGTTAACGGTACGTTACAGCAGGGCAAGGACGAAGGTAATTTTGAAAAGTGGGAAGAGGTTGGCGGCCGCGAAACCACACCTGCCGAAAAAGAAGACCTCCGCTTTGCCAATCTGGTGTGCAAGCACTTAAAGAGCAACGCCATAGCACTGGTAAAAAATGGTCAACTGGTGGGCAAGGGCTGCGGACAAACCAGTCGCATTGATGCGCTGCGCCATGCTGTTGAAAAAGCAAGGCAATTCAATTTTGACCTGAGCGGCGCCGTTATGGCCAGCGATGCGTTTTTCCCGTTTAATGATTGTGTAAAGCTGGGCCACGAAGCGGGCATCACCGCGTTTATCGAACCTGGCGGTTCCATCCGCGATAAAGACAGCATTGAATATTGCAAGGAAAATAAGCTGGCGCTGGTAATGACCGGTCTGCGGCACTTCCGGCATTAAACTCAGGTCCCCTCCGGCTCCCCCGGTGGGGGCGTGAGCCAGGCCCATGCCTCGCTTTGCGACGATACTATTGTAAGCCTTCATCCGTTTTCTGGTGGAGGCTTTTTCTTTTGGTTACCGGCGACAGAAAATAGATGGGGCTTCCGTTGCGTCGCACTCTTGTGCGGCTGGTAATTCTGTTGGGCATTGTGCGTAGTGTTTGCCGATTGGGTTTGATGCCGAAGTGGTGGAGTTTTTTTTACCACATAGGATCATAGGTACATAGGGTTTCACATAGAAGAATGACAAGTTGGGAGCCCTATTCCAAATAGTTTCACGCAGAGACGCGAAGGCGCAGGGGGGCCGCAGCGAAGAAAAGGCGATTGCCTGTTCGCATAGCCACCTGCCTGCTATCACACAGCCCCTTGCTTGCCATGCCGACGAAGGAGGCATCTGTGGACTGCATAAAAGGGACTGGTCAAAACCAGTACAACAACTCACCATCATTCCCTGCAACATGACCCACAGACCCCTCGTTCCCCGAGATGACAAGGCACCACTCCTTGCGTTAGCAATCAGTTTACAAACGAAGGCATCGGCGAAAAGCAGGGGCTGTGTGCCGGTGGCCCTTCCCACCGGGAAGGGTCGGGGATGGGCCGTAAGGGCCGGTGACGGCATTGCCTTTTACCGCAGCACCATCTGCCTGTCCGCATCGAGCCTGATAAGGATAAACAACAAAATGGAAAACGTTAGTAGCGACGTGCCGCCATACGAAATAAACGGCAGCGGTATGCCGATCACGGGCGCCAGGCCAATGGTCATGCCGATGTTGATGAGAATGTGAAAGAAAAACACCGCCGCCACACCGTAAGCATAACAACGGCTGAATACACTGCGCTGCCGCTCGGCCGCGGCAATGATCCGAAAGAGCAGCAGCAGGTAAATCAGCACCACAATGGTGGTACCCACAAAACCAAAGCCTTCGCCAATGGTACAAAAGATAAAATCGGTACGCTGCTCCGGCACAAATTCATAGCGGGTTTGTGTGCCCTTGAGCAGGCCCTTGCCAATAATACCGCCCGACCCAATGGCAATCTTCGATTGTTTTACGTTGTAGTCGGTGTCTTTTGGTTTGCCGGCTGCTATTTGCGCATACTCTTTTTTGTGGGCCTGTATGTACTCAATAGGTATCTCGCGGCCTACGGTGCTGAAGATCCGCTCCACCTGGTACAGCTTCAGCATGTGTTTAAAAAAGTACGGCACCCCCACACCCACAAACGCCATGGTGAACAGCCACACCCCTACTACCGGCGCAATGGCCGAGAACCGGCGGCGGTTGCGCTGAAACACAAAAAAACCAATGATGGCCGCCAGTACCGAAAACACGATCATGAGGGTTTTGGTTTCCATGAGCAGCGAGCACACCACAATCAAGCCCACAGTAGCACCAATAGTCAGGATGGTGGACGGCAGCCCCTCGCGGTACATCACCAAAAAGAACGAAAAATAAACGAGCGCCAGGCCCGTTTCGCTTTGCATCAGCGTCATCACCGCCGGCAGCAGGGCAATGGCCGCCGCAATAAGTTGCGACCGCGTTTTGCTGAAGTCCAGGTCGGGCAGGGAAAGGTATTTGGCCAGGGCCAGGCAAACAAAGACCTTACACAACTCCGCCGGCTGAAACTGAAAGCCGCCAAAACGGATAATGGATTCCGTTCCTTTTACACGGGAGTGAAAAGGAAACACCAGCAACAACATGACAATGCCGATGGCGTAAAATAAGTTGGCCGTGGCCGGAAAAAACTTGCTGTCGGTAAGCAGGATAAAGATGCCCAGCGCCGCCGCAATAAAGAAAAACAGCAATTGCTTGCTATAGTCTGTTTTAAAGGCGAAGAAGGAGGCGATAACCGGATCGCCATCTTTGTAAGTAACGCCAAAGATGGCCATAATGCCAATGCCTACCAGCAGCAGGTATATCCACACAAAGCTCCAGTCAATGTTTTTCGAAAAACCGCTTTCCTTCCTGCTCATGATACAACGCTCCTTCCTTTTTTCGTCAACCGGTTATCCCACAATTCATCGCGGTGCCAGTAGCCCAGCCGGCCCGAATCGGGTGCGGCCGGCGCCACAGGCTTGGGTTTTGCCGGTTTGGCAATAGCCGGCGCTGCTTTTTTCACCGAATCTTTTTTGGGTGCCTCAGGCACCGCCCGGCGAATGTATTTTTTAATGTAGCTGCTGTCTTTGGTGAGGTTAAAATAAAAATAGGCCCGCGACGAGTCGGCTTTGAACTGCTCCCGCGCCAGCCAGCCGGGCATCAGGTTGGCGCCGGCTATCCGGTCCACCTCTTTTACCCGGGCCGGGCGCAGGGTATCGTTCAGGTATTTTTCCATCATCAGCGATGAAATGGGGCCGGCCCAGGTGCCACCGAAGCCGGCATTTTCCACCACCACGGCAATGGCAATCTTAGGGTCTTCCATGGGCGCAAAGGCCACAAACACGGAGTTGTCCTTCAGCTTTACACGGCGGCCGTCAATGATGCGGTAGTTTTCGGCGGTGCCGGTTTTGGCACACACGTTTATACCCGGAATGGCGGCCGAACGGGCCGTGCCGTGCGTCACCACATCATTCATCCCTAAAATAATGGTGCGGTAGGCGGTGTCGGGAATCTGCGTGAGCACTTCGTGCTTTTGCCGGTAGCGGTGCAGCACGGTGTCGTCTTTGGTTTCGTTGTCTATTTCCTTTACAAAATGCGGCGTGTAGAAGTAGCCTTTGTTGGCAATCAGGCACATGGCATTGGCCAGTTGCAGGGGCGTAGCCAGCATCATATCCTGCCCAATGCCCAGGGTCAGGTTGGTGCAGGAGTTCCACGAGTTGCGATACACTTTGTTGTAAACCGATGTATCGGGAATGTTGCCTTTGTCCTCGCTCGGCAGGTCAATGCCAAGCCGCGTACCCAGTCCGAAGTTATTCATATACTCCCGCCATTTGGCGTAGCCGTCTTTCACGTTGCCAATCCGCTGGTTGTCAACCGTAAGGCGGTAGATGTGGGCAAAATAAGAGTTGCACGAGTTGGCAATGGCCAGTCGCAGGTTAGCCGCGTGGCCGCCACCGGCGTGGGTGCAGGCCGGCTTTCCGTGCCCGCAGGAATAGTACCGTCCGCCACAGCCCAGCCCAAAGGAAGGGGTGATGATACCCTCGTCGAGCGCCACCAGGCCGCCAATAGGCTTAAAGGTGGAGCCGGGCGGATACTGCCCCTTGATGGCACGGTTGAGCAGCGGGCCCGCCACGTCGAGTACCATCTTTGAATAATTCTTTTGTTTTTCGGAGCCGCTTAAATCGTTAGGATTATAATTGGGACCCGACGCCATGGCCAGTATGCCGCCGGTTTTGGGCTCAATGGCCACAATGGCGCCAACCTTGTTGGTGATGAGCTTTTCGGCCAGCAACTGCAGGTCAAGGTCCACGTAGGTGCGCAGGGCCCGGCCGGCCACCGGCTGTTCATCCAGCTCGCCGTTTTCAAACCGGCCCACCAGCTTGTTGTGGTTGTCTTTGATCAGGTATTGAATGCCCCGCTGGCCCATCAGCACTTTTTCATAGGTAGCCTCCAGCCCGGTGCGGCCCACATAGTCGCCCATTTGATAAAAGCCTTCGGAGCGGGCAATGATACCCGAATCCACCTCGCCAATGTAGCCGGCAAAATGCCCGCCCACGCTCGACGGAAAAATGCGTACCGGCCGGTCCTGCAGGTAAAACCCGTTGCCCAGGCGCCAACTGTTTTCTTCCAGCCGGGCGTGTTTTTCGGGCGACAATAAGCTCTCAAAAGCCGTAGGCCGCGACCGCCCGTTCTTTAAAATAGCCGTTAGCATCCGCGACTTGAATTCGGCGGTATCAATGTCAAGCAACTGGCAGAGGTAGCCCGTATCCACACCTTTAGCTTCCGATGGCACTACCATCAGGTCGGTCATTTGCGTGTTGGTAACGAGGGCTTTTCCCTTGCGGTCGTAGATAATGCCCCGGGCGGGGTAAACAATTTTTTTAAGAACGGCGTTTTCCTGCGCCAACCGCTGGTATTTGCTGCTGGCTACCTGCAGGGTAAACAGCCGTACCAGAATAATAAAAAAGGCAATGGCAAAGACAATGCGGACAATATAACTTCTCGATTGCGTGAAAACAGGCATAAATGTGCACAGGCTTAACCGGATAATGGAGGTGACTGCCCTGCAAAAATGCTGAACGTTTGCCGAAGCGCAATAGGCGGGGAGAAAGGAAAAATTAATTTTTTTGTAAAATGGCCAAAGATTTTATGCTGCAATCCGCTCCTGGCCCGGCTTTCAGCCAACGAAATGACGGCAGCAATTTTTTGTTTTGCCAACACGATTTATAAAACAGCGTCAAATGGTCGCTGTTCAACCCCTAATGGCGTCGTGGCCCCTTCCACTTTCTACTTGCTACAGCTATTGGACGCCTGTGGCATCCGCCAAAGTGACCAGTGCAACACCAAAGGGTATCGTATAGAGGTTGGTTGGTGTTTGGCCTTCTGCAAAAACAAAAGAGGCCGTCTCACATCAAACCGCCATCGAGGTGCGCCCGTTGTTTTAGCCGACGCCGTAGGCGGTGATTAGCTGTAGCAAGGGGCTGGCAGCCTCAATCGCGACTCCTTGCGGAGTAGAACAGCGGGGATTGGACGGCGGCTCAGATGACACCCACCACACGAATGGAATCTCTCAAATAGCTCCGCACCCTTCAGTGGTTGACCCATACAGCTTGATAGCGGGTTGGCAGCAAAAGGTTTTTGAAAGCGCCTGGAATCGCATATTTGAGAACAGGTTCTATCCGCTATTCGAATAAAAAAAGGCTGCCTCGAACTTTTGAGACAGCCTCCTTCGCGTTCATTTTACGAAAACGATCACCCGCCGATGGTGGCGGCTTGTGCCGGGTGCATTTCGCCGTTGGTGGGCAAAATGGGTATCGCCAGGTATTTTTTAATCTCTTCCAGCAATTCTGTTTTGGCAATGGGCACACCCATGATTTTGTTGTAGGCTTTTGCATCCACCAGGTACTGGTCGCGAATGATCTTCACCAGTTGCCCGTTATTGATCTCCGGGATCAAAACGGTTTTGTAGCGCTTCAGCATTTCGCCCAGGTTGCGGGGGAACGGCCTCACGTATCGCAGGTGGGCATGTGCCACCCGGTGGCCTTGTTGCAGCAACTCGGCTACGGCCGTTTTAATCACGCCATAGGTAGAGCCCCAGCCCAGTACCAGCACATCGCCTTCTTCGGGACCGTTATCGAGCGTTTGTTCGGGGATATTGTTGGCAATTTTATCCACTTTCTCCTGGCGGATCTTCACCATCAATTGGTGGTTCTCCGGGTCGTAGCTAACGTTGCCGGTAATGTTTTCTTTTTCCAGGCCACCAATACGGTGTTCCAAACCCGGCGTGCCGGGCAGGGCCCAGGGCCTTACTAAGTTTTCATCCCGCAGGTAAGGCTGAAACTTTGTTTCGTTGTGTCCCAGCTCGGTCTTAAACTTCACGTGAATAGGCGGAAGGCCCTCGGTATTCGGAAACTGCCAGGGCTCGGCGCCATTGGCAATGTAGCCGTCGCTCAATAAAATCACAGGCGTCATGTGTTCAACGGAAATGCGTATGGCTTCGTAGGCAACCTCAAAACAATCGCTGGGCGTAGAGGCCGAGATCACCGGCAGCGGGCTTTCGCCGTTGCGGCCGTAATAAGCCTGCAGCAGGTCGCTTTGTTCTGTTTTGGTAGGCAGGCCGGTGGATGGGCCGCCACGCTGCACATCAATGATCAGCAGCGGAATCTCCAGCATCATGGCCAGGCCCATGGCTTCGCCCTTTAATGCCATACCGGGACCCGAGGTGGTGGTAACACCCAGGTGGCCACCGTAAGAAGCGCCAATGGCGGAAGAGATAGCGGCAATTTCATCTTCGGCCTGAAACGTTTTAATGCCGAAATTTTTGTGCTTGCTTAGCTCGTGCAGAATATCCGATGCAGGAGTAATGGGATAAGTACCCAAAAACATAGGGAGGCCGCTTTTCACCGAAGCCGCAATGAGGCCATAGGCCAGGGCCTGGTTGCCCATGATGCTGCGGTAAGCGCCGGCTTTGATCTTTGCCTTTTCTACCTTGTATTGCGTGGTAAAGGTTTCCGTGGTATCACCATAATTATAACCGGCCCGCAGCACCTTTAGATTGCTGTCGAGTATCTCCGGTTTTTTGGCAAATTTTTCCTGCAGAAAAGTTTCGGTGTTGGCCATTTCGCGGCCGTACATCCAGTACAAAAAACCAAGGACAAACATGTTTTTGGCCCGGTCTTTTTCCTTGGTGCCCATCACAAAATCCTTCAGGGCCTCGCGGGTCATTTTGGTCACGTCTATTTTAATGACTTCGTAGCCATCCAGCGAACTGTCGTCAATGGGGTTGACACCATCGGGATAATTGGCCAGGCGCAGGTTTTTAGTGTCGAAGCCATCGGTGTTGACGATGATCTTCCCGCCTTTTTTCAGGCCTTTCAAATTGGTTTTCAAAGCGGCGGCATTCATGGCCACCAGCACATCCCACTGGTCGCCGGGGGTGTGGATCTCCTCGCTGGAAAACCGTAACTGGTAACCGCTCACGCCGGGCAGGGTACCTTGCGGGGCCCGTATCTCGGCCGGAAAATCGGGAAAGGTGGAAAGGTCGGCTCCTAACAAAGCCGTATTGTTGGTGAACTGGGTACCGGTGAGCTGCATGCCATCGCCGCTGTCGCCGGCAAATTTTATCACAACGTCCTGAAGGACTTCCTGCTTACGATTCATCGGGCAAAGATAATGCGGTTTGGTGGTTCGGCCCTGTTGGAGGATGAAGGCTTTTGCCGTGTAGCACCTGTAAACAAGGTAATAAAAAAAATTTTTTTAATTTATAGGTTTGCCTAATTTGTAGAAACAAAACACGCTGCCTGCCCCTATTCGATTGCTGCACTTTTTTGGGAAGGTCTTTTCATCTAAATCTTTAAATATTAACGTATGAGAAAAATTCTCCTGTGGGTATGCCTCCTCTGCACCACTGCCAAAACGTATGCTCAAAACGACGCAAAAACAACTATTGCCGTGCTGCCATTTGTAAACGGCGGTAGCAACTACACGGAATACTCAAACCTGATGCAGGAGATGGTGACAAAGGAATTTGTAAAAGGAAGCCGGTTTGTCATTCTTGACCGGTCAAAGTTTCAGACTGTGCTGCAGGAGCTCAATGTGCAAAAAAGCGAAGAGTTCTTAAACAGCAAGGTGGTGGAGCAAGGGCGGCTGGTAGGCGCCCAATACCTAGTTACCGGCGTGCTGAACCAGGCCGACGCACGCAAAGACGTCAGTACGTACTACGACCCGGTTACTAAACAAAACAAGGTGTCGGTAAAATGGGTGGCCGATGTAAAGTTTAGCTTTCAGGTAATAGATGTGGCTACCAGCAGTGCCGTGTATGCCGAAAACATTGCTGCCACCAACAGCGCCAATCACAACGGTGAAGCCAGCGATGCTATGAACCATGCTATGTGCCGGCTAAAAAGCCAGGTAAAGATGGCGGTGATGAAATTTTTTCCCCAAGAAATTCAAATTGTAGGTATAGAAAAGGCTGATAAAAAAGGCTTGCCCGAATCGGTATTGATCAGCGCAGGAGCGAACTATTTTGACGAGAACTACAAGGGCGGAAACGAATGCGATAAGAACGTAATGGATAAAATCACAAACATTTTCGCAAAAAAAGAACATGTGAAAATGAAGGTAGTAGAAATAGAAATGATTTCGCTGGGCGATAAAGAAATGAAGCGGGAGAAGACCATTGGCATGCTTAAGCTGGATAAAGTGGAAGGAGACTTTGCCATTTGCAAAGTGGATGAAGGCGAAAAAGAAATTGGCGAACGGCTCACCGCTAAGAAAAAATTATTGGTAAAAATATTATAACCCCTAACGTTCAGCCATGAAGAATTTTTTTGCCCTTGCAGGTTTGATCTTCCTCTTTTCGTGCCACAAAAAAATGTACACACCCAACATTACAAGCAATTCCACAACAGAAGAAGGCACGATTCGTATTCATGCCAATGGGATTGGAAACAACGAAAGGACGGCTTATCAAAACGCTATTCAAAATGCGTTTTCCCGTCTTTTATTTCAAGGCATCCCCGAATCGGTACAGGCCACGCCGCTGATACTCGATGAAGCAGCGGCCAAACGGCAGCATGCCGCCATACTTGACTGCTTTAAAGATGCCGGCTGCTATACGCAATTCATTACCCAGGGCGGACAGGCAGGCGGCAAAACAAGAGCAAAGGGTGGCGGCGTTGAATCCGAAAGCGACATTACCATCAACCTGCGGGCCCTTCGCACCTACCTCGAGAAGAATAATGTAATTCGAAAATTCGGCTTCTAACAAACAGTTCAACTGCATTTCGTTAATCAAAATCAACCAACATGAAAAGACTTTTCGTGCTATGGGTTTGTACTATAGCGCTGGCAGAAACCAAAACGGCTGCACAAACCGGTACCGGAACCAAAATAAATGCAGTGCAGCCGACCATTATGGTTATTCCTTTCACCAAGGAAGGCGAAGACATAAGAACGGTGCTGGAAGGCGACTTCAACCGGCGGGTGGCCATCAGTAAAGTGAAAGAGGGCTTCGATAACCGCGGCTTTACCACCCATGATTTTTCCGCCCGGCTGAAAGCGGCGCTCGACGACAAGCTGTTTACTTCCGAAAGCCAGTCAGACATGAAAACCACCTTGGTAGAAATGTCGGGTGCCGACATTTACATAGAGGTAGAGGTGCCCGGCATGATACAAACGGCCGGCGGAAATTCGGCAAGGCTGATCCTGCAGGCGTTTGATGCTTCTACTGCTGCTTCCTTGTCGAACAAAACTTGCGAATCGCCCAAATTCAATACCACGGACTATGGCGCTTTAATCACAAGAGCTATTTCCAAATCGGGTAGTACTGCCGAGCCGGACAAACAGCTTTCCCCCTGCCTCGAAGACTTTTTGAACGTGATGCAGCTAAAGTTCAACGACATTGTAGAAAACGGCCGTGGCGTTAAGGTTAATTTCTCGCTGGCCCAGGGGAGCAAATACAAATTTTCTACCGAGATAAAGCCCGACGGACTGCCATTTTCAGATCTGTTGGAAACTTGGATGGCCGACAACGCGGTAAAGAACAATTACCATATTCAGGGATCTACAGATCTAAAACTTTTTTTTGACGAGGTAAGAATTCCGCTACGCGATGAAAACGGTCGGAATTATAACGCCAATAAGTTTGCGCTCAAGATCTACCAGTTTCTCAAATCAAAGAATATTAACAGCAGCAAGCAAATAAAAAACGGTATTATTTACATCACCATCAGTTAATCATTTAAATCTACTGTTATGAAAAAAAATTACCGGTTTGCCGGGCTGTTTTGGCTGAGCGTTATTGGCATAACAACACTTCGGGCGCAGGAAGAACCCACCAAGCTTTCCTCCATCACACTGCATGTGGCACAGCCTACCGTAAATGAAAGTGTTACCGATGTGCAAAAGGTAACTCTTGTGACCAAGATAGAAGGTCTTATTACCGAAAGTGGCGTGGCCTCGTCCGACTTCAACAATGCTTTCCTGATTGAGCCGAAGTTTTTGGTAACGAACCTGCAGAAAACCGCCGGCGGTATGCGAAATATGGTGGTGGCCGATTGCAGTTTCAGCCTTACGGTAAAGCAAAATGCAGGCGCCGTCTTTTCGCAATACGCCAAAACCATAAAAGGCACCGGCTTTACCGATGCCGAAGCGGTAAGCAATGCCATCTCGCAAATTGATCCGGCAGACGAAAAAGCAGTGGCTTTCATTGCCAAAGCAAAAGATAAAATTGTAGCTTATTACAACCAGAATTGTGAGATGATTATCCAGAAAGCAGAACGAAGCCGGCAGGTAAAAGAGTTTGGACAGGCCTTGTCGATATTGCTCACCGTACCGGAAGAAGCCAATAGTTGCTACGCCAAGGCCCAGGCTAAAGCTGGCGTAGCGTTCAGAGAGCTTCAGAACCTGAAATGCAAAAAATATTTGTTGGAGGCGCAAACATATGCGGCCAACAAACACTTCGACAATGCGTTGGAAACGCTGAGTTGGATAGATCCGACTGGTGTTTGCAGCAGCGAAGCAAAAGCCTTGGTGAAAAAAATCGAGGGGGAAACAACCGACGATAAAAAGAAGCGATGGCAATATGTGTTTAGGGCGCTTGACGGCACCATCGAAGTGGGAAAAGCAAGGGCTGCCGCTATGACCAACCTTACACTCTATCTCATGCGCCAGCCAGGAAGAACAATCTTAATTAATTAAATGGCATGGCCGCGATTGGTTGACTTATTCTTATTACTCTTACGTCCTTTCCGGTGTGGTTTACGAATGGCGCCTGTTTGCGTTGAAAAACAGCCCAAAGACCGCTTAGCAATTATGCCTCAAAGAAAAGAAAGAGCAGCCGTAAGACTGCTCCTCTACCGTCTACAGACCCAGTTTATTGCTTTGCGGTTTGCTCTTCAGCAAAGATCATTTCCTCTTCGGGTCGACAAAAGCCTATCACAAACTTTGACTAAAACAACAACTAACTATCTTTCAATACATTACCTTGAAAGTCTTATCTCCTAATAACTCCTGCGTACTAAGTTTTTCTGTTGCTTTGAGTAGAGAAATAACTGTCACTACCGTTGTTTTCGCTGTCTATATACCAACACATTCAGCGGATACGAAACCGGGCTTTCCACGCCTTCTTCGCTCACTGCCTGCAGGGTAAAAACGTATTTCTCGTCGGCCGGCAGCGGCGCGGTTACAAATCGCTGTGAAGTGCGGGTCAAGCTTGATACGCCGGCTATTTCTTTTCCATTTTGATAAAGGCGAAAGCCCTTGATGCCGCTTTGTTCCGCGTACCGCCAATGCAACGTCACACGATTGGCTGTGTCAATGGAAAACGAATCCAGCCTGGGCATCGAAAGCACCGTGGCCGGTGCTCTCACCATAATGGTTTCGCTCATCCTGCCTTCTGTAGAAAAAATGCTCACCGGCGCCACCCGGAACCGGTAATCGGCCGCTGCTGTATTGAACACTTCGTAGCTCGTTTCCTTGCCTGTAATCCGTGGCCCGCTGCCCTGCAGCGAAAACAATGTGTCGAGCGGCGTGCTGACATAAAGGTGATAGCCTTCGATGAGGGTATCGGCCGAAGGCTTTTTGTCCCACGACAAATGAATAAACGTGCGGCCGTCTTCTTTTACCCAACGCCCTTTTAAGCCGGTGGGCGCAGCCAAAGCCGAAGCCGGCAGGTAAAAGACTTCCTGCACATTGCTCACCGTTTCTTTTTCATTTTTATAAATAGCTTTTACGCGAAAGGGAATGGAGCGGCCCGGCGCCGAAGGGCTTTGTTCCATCACCCTTCGTTGCGAGGCAGGCAACCGGCGGATAACGGCTTGCCAGTCGCCGGAAGGTTGGCCTTTTTCTACCGTAAATCCGTCCAGTAGCGGTTCTTTGTCTTCCGGAAAGGTCCAGGCAAGATGAAAGCCGTTGTCGGCGACAGCAACATCCGAAAGTTGCGGCGCCGGGAGTGTGGCCAGGTTTTCGGCAGCCCGGTAGTTGTACAGTTGTTTATCGCCCCTGTTTCCAAACACGGTTTGCAGCGCTACGGCGTATGTGGCATTTTGTGTGGCCGGTGTGGTTCGGTCGAACCAGGTAAATACCGTTTGGTTGTTGCTGCCGGCAACCGGTGCGGTGTTTAATTGCTTCCACGCGGTGGCTATGCGTTTGTACACATGGTAGCCTGCTACCACCAGGCCTTTTTTGCTGGTCGTGTCTAAAGTCCACTGCAATTGCACTGTGTTGTTTTTGGCAAACGGCCGCGCCGTCAGCGCAACAGGTGGAGTAAGCTTCGCCTGTGTGCCGCTCATCCACGAGTATAGGGCCAGCGGACCAGAATTGGTACTGCCGGCCGCAAACAATCCGTAGTCGAACCCAAAGCCGGGGGCGGCCGTTCGGTCCACCAGGGCAAAGCCGGCAGCCAGCGCCAGGTCGTAGTCGGAGGCCAATACGGCGTTCAGTTCCTGCAGGGCTTTATCACCTGATGAAAGCCACTGGCGAAAGTCCGTTGCCGGCAGCTGCTTTACCTGCTTCGACCGGATGAGCCCCTGCAGTTTCAACCGCAAACGGTTTTGCTCGGCAACACTTCGGTCCACATTTTCATAGGTCTTTGCCAGGCTGATCTCTGGTATAACCGGTTTTGTGTGAAGCGGTTGCCACGGCCCGCCGGCCTGCCTTCTTTTTATTTCAAAACCGGAGATAGTCCCGTCCCATTTGCTGAGAAACCAAAGCAGGCGCACCGTTTTGCCATCGGCGCTTTCGCCCGCCAGCACGGCCGGCGGCTGCCCTGCGGCTACGCAGGCTTGCAGCAAGAAGAAAACGATAAAGGTCCCTTTCATCTTTTCATCATTTAAAAGGCGATTCCGACCGTGCCGGTTGAAAATTCATTGATCCAGTCGAAGCTCCAGGTATTGCTGTTCCAAACGGGTACGCTAATGGGCAAGGCCACCCTTAGGTCGCCGGTGAGGGTAAGCTTGTTATTGTTGTACGACACGCTGCCTCTACAGGAAGCGCTACCGTTGACCTGTCTATCCATCGCCCTGTTTACGACACGCATGGCACCACTGCCGTTTACTTCGGCATCAAAGCTCCCGGTGGGCCCGTTTTCATCAAAATTCAGCTTCATATCGGAGGTCATGCTAAAGTTGACGTTTCCGCTTACATCAGCTACCCAGGTTTCAGCATTCATGTTGTACTTAATTTCAGCCGATGCATCGCCTCCCATGCCACCTTTCAGTGAGGTGACGTTTTCGGTAAGGTCTCCACCAAGATTAAAATAACCGTTGGCAAGCTTTACTTTTTCAAAAAACATCGAACCGCTCATCTTCTTTCCATCGGCGCTGAACTTTTTATCGCCAAAAGCAAAGTTGATATTCAGATTGTCCGACTTCAACATCCATCCATTAGAAGGTATATTCAGCTTTGCACCAATGCTTCCTTTTAAGGTTTGATCGGGGTATTTGTAGCGCACAGCCGCAAGACCTTCAAAAAATTTATTGGTCTTGAGTACGGTCACATTTCCCTCCAAATCAACAACAAGTTCCCCATTGCCAAACTGTACAACAGTGGTTCCTTTTACACCGCACATGCCGGCAATGTCTGAGATGCCTACGCCAAGACCAAGGATATAACTGCCTTTGTTTGGCGTACCACGTTCGTCAATGATTTCCAACTTATAATTGTAGCCGACTTGGCCTTTCAGCGAGGTTAATTTCAACCCTGACTGGCCAATGAGGATACCAACGTCGTTCTTGGCTTCGATCTTTAAATAAGCAAAAGTGTAGTCAGGTTTGGCGCCGATTTCTAAGGCGCCGTTCAGCCCGATCTTAGCCAGTTCACCGTTAAATTCGCCATAAAAGCCATCGTCGTTGAATTCTGCCAGGAAGGAAATTTTTGCCGGCGCCCGGTCAAGGTTTCCGCTGATGGATCCCACTTTTATTTTCCCTGCTTCATTTACTGAAAATTCTTTCACCGTCAGGTCAGCCTTGGTGCCGGTGGCATCAATAGCCACCGTGGATTTGGCTATGTTGAGCATTGGTTGGGGCGCCGCTTTGTAGCTGCCACCTTCGAGCACAAACTGAAAGCCGCTGTATTTTACCGATCCGGCACAGTTGAACAATTCCAGTGCACCGTTTTTCACCAGGAATTCCGATACGTCAATAGCGGCATCGAACTTTTCGTGTTTTGCTTTAAGCTTGCCGCGTAGTTCGGTCATGTCAAAATTTTCATCAAAATCGGCCGTCAGTTTCAGCTCGTTCAGCCTCATGCTAAACGCAGAAACGTCCGATGCTTCCACCGTGGCCTCACACTGCCCGTTGTTGCGGAAAAGCAGGCCGAGGTCAATAGTGCCGGTAACGTGTTTCATATCGGCAATGCGCACTTTGCCACCGCCATCGGTGAGGCGGAACGCTGCATCGGGAATCTTCATTTCCAGGCCCAGCTTCAGGTACAACAGTGTGATGCGAAAAAGATTGGACGTGTAGGAAGGCGTATTGTCTCCCTCCATGGAAAATTCTCCTGTAAGGGTGCCGTCTTTGTCGAGGCTACCGTCTTTAAAACTTGCCAGGATCAATTCTTTTCCTTTGTTGTCCTGCTTGCACAGATCAATGTTGATTTTGTCCACCCCACTGAAGTCAAATTCTCCCGCAAAACCATTCGTGTTGCCAAAACGGAAACTGATGTCGGATTGTGTGCCTTTGCGCAGCAGTACAAATTTCCGGTTCCAGGTCAGGTCGCGGTCTTCTGTGTTTGTCACCCGAAGCGTAACATCTCCGCCCAGGTTGCCGTTCACATCTACGGTGAGGCTGAATTTGCGTACAGCCAGGTCGAACAGTTTTATTTGGTTGGGAATGCCGGGTATTTTGATAAAAAGATCGGTAAGGGAAACATTACCCTGCCATGCTACCGACACTGCCGTAAGCTTTTGCGAGCTGCAGTGCTGCCCAAACGAAACCTTGACTTTGTTTTCAAACCGGGCGTCTCTGTTGATCTGGCCGTTAAAAGCCAGGCTCACGGCCGCATCGTCAACAGCATAATAACAAAAGCCCGCTGCATCGGGTGCCGCTGTTTTTGGCTTTGCCGAGAATTTTAAATCCAGTGGGCCTGCTTTAATGCCGTTGGAAATAGTGCGGCAATTGCATTTTGGGCCGGGAGGGTCAATGACCGGTGTATGGTTGTCGGACATATTAGGCTGTGCGCCAACGATACACCAGCCAAAAGCAGCAAGGAAAAAAAGAA
The DNA here is from genome assembly GCA_965365435.1 of uncultured Flavisolibacter sp. Classification (GTDB taxonomy): domain Bacteria; phylum Bacteroidota; class Bacteroidia; order Chitinophagales; family Chitinophagaceae; genus Flavisolibacter. The sequence continues at coordinate 43,233 of CBDUBQ010000030.1, forward strand.
TGATTTTGTTCATGGCTGTTTTTTCAACGGAGATAAAACGCATAGCCGATGCCTGCTACAAAACGCACTTTGTCGCCCGAATAGCGGGTGAGGTCGGCCAGTCCAAAAGAGAGGGAAGGGAGTTGCGGCAACGGCCGTACACCCGCCGTGACACAAAGGTTTACACCGGTCCACTCCAGGTTCAGGTTGATGTTTTTGATGACCTCATAAGAAAGGTTGCCGAACACCGCGGTGCCGTATCGGCCTTTGCCGGTGCGTACGTCGTCGCGGCTTTTTTCCAGAAAGCGTCCGGTGCCGATGCCGATGGTATAGTTCAGTTTGGAGAAGCCGCGAATAACCGATGGCAGGTTTTGTGCCGTATGACTGTATCGGATGTAAAAGCTGGCCGGTGAATCGGTCCAGTCGCCGGCAAAAAGGTGCAGCGCCCCGGCGCCAATGGTGCTGCCATTGCGCAGCACACGGGTTGCAATCAGGCTTAGCGAATAGTGGTTAAAGGCCGAAACGTCGAGGATATTGAGCACCGCAGCTACACTCACAGCCTTGTATGCATTGCCAGTGCCGGCGCCAATGGCGGCCACCATGTCGCTGCGGTTGGCATACACCTGCGGAAAGGTGCCGCCAATACCGGCAAATACAAAGCGGCCATTGGTGCTCCAGCCCGCAGGCGTCATTAAAGCCTTACTGGCGCCGTTAGGATAAAGCTGAGGCAGTGGGGCCGCTGGCAGCGTATCGGTTCGGGAACCTACAGCACCAGTGTCCTCCGACTGGCCGGCTGCACAAAACGTAAATAAAATACCCAAAAAGAGCAGCACTGTATTTCTCATATCAGCCTGGTTAAAATTGGCTCTGTAGCTAAAGGGGTAGTCTGCTCAAAAGGGTTGGGGGAATAAGACCAAAGTAGGCAATAGTTTTGTCTTTTACAACTGTTGGCGGCAAAACGCTCAACAAACGAATATGGCAGACCAAAAGCTGCACGAACGGTAGTGGCAGGGAGTGGACGTTTTTTTGGGCCGGCGCAATTGGCTACGCAAAAAAAGCAATCCATGCCGCCTCTGCTTTACCGGCGGGCCCACCGGCGCGAACTTGCTGCAGATAAAGTTAGTTATGGCGTACAGGAATAAAGTTATCCGCAATCCGGTCACCGGGCAAAGTATCCGCTTTTTGCAAACCAGTTGCGACACCGAGGGGCAGTTGCTGGAAATGGAGTCCACCTTTGCGCCGCACTCCACCGAGCCGCTTGCGCATTACCATCCACAACAGCACGAAACCTTCGAAGTATTGGAAGGAAGCCTGCATGTACGCATCAACGGAAAATTGAGGGTCTTAGGCAAAGGAGAGAAGCTTGAGATTCCGCCCAGTACCCCCCATTCTATGTGGAATGCCTCAGGCGTACGCACAATGGTGAATTGGAGAGTGGAGCCGGCACTCAGCACTGAGTACTTTTTGGAAACCGGCATGGGGCTGGCTGCACAGGGAAAGGTGAACAAAAAGGGGATGCCTTCGCTGCTGCAAACCGTGCTGCTGGCCCACCGCTACAAGCAGGTGTACCGGCTGGCAAAGCCCGCGTTCTTTTTGCAGAAGGCCGTATGCAAAGTGCTGGAGCCGGTAGCCAGAATGAAAGGATACAAAGCGGTGTATGAAGAGTTGATTGATTGACGCTATTGGAGTCAGCATTAATGATCCACTTAAAAGCAATTACTCTGCATATTTATAGCCCACTCCCCGCACCGAATGGAAATATTTCGGGGCCCGGCTGTCTTCTTCAAAATACTTGCGGAAGCTTAAGATAAAATTATCTATCGTGCGGGTGGTAGGATACACATTATAGCCCCATACAGACTGCAGAATCTTCTCCCTTGGCACCACTTCATTTTTGTTTTCGATGAGCAGCTTTAAGAGCATCGCTTCTTTTTTGCTGAGGTCAATGCGTTCGCCACGGGAGGTCAGGGCCTGCTGTGCTTTAAAGTCAATGGTATTGCCGCCAAAGCTGTAGGTTTCGCCCACCGACGATGTCTTTTGCAGCTTTTTGTTTTTGTCTATCAGCTTTTGCACCCTCAGCAGCAACTCCTCCAGGTTAAACGGTTTGGTGAGATAGTCGTCAGCGCCTTTTTTCAACCCGGTTACTTTGTCGGCGCTGCTGTCCCTGGCGCTTAAAATCAGGATGGGCACCTCGGTATTGGTAAGGCGAATGTTTTGTGTTACGCTAAAGCCGTCCATTTCAGGAATCATCACATCCATGATGATCAGGTCGAAGTATTCGTTTTGCACCGCCTTCATGGCCTGTATGCCGTCAAAGGCCGAGGTCACCTGGTACCCTTCCAACTCCAGGTTCATCTTCAGGCTTTCGTGCAGGTTCTCCTCGTCTTCCACTAACAACACAGAGGGTTTGTTGGGATCAATCATGCTTTGGTCAGTTGAACGATAAATTTACTTCCGGTTGGCCGATTGTCGTCTATCCATATCTCGCCCCCATGGTCCTGCACAATTTTCCGGCAAATGAAAAGCCCCAGCCCGGTACCCTGTGCCTTGCGGGTTTGTTCATTGCCCATGCGATAGAACTTTTGAAACACCGCTTTTTTTTCATCTTCGGGAATGCCGGCGCCTTCATCGGCAACGGATAAAACAATATTGTCTTCGTCGGCTGTGGAGAGCGAAAGAACAATAGGTTTACTTCGGGGAGAATATTTGTTGGCGTTCTCCAGCAGGTTGCTCAGCAGCAGTTTCAGTAGCGTAGCATCGCCCTGCAGCTCGGCTTCCTCTTCAATAGTGGCCTGCAGCAGCCTGTCGGGATACCGGTGGCGAAATTGCCGCACGGCATCGGCTACTAGCGCCGAAAAATCCAGTTCCTCCTTTGCCACCCGGTAGGCGTTGCCTTCCAGTTGCGAAGAAATAAGGATGTTGTTGATCAACGTATCAAGCCGCAGGGTTTCCTGCAGCGTCATTTGCACCAGCTTTTTTTTCTTTTCTTCTTCCAGCTGATGTTTTTGCATTGTCTCCAGATTCAGCCGGGCTACAGCAATAGGGGTTTTTAACTCGTGGGTGATGGCCATAACGAAGTTTTGCTGCTGCTGCTGCAGGCGAAACTGCCGGCGAACGGCCCGGTACACAAACACGGCGCCTACCAGTATCAGAAGCAAAAAGGCGCAACCCTCGCCGATGTATTTGTATTCGCCGCGTTTTTGCAGGGTGGCAATTGTTTCCAGTTCGGCGGCATAGCCGGGGGCCGCGGGATTAAGGGCCGCCCGGCGCTGATGGAAGATTTCGGCGTTTTGCTGCACCAGCGAAAACGCCCACCACACCAGGGCGGCAATAATGTAAAGCAGCAGCACCCAATAAACAATTGTAACCAGTTGCAGTTTCCGTTTGCTGTCGCCGCCTTCCATGTCAGGGCATTTTCTTTTCCAGGCGCAGGCCCACGTTCATCACGTCCGCCAGCGGATCGTCACGCATAATCTGCTCCAGCGTAAAGGTGTAAGTGCCGGGCCGGGCAAAATAAAAACCATCGGGGCCCGGGCGTACAAAACCCAGCTTTGCTATTTCGCCGCCCAGGCGCACCCGGTGTTCAAACACATCGTCCATACCGGTGCCCAGCCAGCCTTCTTTATTAGCAAGCGGCAGCTCAAGGCCCAGCTTGCGGGCGGTATCGGTTGGCGCTTTTGCCAGCAGGTTTATCCAAACATTGTTGTAGCGATAGCGGTTGTTGTGCCGGAAAATGACAAAGGCCTGGTAGGCCACAGCCGTATCGTTTATTTCGAAGGTAAACTGCGGCTTAAAATTGCTGCGCCACTGGTGCCCGGGCACCGGCATTACTTTTTCGTAAAGGTCAATGGTAGTGCAGGAGAGAACCTGCAGGCTGCAAGCAATGAGTGGCAAGTATAGGAAAGCGAAACGCTTATTACCCGGTTTAAACATGCTGCAAAACTAACGAGTGACAGTAAATGAGACGAACAAAGCCCGCAGCTCAGAGCGAAAAGCTAATCGCTTGCCTTTACAGCACATTCAACACCTGTTCCTTTGCTTTTTCCAGCTCGTCTTTCATCAGCACGACCGATTTTTGAATGGTGGCATCATAAGCTTTAGCGCCGGTAGTGTTGATTTCGCGGCCAATCTCCTGCAGCACAAACGAAAGCTTTTTGCCTTTGCTGTCTTCGGGTTCGTTCAGGATAGCGGTAAAATAGGTACAATGATTTTTCAGCCGCACCTGTTCTTCACTGATGTCAATCTTTTCAATGTAATAAACCAGCTCCTGCTCCAGGCGGTTGGCGTCGTAGGCTTCTTTGCCTACGTTTTCTTCCAGCAGCTTTATGACGCCTTCGCGGATTTTTTGTTTACGCAGCGGCTCCAGCTTTTCAATTTCTTCCTGCTGCTTTACAATGTTGGCAATGCGCAGCTCCAGGTCGGCCCGTAGCGATTTACCCTCCTGGCGGCGATGTTCGTTGAGGTTATTGATTGCTTCCTGGATCACCGCCGTCAGCTTTTCCCATTCATCGTCGGTGAGGGTATCGCTGGTAGGGGTGATGACTTCCGGAAGCTTAATCAGTGTGCTCAGCAGCGAGGAAGTGTCAAGGCCCAGTTCATCCGACAAGCGGCGGAGCGGTTCGTAGTAGGCCTTTGCCAGGTCGGTGTTGATGGTGACCGGCTTGGCGTTGCCGGTTTCCTTCAGGCTTATCATACAGTCGACCGAACCGCGGGCCAGCTTTTCCGACAGCAGCCTGCGGATGTCGAACTCAAACGGCTTTAAGAATGCCGGCAGCTTCAATTGCAGCTCAAACTGTTTTCCGTTGAGCGATTTGATGTCAACCAAAAACGTTTTGTCACCCACACTTTGCTCTGCCCTGCCGAAGCCTGTCATTGATTTTAACATGTACAGATTATTTAGTCAGCGATAAATGTATTTCTTTTCAGGCAATCCTATTGCCGAAGTAGTAAGAGAAACAAAAAGCCCCCCGCTGGAGCGGAGGGCTTAATATGTAGATGGGTTAGTAAGTACAGGAAAATAAATTTCCTATCACAATATTAAAAAGATTTTTTCCGAACGAAAAAAAAATCACACAATTTTTATTCACATTTTTTATTTGCGGTTGTTAATTCAGCAACGCTTTGAAAGGTTGGTTGTCCTAATACCGATTGATTGATGAAGCTCGCCCGGATGTTGGTTGTACAAAACCCTTTTTATTTCCCGCTATCGTCACCAACGCCTGTGCACTCCTGCTCATTGCACCATTGAACAAAGCGGCCTTCTGCTTTTACCTTTGCCAAAATTTTTTCCATGCGTTTTGACAAAGCAGTGCCGTTAACAGAGATTGCCGCCCTCATTGGCGCCCGCCTTATTGGCAACACGGCAGCAATGGCTGTCGGCATCAATGAGATTCACAAAGTGGAAGAAGGCGACCTGGTGTTTGTTGACCATCCGAAGTATTATCAAAAATGCATTCACTCTGCTGCCAGCTTTATCATCATCAATAAAGAAACAGCCTTTCCGCCGCATAAAGCATTGCTGGTGGTAGATGAGCCTTTTGAAGCGTACCAGGCCATTGTGCAGCACTACCGGCCCTTTGTTCCCCTAACAAAAGCCATCAGCGATTCGGCCACTGTTGGCGGGCAAACGGTAGTAATGCCCGGTGCCATTGTTGGCCACCACGTCACCATCGGTAGTCACACGGTTATTCATCCCAACGTGGTGATTATGGATCATTGCAGCATAGGCAGCAATGTCATTATTCAAAGCGGCACCGTTATTGGCAGCGATGCGTTCTATTACAACAAAAAAAACACCCGCCCCATTCACTACAAAAAAATGCTCAGCGGCGGACGGGTGGTGATTGAAGACAACGTGGAGATTGGGGCCAACTGCACCATTGACCGCGGGGTAAGTGGCGATACCATTATTGGCGCCGGCACCAAAATGGATAACCTGGTGCATATTGGGCACGATACGGTGATAGGAAAAAATTGTTTGCTGGCCGCACAGGTAGGTGTGGCCGGTGCCACCACCATCGAAGACGAAGTCATTCTGTGGGGCCAGGTAGGTGTAAGCAAAACACTCACCATTGGCAAGGGCGCCGAAGTGTATGCACAGAGCGGCGTACCGGCCAGCCTGCCGGGCGGGCGCAAATATTTCGGCTCTCCGGCTGAAGATGCCCTCACCAAAAAGAAAGAACTGGTTTGGATCAAACGGATTCCGGCCCTTTGGGAGAAGCTCATGAACCCGTAGCCTCGCCGCGGCAATGATCCGCAAAGGCAGGAAAAGAACAACGCCATTGAAAAAGCAAAGCAAATGACGGCAGGTTAACGCCTGCCGTCATTTTATGACAGTATCTACGGCCGCTGCTGCCGGAAAAGCCGGTACGAATACAAAGTGGGGATGGCTACCATCACCACGATCAATGTCACCAACAGTATCCACATAAACGCCACCGGCAAAAGCAGTCCGGCAATGACGAGCAGTACCCCACCGGCAAACCACAGCTTGCCCGCCAGTTGGTGTGTGCGGCGCCAGTTTTCATCGCTGCTCAGTGTCCAGGGCAGGCGAATGCCCGCAAAGTAGTTTGGTTTGATGTTGTGCATATAGTTGCCAAGAAATGCGAACAATAAACCCATCAGCGGAAACACCAGCGTTTGCATATCCACCGTGCCTTTTGCCGCCGACAAAATAACAATCGAAAGCACTGCCATAAAGATGACGAGCCCGAATGCCAGCCTGCGAAATGTGGCCGACGGTGGCAATCCTTTTCGTTTGGGATCGAACCGGTGAAGGTTGGCCAGTAAAAAATAAACACCCACCGAAACGGCTGCTATCAGCAAGGTCACCAACCAAAGTTCGCTTTTTGAACCAATGCGGTCGGGCTTCATGTCGGCGCCGAAGTGCACCGGCACCGATGGCGGCAAGGAGTTCCAGATGATAGCCAGATAACCGGCCGGCACCAGCGCAATCAAGATTGCGGCCAGGGTGGTGAAGCGATGCTTTTTCATATGCTATTTCTTTTTGGTTTTAAATTGAATGAACCACTGGGCGATTTCGTCCACCACCGTGGTGTTAAGCGAATACAGCATGAACTGTCCCTGTTTTTCGGCCTCCACCAGGCCGGCCTGTTTCAGCAGGTCAAGGTGGTGCGAAATGCTGGGTTTTGTAATGTTGAAATGATCAGCAATTTCGCCGGCGGTTTTATCGCCTTCTTTCAAGAGCGTCAATATCTCCCTCCGGGTTTGATCGTTCAGTGCCTTAAATAATAAGTTCATGGTTGTGATGCAGGCCATTTTATGCGGGGCGGTGGGGTATGGCCGGATACCGGCGCATTCCCCGGCCGCCTGCTGCCTCTTTTGTTAAATATTTAGACAAATATCTAAATATCTGCGCCATTCTGCAACTTTTTTATACCAACCGGCTTGTTGCCGGTACGTTCCGGCGAAAAAAATGGCTGTTTTGTCTAAGGTGGTTTGCAGAACCGCGGTACTTCAAACAAATTTGGGTGGCCAATACCGAACATCTTATGCAGAAACTCTTCAACTCTCACTCGCTGAAAATGAGCCTCCGCCTGATTGTGGTGCTGTTGCTTTCGTTTATCCTGGTAAATCTGCTTGCGTAGCCTTAGCCGAGGTCGCGTTCGCCTTCAGGCGCCGAGGGAAATTCCGACTGGTCGCCGGGGTTTTGAATGGGCAGTTGGGGTGCCGATTTTGGCGGCATTGTTTCCGTTTTCTTTTTGGTGCGCACCGCCATGAAAAGGCCGGCCGCCGCACCCAGTAGTCCGGCTAGTCCCAGCCCAATTGTTTCTTTCTTTTTCATAGACGATTCAACTTGCCCGAAGTTAGAAATTATTGTACCATAATTTCGCTGCAATTTCATTTATGGCAATCATTTGTATCTGCGGCGCCGGCACCATGGGCAGCGGCATTGCGCAAGTGTCGGCAATGGCCGGCTTTTCCACGCTTTTGTTCGATGTGTCGGAGGCAGCCGTGGAAAAAGCCGCTACCCGGCTGCGAAGCGATCTGCAAAAGCTGGTGGACAAAGGCCGGCTGACAGCAGCGGAGAAAGAAGCGGCGTTGGCCCGCCTGTCTTTTCTTTCCGATATCAACCGGTGCAAAGCCGATGTAGTGATTGAGGCGATTGTGGAAAAGGCGGAGGCAAAGATTTCGCTTTTCCGCCAACTGGCTGAAATCAATTCGCCCCAAACCATCTTCGCCACTAACACCTCTTCGCTTTCGGTAACGGCAATTGCCGGGGCGCTTCCGCAGCCGGAGCGGGTGGCGGGGTTGCATTTCTTCAACCCGGCTCCGTTAATGAAGCTAGTGGAAGTGGTAAAGGGCGAACAAACAGCCGGCAGCGTGGTGCAGCAACTGGCAAACCTTGCAAAAGCATTTGGCAAAGTGCCGGTGGTGTGCAAGGATTCGCCAGGCTTTATTGTAAACCGGGTGGCCCGGCCGTACTATATCGAGTCGTTGCGGCTGGCCGAAGAAGGTATTGCCCCGTACGAAGCGATTGATCGCCTGCTGGAAGGTGCTGGTTTTAAGATGGGACCTTTCCGCCTGATGGACCTTATTGGCAACGATATTAATTATGCCGTGAGTTGCTCGGTGTATGAGCAGCTTGGCCAACCCGAACGCCTGAAGCCATCGTACCTGCAAAAAGAAAAAGTAGAAAAGGGAGAGCTGGGAAAGAAGACGGGGAAGGGGTATTATTCCCCCTGTCCACCGAAAGGGGAGACTTAGACCGGACACCCTGTATTTTTCTCTTACTCTCTCTTTACATAAAAATTTTTGGTACCCGGCGAACGAGTATGGATGAAGCTTCCATTGCAGCCTGTCCCGCCTCAGGCGGGCTCGCACTCTCGTACGTTCAATCATTCTAATCAGCAAAGCAAATCTTAATCTAAAATATGGTTGATGAAAAAAGCAGCAGCCCCGGCCTAAGTCTTCCCTTTCGGGGGCCAGGGAGAATCTTTGTCACCGGCGGCACCGGCTTTTTGGGTGCATACATCATACAAAGCCTGGTGGAAAAAGGCATGGCCGTGCGGGCCCTGCGCCGGTCGTCGTCAAAGCTGCCGTTTTTTATCCCGGAAGCCATTTGGCAAAAGGTGGAATGGGTAGAAGGCGATGTACTGGACGTGGTGGCGCTGCAGGAAGGCATGGAAGGAATGGATGCCGTGGTTCATTCGGCCGCTATTGTATCGTTTGCAAAAGCCGACCGCGAAGCGATGTACCGCGTAAATGTGGAAGGAACCGCCAATGTAGTGAACATGGCTCTTGAGCAGGGGGTCAGGCGGCTGCTGCATGTAAGCTCGGTGGCGGCCCTGGGCCGTACCGCACAGGCGGCCCTTGTAAGCGAAGAAAAAAAATGGGCCGCCAGCAACAACAATACGCATTACGCCATCAGCAAACACGAGGCGGAAATGCAGGCCTGGCGCGGCTTTGCCGAAGGTCTGGAGGGCGTTATCATCAATCCCAGCACCATTCTTGGCTTCGGCAACTGGCACCAGAGCAGTTGCGCTATTTTTAAAAATGCCTATAAAGAGTTTCCCTGGTACACCACCGGCGTGAATGGTTTTGTGGGCGTGCAGGATTGCGCCGAAGCCGCCGTGGCATTGCTGCTTTCGGACATCAACGAAAAACGGTTTATCGTCAATGCCGAAAACCGCCGTTTTCAGTCCATCTTCAACACGATGGCCGCCGGCTTTGGCAAAAGGCCACCCGGCCGCCAGGCTACCAAATTTCTGAGCGAAGTGGCCTGGCGGGTAGAGGCTGTAAAGGGGGCGCTGACGGGAACAAAACCATTGCTTTCCCGCGAAACAGCCAAGATTGCCCACAGCCACACCTCGTTCCAAAACGGCGCTCTTTTGAAAGTGTTGCCGCATTTTCGGTACCAGCCGCTCGATGCTGTTATTGCTGATGCCTGTGCGCAGTACAGCCGGGCAATGAAAGAAGGTGTTTTGACGTTATGAGAGGGCTAAGAGGAAAAAGAGTAAAGCGGAGAATATCAATCTTTCTTATGAAAAAACTATCACTGCTTATTATTGCCTTGGTCCTGCTGGTGGGTGCGTTTGCCCAGGGCGTTATTTCCGGCACCATCAAAGATGCCGAAACCGGGCTGGCGCTCGAAGGTGCTTCGGTCTTTGCTCAAAACACCACCAAAGGCACCCTGTCAGACAAGGAAGGGGCATTTAAACTTTTCCTTGAAAAAGGCGGATACGAGATCGTGGTTTCATTTACCGGCTACATTAGCAAAACCATCAACCTGGAAGTGGCCGGCGACCGCACCTTTCACCTTCAACTGGAAAAAGGCGATAACACGCTGGGCGAGGTCATTATCAAAAACACCAACGAAGTGCCCGATGGCTGGGAAAAGTACGGAGGGTTTTTCAAGGAGCATTTTATCGGCGCATCGGCCAACGCCGATAGCTGCGAACTGCTGAATCCGCAGGCCTTAAAATTCCTTTACTTTAAACGCAACGACCGCTTGAAAGTACTGGCTACCGAACCACTGCAGATTCGCAACAGGGCCCTCGGTTACACCCTTCGTTACGAACTGGACTCGTTTGTTTATTTTTTGAAAACGGATCTAAACTCTTACCGTGGTAAGTGCCTTTACCTGCCCATGGAGGGCGATTCGGCGCAACTGGCAGCCTGGGAAAAGGCCCGGAAAGAAACCTACCTCGGCTCCCGCCTGCATTTTTTGCGGGCTTATTACGACAGTACGGTAACGGAAGTAGGTTTCACCATTGACCTGCCTTCCGCCGCCAGCGTTACAAAATTTGCAAGGCTCCGCAACCCCTACGACACTGCATATTATTTTTTCGATGACAGCACCGCCAATGCCGAACTGTGGTTTCCGGCCAAAGCCACCGTTATTTACACAAAAAAAGTTCCCGAGCGACGTTACCTGGAAAAGAACAAATTCCCATCAGATGTCAAGCTGCAGGTTTCGTATGTAGATCTCGCCGATCCGATTCTCATCAAACCAAACGGTTATTTTACCGAACAAAAAAGCTGGGTGAACCAGGGCTATTGGAGCTGGATGAACCTGGCCGACCAGTTGCCGTATGATTATGAGATCCCCCTTTAGAGGGACAGGGAGATTGGGATCAGATCATCTTCACAAACGGATTTCCTTTCATTTCATCGCCAACGGTTGTAGAGTCGCCATGGCCGGGGTAAACGATCGTATCTTCGGGCAGGGTGTACAGCTTTGTTTTGATGCTTTCTTCGAGGATGGAAAAGTCGCCGCCCGGCAGATCGGTACGGCCAACGCTACCCTGGAACAGGACATCGCCGGCAATAACAAATTTGGCCTCTTTATCGTAAAACGAGATGCTGCCCGGCGAATGGCCCGGCGTGAACAGCACGTGCAATTCATCTTCGCCGATGCTGACGGTATCGCCTTCGTTTAAAAAATGTAAGTCACCATCGTAGTTGTCGAAAGGCAATTGCCAAAGCTGCCCGGCGGCGGGGCCGTAGTCCAGTACCGCTTTTTCGTCGGGGTGGAGGTGGAGGGTGAGGCCATACCGGCGGTGCACAAAGCGGTTGCCGAAGATATGGTCGAGGTGACAATGCGTGTTGAGCAAAAGAACCGGTGTAAGCCCGTTTTGTTCAATAAAGTCCGTTAAAGCCTGTTCTTCGGAGGCAAAATAACAGCCGGGGTCTATAATACAGCAGTCTCCTTTTTCGTTATATAACACATAGGTGTTTTCCTGTACAGGGTTGAAGGTGAAGGGTTGAACCGTTAACATACAGTTTTTTGTACTTTTAGTTGCAATTTACAACCCTGCAGGCAGCACGATTACCGAAAAATTATACCCCACACTTTATGATTTATTGGCAGTACCGGACAGTTGTGAGCGTTTTTCTCTCTCTTTTCTTTTTCTATGCTCAGGCCCAGGTGAACACGGTTGAATACGGAAAAAGCCGGGTGCAATACCAAAAATTCAATTTTCGCTATTATCAAACCGAAAACTTCAATACTTATTTTACCCAGGATGGCCTGGAATTGGGCAAATACGTGGCGCAGGTGGCCGAAAAGGAATTGCCGCAACTGGAAGAATTTATCGAGTACGGCCTGCAGCGCCGCGCCAACGTGGTTGTGTATAACAACTTCGACGAAATGTACCAGAGCAACATCGGCCTGGGGATAGACTGGCAAACCACCGGCGGTGTAACCAAGCTGGTGAACAACAAGATGATGCTTTACTTCGACGGCAACCGCGAAAACCTTCGCCGCCAGATCCGGCAGGGTATTGCCAATGTGCTGGTGCAAAATGTGCTGTTTGGCGATGACCTGGGCGAGTTTGCCGCTAACCAAACACTCCTCGATTTGCCCAAATGGCTCACCGACGGCTATATTGACTATGCCGCCGAAGAATGGAGCACCACGCTCGACAACCAGTTGAAAAATGAGCTGCTGGGCGGAAACTACAAGAATTTTTATCATTTTGCTTTTAAAAAGCCGCTGCTGGCCGGACATGCTTTCTGGTACTACATCGGCAACAAATACGGCCGTCAAAAAACCACCTACCTGCTGTACCTGGCCCGCATTTACCGCAACCTCAACAGTGCTACCAACAAAATAGCCAAAAAGAAATTCAAGGACGTGCTGAAAGAGTTTATGCAGGAGGTACCCGACATGTACCTGAAAGACCTGCGCGGCCGCAAGGCGGCTCCACGCGGTACTGTTACCGTGTCGGAAGATGTGAATGAACGCAAGGATTTCATTCGCTTTAATGCCAACCCGCAGCCGCGGAGCTTTATGTATGCGGTAACCCAGTTTAAGCAGGGCCGCTACAGCGTGATGCTGCATGAAAACTACTACGATAAAAAAGCGCTGGTAAGCTATGGCACCCGCACCGGCGAAGACGAGATCAACCCCAACTATCCGATTGTGGCCTGGGACGGCAAAGGCACCCGCCTGGCGGTACTCTACAGCCACGAAGGCAAGCTGAAGTTTTTTGTGTACGATGTGGTGAACCGCATTAAGCGGGATAAACAGGAGTGGGACCAGTTTGACCAGGTGACCGACATGAAGTACATGCTGGATGCCAACACCCTGCTCATCAGCGGTGTGCGGGGCGGGCAAACCGACATCTTTATGTACAAAATAGAGCAACTGAAGTGGGACCAGATCACCAACGACGTGTACGATGACCTGGACCCTGCTTTTGTAGCCTTTCCGGGCAAAACAGGCATCATCTTTTCGTCGAACCGCCCATCGGCCACGGCGGCCAATACGGATACGGCCATTACGGCAAGACCCTACAATATTTTCCTGATTGACAACTGGAACCTGAGCGATCCGCAGTTGAAGCAGATCTCACAGCTCACGAACCTTAGCTACGGCAATGCCCGCTACCCATCAGCCTATTCGCTGGCGCATTTTACGTTTGTGAGCGACGAAAACGGCATCCAGAACCGCTACGCTGGTTTCTTCCGTTCCGAAAGGGCCGGCCTTGATACGCTGGTGTACATTGGCGATGAAGTGATCCGCAATCCGACCTTGAAAGATGTGGACAGCGTGCTGCAGGTGTGGGGCAAAGACGATATAGATTCGGTGGGCTATGTGTCAATGACCAATGATTCGGCTTATGTTTTTCCGCTTACGAACTACCAGGCCAGCCTGTTGGAAACCCGTACGGCCGGCGACAACTCGCAGGTAAGCGAAGTGATTCGCCAGGGTGATACCAAGTTTTTGTATAAAATAAAGGTGGATGAAGCGGCACTGAAGCGCCGCAACGTAACGGCCCGCCCTACCGATTACCGGCGCCGCCTGGATGAACGCCGCCGCATGGCGCTGAACAAGCTTATGACCGACCAGCCATTTGGCACCGACTCGGCTGCCAAGCCGGCTGGTGATTTCTTCAACAGCGAGTTTGGCGCCGAACGTACAGATTCGGCCATGACCGGACGCCTGGTGCCCGGCCGCGACCCGGCGCAGGAAGGTGTACTGGCAAAAGCAAAGCTGTACGAGTACCGGCCGCGGAAGTTCTTTAACGATTACGTAGTGGCCGGCCTCAACAACACACAGTTTGTCATTAACCGCTACCAGCCCTACCAGGGTGGCGTTGGCCCTATTGATCCGGCCAACGGCAACCAGCTCAATGGACTGATTCGCATGGGTACGGTGGATCTGCTGGAAGACATTAAGATCTCCGGCGGTATTCGTATTGCGCCCAACCTGAAAGACAATGATGTGCTGTTTGAATTTACCAACCAGCGCAAGCGCCTCGACCTGGGCTTTACCTACTATCGCAGCAACATTCAAACGCAGATTGATACCAACGCCTTTGTACAGGGTACCCTGGCCCTGGTAAACCAGCACTCGAGCTACTACCTGGCCCGAATCCGGTATGCGCTCGACAGGGTGCGAAGCGTTCGTTTTACGGTTGGTCCCCGTTTTGACCGCAACGTGTTTCCCAGCATCAACGACCGCTACCTGAAAACACCCGACATGAAAAAAACCTACGGGCAGGTATCGGCTGAATATGTGTACGACAACACCCTCAACCCGGCCCAGAACATCTGGCATGGCCTGCGGTATAAGTTCTATGTTGACTGGTTTACGCAAATCAATAAAATCCGCAATACCGATGGAAAATACCTCTTCAACTTTGGGTTTGATGCCCGGCATTACCTGCCGCTCTATCGCAACCTGATTTGGGCCGTGCGGGCCGCCGGCGACTTTTCGTGGGGCAACCAAAAAGTGGTGTATTACCTCGGTGGGGTAGATGGTTGGCTGAAATTTGGCGACAACGAAACCACCGATGCAGCCGGTAATACGCGGTACCGTTATTTTGAACCCAACAACCAACCCGACCCCGACGCTGACTATGCTTACCAGGCACTGGCCGTGAACCTGCGTGGCTTTAAGCAGAATGTGGCCAATGGAAACAATAACCTCGTGTTCAATTCCGAAATCCGGTTTCCGGTATTTGCTACCCTGCTTAACCGTCCCATCAACAATGCGCTGCTGCGTAATTTTCAACTGGTGCAGTTTGTGGACCTGGGCACGGCCTGGAATGGCGGCTACGACGAATTTGCAAGGCCTTCTGTCACCTATGGCGGACCCGGCGGCGTGGCCGTGCGGATCAAGGCGGGCGGTATCGGTCCTTTTGCCGGTGGTTATGGCTTTGGTGCCCGCAGTACTTTACTGGGCTATTTCTTACGCTACGATGTGGCCTGGCAAATGGATGGCATCTTTAAAGGCAAGCCGCAAATGTACCTGGCGCTGGGCGTGGATTTTTAAAACAACCGGTTTCAGCATAAGAAAAGAGACGCCCGGCAGCGTCTCTTTTCTTATGCTTTTAATTCTGCCTGTGCAACCCTGGGTCATTGCAACCTACTCTCGTTACCACAGAGCCCTGCTCATCCGTTTTATGGCCACATAAATCAGCGACATAAAAACGGCGTAGCAGAGGATCATGCTCCAGTCGAACCGATGGCGAACGGGATGCATAAGCAGGTAAATAATATCCTCCGTCAGTTGAAACGGATTGGCCACCACATCCCAGCTATTGTACCGCAGGTAGCGGCCAATGTACACACCGAAGGCATTCAACAACATCATGGGGTAAACAAATTGCCATTCCTTCAGGGCCGGCCATTTTACCGACATCATCTTTTCCATTTGGCGGATGGAAGCGGCGCCTAACAAAATACCGTTCCAGGCAAACGAAAAGATCAGGGCCAGGTCAAACCAAAGGGGTACTTCACTGCGCAATTGCAGGTGAAACAAATCAGTGATGATGTAAAACGAATTGGGAATAAAAAGCAGCCACACCGTAAAGAGAACGGCGAACCGGCTGTTTCTTTCTATCCACTGTGGCCGGCGAATGGCCGCGCTGGTCAGGAGAAAAGGCACCAATGCCAGGAACAGGTTCCAGCCCAGCCAGATAAAAAGATACTGCCGGGTGTACAGTATCCGGAAGGTGGTAAGTCCGATGCTGAACAGGCAGGAAAGCATCAGCCATTTTTCCAGTTCGGTGCGATGGTGATAGAGAACGGTTAACAGGGGTTGAATAATGCGTTTGAACATGTTAGTTTCTATTTAAGCGATTTAAGTTGTTGTGATGTTGAATGCTTTTTAGGTTAGCGCAAGGCCAGCCGGTGTTTTTATCATTGGCTCAGCAACGGCAGCAGTACACCGGCTGAAAGCAGTTGGCTGACTTCTTCTTTTAGTGTTTTTTCATCGCCGGCCGTCACATTCTGCACCGCATAGCCGGTTTCGCCTTTGAGCATGCGCAGGCGCCAGTCCCATTGCGATGTGGTATGGTGACGGCCATTGCCGTACCACCAGGCTGTAAACAGCTTTTCTTTTTCGCGTTGGAGCGTAGCCATATATACCTCCGCACCGGCAAAACGTTGGGTGTGCACATTTTGCAGCTCATAACCGCTGCCTTTCCAGCAAATCATTGGATTGTGTTCCGTGTCGTAAAAGCCGCGGATAAACTTGATATAGAGCAGCGATGTTTTGTTTTCCAGCTTTAAAATGCCCGGTGCATATACTGAGCTGTTGTAGCTGGCAACAGGTTGTTGGTAGTTTTTTTCAAAAGCCGAATAGGTGTCGGTGTTTCTGACTTTTAGGGTAACGGTAAACATGGCAGCGGCTAGCAGCAACGCGGCAAAACGCAGGTTTTTTGTTTTGGCGAACGAAGCCTGCGCAGGGAGCGGTGCCGATCGCTTTACCAGAAATTTTGCCAGGTAGCACGCCGGTATCACTACATAGACCAACAGGCAAAGAAGGCCAACCACATCATGCACCAGCGTCAGCGGCGGAATGCTGAAATGGACCAACAGCACAATGCGGAGAACGTTGGCAACAAGGTTCAGCAAAAACAGGCAGGCCAGGTAAACAAACGAAGTTTTTACCGACAGCGTACGACCGGTTTTTCGTTGCAGCAACCCGGCCAGTAAGATGCCCAGCAGCAACGATAGCGATAACATATGCAGGCCCATACAAGCCGGATCTACAGCAAATTCCCTGTCCTGGTAAAGAATGACATTTCCCTTCAGCCGTACATTGGTACTAAACAGTGAAAAGAAGGATGCAACAAGCTTGGCCAGCTGCAGGCGGATGGGAAAACTGAATATGCCCGCCGCATACTGAAAGGCCGGCGACGAAATAAAAAGCGCCGCAGCCCCCAGCCAATGCACAGCGCCGGCCTGGCGTTCTGCCCAAAACAACAGGCCGCAGGCAAGGGCCAGGTAGAGCAGTGTGTTTACCGGAACCAGCCAGGTGAGAACCAGCAATGCTACCGTCGCTATCGCATAACGAAAGGGCTTCCGTGCAGGCTGCCTTGTGATTGTTGAGGCAATGGCAGCAAAACCTACTAATAGAGTTGTGGCACTACTGCCAAGATACGCCGCCAGCGAAAACGCACCCATTACCACAATGCAAAGCGGAAAAAGAAAAGTTGCGTATCGGCGTAGCGCACTGGTGAACGGCCCTTTCTGTAGCGCTGGTATCATTGTGCTTTTTAAAAACATCATGAAAAACGTTTGGTAGATGCTTGTGTGTTTTGTCTATTGCCTATTGCCTATTGCTCATTGCCCCTTGAACATGACTTACGCCACCTTCGTTTTGTAAACAAAAAAGAGAAAGGCGCCGGCCAGCAGAAGAATGATCGCCCACTCACCCGGCTCCGGCACGGCGCCTTTGTTGTGCAGCGACGCATTTTTCAAACTGTTGTCATTGTCTTTGATGCCAAAGCGGTCATAGTCCTGTTGAGTTTCCAAAACAATCAGGCTTGATACCGGCGACACCACGTAAGCTTGCTGTGCTTCCCGGATGATGGCAGCGCTGTCGGCAGCGGTCGTTTCGCTCTTGTCCAGTTGCTGCATAATATGGTTGTACGCAAACAATCGCATGAGGTGGTCGGGTGCGGAAGACGGTGCTTCGCCCAGCTCTTTGGTAATGATGGCATCGGCACTGTGAATAATGATCTCGTTGGCTGCCTCATTGTCCTGTACAAATTCATTGTTCTTCAGGAGGCGAACCAGTAACTCTAATCCTCCAGTTTCAAACTGAAAACAACGGCGCTCTTTTAACGAGCGAAGGAACGGCGACATCTCTGTGCCAAGCTGAAAAAGGTTTACTCTTTGGTTGGCCCCAACGCCGGCCCGGAGACTGGCTAAAAAGGGGCTGCCTTCCAGGTCAGAGATGGTGGGCGAGTACGGTCCTGAGTGTGTAATGACCACCGCGTGTGCTTTGTCTTTTACCAGGTGAAAGGGAAATAGCGAGAAGCTCTTTTTCTTCAGCGCCCCAAAGAGCTCGGCCCTGTTTTCGCCGGTTACCCGCTGCAGCTCACCATCGTACACCCACACCCGTTTTTCTTTTACCAGGTCATAAAGTTTTTGCAATTCATCGTCCGGCCACGATTGATTAATATCCAGGTAAACGTCAGTGATGGCGACCGGCACCCGCTGGTGTACGTAAGGCTGCAGGCTGTAGTTGTAGCCATTGAAGGAAAACGGCAGGTCCTGAATGCCTTTGTCTTTGAACGACACCGTCCAGCGTGGCTGGTACTCACCGGTTCGGGTGAGTGTTCGGCCCCGTCCTGGCGCAAACGAAGCCTGTTGAATCTGCGATTGTTGCCCTTCGGCTATTTCCAGTTTTACCGTTTCTTCCGCACGGCTGGCGTCGGGTCCGTCGAACCAGGTATTGTCGTACACAACCACATCGCCGTTTTTGCGCAGCGGCGCTGTGATGCCAATCTTGAAGGTGCGGCTGCTGCCGGCCAGTACCGGAAACACCCGGACAGTGACGGTATTTCCTTCCTGCCAATGCACCACCGAAGGGTCGCGCCGCTCGTAGCCTACAATAGTGCGGTAAGCGTTTGTGGCCAGTTCTTTCGAGGTCAGAATGCCTTTTTCTTCTTTGCCGTTCACCCACAGCGAAAGCGAGGTGACCACCGCACCCTCGGGCATATGAAACGTGTAAATAGCTTCGCCCTGCCTGATCCAGCGCTGTGTGCTTTGATGGTTGAAAACCGTCAGCAGCTTTTCGGTATAAGCGGTACGAAGATGCGGCCACACCTTTACGGTTGTTGTCAATTGCTCCGTCTTCAACGCTTCGCCGCTCCACAGGCGTTCCAATGCTTCATGGCGGGCATTGTACTGGCTCTCCAGCACTTTTATGCGATCTTCTTCCGGCATTAGCACCGTACCGGAAAATGCATTTGCCAGGGTCACCAACGGATCATGCAATTGCTGCTGTTCGCCAAAGTTGCGGCCCGGAAGGTTCCAGCCAAAAGCATCTGTCCATTCCGGGATTTTGTAAATCAAACCCGTCTTCAAAATTTTTTGGCTTATGGCATCCCTGTCTGTGTTTTGCGCCACCTGCACCCACAAAGGAAGTTTGTCTTCGCCCCCGGCCATAGCCGCCGTGTATTGGCGGTTCATCTGGTACAGGCGGTTGTGCCAGCTAATGACAAAGCCTGTGCAAACAACCACTGTTACCACCACACCCGCAACAACTCCGGTCCAGTAACGGGGTTCAGTCCTGGCAAAGCGCTGCAGCAGAAAAATAGTAAGCAGGCAAAACAGAAGCGGAACAAAACTGTGGAGCGAAATGCCAAGGACCAACAAGCCCGGAACCGAAATAGGATAAAGCGGCAGCAGGTAGATAGCCAAATAGCCAAAGACAAGCAGGCCAACGCCATAAAGAAAAAGCAACACGAAGCGGCCCCACCGCGGCAGTTGCTGAAAATACACACCGGCCAGGTAGGCGGTACAAAGCACCACCAGCACCACGCTAAACCAGGTTGGCGAGGCGGCAAACACGTCCATCTCCCGGTTCAGGGCATAGGCACTTATCAGCAGTAGCACCAGCTTGATGGTGCGGTAATGGATCATATTTTCTTCTACCCTTGTGCCTTTATTGAGCAGCAGGGTAAAATGATAAAGGATGGCCAGGCCAAAATGCACCGCAAAAAATGCAAGGTAATTTTCGGGAGAAACGGAGGAGAAAAAAGGAAGGCAAAATAAACCTGCGGAAAAGAGGATAGTGATCCATCCCCAGGGAAGATACTTGTCGCGAACGATGTTTTGAAGCGGTGTCATATGCCAGTGGTTTTAGGTTGAAGCAGATGTTGTAGCTGTTTGATGCGGGTAGAAATAGTCCAGAGCAGCGCAAAGCCAACAATGCCAAAAGAACAATCAATCAGTTGCCAGCCAATGGGTATGCCGCGGGCCCGGCCGGCAACAAAAGCAAAGGGTAATACCAGTGTGCAGGCAATCAGGCCAAACCGGATCACCCAGCTATTTTTTACCGGGTCTTTGTACGGACCAATGAAAAGGATAGTAAGCACAAAATGGGCAAAGGCCAGCCAGTCGTATCCGTAAAGAAGAAAGGGGTGGTCTGCCGCCGTTTCACGGTAGGCCAACAGCACCTTTTGAAGCCAGTGATGCAAGGCGGTGCCGGGCTTCAGCCATTGCAATAAAAAACTCAGTTGTGCATCCACCGGAATAGCCGTAAGGCCACTGACAAAAAGGGCGATCATAAAAAGCAAAAGCAGGCGTCGAATGGTGCGGAGTTGTCTGTCAGTTTCCATAATTTCAAGTTTTAGAAAGCACTTTGTATTGCAAAGCACATGGGCAAAAAAAATTTATTTCATTCCCCGGATCATGGCCTCCAGGGCCTGCAGGTGTTCTTTGAACGCTTTTTCGCCTGCTTTGGTAATGGAATACGTGGTGTTGGTTTTACGGCCCACAAAACCTTTGTGCACTTTTAAAAAGCCGCTTTCCTCCAGCGTTTGCAGGTGCGTGGCCAGATTACCGTCGGTTACTTCCAGCATTTGCTTCAGGTCATTGAACGACACTTCTTCATTGACCATCACACTGCTCATCACACCCAGCCGTATTCGGTTATCGAATACTTTATTCAAGCCTGCTATAGGATTATTTACCGCCATGGTTTCTTTTATGCTCCCGCGGGTTTACGTTCGTTTTTCCACCACATGGCAAAGCCATATACGATATGCAGCACACCAAAACCAACCGCCCAGAAATGAAGGCCATAACCAACGTACTGCGTGGCTATCAGGCCCAAAATAATTTCAGAAATACCCAGGTACCGGATGTCGCTTACGGTGTATTTGCTGCCGTTAACGAGTGCCAGCCCATAAAACAACAAGCTGCCCGGCGCCACATATTGCCAATCGCCGTGTTGCAGCACTACCAGCAGAAACAAGCCGCCGGCGATCAGCGGCAGCAGCATATTAATGGTCAGTTGCCGGGAGGTATGATTCCAGAGCGGCACATTGTCTCGGCGGGTTTTGCGCCAGGTAAAATAAAACGCCGACAGAAGAGACAGCGCCAACACCGCACCAGCCAGCAAAAACAATTTAAACTTTAGTTGCTGGAAGGCGGAGCCTGCGTAATCATTATGGGTGTAATAAAACTCAGCAATCCATTGAAAGGCAAAATATGCACCAACCAGGGCCCAGAAGCCGGCCGCAATGCCACTTAGTCCGCTCAGGGAAAGAAAGCGGCTGGAGCGCTGCATCATCTGCCGGATGTCTTGTAAAGCTTCGAGGTGTTGATTTTGGTCTCGCATAAAAAAGCACTTTGTACTACAAAGTAAAGGGTTCAGTTTTGTATTTCAAAAGAAAAACCGCTGTTATTTTTCAGCGGGTTCCATGGAAAGAAGAAATGCTTTTAGCTGCCTGTCGGTTTTTTGTGGCTGGTACCGCTCTTCGGTGTATAATCCGGTGGCGGCGCCGTAAATGGTCTTTGTGGTTCCGGCCACCGGGTAAGGACCGGCCACACAGAGGTAGTCGCGTTTTACGCCATCATCTTCATAATCCATCTTCACTTTAAACAAATGAAACAATTGCCTGCGGCCTTCGAAAGGAGCAATGCGCTGCCCAATGTAGGTGAGGGTGAAGTCCTCATAGTCTTCTTCAAACAGATTGTACAGTTCACTTTCGGCCAGGCTTTTCTGGCTGCCGTACAGGGCCGGGAAAATGGCTTCTTTGCCGGCCTTTTGCACGGCCTCGTAAAAATAAAGCCGTTGGCCGCGATCGGCGGCTACGCTGTTGATGGCGGCCGGCGGCACTGCTTCACCGTTTTTCAGCAGTGCCAGTATGGCTGCCTGCTTTAGCGCCGGGTTGTTTTGGGTAAGCAGCTTTTGCAAAAACCGATTGGCCTCCGGTTCGTTCAGCCACTGCAGCAGCCAGGCCCATCGCATGAGTTCCCATGGTTCGTAGTCGCCTTTTTCCAGCAACCCGAATTCCTGCTCCGCTCCCCGTAGAATGGTGTTTTTATAATCTTTCAGTTGCGCCACCGCCAGCAGGTTACTGTCCAACAGGTGATGGGCCACCAGGGCTATCACGGGCGCCAGCAGGCTGTCATCGGCCTTTTGCAGCAGCTCGGGAAAAAGGGTGGCAGCCAGCTGCAATGAGTCGAGCCATGGCCGCTGGAGCGGAATGGCGCTGCCTTGTTTCGGCAGGCCGGCCAGCAGCAGGGGCTTTAGTACCTCGTACGACCGGGCTGTTTTCATCCGCGCCAGTAATTGCAGCAGGCGGTATTTGTTGGTTTCTTTTTTATCGGTTTGCTGCGCATAGGCTTCTTTCACAAATGCCAGCGTGGAGCTATCTGCCAGCGGCAATATTTTTTCCAGCACGCTGGTATTGGCGGAAGAATAGTCTTCGCTGTTGCGATAATTTTCCAACAGGGCTTTATGCAGCAGCGGAAGGTCTTTCCTGCCAAAATTTACCGATTCAAACGTTTCCATCGCCGCGGCAAAATCGGCCGAATCGGTAGCGGTCATTGCCTGCAGCAGTTGCGCCGCCTGGTTGGTGTACACTGTTGGCGGCACCTCCTGTTGCAACCGGAAGTCGTTGAAAAAGCGCTGGTGTTGCCCGCTTTCCCAGTCGCGGCGGTGCACCAGCGCAAAAAGGTTGTACAGCGTGTCTTTGTTTACCAGCAGGCGGATTTTCTTCAGCGCCGTTTGCCCTGCCGGCTGAATGACGACATCCAATCCGCGGAAGCCGATATTGGGAATCCAGGTTTTTTGCAAAAGCGTGTCGCTTTCGCCTTTAAATCCGGTCAGCTTTTCCTCCATCAGCAGGCTGTCGCTTTCGGCCCAATAGTGCGGGGCAAACACACTCTTCTGCACAAAATAAGAAACAGCGTCGTTGGGGTTAGTGGCGGTATATTCGGAATAAAAGCTTTTGCTGGTGCGGGTGCTGTCGGGAGGCGAAAGCACAAAGGCTGCCGGCGCCAGTGTGGCAAAACCCGGTCCGCCGGTTTTTTGCCAGTTGGCATCTGCATACGACAGCAACTCCAGCGACTGAAAAAAGGCATCCACATCGGACATGTTGCTGCCCTTTTGGGCGCCGCCCAGCAACAGGTAAAGCCGGTTGCCCCGCAGTACGTGCAGGGTTTTGTACACACCATTTACCGCACTTGCCTCATAATCCATCCGGATAGCCGGATAGCCTTTATACTCCGTTACTTCATACCGGGTGATGGTATCCATTTTCTGTTCATAATCCTCTTTCAGGGAGGCCAGAAAAGAAGAGTCGTTTTGTATAGTGTAGCCCGGTCGTACCTGCCGTACCTGCACCAGGTAATAAAGATTGGTTTGCGGGTCGGTGCTGTGCCAGTTACTGTATTCCATGGACGGGTCGGCCGCTGATTTTTCGTTCATTTCCTTTTGCGGCTCGGGTGTGCCGGGCAGTTGCACAGCAAATGCTTTTTCCGGTAACCGGAATTCCTTCCAGGGCTTTTTGGCCAGGGTGGTTTGGCCGGGCCGGAAAGAGGCAAAAAAGCGGCCGGCATCGGGCCCGTTGATCATTTCTTTTTTGGCCGTGCCCGCCATTAGCAGGTACAAGACCTGGCCTTTGGCAAATACCCGCAGGCGCATAGTAAATCCATCTTTGGTGGCAATAACCTCTTTGCCTGACAGGCCATTCTGTTCAATAGAAACTATTTTTTCGGTTTTGTACCGACCACCCATGTTGCGGGCGCCCTGGCGCACGGCGTCATCCAGCGACCGCACCTTTTCATCGTGCCCGTAATAATGCCCGGCCATGTAAAAGCTCATGGTGGTAAGGTCAAAGAACAGGCGCATTTTCGGGTCGCCGGCCTGGCCCATTTCGGTGGGTTGTCCCGGCATTTGCACGGTGTACACACTGTCTTCGCCCTTTACCTCCAGCCATGTTTTTTGCTGCAGGCCGGCGGCATATTCATCGCCGGGGATTTGTTTTGCGGAAAACACCGGCTCTACCTGGAAGCCGCGGGTGCGGAGCAGCGCAATCACGCCCGAATCGCCGGGCAGATGAGCGGCGCCAACCGCAAAAAACACCGCCCGCCGGGCCGAAAGACTGTCCATGCGGCGGGCCATTTTTATGTTTCGGCGAATGAGTATGGCATCGCGGGCTTCGCCCTGATAGCCACGATTGCTCCATTCGTTTAGCTTGTCGAGGTCCTGCGCCAGGTAAATCTGGATCATGGCTTCCACTCCCTGGCGAAAATCCTGATCGGGCGCAAGCACATTGGCCGGTTCCAGGCCGCCGCCTATTTCGTCGCGGAGGTCCAACTGGTCGTTTACATCCTCAATGCCTCCTGTCCATTTTCCCTGCCGCTGGGCCAGGCCCAGCAAAAAGCCGTCAACAACAGTAGGCATCTCGCCTTCTTTTAAAAAGTCCTGCATGCGCCGCTCACGGATGTCTTTCAGGTCTTTTTTGCTAAGGGTGGTACCGGTAATGCCCTGCCGGCGCAGCAGTTTTTGCGCCGATGGATCCAGCTTGCTGCGGTTCAGCTTTACTTTTTCGCGGGCCAGCAACCGGTCTTTTTTGGCTTCGTTAAACTGGTTGTGAAAAATAGAATCCATGGCCTCCTGAAAATCTATCTCGGTGGCCAATCCTTCGGTGCTGGAGATGGCGTGATACACCGAATCGCCAAACCGGAACAGGCGTTTATCCTGCAGGTGCATGGTGCCATAAACGTAAGACGGCTGCTGCAGACCATTGCCGCTAATGCGCCAAAGCAAGGTTTTGGGAGTGAAAGGCTGTTGCGAAAAAACTTGGAGGCTGAAAAGACAAACCGCAAGCCATAAGTGCTTGCGCACAAAAGCAGTGAACATTGTTTTGGTGTTTGGCGCAAGATACCGGTAAAAGCGAAAAAAGAAAATGCTTAATCTGCTTCTATGGCCGAAAGGATAATGCGGCAGGCAGATTCCAGTTCTTTGGTTGAGATGGTCAGCGGCGGCGAAATGCGCAGGCAGTTGGACGCAAATAAAAACCAGTCGGTGAGTACGCCGTTCTGGAGGCACCGATCAATGACTTTTTTGCATTGCGCAAAATCTTCAAACACCACGGCTGCCCACAGGCCAAAGCTGTGCAGCGCTTTGATCTTTGGATGGACAAGAAAGGATTTCAGCAGCGCTTCTTTTTGAGCTACCGGCTCATAAAGCTTTTCTTCCAGCAGCACCTCAAAAGCCGCCTTGCCGGCAGCGCAGCAAAGCGGGTGGCCACCAAAAGTGGTAATGTGTCCCAGCACCGGCTTGTCGGTAAAGCAGTCCATTTTTTCTTTACTGGTGATAAAGGCGCCCAGCGGCAGGCCGCCACCCAGCGCTTTTCCCAACAGTAACACATCGGGCACTACGCCAAAACGCTCAAAGCCCCAAAGCGCTCCGGTACGGCCAAAGCCAGCTTGTATTTCATCCAGGATAAAAAGAGCACCGGTTTCCCTGCAACGCTTTTCCAAAGCCTGCAGCCAGCCATTCAGCGGCGGACGGATGCCGGCTTCGGCCTGCACCGTTTCGGCTATCACGCAGGCGGTGTTTTCGGTAATGAGCGCCAGGTCTTCAAAGGAATTGTAGGTGAGATGCTGAACACCCGGCAACAGGGGGCGGTACGCATTGCGCCAGTATTCGCTGCCAATGAGGCTTAACGCTCCCTGCGTGGAGCCGTGATACGAATTTTCAAAGCCAACGATCTCCGTGCGACCGGTGAGCCGTTTGGCCAGTTTCATAGCGCCTTCCACCGCTTCGGCGCCACTGTTGGTAAAGTAAACCGAATGGAGTGAGGAGGGAAGATGGTCCGTAAGTAAATGCGCATACTGTACCTGAGGGCTTTGCACAAATTCGCCATACACCATCACGTGCAGGTAGTCGTCGGCCTGCTGTTTTATAGCCTCCACTATTTTCGGGTGCCGGTGGCCTGTGTTGGCCACCGAGATGCCGCCGATGAGGTCTATGTATTTTTTCCCATCGGCATCCGTTAATTCGCAGCCTTCCGCCTTTACTGTTTCGATAGCCAACGGCGCCGCCGACGTTTGCGCCACATGCTGCAAAAAAAGCTGCCGTAGATTCATCGGGGCAAAAGTAACGGTGGGTGCAACTACAGCAGTTGAACCGCAGAACAGAGGAACAAGGAATGATGATTTTTGAAATAGGTGGCTGATGAATCAGCTTTCCTGACTGTCAGCAAACAGTTGTCTAAACTGATAACACATTTTTTATCTTCGGCAGCCAACAACTTCTTCCTTCCTTGTTCAATGTTCTGCGGTTCTTTCGCCTTTCCTTCTACCTTCGTACTTCTTAATCGTACTTAGTTATGGCATTGATTTTACCGGTAGAAGGCGTACTTCCAAAATGGGGCGAAGATTGTTTTATTGCACCCAATTGCACCATCGTAGGCGATGTGGAGATGGGCGCAGAATGCAGTGTGTGGTTTGGCGCGGTGATCAGGGGCGACGTCAACAGCATTCACATGGGCAATAAGGTAAACGTGCAGGATGGCGCGGTGATCCACTGCACTTACAAACGTACCAAAGCCATTATCGGTAATAATGTGTCCATTGGCCACAACGCCATTGTGCACGGCTGCACGGTGCACGACAATGTGCTCATTGGCATGGGATCTATTGTAATGGACAATGCCGTGGTGCATAGCAATACCATTATTGCCGCCGGCGCCGTGGTGCTGGAAGGCACTGTTTGTGAGGGCAATGCTATTTATGCCGGGGTGCCGGCGAAAAAAGTAAAAGCCATTTCGCCCGAAAAAGTGGAGGGAGAAATAGCCCGCATTGCCAACAACTACGTGGGCTACGCCAGGTGGTTTGCGGAGGCCAATGTTGCAAATAAGACAATCTGAGGTTATATTTATCGTTCATCTGCTGTAAACCCTTTGTTATGAAAACGATTCGTGTCACTTTCTTTCTGCTGGCGTTTTCCGCCGCGCTGTCGTCGTGCAGCGTGTGGAACCGCATGTTTCCGCCCAAATACGGCTGCGGTACCGATGGCAAAAACGTAGGCGCCGAAAAGCTGCTCGATGGCAGCAACCAGAAAAAGGCGCCAAAGTTTAAATCCTGATAACATTGCGGGTGCAACAAAAGCACGGTCCCGCTTGTCTTTAGCTTGATGCGCCCCAACCCACACCGCTTTAAACCCCTTGTTATATGAGCCTTACCCTGAGAACTACACTGGGCTTCACCGAAGCCGTAATTGATGCCGACGGCGGCCTGAAGCGTTTTTACCAGATTGCCTCCATCCTGTCCGATGCACTCAGCGTTTCTTTTGTGCGAAAGGAAGACGATTTTGACGCCATTAGCTGGCAGTTTCAGTTGAACAAATACAGCCTTACACTGGAGTACAGCATCTACAACGGCATTTCGCTTTTTCCAACCAAAATGGCCGAAGCCCGCAAGCGGGAAAATGAAGCGGTGGTGGAAGTGGCCAGCGTGTTGCAGGGAAAGCTGCTGACGCTGAACAGATAGCCGGGTGGTTTTGATCTGTTTCTGAAAAATAAAAAAGCCGCATATCCTGCGACTTTTTTTATGCTATTCTGTCAATTATTTTCCTACACAATATTCCAAACCTCATTTCCCCTCAGCAACTTATCCAGATCGGCCGGCTTTTTTTCTTTGGCCCAGTCAATCTGCTGTTTCATTACGTCCTCATAAGCAGGGCGGTTGATTTGATAAAACACGCCAAAAGGTCGTGGCAGGTGGCCTTCCACCCGCGGGTCATCGAACATGCGGGTCAGTATCTGCGCTTTGTAAATATCGCCTTCGTCGTGCACCCAAAGGTCATCGGCGCTATGGCCGTTGTTCAGGTCCACCACAATGGGTTTAAAACCATCCAGCTTGATGCCTTTGTCGTTATTGGCGCCAAAGATCAGCGGCTTGCCATTTTCTACAAACAGGGCATTATCGGCCTTGGTGCCTTTTTCGGTAAAGGCTTCAAATGCGCCGTCGTTAAAGATGTTGCAGTTCTGATAGATCTCCAGGAAAGAAGCACCCTTATGGCCGTGCGCCCGTAGCAGCATGCTTTGCAAATGTTTGGGGTCGCGATCCATGCTGCGGGCTATAAAGGTGGCATCGGCGCCGAGGGCCAGGGCCATGGGGTTGAAGGGGTGATCAATAGAGCCAAACGGTGTGCTTTTCGTCACCTTGTTTTCTTCCGAAGTAGGAGAGTATTGCCCCTTTGTTAAGCCATAAATCTGGTTATTGAAAAGCAACACATTCACGTCAAAATTGCGGCGCAGCAGGTGCATGGTGTGGTTGCCGCCAATGCTCAGCGCATCGCCGTCGCCGGTTACGATCCACACACTCAGGTCGGGGCGGGAGGCTTTTAAGCCGCTGGCAATAGCCGTGGCCCGTCCGTGGATGGAGTGCATGCCGTACACATTCATGTAGTAGGGAAAGCGGGACGAGCATCCAATGCCCGAGATGATAGCAATTTGCTCGCGGGGAATGCCGAGGGTGGGCATTACTTTCTGCACCTGGGCCAGAATTGAATAGTCGCCGCAGCCGGGACACCAGCGAACTTCCTGGTCGGTGGCAAAGTCTTTGGCGGTGAGGGCGGGTTTATTCGGGGCTACTGTTTCCATCGTAAAAATTAGCGTTCAAAATTAGGCAAATCCGGCGCAACGAAGGGTTAAAGAAAAGCAGGACGCCGGCTTTCACAGCCTGAATATAAAGAATGTGGAGGCAACTTTTTGCAGGTTTTTTACTGCCCTTGCAGCGCCTCCCAGTACTCCGCCGCCCTCCGCGTATGCGGTATCACAATGGTGCCGCCCACAATGTTGGCCACCGCAAATATTTCATAAAGCTCTTCGGTGTTTACGCCCAGCTCATGGGCTTTTCCCAGGTGATATTTTATGCAGTCGTCGCAGCGCAGCACCATGCTGGCCACAAGGCCCAGCATTTCTTTTGTTT
>CBDUBQ010000031.1:0-72373 GCA_965365435.1 uncultured Flavisolibacter sp.
AACCAACGACCTACTGATTACAAATCAGTTGCTCTACCAGCTGAGCTAAAGTGGCGTGTTTTTTCGTGTTTAAAAGAACTCCCCTGTTTTTCGGGATGGCAAAGGTAATGGAAAATGAATATCGGCAAAATGGAAACAAATTTTTTTTCAGGCAGGGGCAAAAAAAATCCTTCCGCCGGGATGATTGGCGGAAGGATTTACAATTTCATTAAGCGGCCTGCCTTTCTTTTTTCCGTTTGATCTGCTGCACAAGCGCATCGAAAGCTTCCTCAAACGACGCCTCGAAAGACTTGCTGGTTGACTTTACAAAAAAGTCGGCCCGTGGCACATGAACCCGTATCTCGGCAACTTTATCCTTAATGGCATGCTTCACGTTATCAAGGTTGAGAATGACATCCACTTTGATGATTCTGTCGTGATACTGATTCAGCTTTTGAATCTTTTTGGTGATGAATTCCACCAATTTTCTGTCGGCATCAAAATGGACTGCTTGAACATGTACGGTCATAGAATTGGTTTTTTTATCAGTGAAAAAAATAAGTCAAAGAGCATTTCCGGAAGGACTATGAAGGTACTTACTGCTGCTGCTTATTCCAAAGAAAAAATGGAGAAATTTTGGCCCGGCCAGTTAGTTTTTTATGCTTTCGGATGAGCGTTTTTGTAAACGTCTTTCAGCTTTTCAATGGTGTTGTGCGTATAAATCTGGGTGGCGGCCAGGCTGCTGTGTCCCAACAATTCTTTCACAGCGTTGAGGTCGGCGCCGTTATTGGTGAGGTGGGTGGCAAAGGTGTGGCGCAGCACATGCGGACTGCGCTTTTGGATGGTGGTAACCAGTGTAAGGTAGTGATTGACACTGCTGTAAACGGCCCGCGGAGTAAGGGGTTTGCCTTTTTCCGATACAAAAAACGCATTGGCCGAGCCCGGCAGGTTTGCGTTTTTTTGGTGTTGATACTGCTCCAGCTCCGCCTTCAGGGCGGGGCTCATGGGAATGATTCGCTCCTTTGACCCCTTGCCCAATACTTTGATGGTATGGCTGCTAAAATTAAAGCTCGTTTCTTTCAGGCCGATGGCTTCGCTCAGGCGCATGCCTGTTTGGTAAAAAACAAGCAATAGCAGCCGGTCTGTTTTTCCTTTCCAGGTGTCGGGAAACTCCACATAGTCGAACAGAGTTTTGATATCCTTATCAGCCACAAAATTAGGCAGGCGCTTTTCGGCTTTTGGCGCTACCACTTTGGCCATAGGCGATTGGCTGACTACGCCCGTTTTAATAGCGTATTTGAAAAACGATTTTAGCGTGGAAATCTTGCGGTTGATGCTTTTGGCCGACAGGCCCGCATCTTTCAGCGACGCCAGCCAGCTGCGCACAAAGGAGTGGCTCACCTGCGGCAGGCTTGTTTCGCCAAAAGTGGTTACCACGTAATCAAAAAAGTGGATCAGATCGGTCTGGTACGAAAGAATCGTATGGCGGGAATACCGCTTTTCAAACTGGAGAAAATTTAAGAAGGGCTGGATCAGGAGGTGATGGCTTTCCATAAAAAAACAATAGCTGCAAGGTAACAATTCCTTGCAGCTATTCCATATTGTAGAAGAGGGGAAGCTTAGGCTTCCAGCTTTCCGCTTGCTATCTGCTGCTTGTAAACAGCCTTCAACACCTCGCCTCTGCGTTTTACAGATGGCTTTGTGTACGACTGTCTTTCACGCAACTGCAACAAGATTTTGGCTTTCTCGAATTTCTTTTTGTACTTCTTGAGCGCCTTGTCTATGTTTTCGCAGTCTTTCGAATCAATAATTAGCATGCGTTATACCTCCTTTTGCCTTTTTTTAGAACGGCAAATATAGCCGCAATTTTGGCACCAATCCAAAACAAAATGCAAAAACCCTGAATTTTGCGGGATGTTTACCGGTATTATTGAAAGCCTTGGCGAAGTAAAGGACCACTATGAAACAGGCACCAACAAAACCTTCTGGATTCAGTCGCCCCTCTCCCACCAGTTTACCGTAGATCAAAGCATTGCCCACGACGGCGTATGCCTGACGGTGGAAGAAGTAAGGGACGGCCGGCACCGGGTGACGGCTGTGCTGGAAACACTGCAAAAAACCGCACTGCGCCAGTGGGCTGCCGGCCGGCCGGTAAACCTGGAACAGAGCCTCCTGCCCTCGCGCCGCCTCGACGGCCATTTTGTGCAGGGCCATGTAGATGCCACCGGCACCTGCGAAAAAATACTGGACAAAGACGGCAGCTACGAGATCAGCTTTTCCTTCCCGGCCGAATTTGGCGCCCTGGTTATTGAAAAAGGGTCTATTTCCGTCAACGGCATCAGCCTTACCATCTTTAACGTAGAGAACGACCGGTTCAGCGTCGCCATCATTCCTTACACCTGGCAACACACCAATCTTCATTCGCTGCAGGTGGGTATGGCCGTCAATCTTGAATTTGATTTGCTGGGAAAATATATCAACCGTTATTTGCAGCTAAATCGCTAACCCATCTCTTCTGCCCTCCATACCACGCCGGCCGGTTCTGTTTCCATGGATTTATCAAAAAAGGAGAAAATCAGTTGTCCGCTTTGCGGCAGCAGTCTTTCGCGGCCGGCCCTGACGGTTCGGGGATGGACGATTGTACAATGCCCGCAATGCAGCCTGATGTACGTTAATCCCCGGCTGCAAAAAGAAGAGCTGCTGAAAATTTACGCCTCAAATTATTTCGACAATACCCAGGTAGGTTATTATCACTATACGGAGAATAAAGGCCTGCGGAAAGAGAACTTCCGAAAATGGGTAACCGATGCCCTTCCTTTTTTTCAACAACAGCCGGCGATGAAAGCGCTGGATGTTGGCTGCGCAACGGGCTACTGCCTGGAAGTATTTAAAGAGAACGGCTGGACACCTTACGGCATTGAACTCGACAAAGGCATTGCCGGCGACCTGCGTGCCAACGGCTACTCCATCTACGACACACCGCTGGTAACCCTGCAGACCGCTGAAAAATTCAATGTCATCACCCTTTTTGATGTAATTGAACATCTCACCGACCTGCAGGAGAACATGGCCAAACTGCAATCCCTGCTGGCGGATGATGGTATTGTTGTGATGGTGACGCCTGATTTTGGAAGCTGGCAACGCCGCATTTTCGGCAAACGGTGGTTCCAGTTCAAACCCATCGAGCATATTCAATACTTCTCGCTAAGCACCTTGAAAAAGCTGGCCACTGCCAATGGTTTCGAACTGATACACCACAAACGCTCGGGCCAGTTTTGCGATATGGCTTTTTTGGAAAATCGCCTGCGCAAATACCGTTTTCGTCAACTCCTCCCCTTGTTTCGATACACGACAGCATTACTCCGGCTGCGAACGAAGCTTTTTTATACCGATACGGCCAGCCTTTATGTTATTTTAAAAAAGAAAGTCTCCGCAGCATAGGCTGCCATACCCACACCGCCAGCGTGGTATAAAACGGCATCAGCGTTAGGGCAAAGCGGTTGTGATAGTCGTCGCATTGCAGGGCAATGGTAGCGGCAAACAGCAAAATAGAAGCGAGGGCAAAAGAGAGCAACGCCGGCGGAAAAGTGCGTACCAATTTCCTGATGCCAAACAAAATACTTCCGTATAAAACGCCGAGGTGAACAAGCAGGTACAGGTTGTGGAATGACGAATAATAATCTCTCGTCATCACAAAAAAATACCGGAGCCTGGTGACCGCCAGCCCGGCAAAATGCGAAAAATTGTGCGTGACAAAATAGAACAACTGGTAAAGCTGGTTGGGGTGTTGCGACAGTTGGAGGTCCCTGGCCGAGCGGACTCTGGGCATATCGCAGATAATGCTGTCTTCGGTAAGCGCCCGTTTCATGTTCCAGTCGGGTGTGGTGGTAAACACTACCTGCACTACAAAATTGAGCAATATCAGGGCAACAAGAGCCGATGCCGCGGCAATGATCCGCTGGCGTTTATTCAACTGTAAAAAGACGAACAGCAGTGCCGGCAGAATAAACAAAATACCTAGTGGCCGGCTAACCGTCACCAGCAATAACAGCAGGCCAAGCAAGGCCGTAAACCGAAGGTTGAGGCGGGTGAAGCGAAGCAGGTGCGAAAACAACAAAAGCACGGCACTGTAGAAAAAACATTCGGTAAACAGGTACACCGACCACGACTGGTATGGCCAGAAATAAAGCAAAAAAGCAACGATCAGCAGGGGCGACAACCGGTCGGTAAACAGTTTTTTCAGTGCCCGAAAAAAAATAAGATAGCTGAGAAGGTTAAAAAGCATAATCGAAATCAGCGCACCGGTAAGGCCGGTACCGATTACCTTGTTAAACGCAATGACAGCGGTCGTGGCAAAATAAAAAAGGTAACGGCTTTCCGAAAACCGTCCGTGCCGAAGCAGGTAGTCGGCTTCGTAAATGTATTTACCGGCCTCCAGGTCAAAATGAAAACCAAACTTCAGGAACCAAAGCAGCTGGAAGAAAAGCCACAGGCAAATGACCGGCAGCGCATCGCGGGTGATGACCGATTTTAAAAACTTATTTCTCATGCACCATCCTGTCTTTAACCATGACGTTCTCTGCCGTTTTTTTATTCGCCTGCCGGAACCGCTCTTTCCACCGCAAAAAATACGTTTCGAACCAGCGGTACGAAAGCTCACCAAACAAAACTGAAAGACCAATCGTGAGGCAGCACAGCAGCAACGTGATGCCGGGGTGGCTTTCGGCCGGAAAAAACAAGGCGGTGATTTTGCAGGCCAATACAATGGCGAAGATGTGGAAAAGGTAAATGCCGTACGAAATTTTGCCGAGATAACTAATGCCGGCGGCGCTGTAGTTGATCAGGCTTTCCTTTTTAAAAGTAGCAACCAGCATCAGGCAGGCCATCAGCAGCGAAATGTACTCGTACTGGAAAAACGGCATTTCAATGTTAAAATAAATGGAGCAAAAAAGCACGGCATACAGGAGTACCTGCACTCCGGTTTTTTTAAAGACATTAATCCAGGCTTTCCGGTGGAAATAGGCGTAGCCAAACAACGAGCCGATGGCAAACGTGGAGAAGCGGCTATACTTGAGATAGGTCACTACGCTGTTGAAATATTGCAGCCAGCCTGGCTCGCCGCCGCTTTTTTGCAAGTGGGCAAACGAAAGCTGGTGCGCCAGGTTCAGCACGGGCATGGCCAGCAATACCAGCCAGAAAAAAACCACCATCCGCTTTCGCAAAACAAAAAACAAAAGGCCCCATACCACATAAAACTGTTCCTCGATGCCGATGGTATATGTGTGGTGCACATACGGCGCCGTAGGATAAAGAAAAGGCTGCACGTGGGGCAGAAAAAAAAGAAAAAGGCGGTTGGAGGCAGCGGGGTTGGCAGCCAAGTACG
Source organism: uncultured Flavisolibacter sp. (assembly GCA_965365435.1). Classification (GTDB taxonomy): domain Bacteria; phylum Bacteroidota; class Bacteroidia; order Chitinophagales; family Chitinophagaceae; genus Flavisolibacter. The sequence continues at coordinate 5,363 of CBDUBQ010000031.1, forward strand.
CCTCGGTGGCGCCGGGTATGCGAAAGAACGGCTGCCATAGCGCCAGCAGAAAAAGCAGGATCAACAGGTAATAAGCCGGCCAGATGCGCATGATCCGCCGCAGAAAAAAATTCCGCAGGCTGATGCGGCCATAGGTTTGCAGCTCGTGATACAGCAGGTAGGTAATAAGAAAACCGCTGCCCATAAAAAAAAACTGGATACCGTAAAACCCGATAAGCAACAGAACCGGATAATCATAACCGGTAAAGCCAAAATTTGTTTTGAAATGAAACAGGTGATGCAGGACCACAAACGTGATGGAGATAAAACGCAGCCCGTCCAATCCGGCAAAATGCTTGGGGTTCATCGCTGCTAAAATAAGCAGCAAAACGCTGGTATCGGCTTTTTAACACAACGGCCTTTGGTCCGTGCTATTCGCGTTGGTCGGCCGATGGCACTTCGCCGTTTCGGTCTTTCTGCAAAGGCAGGCCCTGGTGAAAAAGTGTGTTAAGAAGAACGCTGAAACCGTTTACGGCCGACAGCGAATCATAATACATTTTGTCGTTTTTATCCGGCAGGTACACGGCATGCAGAATCGAAAAAGCATGGGCCGGATTTGCCGCATACCGGAACCCATGATCGCTCAACAAAACAATCACCGGCGGCTTCGATGATGACGTCAAAAGGCGATTGACAAGGGCTAACAAACGGGTGCTCGTAAACTGCAGGTTACCGAGATAAAGTTCTTTATCGGCGTAGTTATCAGCCCGTATTTTTTCCGGTTTATTCAACTGCCCGTTTGCCTGGTAGTAATACGGAAAATGGGTCATCAGCAAATGCGTGTAGATGAATCGTGGCTGCTCCCATTTTTCCAATGCCAGGCGCTGCAGCCGCTCTGTCAGTTTTTTATCGGATTCGAGTGCCTGAAAAATAAAATCGGTATAAAAACGGGTGTTGCGCAGATAGGTCATCAGAAACGGGATATACACGTCGCGCCGCAGGCGGGCCGGCAGCGTTTCACTTTCTATCAAATCCGTACCGGTTACTAAGAACGTGTTCCGCACCGGCGACCGGCTGTTTTCCATATCGAAGATGGAATTATTCACAATGGCATAACCCTGCTGCTGAAAAGCCTGCACGGTTTTGTTGCGGGCAATTTGCCGGTAGCAATAAAACAGCGATTCGTCGGTGACGTTGTAGTCCTTTCGCTGATGATAGTCCATGTTTAACATCGAGGCCATCGAAAACTCTGTCCGCACATAGTTCGACCGGCTGTTCTTCAGCACCCTGAAACCAAGGGCCGCCAGGCTGTCGAGAAACGGGGCGTTATCAAACGAAAAATCTTTTTGCAGTTGATCGGAGCCGGCGTAGCCATCCACCACAATAAAATGCACATCGGGCTTTGCACAGGTATTGCAAGCAGTGGTAGGGCTGCCATCCCTTTTTCTTGTCATCGTTTTTAGGCCCAGGCTGGCGGCGTCAATCAACACCAATACCAGCAAAACGGTATTGAGATAAAGCACCAACCGTGGCGGAACGGTTTTTCGTTTGATCCAAAACACCACGGCCAAAAAAGCAATAGCCAGCGCCGGTAACAAAAACACATAGCGGATAAAAAAACTGTGAGGAAGTAGGCGCCGGAGAAAGTCATGAAAGGCGCCGAAGAAACAAAACAAAAAAAAGGTGCAGAACACGGCCAGTCCGGCCTTCAGCCGGTTCTTGAAAAACAACCAAAAAAGAAAGAAAAAAAGAGCCGCCGCCGCCAGGTATTTCAGCGCCAATTGCATAACCGAAGCAGCCGGTATAAAAGCGGCATATTGCGCAAAGCCATGTCCCACAAAAAACAGCGGCAACAGAAAGGCAAACAGCGGATAGGTTTTCAGCAACCTGGCGATCATGATCGGGCAAGATAAAAAGAAAAGGTCTTGGCAGGGGCCGAAACAAAAAGACCTCCGGCGTTTTTAAAAACGCCGGAGGTCTGTATCAAAAATCTATGGCGGCTTACCGCATCAGGTACATTTTTCCGTACCCTTTGTTGAAATACTTATCGGTGTTATCGTCCTGGTGGCGATACTTCTCCAGCGACTTGCCATTGAGGTTGGTGACCACCCGGTACAGGTACACTCCGTTGGCCAGCTTTTGGCCGTACTGGTCCGTGCCATCCCATTTAAACTCGGTGATGTTGCGGCCAATATGCAGCGGGCCCAGTTCCTGCTTAGTGATCTCTCGTACAATGCGGCCGGTTACCGTCATAATCTCAATTTTAATATTCTGCGGCACTTCCTGCCCCGTGAGCGTAAACACAAAAGCGGTAGAGGTGGTGAACGGATTGGGATAATTCATCAGATTAGAGATCATGGCCTTGTTTATCACCTGGAAGGCTACCCGGTACGCCATGGTCCCGGCGCCGTTGTTGCTCATATCCCTGCCGGTCACTATCAGCTCATAATCGCCGTCTTCTAAAAAGGCGGGGCGGAAACGGATGGAGGCGGTGTTGGAACCACCCGTGGCCGGAATAAATGCCAGCGTATCGGAGTTGTAGCGATAAGTTCGCACCGCACCGCTGGGAAACCGCACCTGCACGGTAGCCACCGACGTATCGTTCAGCAGCATCCATTTTGCCTCATCTTTCAGCTTAATCATGATCTCCGGCTTCGACGACACGATGTCGCGGTTCAGGATGTGTACATTATCAAATGTTACATCGAGCAGAGGGCTCAGCGTATCGCCCCGCACAAAAAAGTTGCGGTAGGCAAAATTGTTGAAGTGGAACTGCTCGGGCTGTGCATTATCGGGGTTCACATCAAGGAACAGCGTATTCATTCCCACTAAATCCTTTGTTGGAATCGCATACCGCACCGTCAGCGTATCGTTGGCGCCAAGGCGCTTAAATCGGGGAATAGCAATGGTGTGTTGTACATTGTTCCGGTCGGTCACTACCACCTTCACTTGCATGCTGTCTTCAAACGGCGAATCGGTGATGTTTTTGAACGCCACGCGGAACTCCAGCGGCTCGCCCACGTCCACCGTGTCTTTTACCTGTAGAAACACGTTGGGGGCCAGGGCGCCTTCCGGCACCGGGTCGAAGGTCAGGCGCCAGTGCGAAAGCTGGTAGGGGGTAAAATTGATGCTGTCAATTGTGCGCATCACCAACTGCAGGTTAGGATACACCGACGTGTTGATGCCCGAAATATCGAAGTCCTGCTGCGAACGGTCAATACCGCTGAACAGCGTATCAACTTCACCCGATACTTTCACTCCCACGATGCTCACCGTAGGGTTGTCGGTGATGGCGGGCTCCACACTGGTGCCGCGCCAGATCAATTGCTTCCAGGCTTTGGCCGGACCAAACACGGGCGACACCATCCGGCCTACCGAATCGGCCGACTTCATGTTGACGCTGTGGTTAAGCACATCAAAATTATCGTTCGAAAAAAGCACCGACGGCGTGTAGGCGGTACCCTTTTGGAAAACAAAGGAAAAAACACGCTTGCGGTTGAAGGAGTCAATGGAATTGAACCCCAGTGCCTTTAGCTTATGATAAAGCGAGTTGCCGGCACCATAAATCGCTGTGTCGGCTTTCCAGGCATTTACATAGGTGGTGGTATTGACAAACGACACCAGGATGCTGCGGGCGGCCACATACCAGCCTGCCGGCACCGCATCCAGAAAGTCCATGATTTTTTTGCGGTTGGCAGCGGTGGTAAAGTCAAACTCATAGTTCCACTGGCGCGAAAACGCACAGGTATTGTTGCTGCCAAACTCATTGCCGGCATTTATCTTGGGCTTGAACGTACCGGGGTTAAAGAGGTTGAAGACAAGCGTGTTTCCGGCGCAGGCGTTGCGGATGTATTTATCGCCGTTCACGGCAATACTCATATCCGCTTCCTGGTTGGTGGCGGAGCCAAACACACCGTTGCGGATCACCAGCGTATTGACCACCGAATCGTAACGCCACTGCCGGTCGGCATCGAGGCGCATACCCAGGCCCTGCGTTTTAGCATGCTGGAAATAATGCGACTGATTGTAACCATTGCTGGAGCCATTGAGGAAGACAAACGATGACGTGTTCCAGTTCAGCACATTGTTAGGCGCCACCGGGGCCACCCGCCAGTAGTACACCGTGCCCTCGCGTAGTGTAATGCCGGGCGCAAACTCCAGCAAGCCACCCCTCGACGAAAGCGAACTGCTGGCCTTTAGCGGCGAATTGAACAGCTCCGTGGTATCAATCTCCATGCGGTACTGCTTTAGCTCACCAAAGGGGTTAGCGGTGGAAGCCTTCAGCGTAATGTCGGGTTTGTTAACGATGGTAAAGTTTTGCGGGTAAATTGGCCTTGCTTCTTCTTCAAACACGGTGAACTCCCTTGAGCCGGTGTTGTTTGTTTCAAACTGCTCGTCCACGCGGTTGTCCGAATCAACCGTTACCACAATCGTGTTGTTGCCCTTATCCCGCAGGGGATCAATTGGTACATTAAACGACAGCGAATCGGCGTAACGGATGCCACGGATCGTATCGCGGCGAATGACCTCTTCGGTACCATTGGGAAAGCGGCGTTTTGTTTCTACCACAATAGGCCGGTTTACGGCCTTGCCCAGGTTGCGCAACTGTACCGACACTTTAAACGACTGGTCGGCCACCGACACAAAGCTGGGCGTTACCGCCACCATGTTGTTGGTTACCAGGTAATCGGTTTTCGGCTGCTGGTTCAGGCGCACGGCCGGGTCGCCGTTGAGAATCGTTTCTTCGGCGTTGGCGCGGGCAAAAAAATCTTCTACGGTGGTGAAGGTGTAAACGTCATCAATCGTCTTTTTCATGATCTCGCCAATGGTGGCACCGTATTGCACCGTGGATAGGTTGGTATAAGCACGGGAGTTCCAGATGTCGAGATAGTGCACCACGCCAAAATGCGACGAAGCCACAAAATTGATTGACCCTCTTTCGGGCGCCAGCACATACTTATCCGAAAGATAGGTCCGCGATGAAAAACGGCCTTCGTTATAATCGAACGTATTGCCGGCATTGCACCCCAGGGCCAGGAACATGGGATACTTGCCCTGGTTGTTGTAATTGGCCGGCTCGTCGAGGTTAAATTCCAGCGTGGTGGCCGATGAGTGGCCATAATAGGTAATCAGGCTGATGCCATCGTTTATGCGGCGGGTAAGGTCGGCATCGTTGAGCTGCTCCACCGAATTGGTGCTGGCTTTGCGGAACGTTGACACCTTGGCGCCGTACAGTGTGTCTTCCACCTTCAGGCGGTAGTTCTCCATGTACTGGAAAAGAATCTCGTCGAGAATGCCGTCGCCGGCGCCCACGATATGCGCCACATGCTTCATCCAGTCTTTATCGGCCGCTGCCGGCGATGGAGTACGCTGCGCCGTTTCCAGGTCTCTAACTTTTTTCAGGTACACCGATACTTCGGCCGGTGTAATGGCCGTGAGGCGCCCAAGCGGCACCAGCGGCTTCGACGTGGCCACATCGGCGGCCAGCATCATATCCGAAGCCGGGTGGCCAAAGGTGGGAATGAGGTTCAGCTTTTCCAGGTTAGCCCGCCGTGCGCCATCGGCGCTGCTTTCATTGAAACGCTGATCGCGGTAATGCACGCCGCGGCCAATGATGAACACATGCTTTGGCGCCATCGGGTACTGGTTGCGGGCAAACAGGATAAAATTCCGTATGCCGGCGGGATTCTTTTTTATGCCGAAGCCAAACTGGTCTATCAACTGGTCTTCCAGGTAAACTTTAGCGTTGTATCCGCCGCCTTCAATTGAACTGCGGTAAGCCCGGTATTCTTCCACCGGGTTGGCGCCGCCGGCACCGCCAAACAGTAGGCTGTTGGAGATAATCAGGTAGTCGGCTTGCGTGGCGCCGGTGTTGTAATTGATAAAGTTGCGGGTTTCCAGCGCGGCAATGCCGGCTACATTCGCCGGCGCCTGGTTCACCAGTACCAGGTCGCGGGGTGTGGCCGAAGGCTGTAATACCACCCTCACCTCCGCACCCGACAGCACGGCCTCGTACCGCTGGCCGTTGGTAAGGTCGTAAAGCACCGGCGCCGTGCCGCCATGGGAGAAGCCGGCGATTTCGAGGTAGCTGGCTGCATTGCCCGTGCTGGCCGGCAGCGAAAATTCAAAATTGGTGGCACCGCCGAAATTAAACTGCCGCGGGTAGGTCAGTTCCATTTTGTGCACCACCACGCGGTCGGTTGGGCAGGTTGACGCCCCACAGGGATCGGTAAGGTTGGTCAGCACCACCGAAGCGGCCCCCGAGGCCAGCGTTGAAACCGGGAAGTTTCCTTCCTTTACCGATTCGTTCATATAAGGCAAAAGATCACCCAAAACCGAGTCGCCGTTGATGGTAACGGTGTAACGGCGGGCGTTGTAGGCGTTGCCGGTAAGCGCCACCTTCAGCCGGGCCGCCGGGCCCGATGAAGCCACATACAGGTCGGTAAAGTTTTCTGAAATGGTTCCGTTGCGGGGAATATCGTTCGAGGTCCATCCTTCGCCTTTGTCGTACGACGATGAATACAAGTGGTCGGTGCCCACAATGTAATAAAGCCCCTGGTTAATGATGTTGCGGTACCACCGCCCGGTCGTGTGCATGAAATAAGGCTCGGCCGGCAGGGTGTTGCCGGCTACATTGTTGGCCGTCGTTACAAGGCGCTTGTTGCTGCCGTTATTTGCCGTTAAAAAATAAGTGGCCGAATCGGTCAGCAGGCTCCATTTGTCATTGTATTGAAAACTCGGATCACGATAAAGTTCCCGGTCGGGTTTACCGTCGTTCATTTGCCCCCAAAATTCAATATAGTCTGTGCCCGAAAGCGGTCCCGAGGCTTTAGAAGTGTAGAGCGGCACTTCCACGCCATTGCGCCACAACTGAAACTGCGCCGCATCGGTATTACCCAGCCCAGCCGAGGCCAGGGTGGCGGCGGTAATGCGATAAACGCCGTTGCTGCCTACCTTGAATTTGTAATACGTTTTGGCGTAGTCAATCCACTCGTTGTTGAACCGCTGCTGTGCCACCGCCGTTATCGAAAACAGCAATACCAGCAGGCCAAAAAAGATTTTTCTCATAGCCATAAGATTTTAGTACGGATTCTTCCTGTTTTGTTTTCTGTTCTTGTCGTTCACCAGGTCAAATTGCAAGGAAAAGACGTGTGTGTAAAGCGGGTTCGACTGGTTGGCAAGGTTGGTAAAGGCATAATCAATGCGCACGTTCTGCAAGCGGAAACCGGCGCCGGCGCTGGGCTGGTAGATCCAGACCTTTTTCTGATTCAGCGTATCGCCGTCGGCCAGGGCCTTTTGAAAATTGTTGATACCGCCCCGCAGGTAAAGAGCGTTATTGATGTTCAGCTCCAGCCCCATTTTTGGATCAATGCTCACCGGATCGCTGCTCACCAGCGTATTGCGCCGGCCGTCGAACGTAAAATCAACATTGGCCTCGGCCAGCAGGCTCAGTTTCTCCGAAAAAGGAAAAACCCGTCCGGCGCCAAGGATGAGGCGCGGCGCCGTCATTTCGGTTGACTTTACCGGGATATCATTGTTGGTTAGATAGAGCGCCTCTTTTTCCCTTTCGGTAAACGAAAACGACCAGGCATTGAAAGTAGTGGTGATATCGCGGGCCGATACACCGAGCCGCCAGTTGCCGCTGCGTACCTGGAGGCCGGCGTCGAGGCCAAAGCCCCAGGCCTTGGCAAACGAGCCCACACTGCGATGAATAACCTTGGCGTTGATACCAAAGCTGACGCTTTTCTTTTCGGTTTCCGTAAGGCTTTGCGCCAGCGAAAGCAGAAAAGCGTAATCGGCCGAAGAAAAAGCCTGAATATTGTTGTAGTTCACCGATCCGTCGGGCTCTACCAGGAACAGGGTGTTCATGATGTCGTCCACGGCAAAACGAAGGGCCGAAATGCCGAGGGTGCGTTTGTTGTTTGACAGAGGAAGGGCCACGCTGGCATAATCGAACTTGCCAATGCCGGCAAAATATTCGGCGTGCATGAGGTTTACATTGCCGTAATCTTTTACATTGGCCAGGCCGGCAGGGTTCCAGTAACCGGCCGTGCCGTCTGCTACCGAGCCTACCTGGGCGCTACCCATGGCCAGGCCGCGGGCCCCGGCGCCGATGTTTAAAAATTCGTTGGAGTACTTGCGAAATTGGGCGTGGGCAGAAGAAAAAAAGAGCCCGCATAGGACAAACGCTACGAGATTTCGTTTCATCACAGTGATTTTCGGATAAGCAAAGGAGTTTAAAGGACGTCTTTTCATGGATATTGGCTGCACGACAAATATACTCCCCTAAATTTAATATCATAATACCCCTCCCCGTTGCCGGCCGGCCGCAAAGCAAAACAGGGCCCGAATTAGCGGGCCGCAGCCTACATTTGCGGGCCACTATCAATTGGCAATAGACAACAGGCAATGGGCAAATTCCCGCCTGTCAGTCACTAAACTTTGCTTATTGCCAATTGCACATTGCAAATTGACTATTATGAATCTCATCGAAGAACTCCGCTGGCGTGGCCTTGTGCAGGATATTATGCCGGGCACCGAAGAACAACTGAACAAAGAGTTGACCTCCGCCTACATTGGCTTCGACCCCACGGCCGACTCCCTCCACATTGGCAGCCTGGTGCCTATTCTGTTGCTGGTGCACCTGCAGAGGGCCGGGCACAAACCCTACGCCCTGGTAGGTGGCGCCACGGGCATGGTGGGCGACCCCAGCTTTAAAAGTGCCGAGCGGGTAATGCTCAGCGAGGAAGTGCTGCAAAAAAACCAGGAGGGTATTAAAAAACAGCTGATGCAGTTTCTCGATTTTACACCCGGCCCCACACAGGCCGAGATGGTAAACAACTACGACTGGTTTAAAAACATTTCGTTTCTCGATTTTATCCGCGATGTGGGCAAGCACATTACGGTCAATTACATGATGAGCAAAGACAGTGTGCGGAAGCGCATTGAAGGCGATTCCGGCATTTCGTTCACGGAGTTTACCTACCAGTTGATCCAGGGCTACGACTTCTACTGGCTCTATCAAAACAGGGGTTGCAAGCTGCAAATGGGTGGCAGCGACCAATGGGGCAACATCACCACCGGTACGGAGATCATCCGGCGGATGGCCGGCGGTGAGGCCTTTGCGTTTACCTGCCCGCTGCTGACCAAAAACGACGGCGGCAAGTTTGGAAAAACCGAAGGCGGCAATGTATGGCTCGACCCGCAGCGTACCACGCCCTACCAGTTCTACCAGTTTTGGCTCAATGCGGCCGACGCCGATGCCGAGAAGTGGATTAAAATCTTCACTTTTCTAACGCAGGAAGAAGTTGGTGCGTTGACGGACGAACACCGGCAAGACCCATCGAAAAGGGTGCTGCAACGCCGCCTGGCGCAGGAGATCACTGTTTTTGTGCATGGCGAAGAAGAATACAATAAAGCGGTGGAGACCACAAACAAATTGTTTGCGCAACAAAACGCCCCGGCCCATTCCCTGTCGGCCGAAGACCTGGAAGCAATGGAAGGCATTGTAAAACTGACCTATTCGCTAAGCAGCATCGAGGCTGGCGTAAATGTGGTGAACCTGCTTACCGAAACCGGCATTTTTCCCAGCAAAGGCGAAGCCCGGAAAATGATTCAGAATGGCGGTGTAAGCATTAACCGCGAAAAAGTAACCGATCAGCAACTGGTGGTGGATAAAAGCCATCTGCTGCACGGCAGATATATCCTGGTGCAAAAGGGAAAGAAGAATTATTACCTGCTGCTGGCGGAATAAACCGGGAGTGGTAAAAGCAACCGCTGCCCTTGCCCGGCGCTGCGAACGAAAATCCGGAAAAAGAAAGGCAGCCTGCCCCGGTACAAATGCCGGCCGAAATAAAGTGAAAGCCCCGCACTGGTGCGGGGCTTTTTTTATTAGGGATGGGCAGGTTACGGAAAATTTTTTCCATGCCGGCGGCCGGTGGAAAAGGTCCATTCTGCCGGTAAACCACTGGCTCTTTGCCTGCGCCGGTTAGCAGCGATTCGGCGCCGTCCCATTATGGCCGCTTACCTGCATTTGTGTAAAAGTTCGTTATTGGTCCTGGTATTAGAAGCAACGGAGATAAGCGTCGAGTCAGCCGATGAAATGCTTCGTGGTAGAGGCAGAGTTTTGTTCTAAAAAAGGTTGATTCTTGGGGGTGGGTTGAACAAGAAGGTGCCTATATGAGCGTGTGAGGCGTGCCATTTCAGGACGACCCCGCCGCAGCGAAAACGATGTGAACAAAAACACTCCAACCTTTACCATCAAGTCACAGGCTTAAATTAGATTTGCGAATAGTTTTAGCATGGTGGAAATGCATCCTTTTGAACGAGTTTTGTCTGTTTCGACAGAAGATATTGAGTTAGAGCTTAGAGGTATCAGAGAAATTATCTGGGCAGACTTTTGGCTTAATCCGAGAAAATTACGTGGTAGCGATTTCTTGATGAGATGGTCTCAAGGTGTTTGGAGTGAGAAGCGTTTGATTGACGCAGTTAACGGCACAGGAGATTTCTATGCCATCGCATACGGTCCAAGCGGCACAGCTCCCACTGATGATGTAAGGGCTTTTGAATTATACTTTGAGCGATTGGAAGCAGCAGGACTTGGGAACATAAAACGTCCAGACCTTTTAGTATTTAAGAATCCAGATACAGAGTTTGTTGATACTTTTCTTGAAAAGATTGGTGGAGAAGAAGAATTGCCATTCTTAACCGAGGACAAGCTTCAACCTTTAATCAAAAAAGCAATCATCGCCGTAGAGTGTGAGAATTCTCTTTGGGTAGCGGAAAAAATGCCTGACTACAAAACACCGATGAAAGCCCAGAAATGACTTGGTGGTAAAGTCGGACTTGCAAAAACCGCAGTTTTGCCAACAGTAATCATCAAAGAGGAAGACCGCAAACCATTAATGAAATGGCAAGAAGAAAACAAAATTCCCATCCATGTTTGGCATGTGTTCTTTGACCGAGCATATGGGCTTTCCTTTGATGAAGCACAACGTTTGGTAAGTGAAGGGTTGATACTTCCAACCGAACAAGTATTCCAAGCTCCGGGTGGTGCTACCACTAAAAAGGCAATTTACAAATACTACTATCATTACGCTTATCCTCTTGGTGTGGCAAGTGAAAGACCTGAGCTTATTCCTGCATTCATCGAAGACAAAAACGGACATATTCTGCCGTATGTAAAGTTTGAAGGAGGGTCTTTAAAGATTGCTGATGAAGCATTGATTATCTTAAGCAAATTGTAATGGGAAAAATAAAATCACATCAAAAGCTACCGGGTAATTGGGATGAACGAGAAGCGTTGCGGGATAAAGGTCAGTTTTGGACGCCGAGTTGGGTTGCAGAAGCAATGGTATCTTATGTTTTAGGTGCTGCCGATTTAGTTTTTGACCCAGCAACAGGAAGGGGCGCTTTTTATGAGGCATTGTTAAAGCTTAACAAACCCACCGTATCGTTTTTCGGCACTGACATTGACCCCGATGTTTTATCGGACAAAATTTACAGCAATGACAATTGCTTTGTTGAGAATCGAGATTTTATAAAAAACCCACCGCAAAGAAAATTCAAAGCAATAGTTGCAAACCCGCCTTACATAAGGCATCATAGAATTGATGAAGCAACAAAACTGCTTCTTAAGCAAATCGCCGCATCAATTACAGGCAATTCAATTGACGGCAGGGCAGGTTATCATATTTACTTCTTTATTCAGGCACTAAATCTTTTAGAGCAGGACGGAAAACTTGCATTTATTATGCCTGCCGATACCTGCGAAGGCAAGTTTGCGAAAAATTTATGGAAGTGGATTTCTGAAAAATTTTGCATTGAAGGTGTAGTTACTTTTAACGAAAAAGCTACGCCTTTTCCAAATGTTGACACCAATGCAATTGTTTTCCTGATAAAAAATGCTAACCCGAAAAAGACATTATATTGGGTCAAAGCCAATGAGGCATACTCATCCGACTTGTTTCGATTTATATCTTCCAACTTCAAAGAAAACGGGCTTACCAGTTTAGAAATAGTCACTCGCCAGCTAAAGGAAGGTCTTGCTACAGGACTATCCCGACCCGAACAAAATCATAACGGTTTCTCTTTCCACTTGAATGATTTTGCAAAAGTGATGAGAGGTATTGCAACAGGTTCAAATGAGTTTTTCTTTTTGACTGCTCAACAAGTAAAGCATTTAGGTATTCCAAAAGAGTATCTGAAAAGGGCTGTCGGACGGACAAAAGACGCAACTGAAAGTATTTTGACAGTGTATGATGTTGAAGTATTAGACAAAGACAATCGCCCGACTTTTTTGCTTTCAATAAATGGACAAGAAAATCATCCCAAAGCAATAAAGGACTACCTCAAAATTGGCGAAGAAATGGGTTTGCCAACACGTTCACTAATTCAACAGCGTAAACCCTGGTATAAAATGGAACAGCGTAAAGTTCCACCACTGTTATTTGCATATCTCGGCAGAAGAAATACGAGATTTATAAAAAACGAGGCAGGAGTGGTGCCATTGACAGGCTTTCTTTGTGTTTACCCAATTTATGAAGACCGGGAATATATTGACAGTCTTTGGAAGGCGTTAAATCATCCTGACACGTTAGAAAACCTAAAACTCGTTGGCAAAAGTTATGGTTCAGGGGCTATAAAAGTGGAGCCAAGCAACCTTAGCAGCCTTCGAATTCCTGAACACGTCGTTGCTCAATACAATCTTAAGCGACCATATAAAACCGCTGACGGACAACTTGAAATCTTCCGTGAACCGAAGAATAAGTACAGTTCGACAAAGAGAAGAAAAGGCGGGTAACATCAGTTGGCGTTATGATGTTGTGCGGGCTTTTGCAAACCGGGTGATGCCTTCCACCAACGTATCCAACTGGCCGGTGGTGGTGTAAACATTCGGGGTAATGCGCACGCCGTGAATATTCTCCCAGTTAATGGGCACGCAGTGTATGCGATGCTGCGAAAACAAATAGCTGTCGAGCGCACCCGGTTCTTTGCCCTCTACCGATACCATTCCAATAGCGCCGCTCCACTGCTGATGCGGCGAGGTATGCAGCTTTACGCCGGGCACAGCTTTCACTTTTTCCATCCAGTAATTTTTCAGGTAGTGCAGCCGCTTTTGTTTGCGTTCGCTGCCGATCATCTGGTGAAACTCAACGGCTTTGCCAATGGCCTGCTCAATAAAAAACGGGCGGGTGCCCAGGTGCTCAAATTTGCGGATGTCATCCTTCACCGGATCATCGGCGGCAAAAAGCGGGTACAGGTTTTTGATCTTTTCTTTTTTTACATAAAGCAATCCGCTGCCGATGGGCGCATACAGCCATTTATGCAGGCTGCTGGCAAAATAATCGGCGCCTGAATCGGGAATTGTAAAATCCAGGTGCGCAAAGCTGTGGGCGCCATCTACTACCACTTCTATACCCCGCCGATGTGCTTCGTCGGCAATCTTGCGTACCGGCAACACCTGTCCGTTCCAATTGATGATGTGAGTGACGTTGACCGCTTTTGTACGGGGTGTAAATGCGCTGGTGTATTGTTTCACCAGGTAGGCTTCGTCTTCGCTGGGCAGGTCAAGGTTTACCCAAACGAGCCTGATCTTATCACGCAGTTCCCGTTGCTTCCACGCATTGATAATGTTCGGGTAATCCTGCCTGGCCACCACCACTTCGTCTCCGGCTTTCAGCGTGAGGCCAAAAATGATAGTTTCCATTCCTTCGGAAGCATTACGGTTGATGGCTACTTCTTCGGCTGAGCAGCCGGCCAGGGATGCCAGGTTGGTCCGCAGTGTTTCGCGGCCCTGGTCCAGAATGCGCCACATGTAATAACTGGGTGCCTCGTTGCTGTAATCGTAAAAACGTTTCATAGCCTCCTGCACCGTTTTCGGCGCCGGGCTGACCCCACCGTTGTTCAGGTTGATAATAGAAGGCGACACAGTAAATGCCTGCTGAATAAAATACCAGAAGTCTTCGTCGGTTGCCAGCTCATCCGCCGATACACCGGCAGCGTCAGTTAAGGCACGATCAAGCTGGCGGCTCCAGGCCGGTTGCAGAAGGGATTGAACCAGCACAGCAGCCGAGGCCAAACCCGCCTTTTGTAAAAAATGGCGACGGTGAAAAAACATCTGCGACGATTTGCCTAAATGTAGGAAGATCCGGCCAGAGAAAGGCGGCAGGTGATGGCAGCGGCGCCCTGTTGTGAAAAAACAGCTTGCCCGCTGCGTTGCCGCACCAACCCGTGGACGCAAACCGGTTGGCTTCCGACAACACCGAAGGGTTTCAGGGCTCTACCATTATTGTTTCCGGCAACGCCGTCCATCAACCGCTAAACGGCCGATTGGAAAACAGAAAAAGTAAAAATGGCCATGGCCGAAAAAATGTAACCGGCCGATAGGGAATAATCCGTTGGCAACAGCGCCCCGGCCGCGTATAACCGGCGCGGAAAATTACGAAACCGACCGGGTGGTTCTGCCCTTTTTTTTCAAATCGTCCAACCGCCTTTGCGATGGCCATCACCTGTTGAAATCTTTTTTGCGGGATATACCGGCCGGCGGGCCAAAGCAAGACCAAACACCTTGCTTCCCATTGAAAAACAATGTTTTAAGAAAAAATTGGGGGCATGGCCGGCGGGCCATCAAACGCCGAAATGGCCATTGTGGATAAAGGCCGAAGCGGCCTGCAATGCCGTTATTTTTTCCGGAAATCAACTGAGGAAGTCCGTTAAAACAGCTTGCATTTTTTACGCGGGCCTTATATGTTTGCGCTGTTGCCAGTATCAATGAAAACAATCGAAAAAAATCCGGATATCCTGTGCTCCTGAATAATCCGCCGCTTATCAGCACTAGTTCGCCAGCACAGATCAATCTCTCCGCTTTTTAGATTCCAGCCGCTTTTCGCAAGGCGGCGCCAAAACCCAAAACGAACTGCGCCAGGTCCATTCTTCTCACCGGCTCCTTTCACACGGGTTGTTTACCGGCAACAGATTTCCTTGTTCAGTGATACTAACAATAAAAACCAATTAAATGAAAAAACTTTACGCAGCAATTCTTTTCCTGATTGGCACGTCCCTGATGGTGAACGCCCAAACGGCCGCGCAGTATTATTTTAAAGCCAAGCAAGGCATTGCCCTGGAAGATATGTCGGCCGATGCCACTGTCATCCTCAATTCGGAAACTGATGGTTCTGCATCGCCCGCCATTTCGTTTTTTCCGTTCAGCTTTGCGGGCACAACGCATACGCAGTTTTCGGTAAGCGAAGACGGTGTAGTGGTGCTTGGAAATGCTGCCTATACACCTTATCCCTACGATAATTATTTTACCCAGGACCCATCGCTGTCGGGCGGTGCGGCTGCTCACCCTGTTCTTCTGCCCTGGGCCGAAGACCTGTACACAGCGAGCAATGGAAATGTGGCCTACAAAATCGTTGGTCAGGCCCCGGCCCGCAAGCTGGTGATTGAATTTAATGTGAATAGTGTCGAAGACTACAGCTCCTCTAATTTTAGCGGCAATTACAATAAAACTTTCCAGGTATGGCTGATGGAAGAAAGCAACACCATTCAGTTTGTTTATGGCAGCATGTTTGCCGATTGGTACAACGATGCTAACATTGGCTTGGCTGCCTCCACAACCGATTATTTGAGTGTAAACAGTGCCGATGAAACGGCCAGTGCTTCAGCGTTTTTTACCAACCGGACAAACCTTAGCAACAAAGCCTATGTGTTCAGTACTTCACCAATTGTTGACGAGCCGCCGGTAGTTGTTAACCCCATCAAAGCAGCAGTATTCATGTGGCCCGTTTATCCGGTAGCAGGGCAGGCAAAGCATACCATTTATCTGGGCTACGGTGCACAGTCGGTGACGTTGCTGGCCCTGGCAGGTGGCAATACATTCTTTAGCGGGTACACCTATAGCTGGTCGCCGGCAGCCGGTTTGTCCAGTACTACCAGCCCGGTACCAAAAGCCAGCCCCGAAGTAACCACTACCTATACCGTTACCATCACCGATGGCCACGGAAATACCACGGCCAAATCGATTACCGTTAATGTGATAGACCCGCGCAACGGCAAAAAGTTTTTTGTTTGCAAAAACGGCAAAAAGACGATCACTGTTTCAGCCAATGCGGTTGACGCACAGCTCGACAACGGCGCTACGTTGGGTGCCTGCGCACCTGCTGTTGCTGCCAACAACGAACTGGCCACGTCAAGTTCAGAAGCCGGCCGTGCCTTACCGGAAACAACTGCCGTTAGCAAAGAAGCGGCCGTTTATCCGAATCCTTCCAATGGCGCCTTCACGGTCCGTATTCCGGCCAACATGGAGCAATGCCTGATTACCGTATTTGATGCAGCCGGCCGCCAGGTAATGCAAAAAAGAGCCGGCAACAGCCAACAACTGGTTCCGGTTGAGTTGTCGAATGCAAGGCCAGGTGTTTACCTTGTTCGCATCGTGAGCAATGGGCAAGCACAAACACAAAAGCTGATCGTTAAATAGAACAAAACTTTCAAAAACGCCGGGGCCTTTCTGCCCCGGCGTTTTTGTTTCGCTTATATTTTTTACACTCCTTTCTTTTCATCACCACTGTTTTTCGCAAGGAGAAACGGCAGGGAGGGGAAGAAAGGAGTTTTTTCTTTTTTATGAATCGGCGGGCGAAGGCGATTGCTTTTTAGTTCTGCCGCAATGCGCTTGCAAAGCCAATGTTTTGCCGCCCATCCGCCAATAGAGTTTGTCCCAGCATTGCACGATCGTGCGCAAAGTTCTTTTTCTTCTCGCTGGATTTTTGTTCTTCAGGCTCCGGCCGAACCACCTGTTCATCGTAAGCCAACGCACCGGCTCCCCTGGGCTATGGGAAAGCAAAGAAAAAAACAGGAAAAATTGCGGCCGAACGATGAACACCGGCAACAGTTGGTGAAGCTGGCCGGCCGGTGAATGCACGGGCATGGCAAAAAGGAAATGGATTGATGGCCCGGGAGCAACGGAAAAACACGGTCGCCACCAATAAGTACCATTGCTTTCATCGTTTTCCGGGATGGATTTTTTTTACCATTTATTCACAAGACAAAATTCATTGCTGTGGAAAAACAAATTCATTGATCGCCGAAAAACGTTTTTACATCGGCAAGGCAAAACCAATTGTTCTTTTCCGCACAAAAACAACATCGAAAAAACCCTCGTAATTCTACGTAGTGTTTGTTCAGACATCGGTCGGGGCTTTGAATTGCCGATTTTGAATTTTATGTTTGCACCGAACCATCCTAATGGTTTTTATTTATCCTAATCCCGTGAATTAATATGAATCCAACTTTACCCTACAGAAAATGGAAGTCCGCATGCACGATTCTCTTCCTTGCATTGCTTTTTTCCTCTTTTGCTTCTGCACAAACCTGGCGGGGAACAATTAGTTCCGATTGGGGAGTAGCCGGCAACTGGTCAACCAATGCCGTGCCTACCAGCAGTAGCACCGTTACCATTCCCACATCTCCAACCGGAGGCCGCATGCCTATCCTCAGCACCGGCACGTATGCGGTTGGCTCACTAACGATACAGGCAGGTGCCAGAATAAGCCAGTCGGGCGGCAAGCTGCAGGTCCACACCGGCGTCACCAACAATGGCCAATACCTTGGCACCGGCGGAACAATTGAAATGGTGGGAAGCGCTGTGGCTCTTTCGGGCGCTGCACAGGCCTCTTATCCAACCATTGCCGTGAAGGGCGGCAGCACGGTGACCATGAGCACTCCGAATGCGTGTGCGGCGTTGACGCTCCTTTACGAAGGCAGCACCGCCACGTTTCGCCATACCAACAGTGCATCGCTAACGGTGAGTGGCAACGTAACCTTGCCCACTTTTCCGCAGAATAACACACAGAAAATCTGGGACATCGGGAGTGGCTCGGCCACGGTCGGAGGCAGCCTGTACATCGGTAGCGGGCAGGAATTGAATGTAAGCAACCGGTTTGCAAAGGTGATCGTCACTACCGGCACACTGTCGGTTGACGGCGACCTGGTATTTAATGCCAATGCCGCCCAGCCTGGCAATGCAGTGCTGGAAATAAACGGCGGGGCTGCCACGGTCAATATCGGCGGCAATACCACACTGGTTAACAATGTGGGCACCATCACCCCCGGTACTGCCAGTACCGTCAACTTTGATGGGGCATCGGCACAAACCATCAATTTTTCAAGCAATCTTCGCTATCACCATATCAGAATTAATAATGCAGCCGGCGTCAGGCCTGGTGTAGCCATTACTTCCAGCCTTGTTGCAGGTAACCTTTCGGTGCAGTCGGGCCTTTTTGACAACAATGGCCTGGCCATTGCCGGTAGCAGCAGCAGAACGTTCACAGTGTCCAATGACGCTACTTTCAGAATTTCCGGAGGGGGCATGGTTACCGGCTTTGGCAGCCGGGTGTTTCAGCCAGCCAGCACCGTCAACTATTCATCGGCTTTTGCCCAAACGGTATCGGCCGAAACTTACGGCCATCTGACGCTAAGCGGCGGCGGCACGAAAACCATGCCCTCGTCCGCACTGACAATGGAAGGAAATTTTACCATTGCGGGAACGGCATCGGTTACGATCCTAAACAGCCTGAACATAAAAGGCGATGTAACCCTTGGTGCCGACGCCTATTTCAACCCCGGTTCGTTTACCCATAATGTTGGCGGCGACCTGACCAATAATGGTATCAACCTGGCAATGGCCAACACAAAATGCGTCTTTAACGGTAACCAAAACCAGGTGATTGGCGGCACAGCGGTAACGGCCTTTTATGAACTTATCGTCAATAAACCAGCCGGAGAAATTCAGCTCAGCAACGATATGATCGTGTCGGAAAAGCTGACATTTACCAAAGGCATTATTACCACCAATGGCTTTGAAGTGAATATTCCGAATGGCTCTGAAATATCAGGTGCAGGAGCCGACAAAGGCTGGGTGAACGGCAACCTGCTGAAGTATTTTTCCGGTAACGGGTATTTCGAAATCGGCACCGCAACATCTTACCTGCCGGTGCAGATCGAATTCTCCTCCCTTACAACACCCGGATACCTTTCGGCAACAACGGTGTCTGCAAAACATCCCAGCATTGCTTCGTCAAATATTGCCAACAACTCGCTTTCAAGATACTGGTCTATCGTTCCTTATGCCGGCGGTGCGCCGGTCTTCAGCACCTGCAAACTCACTTTCCTCTGGACGGCCGGTGATACATATCCGAATTTCTCGACATCCAGCCTGATGTTGGCCCGGTTTAAGAACGGCAGCTGGAGCTATCCTGCCCTCGACGGTGCGCCGTCCGCAACCGAGTTAAAAGGCACCCTGGTTCCATCGGCACTGGGCGATTTTACCATAGGACAAGCCTGTGCGGCCAACTTCAGTTACAGTGCCGCTTCTTTTTGCAGTACGGTTGGTACGGCAACAGCACAATTGGCAACCGGTGCAAGAGCCGGCGTTTTTTCATCTACCCCGGCGGGGCTAAGCCTGAACAGCAGTACTGGAACCATTAACCTGGCTGCCAGCAACGGCGGTACTTATTCTGTTACCAACACCATCTCGGGCACTTGCTCCAGCACCTTCACCACATCGGTAACGGTGGTAAAAATGCCCACGGCCACCATCGCTTATCCCAACACGCCGTATTGCAATTCGGGCACAGCCAAGGTAGTGATGACCGGTACCACGGGCGGCGTCTTTTCTTCCACGGCTGGTTTGTTCATCAATGCCTCCAATGGCGACGTGGACCTATCCAAATGTATTCCGGGCGTTTATTCGGTAACCTACACCGTAGCAGCCAATGGCGGTTGTGCGCAGTTTCAAACCACCAGTTTGCCCTTCACCATCGGCGGCAATACATGGAAGGGAACCGTTAGTGCCGATTGGCATCAGGATCAAAACTGGAGTTGCGGCTCCAAGCCTTCTTCTTCCGATAGCATCGTGATTCCCGTGGGCACGCCCAACTACCCACTTGTAAGCAATTCCGATGCTTCGGTAAAGGACATTTCCATTGCCGCCGGCGCCTCACTGAAAGTGCAAAACAAACGCCTCGAAATACTTGGAAAAATTATCGGCAACGGCGGGTTTGAAGTTTCCAATAATGCAAAACTTGACTTCAAGGGCACCTCTGCGCAAACCATACCGGCCAGTGTGTTTACCAACAACTCTGTTCCAAATTTGACCATCAATAACGAAGCAGGTGTGACGCTGATGGGCCCCCTCGATGTTACCCACATCCTGGAAATTGAAAAAGGAACACTTTATACAAATGACCACCTCACCCTGAAGTCGTCGGCGGCCAATACGGCCCGGCTGGGAGAAGTGAAATCATCGGCCGCCCAGCCAATCGTTGGCGAAGTAACGGTGGAACGGTATGTACCCGGACGCCGGAAATACCGCCTGGTGGCCTCGAGCGTTACCACCAGTCCAAAATCGGTGTTGAACGGCACAGAAACCGGCAAATCCATTTGGGGCAACTGGCAGAACGCCGGCATCAATGAAGCCGGAAAAGGCACGCTGATCACTGGCGGCAGTACGACCGACGGGTTCGACAGCCAGACCTCCAACGCCTCGCTGTTTACCTACAACGAAACCACCAAACGGTTTGTAGCCTTTAGCACGGCCAATGGCAAAAGCACAAAGGCCACTCCGCTGAAAACCGGGCAGGCTTACTATATGTTCGTGTACGGCGACAGGCTGAATAAAATCAGTGCAGCCAACCCCAGCCCAACGGTGTTGCGCTCAAAAGGCACGCTGGCCGTGGGCCCGCAGACCTTTAACGGCTCATCGGCAGTGCCGCTCACACGCACCATTGGCAACTTTACGCTGATCGGCAACCCTTACGCCTGCACGGTTGACTGGAAGTCGGTACAAAAAAGCGGCGTGTCCAGCACCATCTGGGGATGGGACGCAAACCTGAGTAGCACCGGCGGTTACGTTACCGTCACGGCAACGCTTACCGGTGCGCTTGTTTCGCCTGTTTCGCCGCTCATTCAGTCGTCCCGCTACATTCAGCCGGGCCAGGGATTTTTTGTAAAAACAACCGGCTCCAATCCGCAGATCGTCATCAACGAATCAAATAAGATCAATGACGAAATGGCTATCAACAGCAATGTGTTCCGTACCACCGGCAACGGCCCGGCGGAAGTCAACACACAGCCCTTGTTAGCGGTGAACCTGCTGTACAACAGTGGCGGCTCACCGGTGCTTGCCGATGGCGCGGTAGCGGCCTTCGACCCTGCTTTTTCAAAAGAAGTAACGGAAGACGATGGGCAAAAAATGGCCAATAGCGCCGAGGTGGTAAGCCTGGTGGAAAATGGCGTGCTGCTCAGCATTGACACCCGCCCGATGCCGCAGGCCAACGACACACTTGAGCTGAACCTGGCCAAGCTGACGAAGGCCCAATACACGCTGGAGATTTTTGCCCAGGACCTGGGTATGCTAACGGCCATGCCGCTGTTGCAGGACACTTACCTGGATAAAATTCAGCCCTTGTCACTGACCGACACCAATCGTATCAATTTTACCGTGTCGGCGTCCGACCCGGCCTCGTCCAGTGCCGGCCGCTTCCGCATCATCTTTCATCCGCTTACCACCCTGCCCGTTACGTTTGTTTCGGTGGCCGCCAATAAAAAAGACCGCCAGGTAGTGGTGGACTGGAAAGTGGCCAACGAACCCGGCACGGTGAGGTATGAGATAGAACGCTCAACCGATGGCAGCCGCTTTTTAAAGGTGGGCGAGCAACCTGCCGGCGCCAGCGCACTAAGCTACCAGTGGCTCGACAGCCATCCGGCCAGTGGCAATAACTGGTACCGCATACGGTCGGTGGAAGGCAGCAGCCAATACCAGTACAGCAAAACGGTTATGGTAACCCTGCCGGCTTCGAAGGCAGCCGTTGTAGTGGTGCCCAACCCGGTTATAGGCCGCCAGATAAATGTGCAGATCCGGGAGATGGAAAAAGGCCTGGTGCAAGCTTATCTATTTGACCAGCGCGGAACTGAAATCCTGCGCCGCACCCTGGAGCATAGAGGCGGTACGGGCAGCTATATTATTGCTTCGGCCTGCCATTTGACCACTGGCCTTTATTACCTGAAACTGGTGGGTAAAACCGAAACCTTTACCCTGGAGATTTTGATTGAATGAACCGTTTTCCTCTATCCTAAAAAACCAACGTTTTGCGTATCCCGATATTCTTGAAAAGGGCTGTTCTTTCAGCGGTGCTGGTTTGCACGCTGCAGGCGGCGCTGGCACAAAACCCCAGCGATGACGATCCGCCCGATCCGGGCGCCATCAGCATCACCCGGTTCCAGGACCTCCTGTTTGGCGCCTTCTCGCATACCGGCGCCGGCGGCACGGTTACGGTGTTGGCCAATGGCTCCCGGTCGGCCACCGGCAGTGTGGTGTTGCTCAGCATGGGGCAGGTTTTTTATCCTGCCATTTTTGAGATTGAAGCACCGGAGGGTACCATTATTTCCATTTTAAACGGCCCCAATGCCACCCTCACGGGGAGCAACGGCGGCACCATGACACTGACGCTGGGCGCCTGCAGCCCGGCTTCGCCGTTTACAACCACGGTGCAACCGCCGGGCACTACGCCGGTCACTGTTGGCGGCACCTTATCCGTGGCCGCCGCATCGCCTCCGGGCACCTACAGCGGCAGCTTTAGCATCATTGTCAATTACCAATAATCCTTTTCAACCGCCCAGGAAAAACCAACATGAATCCCTCACCGCAATACACCATCCACAGGCTTATCGGCCTTGTATTGCTTTGCCTGCTGTTAGGGCCGGGCAGCGTACTGCTGGCGCAAAACCCCGACGACGAAAAGCCCGAAGAAATTGGCGTGCTGCTGAACATTCCGCGGGTGGGCAGTACCGAAGTAGCAGCCTTTGTACAGGGGCAGAATGTTTTTCTTTCGGTGAAAGAAGTATTTGATTTTTTGAAGGTGAAAAACCGGCTCAATGCCAATGCCGATACGCTGTCGGGATTCCTGCTCAACGCCTCCACTCCTTTTCTTATCTCGAAAGATAAAAACACGATCGTTTTTCAAAAAAAGCATCACCCTTTGCAAACCGGCGACCTTCTTCGCACCGAAACCGGCTTGTACCTGCGCTGTAATTATTTTGGCATTTTCGGGCTCGATTGTTCTTTCGATTTCCGCAGCCTGGTGGTAACGCTGACCACCAAAGTGGAGCTGCCGCTGATACGGGAAATGCAGCAGGAAATGACCCGGCGTAACCTGGGCCGCCTCAAAGGCGAACGCAAGGCCGACACGATTTTCGGCCAGGAGTTTCCGCTCTTTCGCCTGGGCGCTGCCGACTGGGGCGTGAATATTACCCGCTACCTCAACGGGTCGAAGGACATCCGGCTGAGCTTGGGGCTGGGGGGAATGGTGGCCGGCGGCGAGGCCACGGTAACCTTCAACCATACTGCCGGACGCCCCTTAGAAAGCCGTAGCCAAAACTATCGCTGGCGCCTGGTGAATAACAACCGTAGCTGGCTGCGCCAGATCAGCCTTGGCCGGGTGACGACCGATGCCGTTTCCACGCTCACGGCTCCGCTCAACGGCATTCAATTCAACAACACACCCACCACCTACCGCCGTTCGTTTGGCACCTATGTGCTCAGCAATATCACGCAGCCCGGCTGGCTGGTGGAACTGTATGTCAACAACATTCTGATCAACTACACCCGCGCCGATGCCTCGGGCTTTTTTACGTTTGAAGTGCCGATGGTGTATGGAAACTCGAGCGTGAAGCTGCGTTTTTACGGGCCCTGGGGCGAAGAGCAAACAAAGGAACAAAACGTAGTGATACCGGTAAATTTTTTGCCTGCACAACAGTTTGAATACAATGTCACCGGCGGCATTATGGACGACAGCACCAAACAGCGGTTTGGCCGCGCCAGCCTGAAATATGGGCTGGACAACAGCGTAACGGTAGGTGCCGGCGTGGAATATCTTTCGGGCGTTACGCCGCCGCAGGCCATGCCTTATGTGAATGCCTCCGTGCGCCTGCTCTCCAAGATTATTTTGTTTGGCGAGCACATGTACCGGGTGCGAAATAAAGTGATGCTGAGCTACCGCCATCCCTCCAATTTGCAGATAGACGTCAATTATGTGACGTATGACAAAAACCAGACGGCCGTAAAATTTCTGGAAGAAAAAAGAGCCGTGCTGTCCATGCCGTTTCGGTCCAAAAAATTCTCGGCATTTACCCGCCTTACACTGTCGCAGTTTACCGACACCAAGAAAAAACCGGGCACTTCGGCCGAGATGCTGGTGTCGGCCTTCTTCTCGCGGGTAAGTTCCAACTTCACCACCTTTGCCGTTTTATCCGATCAGCGAAACCCTTTGATCTGGAGCAATCTTTCGCTGACGGTGCGCCTGCCGGGCCGGCTGCAGCTAACGCAACAAACCTATTATGAATACCGTCGCCACCGAATCACGATCGTGCAAACCGATCTGGAAAAAAATGTGTTTCGCAACGGCTTTCTGAATCTTTCGTATTCGCACAACAGCAATGCCCGCACCACCAGCTACAGCATTGGTATCCGCTTCAACCTTTCGTTTGCGCAAACATCGGCTTTTGCCGTACACACCAATGGCCAAACGAGTTATTTGCAAAACACCCGCGGCAGCATTTTGTACGACGACAACATCAAACGTTTTTCCACCACCGATCAAACGGCGGTGGGCCGTGCCGGCATTAGTGTCATTCCCTTCCTCGATATCAACGGCAACGGCCGGAAGGATGAAGGCGAATCGAAGGTATGCGGACTGAAGATGAAAGTCAGTGGCGGCCGGCTAACGCATTGCAACAGCGACACCACCATACAGATCACCGGGCTGGAACCGTACAATAATTACTGGCTGGAAATAGACAAAACCAGCTTTGATAACATTGCCTGGCAGGTGCGTAACCCGGTGGTGAACGTGGTGGCCGATCCCAACCATTTTAAGCGGGTGGAAGTGCCGGTAAGCGTGTTGGGCGAAGTAGCGGGAAAAGCGTTGCTCCAGACAGGCAACGAAGCGCAGGGCATCGGGCGAATCATCGTCAAGTTTTACCGCAAAGGCAAGCTGGTGGCCAAAGTGCTGACCGAGTCGGACGGCTACTTCAATTATATTGGTTTTACACCCGGCAACTACACACTCGAAATGGATCAGGCGCAATTGGACATGCTGAATCTGGAAGCCACACCGGAAAAAATACCGTTCACCATTAAAAGCGGCCGCGAAGGCGATTTTGTAGAAGGACTGAAGATTGTGCTAAAGAAAAAGCACGGGTAAGCGGCCTGTCAACCGTAAACGCACACACGTAAAAAAACGAGTGCTTTTACCTAAAAAAAACACTTACTAAAATTTGCATAATCAAAAGCGAACATCTTTTTTTACACTCACATTTAAATTAAATCCAAACAAATGAAAACAATCACCAAGATCCTGTCAGCCGCTATTGTGCTGATGACCGCTTCCACCGCTCAGGCACAGTCTTCTACCACCGCCGAAGCTTTTGCAACAATCGTAGCGCCGATAGCCATTACCAACACAGCCGCCATGAACTTTGGCAACGTGGCCGTACAGGGCCTGACCTCTGTAGGCGGTGGTGCCGGTGCTGGCGGTACGGTAGTGCTGGCGCCTGCCGGCACACGTTCTGCTACCGGAGGCGTTACCCTTCCGGCCGGCGCCACGGGTGTGTCCGCAGCCATCTTCAACGTAACCGGTGATGGCAACAGAACGTATGCCATTACGCTGCCCACCAGTGATGTAACGCTTACACACAGCGGCAACTCAGCCACCATGACGGTGAATGCTTTTACCAGCAACCCAAGCGGTACAGGCACACTTTCGGGCGGCTCGCAAACGCTGAACGTAGGCGCTACCCTCAACGTGGCTGTAGCCCAGCTACCGGGTGTGTACAGCGGCCAGTTTACCGTGATGGTGAACTACAATTAATTTTCTCTAAAACAAAAACAAACACCCTGCCCCGTGCAGGGTGTTTGATCGTTACAAACGCCAGCTTTTCTTTTTCGTTGCTTTTCTAATATCCTCATCCAATGTCTGTTCTATCCTCCATCGCAACCAAAAAATTAGGGGCAGCCAGCCGCATTTGCCTGGCCGCTTTTTTCGTTTTACTGACAAGCCTCACTCAAACGGCGCTCGCCCAGGGCGACCTTCTCATTACCCCGAAAAGAGTTGTCTTCGACGGCCCTAAACGCTCCGAAGACATTAGCCTGGCCAACACCGGGAAAGACACGGCCAGCTTTATTATCTCCATGATCCAGTTCCGGATGACCGAAAACGGTTCGTTCGAACAAATTCAAGCACCCGATCCCGAACAACTTTTTGCAGAACCCTACCTGCGCATTTTTCCGCGGCAGGTAACGCTGGCGCCAAACGAATCGCAAACGGTGAAAGTACAATTGCGAAAAACGGCTGAAATGAAAGAAGGCGAATACCGGTCGCACCTCTACTTCCGCGCCGTGCCAAAGGAAAAGCCGCTGGGCGAGAAAAGCAATTTAGGCGACACCACCACCATTGCCGTACGCCTGCGGCCGATCTATGGCATCTCTATTCCGGTGATAGTAAAAGTAGGCAGTTCCAATGTGCAGGTATTGATTGACAGCCTCCGTTTTCAAACAGCACAGGATGCCACGCCCATGGCGCAGCTCACGTTCAGCCGAAACGGTAACATGTCGGTGTACGGCGACATCTCGGTCAATCATGTGTCGAAAGAAGGCAAAGTGACGAAGGTGGGCATTGCAAAAGGTTTTGCCGTTTACACGCCCAACAAGGTTCGGCATTTTTTATTGCCGCTTGACAAATCGGTCCCGGTTGACTACAAAGACGGCAAGCTGCAGGTGGTTTACACCGATGTATCGGCAAAGCCCGCTGTATTGGCCGAAAAAGAAATTGCCTTGCGGTAGAAAGATGGTCAGTTGAAATGAACAACAATCTCGGGTATGACCGGCGGCAAGGCAACGATTTGCTTTACGCCGGTCGCACTGTTTAGTGAAACAGAATAAAGATCGCCGGAGCCGGCCCCGCCTGATAAGGTCATTAGCGGCGCCTTCCCCGCCGTTTTCTGCTGCACGAAATTTTGCGGGAAAGGCGCCAGCACATTCACCGAATAAACCGCTGCATTACTCACTACGCGGAAACAAAGCGCCGCTTCTTCCTTTTTGGGCAAAAACCTTAGGTAGGCTGGCGACGGCACCACCCCGGCAGCAACGAACGCTGGTGCTGCCCGTGATGTTTCAACAATAGCAGAGGCGCCAACGGCAGGTAAAATAGTGACCGTGGCCGTAGCCGCCACACTGCTTTGGGAGTAAAGAGTACCCGCCGCGAGGCACAAGAGCACGAGGAGAAAAACTTTCTTCATGAAACTTTTTTAAACGCACACAAAACAGTTCTTCAGCAAGCGGAATGGAGTGTCGGCGGCCTTCAAAAAAGGATAATACGGAAGGGGTGTTTCAAAAGAAAAGGAGCACCCTTTTGGGCAATCGCTGAGCGTGGCGCTAATTCAAAGGATGGCAGGAAAGATGGCGGGTGGTAGTTCCCGCCGCACAAAATAGAATGTGTTTATCAAACTTGCAAAAAGCAATCGGGCTAAAAAAATGGCTGTCACTATTTGCGGCAAACGGCCGCGAGGTTGTTTACGAACAATTGACAACGATATGCTTTGACGAGTCTCGGCCCTGCAGCAACGTTCAGCCGTCCGGGAAACCCGCCAATCTTGCTGTTATTCGTTTGCCATTTTCTGCAGCAGCAAATACCGGCTCCTGTTTTTTTCCGGCTGCAGGCTCGATTGAACATTAATGTGCATGACCGGTACGGGCCCCGTTGGCGGAGCGGGACTCCACGACGGCAAACCGGCGCCATTGGGATTGCCGGTCCGGATAAAATTGGCAAAATAAGCCTGCAGGGTGCGGGACACTTTGTAATCGTCTTCGGTCCAGGCAAACACCTTATTCAGCGGTAAATTACCCATGGCGTATTCAATTTCGGCCGAATGCACAGCGCCTTTTGCCGGCGGCTGGGGCGTACCGCCGCGTTGCACACCACCGGCCAGCCCGGGCGACGCGTCACCCATTGCCGGCACCATAGCGGGCCGCGGACGTTCGTACAAATACCGGTACACCGGCCGGCCGGCGGTTTTTTGGTGCAGTTCGGCCCAAAGCCAGGTGCTGAACGAAATAAAGCGGTCGCCGGCCAGGTCTGTAGCTACCGCTTCCACATCGTCATCGTTCGCCGGATTGTAAACCGCCAGCACCGCCGCAGCTTTTTCGCCGTAAAGGCGTTGAACCACTTTGGCAAAATTTTCTTTCGTTGGTTTTTCGTTTCCCAGCAAGGCCCTGAAATTCATTTCTTCGTTGTTCCATCCCACCAGTAGCGGCACGCTGGCTTGCTGGCCGGCAGCAAAAACGGCCGCCGGCTCTTTTGGAAAAAAGTAACCATCGAGGGTACGCTGAAAACGGAAAAGGCCAAACCGGGCCGAGGCATTCAGCACCGAATCGGCCGGTAACTGCCGCAACGCCGCCAGCGAAGATGCATTCAGCATTTTGGCAAATTCCACCCCGGTCTTTTCGCCTTCGGCCATTGGCACCGCCGGTAAAGCGCCCAGGATAGACCCACTCTCGCCAATAGCGCCGGCAAAGGTATTTTTGGCCAAAGGCGATACCATCTGCGCACTGACGGCAATAGACCCGGCAGACTCACCGGCAATGGTTACCCGCTTTGGGTCGCCGCCAAAAGCGGTTATATTTTTTTGCACCCACTGCAGGGCGGCCGCCTGGTCCAGCAGGCCGTAATTACCCGAGCCACCCCTCCCCGATTCCGTTGTCAGTTCGGGATGAGAAAAAAAGCCAAACACACCGAGGCGGTAGTTGACCGTGAGTGCCAAAATGCCTTGCTGAGCCATGCTTTCGCCATCGTAGCGCGGCTCCGATCCGTCGCCGGCCACAAAGCCGCCGCCGTAGAAATAAACCAGCACTGGCAGCAAGGTTTTGTTTGCAGGCACCGGCGCCCAAATATTGAGGTAGAGGCAGTTTTCGCTCATGCCATCCGACCGAAACATCATGTCGCCAAAAATGGCGGTCTGCATGGCGCGGGGTCCAAAATGATCGGCCTTTAACACACCGGTCCAGTTTTGGGCCGGCTGCGGTTCTTTCCAGCGCAATTCACCTACGGGCGGCGCCGCAAACGGAATGCCTTTAAATGAACGGATACCGGTTGGTTCCATCACGCCTTCTACAAGGCCGTTGGCGGTTTGCACCAGCAGCTTATTTTTTGCCATGGCTCCGCCGGATTTTGATTGATTTTGAGCGGATGCTGCGGCAGCGGCCGCAAAAAGAAAAAGGAGCATCATGTTTTTCATACTGCCAGTAGATGAATGTTTGAATAAAAAGAAAGGCCGGATGGCTTGCAGCAGGCGGCCCTTGTTGTCGGCTGCGCTTTTTGGCGGATGCCGCGGAAACTGCCGGCCATCACACACCGGTGGTTACAGGGCCTTTACCGGTTGGGGCCACTTTGCGGTGCGTACACTTCTTCAATCACCTTACCGATGCTGGCATTGGGCATTTGAATTTGCAGCATGGCCGCCACCGTAGGCGCAATATCGGTCATGTGTACTTCCCGCGCCGACCGGCCGGGCTTTATGCCCCAGCCAAACCACACCAGCGGTATGTGCGAGTCATAAGGATTCCACGAGCCGTGGGTGGTGCCTTTCACGCTGCCTTCGAACCACTGCGGGCGGTACAGAAACTGCACATCGCCGCTTAATTTTTGGTTGTAGCCATTGGCAAGCATCGTGTGCACAGGCAGGGGCAGGCTGCTGCGCTCCAGGTTTTCGAGGTCCACGGCTTTGTCTATACCGGGTTGGGTGAGCAAGGCCTGTATCAGCGAACGCTTCACGGCCTCGCGGGTCAGCTTTTTCGATTGAGCAATTTGTTCGTTGTTGAGAAAAACCTGGTAGTTGATGATGGTTTGAATATAGTTGCCGTTGCCGTACTCACGCTGCAGCGCATCGTTGAGGGCTTTTTGCAACTGCACGCTGTTGGACAGGCCGGCCGGCAGTTTGTTTTCAACGGCAAAACCCGGCACGTGGGCAACGGCATGATCGGCCGTGAGAAAAACAAGGTACTGGCCTTTGCCGATTTTGGTGTCGAGGTAAGTGAAAAAATCGGCCAGGTCTTTATCCAGCCGCAGGTAGGTGTCTTCTATTTCAATGGAATTGGGGCCAAAGGTATGGCCGATGTAATCGGGCGCCGATAAGCTGACGGCCAGAAAATCAGTGACACCACGGCCTCCCAGCGACTCTCCCTCGATGGCTGCCTTGGCTACATCCACCGTAAAGGTGTTGGCATACGGTGTGTAGCGAAAAGCGCCGTACCGGCCGCCTTTGATTTGATCGGTGCGATGTTCAAAAGTGGCCGTGCCTCCGGGAAAATTTCCTTCGTACAGCTTTGCGTCGGCCGTGCTTTGTATGTAGGTGTCTATGGGAAACAGCGTTTTCCAGTTTTGGGCCATGTAGGCATCGGGCAATTTTTTGGCGTTGAACTGCACCATCCAGGGTGGCAGGGCCTGCATGTAGTACGAACTGCTGATCCAGCCGCCGGAAGCATCGTCGAACCAGTAAGCAGCATTTGCTGTGTGGCCGGCCGGCAAAATCGCCCCGCGGTCTTTTAAGGCAATGCCGATGGTTTTGCTACGAAAATTCGTGCTCAGCCGCAGCTCATCGGTGACTGTTGACGACCACATGTTACGCGGCGACATAAGGCCGGCATCGGACGCAGAGCCGATGGTGCTAACGGTGGAATCTTCGGTGCAATACACAATCTGCCCCGCGTATTTATCGTACCAATTATTGCCAACAATGCCATTGAGCGAGGGCACCGAACCCGTGTAAACACAGGCATGACCCGGTGCCGTATAAGTGGGTGTGTAGGGAATAAATGTGTTCTCGCAACTAAACCCTTCGCCCAGCATTCGCTTAAAGCCGCCATTGCCATAACGATCCTGGAAACGGTAGAGAAAATCCCAGCGCATCTGGTCCACGACCAGTCCCACCACCAGCTTTGGTTTTGCCGGCGTTTGGGCATAACCGGTACCAAACAAAAAAAGGAAAACGAAAGGGAGGATTCTTTTTGTCATTCGTTTGTGTTGATGTAACAAATGTAATTCTCTTGGCCTTGACGGTGAGGAAAGTAGTTTATTTTTAACCAACAGTCAATGATGGCACCCGACCAGCGATTTAATTTCTTTTCGCCTTTCTATCGGCACCAAAAGCCGGTCAGCAATTGGTGTTGTTTCGACTGAAGGGGTAAGCCGCCGGTTGCTTCGCTACAAAGCGCAATGACTATGTTGGTCGGGCTTGCCGAACGCGGCCGCTATGTTGAGAAAAACGCAAAAGCGACAAAAGTCTTTTTTCCCGCGCCAACAAAAAACCGGCGGCAGTTTCATCCACCAGCGTCTTATTTCTGACCGTTTTATCATTACACCGATGCCCGCCACGTGATCAAAAGTTTTCCCGCATCAATAAACTGATCTTCCGCAATAAGCCTTCTTTAAAAAAACAGCCGGCTGCTGCTACCCGGCGATGGTTGGCAAAGCGACGCGGTGCCGTTTTATTCTTTAACATTTTCATTTTTTAGCCTTATGGGCACGGGATGGCAGCGTTTGCAGAAACAGAACATAGGCATTGCCAGCACTCGCCGGCGGCTGTCAGGGCTTTTCTTGCAGCCGGAGTCAGGCAGGTTGCGTTTGTGAAATCCGCAATGGTATAGCGCCGGCGAACGGCGCTGGCAGGCAGGCGACCGGGCCGAATGAAAGGATTTGTCTCATTAAGACAACCATGATCCCAGCGGGCCTTCCACCACCGTCTGTCCGACTTTCATTTCGACGCCAACATTCAGCCATTGCCTGGATGATAGGAACCGGCACACCCGGCCAGGGCAAAAGCCGTGCAAAGACCGGGCGCCGCAAAGGCCCGGCCTTCCGTCGGCGGGTGCCTGATAGGGCTTAATTCCCTATTTTTGCGGCATTTATCCCAAAGGCGGTTTTTCACTTTTCACCACCACGCGGAACCAGGCATTGCCACTGCCTGCAGGAGCGGCAAAGAATGGCGCTCCTTTTTCCGGAATTGGTGCGCAACCGGCTTTGGGCAACCAAAAACTAAAACGTATTTGTTAACCGTTTGGCTGTGGGCAGCAGAACGCCCAACGCTAATCGCTAAACCCCAAACTGAACTATGGCAGACATTTTTGAGCGTCTTGTGAAAAACTACGGCCCTTTGGGTCAGCATCGCGAAAGAGCTTATGGCTATTTTGCTTTTCCCAAACTGGAGGGAGAGATTGGCAACCGCATGAAATTTCGTGGGAAAGATGTGATTGTATGGAGCCTGAATAACTACCTGGGCCTGGCCAACCATCCCGACATCAGGAAAGCCGACCGTGACGGTGCCGAGCAATACGGACTGGCCTACCCCATGGGCGCCCGTATGATGAGTGGCAACAGTAACTACCACGAGCAACTGGAAAGGGAGTTGGCTGCTTTTGAAGGAAAGGAAGACGCCTGCCTGCTGAACTATGGCTACCAGGGCATGGTGAGCATCATTGACGTGCTGTGCAGCCGCCATGATGTGATTGTGTACGACGCCGAAAGCCATGCCTGCATCATTGACGGTGTGCGCCTGCACCCCGGCCAGCGCTATGTGTTTAAGCATAACGATATCGAAGATTTTGAAAAGCAGATGCAGCGGGCTACGGCCATTGTAGAAAAACAGGGCGCCGGCGGCATCCTGGTGATTACCGAAGGCGTGTTTGGCATGGCCGGCGACCAGGGCAAACTGAAGGAAATCCTGGACC
Source organism: uncultured Flavisolibacter sp. (assembly GCA_965365435.1). Lineage (GTDB taxonomy): Bacteria > Bacteroidota > Bacteroidia > Chitinophagales > Chitinophagaceae > Flavisolibacter. Next base: position 38,175 of record CBDUBQ010000031.1, read on the forward strand.
TGAAAGGCAAATACGACTTCCGCATATTGGTGGACGATGCGCACGGCTTTGGTACGCTGGGAGCTACCGGCGCCGGCGCCGGCGAAGCGCAGGGTGTGCAGGACAAGATTGACCTCTATTTCTCCACCTTCGCTAAATCAATGGCCTCTATTGGCGCCTTTGTGGCCGGCGACCGCAAGATCATTGACTACATCCGCTGGAACATTCGCAGCCAGATCTTTGCCAAGAGCCTCCCGATGCCCATTACCATGGGCAACCTGAAGCGGCTGGAAATGCTGCGCAACCTTCCGGAAATGCGGGAAAAACTTTGGAACAATGCCCTGAAGCTGCAGGCAGGCCTGAAAGAGCGTGGCTTCGATATTGGCAATACCGATACAATGGTGACGCCGGTGTACATGAAAGGCGGCGTGGAAGAAGCTACAGCCATGGTGATGGACCTTCGGGAGAATTACCATGTATTTGCTTCGGTGGTGGTGTACCCTGTTATTCCAAAAGGCCACATCATTTACCGCCTGATACCCACTGCTGCGCATACCGACGCCGATATTGAGGAAACGCTCAACGCCTTCAGCGAAACAAAAGCAAAGCTGGATGCGGGTGCTTACAAGGTAGAAGCGGTGCCGGATATGGCCGATGCGAGGTAAGCCTCCCAAAGCCTTCCGGCGGAGGGCTTTCCAACGCACAGCCCCTCGCTAAGATAAGATGTTGATAGAACTCCATCAGGATAACTGGTGGAGTTTTTTTTATGCGCCGGCGCCATCACTGTTTCATTCAGTATGAATGCCGCAGCCAGTTGCCGATGTCCTGTTTGACGTCAATCATTTTGCGGCGGCTTTGCGTTGCTGGACAAAAAAGAAATCGGGCGGCCGTTTTTATATCTGCGCCGACATTGATCCAAACCGACAACAAATTTTCTTTTGCGATGAATAAGATGTTTTTTGTCATTTGGTTGCTGCTGTTTTTTTCCTGCCGCAAAAACAACGAGCCCGAAACACTTCCCCTCACCTTACTGGCGGATTTCAACTGGCGTTCCATCCGGTTACACATGGAGCTTTTTGTTTTAGACACCACGCAAAAAATCAGCTGTTCCGACACGGCCCTTTATTCTTTTGCCGGAAGCAGTTTTTTACGAAAGGAACGAAACATTGTTGTCCAGCAAATTTTTGGAAGCGGCACGCCCCGGTACCAGCTACAGAAAATCAACACGATGATAGAGGCTCAGTACCAGGTAAATCCGCCCGACTCTACACTTCTTATCACCTAACAACGACCCGTCGGCGACAATCCCCGCTAGAGCGGCCGGGCAGGGATACCACGGTCCGCGAAAAACACAAGATCCTCCTATTAACCCCGGAATTGTTGAAACTGGAACAGCTACCTGAGACAGGAAGCGTGTTTCCTTTGCCGGACGGCATCAAGACCTATCATCCTGTGCCAAAATAACTTTCGTATTGGGAAAACTTTTGGTGACCGCCTTTGTTACTTCGGCAACGGGTGCATGCGTGTTTCATTTATCTTTCCTTTATGAAGAGCTTTTTCGTTTGTTGGTTTGCCTGTTGTGTGTTTTTTTCCCATGGGCAAACCGATAGCTTTTACCTCCTTAAACCCGACCGCGTTTTCGACGGTGAAAACATGCACACCGGTTGGGTAGTGGTGGTGCATGGCAACACCATTGAAGCGGCCGGCCCCATGGCCTTTAAACTGCCGGCCAATACAAGGGTGATTGACCTGAAAGGCACCACACTCCTGCCCGGACTGATCGAAGGACATTCGCACCTGTTTCTTCACCCCTATAACGAAACGCCCTGGAATGACCAGGTGTTGCGGGAAAGCCGTGCCGAACGCACCGCCCGGGCCGTGAACCATGCCAGGGCCACCCTCCTGGCCGGCTTCACCACCGTTCGAGACCTGGGCACCGAAGGCGCAGGCTACGACGATGTAGGTTTAAAAAAAGCCATTGAAAAAGGTATCATCGCCGGACCGCGAATGATTGTTGCCACCCGGGCCATTGTGGCCACCGGCACGTATGCGCCCAACTATGGCAATCCCGATCTTGACCTGCCGCAGGGCGCCGAAGAGGTGGCGGGGCCGGAAGCGCTGGCAAAGGCTATCCGCACACAGATGGGTAAAGGCGCCGATGTCATTAAAATTTATGCCGACTACCGCTATGGCCCTTCGGGCGAAGCGAGGCCTTCGTTTACGGAAATGGAATGGCGCATCATCATGGCGATCTCTTCAAACGGCAACCGGAAAGTGGTAGCCCATGCCACCACCGTTGAAGGAATGCGGCTGGCTGCAGCCGCCGGTGTTTCTACCATCGAGCACGGCGATGGAGGTGACGAGGAGATTTTTGCGCTGATGAAGGAAAAAGGCGTGGCTCTGTGCCCAACGCTGGCGGCCGGCGATGCCGTGTCGGAATACGCCGGCTGGCGCAAAGGCAGTGGTCCCGAACCGGCCCGCATTACACAAAAGAAAAAAAGCTTTGCTGCCGCCCTAAAGAGCGGTGTCACCATCTGTATGGGAGGCGATGTGGGTGTATTTGCCCATGGCGATAATGCCAGGGAAATGGAGCTGATGGTGGAATACGGCATGAAGCCGGTTGATGTGTTGCGGTCGGCCACATCGGTTAATGCAGATGTATTTGGCTATGGCCGGAAAACCGGGAGAATAAGGAAAGGTTTACTGGCTGATATGATTGCGGTGCAGGGCGACCCTTTGGTTGACATGAAAAACATCCGGCAAGTGAAATGGGTGATGAAGGATGGCGTGATTTACAAGCAATAACAAGGTCACGCAGAGGCGCGGAGTTGGCAGAACATGCAAATGATCATCCAGCGTTCTCGGCGCCGCTGCATGACAATTTACAACACCCCTTTTGTGCTTGGCAAATAATTCTTCAGCGGGTCTTTTTTAACCGCCATCTTAATGGCCTTTGCAAAGGCTTTAAAAATAGCCTCGATCTTATGATGTTCGTTCTCGCCCCGGCATTCGATGTTCAGGTTACATTTGGCGGCATCGGAGAACGATTTAAAAAAATGAAAGAACATTTCGGTGGGCATGTCGCCTACTTTTTCGCGGCTGAAGGAGGCATTCCAGACAATCCAGTTCCGTCCACCGAAATCAATCAACACTTTGGCCTCCGCCTCGTCCATTGGCAGCGCAAAACCGTACCGTTCAATGCCACGCTTGTCGCCCAGGGCTTTGGCCATCGCCTCGCCCAGCGCAATGCCGGTGTCTTCAATGGTGTGGTGTTCGTCAATGTGTAAATCGCCTTTGGCTTCTATTGTCAGGTCAATCAATCCGTGGCGGGCAATCTGGTCCAGCATATGGTCAAAAAACCCTAAGCCGGTGTGGATGTTTGCCTTGCCGCTGCCGTCAAGATTGACTTCGATGGTGATGTCGGTTTCCGAAGTTTTGCGGCTGTGTTTCACCACGCGGTTTTCCTTTTTCAGCCACTCATAAATGGCCTTCCAGTCGGTAGTTTCCAGCGCCACCGAACGGCGGAGTTCCTCCAGGCTATCGGCCACTTCGGCACCGCCGAGATCCGGATTGAGGTTAAGCCAAATGGCCTTGCAACCAAGGTTCTTTGCCAGTTGCACATCGGTAATGCGATCGCCGATGACAAACGAACCGGCCATATCAACCCCGGGGTTGTTCAGATAGGCCGTAAACATGCCGGTACCGGGCTTGCGGGTGGGCAGGTTGTCGGCCGGAAAACTGCGGTCAATCAACTCTTCTTTAAAAAAAACACCCTCGTTCTGAAAGGTGTTGATCACCAGGTTATGCGCCGGCCAGAAATCTTTTTCCGGAAACACATCGGTACCCATCCCGTCCTGGTTCGACACCAGCACCAGTTCATAATCCAGCTCCTCCGCAATGCGGCGCATATAACTGATGGCAAACGGATAAAAAGTCACCTTTTCCAAACTGTCAATCTGGTAAGTCGGCGGATATTCTTTGATCAGGGTGCCGTCCCTGTCCACAAACAGATATTTCTTCACGTGCTTATTTTTTTGTTTTTGCCCGGATGCTTTTTACCTCGGCCGGCGTGGCCGCACTGGCATTGTTCCCAAAACTTCTGCGAACGTAAGTAATGACGTCAGCGATCTGCTGATCGGTGAGCTGTGCCATTGGCGGCATGTTGTTATGAAAGGTCTCACCGTCAATCTCCACCTTGCCCTGCGATCCCTCCAGCACCTGTTCTATCAGGCGGCTTTTTGGCCCCAGCACCCAGTTGTTTTGTATCAGCGGCGGATTAAGCCCTGCCACGCCGGAGCCATCGGCCTGATGGCAGGCGAGGCAAAAATTCCGGTACACGGCTTCGCCGCGAAGCTTGCTCTGCGAAGCATTGGCGGCAGTTGCCGCAGCTTTGGCCGCCGGCTGTTTTCTGGTCTGCGCTACGGCCATCACCGGCAACAGCAAAAAGAGAAACAGTATTTTTTTCATGGCAAATGGTAAAGGCAGATTAATAAAATAGTAGTGAATGCTTGCCGGCAAAACTCCGGCGAAAAAGGGAAAAGTGAAATAGCGGCTTGATTGAACAATCTGTTTTGACGTCACCAATCGGGTGCGGCTTTTCATTTTCCATAACTGATCTTCCAGATCGTTCCCTTTACATCGTCCGACACATAAATGGCGCCATCGGGCCCCTGTGCCAGTCCGCACGGACGGTACACAGCCTGCCGCGGTGCCGTAATATTTTCGGTGCCGGCAAATCCATTGGCAAACACCTCCCAATTGCCGGAAGGCTTGCCGTTTTTAAATGGCACAAACGCCACAAAAAATCCCTGCTGGTTCAGCGGCGCCCGGTTCCACGAACCATGAAACGCCACAAAAGCGCCATGGCGGTATTTTTCGGGAAACTGACTGCCGGTGTAAAACAACAAACCGTTTGGTGCCAGGTGGCCCGGAAAGGCCACAACAGGCGGCTTTACATCAGCACAACGCCCCTGCTTGTTGCCGTCGCCGCCATACTCCGGGTTCAGCACTTTTTTACCATTCATTTGGTTGAAAAAGCAATGAGGCCAGCCAAAGTTTTCGCCGGCTTTGGTCACTTCCAGCATTTCTTCCGAGGGTAATTCCACGGCTACCGAATCGGGAAAAAGCTTATAGTCCTGCAAACCGTCGCGGCCGTGCTGCATGGCAAACAAGGTATTGGTTTGGGTGTTCCAGTCGAGGCCCACCGTGTTGCGGATGCCGGTGGCATACCGAACGCCTTCGGCATAGGATTGATTCAGCTTATCGGCTTTAAACTGCCAGATGCCGCCGGTGGTTTCCAGCAAGGGGCAGGGGTCCTGGCCAGGTGCGCCCGTCATCCGGTCTTTTTCCTGGCAGGCATTGGATGGCGCCCCGATATTCACGTACAGGTTTCCGTTATTGTCGAGCACCAGCGATTTGGAATTATGCTGCCGGCGGTCCACCAAACCGGTCACAATGGTTTGGCGGCTTGCCGTATCCACCGCGCTGCCGTTGAATTTGTAGCGAAACACTTCGCTGTTGGACGAGGCATACAGGTAACCGCCTTTAATGGCCATACCGGTGCCTGCAAAATTGCCAAAGCCCGTGGTATCGTCCGGGCGGCCATCGCCGTTTTTATCGCTGAGGCGTAAAATGCCTTTGCCGTCCCGCAGGCGTTCGAGCTTTACATAAATGTCGCCGTTGCCGGCTACCGCAAGGTGCCTTGCCCTGCCCAGGTTCTTACCCACGATGGTTGTGGAAAAACCAGCCGGCAACGTGATGACGGGTTCTTTTGTACCCTGTGCACACACAGTAAAAACAAGAAAGCCGGAGAGAAAAAGAAGAAGTGTTTTTTTCATCAGAATCGGTAAATGAGATAAGTGATAAAAATACATTAGGCCGCCGGGTAAGAACGCAGTGTGGTCAGCAAAGCCTGGTTTTCGGCCGGCGTGCCAACGGTTACACGCAGGCATCCTTCGCACAGCAGTACATTATTGCGGTTGCGAACAATGATGCCTTTCTCGCGGAGAAAACGATAAATGCTGTTGGCATCAGTCACCTTAACCAGCAAGAAATTAGCATCTGAAGGATATACCTGAACCACGCAGGCGGTGCCGGAAAGTTCCAGCGCCAGTTCTTCCCGCAATGCAATGGTGTCAGTGATCATCGTATTAACCTCGGCCACTTTATCCAGCGCTTTCAGGGCCAGTTCCTGCGTGGCCTGGTTGATGTTGTAGGGCGGCTTTATCTTATTCAGCACCGCTACGATCTCCTTAGAGGCAAAGATCATCCCCAGGCGCAACGCTGCCAATCCCCAGGCCTTCGAAAACGTCTGCATCACCACCAGGTTGGGATAATCATTCAGTGCAGTAGAAAACGAACGGTGACGGCTGTAATTGATATAAGCCTCATCCACCACCACGATGCCGTCGAAATTATTCAGCACCATTTCAATGTCTTCGCGATAGAGGCTATTGCCGGTAGGGTTATTGGGCGAGCAAAAAAAGATGATCTTGGTCTGCGCATCAATGGCTTCTTCCAGCGCCTCCAGGTTCAATTGGTAAGCGGCCGTCAGCGGTACTTCTTTTACCGGCACATCGTTGATGTGTGCATACACTTCGTACATACCGTACGTGGGCGGACAAATAATGATCTTGTCCTGTTGCGGATTGCAAAAGGCCCGTATCAGCAGGTCAATGCACTCATCGCTGCCATTGCCGAGCAGCATATTTTCCGCATCCACTTTTTTGATCGCCGCCATCTTTTTTTTCACCTCCCACTGCAAGGGATCGGGATAGCGATTGTACCATTTGGTAAGCGGCGAGCCAAAGCTGTTTTCGTTGGCATCAAGAAATACGTCGGCGGTGCCGGTGAATTCGCTGCGGGCCGAGGAATAAGGCTTAAGGTTTTTGATATTTGGCCTGACAAGGTTGTTTAAATCGAAATTCATTTTTTTGAACTTAGCTGAATAACTACTATGAAACACCGGTTGCGTCGCACTCTTGTATTACAACAATTCTATTGGGCACTTAAGCGCACTTTCACTGCGTTGGCATGTGCCTGCAACCCTTCGGCTTCGGCCATCTGAACAACCGTGGCGGCAATATTTTTCAAACCATCCGCCGATAGTTTTTGATAAGTGATCTTTTTGACAAAGCTGTCAACGCTTACGCCGCTGTAGGCCCGGGCAAAGCCGTTCGTTGGCAGGGTGTGATTGGTGCCGCTGGCATAATCGCCCACACTTTCGGGCGAATAATTGCCAATGAAAACCGAACCGGCATTGGTGATCCCATCGGCCACGGCATCGGCATCGGCACAACAAATGATCAGGTGTTCCGCCGCATATTCATTGACCAGCGCAATGGCTTCATCCCTGTTTTTCAGCACTACCGCCCGGCTGTTGGCCAGCGCCTTTTGCGCCAGCTCTTTTCGCGGCAGCAGCGGCAACTGTTTCTCCAGTTCTTCCTGCACAGTGGCCACAAAGGCTTCGGCGGTGCTCACCAGCAGCACCTGACTGTCCACACCATGTTCCGCCTGCGACAATAGATCAGCGGCCACAAAAGCGGCATTGGCAGTGTCATCGGCCAGCACGCAAACCTCGCTGGGACCGGCCGGCATGTCAATGGCAATGCCCTGCATCTGCACCAGTTGTTTGGCCGCCGTCACATACTGATTGCCGGGGCCAAAAATTTTATACACCGCCGGTACGCTTTCGGTGCCATAGGCCATGGCAGCTATGGCCTGTGCCCCGCCAATCCTGAATATTTTGGTGATTCCTGTCAGTTGCGCCGCATGCAAAATAGCCGGGTGCAAGCGGCCTTCCCTATCGCAGGGCGAACAAAGAATCACTTCTTTGCAACCCGCCAGCTTCGCCGGAATGGCCAGCATCAGCACGGTAGAAAACAGGGGCGCCGTACCGCCCGGAATATACAGGCCAACGGTATCAATCCCCACGCTTTTGCGCCAGCATTGTATGCCCGGCATGGTCTCGATGACAACTGGTTTGCTGAGCTGCGCCCGGTGAAAGGTTTCAATGTTTTGGGCAGCCTGCTGGATGGCGGTTTTTAATTCGGCCGGAAGACCGGCAGCGGCCGACCTGATGTCGGCTTCCGGAACAGCGAGGTGAGCTAACGAAGCACCGGTAAATTTTAGCGTCAATTGTTTTACGGCAGCGTCGCCCTTTTCTTTTACCTCAGTCAATATTTCCTGTACCGATTGCAACACGGCATTGTTATCGGTATAGGGCCGCTGCAATAGCTTGTGCCAGTCTTTTTGTTGGGGATGTAGGATGACTTGCATGAATGATCATTTCTTTAGACCGCGGATTTTTTAAAAAACTTCCGGGATCGTTTGATACGCTACACAATCATTTTCTCGATCGGTATAACCAAAATGCCCTGGGCGCCGGCATTGCGCAGCGCCTCTATCTTCTCCCAAAATTCATCTTCGGGCAGCACGCTGTGTACCGAGCTCCATTCGCCATTGGCCAGCGGCAGCACAGTAGGGCTTTTCATGCCGGGCAGCAGCGCAATGATTTGCTCCAGCGAACTGTTGGGGGCGTTCAGCAAAACATACTTGTTGTTTTTGGCTTTGCGAACGGCCCGCATGCGGAACACCAGTTGGTCCAGCACCTTCTGTTGCTCTTCGCTGAGCAATTTATTTTTCACCAGTACCGCCTGGCTTTTCAGGATGGTTTGCACTTCCTGCAGGCCGTTCATGAATAAGGTGGAACCACTGCTTACCAGGTCGCAAACGGCATCGGCAAGGCCAATGCCCGGTGCCAGCTCCACCGAACCGCTGATCTCGTGAATCTCGGCTTCAATATCATTTTCGTCGAGGAAACGCTGCGTAAGCACCGGGTAGCTGGTAGCAATCTTTTTGCCATGCAAAAAAGAAGGCGAGTTGTAGTCGTCGGTTTTTTGCACCGCAATAGAAAGGCGGCATTTACCAAAGCCCAACTGGTCCACGATCTCGGCTTCCTTGGCCTTTTCAAACAAAACATTCTCGCCCACAATGCCGATATGCGCCACGCCATCTTCCACGTATTGCGGAATATCGTCATCGCGGAGAAAATAAACTTCCAGCGGAAAGTTTTCGGCCAGAGCCCGCAGTTGGTTACCGCCGCTTTTTACACCAATGCCGCAATCGTTCAGCAAACGGATACTGTCTTCGTGCAGCCTGCCGGATTTTTGAATGGCTAATTTCAGATTCATACCGAAAAAATAAAAAGGCCTACCTGTGGTAAGCCTTTGGTTTATTGCGATACATACAACATCTCAGCTTACCACGTGTGGCGGGCATGATGATGGTTATGTGTCATTTTTTTCATTGAGCCGCAAAAATAAGGGGGAATGGAAACCGGAAAAAGTTTTTTTAAAAGCCAATGGCGGGCATATGCCCGAAGATTTCCTTGAATAATGATGATACAAACCGCTAAGCTTTGTGTCACTACCAGCGTTCAGACACCCTACTGCTTTAAACGTGCCTTAAATGTGCCATTTGGCTGCACTGAGGTAAAACCAACAACCTTGTCGCCATCTGTCTGAAAACGGATTTCGTATCCACTCAAATTTTTCACCGTAAACAGATGCATTGAAAAGGGCACCAGCTGATAACTGTTATCACCCGGCACCTCTGCCCAGAGCGTCTTGTCTTTGATCTGCATTTTGACGGTAACGCCAATGCTGTCCATAACGAAAACGCCAACATACTTCTGCGAGTCTGTGGCGGAAAGCTGAAAAGGTTCTTTACCCTCGAGCGTGTTTAGCTTTTGGCGGGTGGACGCGTTGTCTTTTAGCGCAAGGGCTTTTTCGTAGGCTGTTTTTGCCGCCAGCGTATCCTTCATTTCTGCAAGCAGGTCGCCGTAGGAATCATACACGTTGTTGCTGCCCGGATAGTTGGCAATGTTCATCCTGAAAAGCGCTGCGGCCTTTTTGTACCATTTTTGGCTCATGGCTTCGTAGCCCAGGGTGTTTATCAAAAGTTCGGGCGGAGAAACGGTAAAGCCCATGTTTTTCGAAACTGCAGCATAGTGTTTTTTCAGCTTGCTGGCGAATGCGTCGGATGAATCGGTAAAATCTTTCATCGTGAGCGGAAGGCGGTAATAGTCGAAAATAAATCGCAGCCCATCATATTCGCTTGCCAGCGGCGCGGAGCTATGATCATCATTGTGGTAGTAGCGGCTTGCGTACAGAAGCCCGTTCTGCGGATTAGCTTTGGCAAATCTGTCGAGCGAAAAGATGGACCGGATATGCTTTGTTTCAACGGACGTGTCTTTTTTCATTTTTGCCAATGTCATGCCTTCGGGCATTGTATTGGCTATGCCAACAAACAGCCGGATGCCGTTGTATTTTTTCGCCGCCAGCTTTTTCTGCACCGCAGCCAAAAACTGCTCCCGATCATACCACATGCTTGGATCAATGGCAATGTAAGCATTGAATAACCGGGAATGGTTCACCAAGGCATTCATCACCGCCAATCCGCCAAAAGAGTGCCCAACCAAAACCTTGTAAGGGGCTGCCGGATAAAGTGAATCAACATGCGGCATCAGCTCTTTTTCCAGGAAAGCCAGAAAATTTTCGCCGCCGCCGGTCGTTCGCGAAAAAATAGAATCGAGCATGGGCGGATCGTTGAAAATATGTGTGGGTGTCAGGTCCCGGGTACGGTCTGTATTCGGTATCCCCACAACGATCATTTCGGGCAATACCGTGTTGCCATTTACCTGGCTGAGCTGCTGCACCAAACCGGCCACCGACGGAAAATGTGCATCGCCATCGAGCAGGTAAAGCACGGGATAACGTTTGCCGGGCTCACGGTTGCCGGAAGTCATATCCGGTGTATAAATCCAGACTTTCCGCGGCTCCTGTAAAATTTTAGAATACAAGCTGTCTATCTTTCCGATGACAATCTTATTATCGTTCTGCGCAATGGCGAAGGTGGTAGCCCATACAAAGGATAAAAACAGAAAAATAATTTTCATGGCAGAACTGAGTTTGTAACCCATCAAATTAGGACCAATTTAATTGCCATACAAAAATTGCGTCAGCCACCACAATTTTGTTCCTGATGAATGCCTTATTTTAGGCTATGCGAAAACACTATTTCCTTATTCTTTTTCTCTTTCTTTCCACGTATTCCATTGCCGCCATCGTTGACACCGTTTCGGTGTTTAGCGCCAGCATGAACCGCTCCCGCAAGTGCGTTGTCATTACTCCCGGCCAGGTGAAAAATCTCACCGAAAAATTCCCCACCGTTTACCTGCTCCATGGCTTCGGCGGCAGTTATAGCAATTGGGTAAACCGGGTACCGCAGCTCTCCGCCTGGGCCGATGCGTACAAAACAGTCATCGTTTGTCCGGATGGTGAATTCAGCAGCTGGTACTTCGACAGCCCGGTTGACAGCTCATTCCGCTATGAAACCTACATTGCCAAAGAAGTGCCGCAATACATTGAGGCCAATTACCCGGTGATAAAAGAACGCACTGCCCGCGCCATCACCGGCTTAAGCATGGGCGGTCATGGCGGTCTTTTCCTCGGCTTTCGCCATGCCGATTTTTTCAGTGCCTGCGGCAGCATGAGTGGCGCCCTGGCCATTGAATACATCACCCGCGGTTATCAGGTGGAGCGCCGCCTTGGCGACACAACGAACAAAGAACGCTACCGCGAGTATTCCATACTAAAGCAAATGGAACAATACCCGAAAGACAGCCTGGCCATTATCATGGATTGCGGTACCGAAGATTTTGTGATTGAAATGAGCCGGCTGGCCCACCGAAAAATGCTGGAGCTGAAAATACCGCACGACTACAACGAACGCCCGGGCAAACATGACTGGCGATACTGGGCAACGGCGGTGCAGTACCAACTGCTCTTTTTCAGAAACCATTTTACAAAGGCTTCGGGTGTGCAGTAACACTGAACCCGGCGATGCCAACGTCATCCTTTACGTCTGTACTTTCCATTGTTTGTAATCAGTAGCATTACAACAGGCAGTGCTTATTATTCCTAACATCGTAACCTGTTGCCGCACAAATGGTATGAGCGGCAGCAGGTTATTTTTTCCTGAAAAGACGTCCGGTTTTTATCGTTTAACTTCCGGGCTTGATTCCTGATAATTTTTTTTCCTAACGATTCAGTGCTACATTTAGCAAGATCGCTAATCAATCCAGCTCCAACGAACCGACCACACTAACTCACGAAACACTCCAAGTTCAGCCAGACACGTTAACCTTTTTTTCGGAAAGGAAGCACGATTTATTACCTTCTAATACCATGCGCATGAGAAAGCAGCTGACAACGATTTTCGATCAGGGAAAAACCCGGCAACAACCGGCGGGGTTCTTAAAACAAGCGATTTTATTCCTCTCGTTCTTTGCCCTTGCCTTCACCGGCATAGCACAAAAAGCGGGTGGCATTGAAGCCGTAAAAGGTGAATTGGTTAAAAGCATTCCCTCTTTACGAAACCTACGGACCGACCCGACTTTCAGGCCCAGGATCACCCGCGACAGCACAGGGCTGATCGTAAAAAAAACAGCCACATTCAATCGGAAAAATTACGGGTCCAATGCAAAAGGCGACCCCATGGTGCAAAGGCAAATTGCTGCAAACGCACTACTTAACGGCAACACCATCGAACAGAATTATGAGGGTATGTCGAATTCGTGGAGCACACCAGCAGACCCCACCCTAACAACCGGCCCAAACCATGTGGTGCAAATGATCAATGGCCAATTGGGTTCTCAAATTTCTATCTGGGATAAAGCGGGTACCGTGCTGGTAGGGCAAAAATATATTTACGAGCTTTTTACCGTTCCCAATTACGACGGCGCCGGCGACCCGGTGACAATGTACGACCAGTTTGCCGACCGGTTTTTTATCACCGAATTTGGTTTCAGCAATGGCGTTACCGGATTTGTCAATACCCTGCTGATAGCGGTATCGCAAACGGCTGATCCTACCGGCGCCTGGAACGTTTACCAGTTTGTGGACAATTCGTTTTTTGTTGATTATCCGCATTACGGCGTTTGGCCCCATGCCCTTTACGCCACGTCTAATGACTTTAATACAGCCGCCAATGCCTACCTGGGTTCTTCGGTCTATGCCTTTGACAAGGATGCCATGATAGCTGGTTCCGCTTCGGTGCAAATGATCCGCCAGCGGTTTGATGACGGCGAATATACCTTTTACGCTCTGGCCCCGGTAAACCTCAGCGGCGCCACACAGCCGGCGGCCGGCTCTCCCGGCATGTTTATGTATTTTACTGATGACAATTATACGGCAGACCCGTCCGATGCGGACAACCTGCGGTTTATTACGTTTCAGCCCGATTTTGTCACGCCTGCAAACAGTGTCATTTCAACCGGCAGCCCCATTCCCACAGCGCCGTTTAAATCGGGTTTGTGTGATTATGCCCGGAATTGTATTCCTGCGTCTGGCGGCTCCTACGATGCCTTATCGGACCGGATCATGAACCGGATTTATTACCGCAATTTCGGCACCCACGAATCTGTGGTACTGACACATACCGTTGACGCCAATCATCCCTCCGGTCCGGAAAAAGCCGGGGTGCGGTGGTATGAGCTTCGCCGGACGGGCGGTGGTGACTGGGCAATTCACCAACAAAGCACCTATGCCCCTGATACTGACCACCGCTGGATGGGCACCATCGGCATTAACAGCCTGGGGCAGATTGCCCTTGGCTACAACCACAGCGGTCCGGGCAAGTTTGCGTCTATCTATTTTGTTGGCCGCAATGCCGCCGATCCGCTCAATGCCATGACCACACCTGAGACTGTGGTGAAACAGGGCACAGGTTTTGGCACTTTTGGCAATCGCTGGGGCGATTATAACGACATGAGCGTTGACCCCACCAATGACCAAACCTTTTGGATGACGGCCATGTACGGTAACAACCTGACGGCTCCCACCCGGCGCACCACCCGCATCAACTCAATGACCATCGGCGATGCCTGCCCGGTGATAACACTATCCCCTGAAACCTTGTCCGATTATCAATACAATCAGCCTTATACTGCCACACTATCGGCAGAGGGATCTACTGCCCTGCCGTATCAGTTTACCATTAGTTCCGGTGCCTTGCCACCGGGATTAAGCTTATCCGCCGATGGGGTCATCTCCGGTACGCCGAACAGCACAACGGTAAACACATCCACCTTTACCGTACGGGTGGCAGATGCCAACAACTGCGCTATTTTAAAACAATACACGCTTGACAAAGATTGCCCTGTCATTACCGTGTCTCCGGAAACACTGCCCGGCTATGACTATAACAAACCTTACGCTGCTAATTTGTCGGCCGACGGGTCCATCTACCCTCCTTACACTTTTTCCCTTCAATCAGGCTCATTGCCAATTGGCCTTTCCCTGAGCACGGGAGGCGTCATCTCCGGCACGCCAACAGGAACCTCCAATTCGGCCAGCTTTGTGGTAAAAATTACGGATGCCGTGGGATGTTTCACCACCAAAGGTTACACCCTCACATCCAACAATGTTTTCACCTTTACAAATGCCTGCGATGCAACCCTGATTTCAATTTCTCAAGCGGTAGCCGGTACCGCTACCCCTTATGAAAATGGAATTACGGTGGCCGGTTACACCGGGAACATAATGAAGCTGACCGTCACCCTGAACAAAATGAACCACACCTATACAGCCGATCTGGATATTATGCTGGTGGGTCCGCTGGGCCAGCGGGTGATGCTTCTTTCAGATGCGGCCGGCTCCGGCAACCTGGCGAACACAACGCTGACCTTTGATGACGAGGCTACAGCCACCATTTCGTCGGTAACGACAAACCTCGCCTCCGGCACATACAAGCCCGTCAATTATGGCGCCGGCGCTGATGCATTTCCCGCCCCGGCCCCCGGAACCACCACCAACACCCTGTTGTCGGTGTTCAACGGAACTGATCCAAATGGTACGTGGAAGCTGTATGTCGTGGATGATCTCACTGGGGATGGAGGCAATATTTCGGAGGGATGGTGTCTGAATATTATCGCCGCCGCAGCTCCGGAAATCACCTGCCCGCCGAACATTGTTGTAGCCAACGACCCTGGGGCCTGCACGGCTTCGGTCAGCCTTACTGGTGCCAATGCCGCCACAGCAACCGGTAATCCGTCATCGGCCATCACTTATATTGTGGACGGGCAACCGATTGCCACTACCCATGTATTCCCTGTAGGCACAACAACTGTTACGGCGAAGGCCGATAACGGAGTTGGCACCGATGAGTGCACCTTTACAGTGAAGGTGAACGACACGGAGTTACCACAAATCACCTCTTGTCCTTCTTCTCAGGAAGTATGCAATGATCCGGGCAAGAGCACAGCTTCTGTTACGTTAAATGTAGCGGCCAGCGACAATTGTCCGGGTGTTGTGGTTAAATACTTCATTGGCACAACAGAGATCAGCTCACCTTATGATTTCCCTGTCGGCAGCCCGACTACCGTCACGGTAAAAGCAACCGATGCAGCGGTAAATGAGGCGACGTGTAGCTTTACTGTTACGGTCAAACCGCTCATCACCTACTATGCTGATGTTGACGGTGATGGTTTTGGTGATGCGGCCAACACCACTCAATCCTGTTCTGCCACACCTCCGCCAAACTATCTTAGTGACAACAGTGACTGCGATGACAATCTGGTGCTGTATCAGGACAGCGACGGGGATGGCTTTGGCTCTGCTACCAAAGTGGCCTGTTCAGGCGTGAGCAACACCGACGACTGCGATGACACGCAAACTTTTTATAGCGACTTCGATAATGACGGATTTGGCTCCGATACGAAGGTGGCTTGTGGTGGTGTCTCCAACTCGGATGACTGCAACGACAATCTCCATTTGTACAGTGACAGTGACGGTGATGGTTTTGGTTCTGACACCAGGGTGGCCTGCGGCGGCGTGACCAACAGTGACGACTGCGATGACAGCAAAACAACCTACCAGGATTTCGATGGCGACGGTTTTGGTTCGGACACCAAAGTGGCCTGTTCAGGCGTAGAAAACTCTGATGATTGTGACGACAGCAGAGCCCTTTATGGCGACGTGGACGGCGATGGCTTTGGCTCCGCTACCAAGGTGGCTTGTGGCGGGGTCAGTAACAGTGACGACTGCGATGATAATCAGGTGCTTTACAGCGACGCCGATGGCGATGGTTTTGGCTCTGACACGAAGGTGGCCTGCGGCGGTGTTGCCAACTCCGACGACTGCGATGACAACCTCACCCTTTATGCCGACAGTGACGGTGACGGCTTTGGCTCGTCCCAAAAGGTAGCCTGCGGAGGTGTGAGCAATAACTCCGACTGCAACGACAGCGAGGTGCGCTACCAGGACAGTGACGGTGACACCTATGGCTCTACCACCAAAGTGGCCTGCGGCGGGGTAAGTTCTTCCCCCGACTGCAACGACGCGGACCCTGCCATCTATCCCGGTGCCCTGGACATTCCCGACTTTAAGGACAACAACTGCAACGGCGCGGTGGACGACGGCCCTCCGGTAGCCTTCTACCAGGACAGGGACGGCGACGGCTTTGGCAATAAAAACGTCAAGGTGATGTCTTCTTCGCCCCTGGCGGGTTATGTCCAGGACAACCAGGACTGCGATGACAACCGTGTCTCCTACCGCGATGCAGATAATGACGGCTGGGGAAGCAATGTGAAGATCCCCTGCGGCTGGATATCGAGAACCGGCGACTGCGATGACAACAACCGCCTTGTGCAGACGCCCCGCACTTTCTACAGGGACCAGGATGGCGACAAGTACGGTAATCCTTCGAACACGCTGGTGGTCTGCATCTCCGTGGCCCCTGCTGGTTATGTATCGAACAACACCGACTGCGATGACAACAACGCGGCCCTCAGGACAGGCACCCAGTATTACAGGGACAGTGACGGCGATGGCTTTGGTTCTTCCACCAACACCACCCTTGCCTGCTCTTCTTCTGCTCCTGCGGGTTATGTATCCAATAACTCAGACTGCGACGATACAAAGTTCACCTACCCGGATGCGGATGGTGATGGCTTTGGCGCTGTGGGCCCGCAGACCCCTTGTGGGGTGAGTAACACCGGCGACTGCAATGACCAGAACCCGGCGGTCATCTCCTCGCAGACCTACTACCGGGATGCAGACGGTGACGGCTTTGGCAACCCGGCCCTCACGCAGCAGGCCTGCTCCGGCACACCGCCTTCGGGTTATGTGAGCAACAACAGTGACTGCAACGACGCACAGGTGCTTTATCTCGACTCGGACGGCGACGGCTTTGGCTCCACCGTCAAAGTCGCCTGCATCGGTGTCGGCAACAACAGCGACTGTGATGACACCCGGATCACCTACCTGGATAATGACAGCGATGGCTATGGCACCGGGGCACCTTCTGCCTGCGGCACGTCTGCCACTAACACCGACTGTAACGACAGCGATGCGGCGGTGCACACCTTGCAGACCTTCTACCAGGACCTCGACATGGACGGCTTTGGCAACCCTGCAATGAGCCAGCCAACCTGCGCTGCCACACCGCCTTCGGGCTATGTGAGCAACGCCCTTGACTGCGACGACACAAAGGTGACTTACCAGGACGGGGATGGCGACGGCTTTGGCAGCAACACGAAAGTGCCCTGTGGCAGTGTGACGAACAACACCGACTGCAACGACGCCCAGGTGCGCTACGGGGATGTGGACGGCGATGGCTTTGGCAGCAGCACGAAAGTAGCCTGCGGCGGTGTCGCCAACAGCTCGGACTGCGATGACACCAAAGTGACCTACCAGGACAACGACGGTGACACCTACGGCAGCGGCGCAGCGGTGGCTTGTGGTACGGCGGCCGGCAACACCGATTGCAATGACAGCGATGCAGCTGTTTATCCCGGTGCTACCGAGGTGCAGGATGGGAAGGACAACAACTGCAACGGGGGGACCGACGAGGGCTTTACCCAGACCTGGTATCGGGATAAGGACGGTGACGGCTTTGGCAACCCGAATGTGTTTGTGCAAAGCAGTACCCAGCCGGCCGGCTATGTCGGTAACAAGCTGGATTGCGATGACAACTACGTGACCTACGAGGACAGGGATGGCGACGGCTGGGGCAGCAGCACCAAAGTGCCTTGCAGCCTGATTAGAAGAACCGGCGACTGCAACGATGGGGACCGCCGCATCTCCAGCCCCCGTACCTGGTACAGGGACAGGGATGGCGATAAGTACGGTAACCCGGCAGAAACACTGGTTATTTGCCAGGCCGATGCCCCCACGGGCTATGTGAGCAACGGCACCGACTGCAATGATAATAACCCCCAGATCCGCAACTGCCCTGCCGTGACCACACAGGCAAAAGAAAGGCTGCAAGAACAGCCGCAGGAAGCCCTGGCATTTACTGTAGCCGCCTCACCCAATCCCTTCGGTAGCCGGACGCTTGTTCACTACTCCGTGCCGGTGGAGGCAAAGGTGAGCCTGCGGATCGTTGATGTGCTGGGACGCGAAGTAGGCACCCTGTTCCAGGGCCCGCGAAAAGCCGGCCGTTATACTACCGAGTACAACACGGCTAAATTCAGCGCTGGCATTTATTACCTACGCCTGGTGGCCACCGCCAATGGCAGGGAATATGTGCAAACACAAAAACTGGTGAAGGCACAGTAAAAATGCCTACACCACAAAAAACAAAAAGGCGGCCCTGAAAAGGACCGCCTTTTTATATACCTGGCATTATCCGGTTTGTTGCAGTATACTGTGTAAAAGCCTTACAAAAAGCCCTGCCGTATAGATGGATAAGGGTACAAAAGTTATTGCCTTTACCTAATCACCCAACACTGATGCTTTGGTTAATGAGCTTCTTTAATCCGCCATCAAAGGAAAAGATGAATAACTATATCAGGACTATTTCTTTGACAACTCAGGCTTCATAAATCGGTTCCCGGACTTATCAATTACATCGTACAAAGAAGGCACTAAACGAGTTGTTGCTTCTGCTAGATAATAACAACGCCTCTGCAAAACAGAAGCGTTGTTGTTATCCAATTATCCTATTGACTTATTTCTTTACCCACCGGTGCCACCTTCCCGCATCTTGACCTTTTTTTTACCGGCATTTTTCTTTTCAAATTCCAGCACCTCCTTTGGCTTTACTTTCGGTTTGGGCGCCGCCTCTTTTTTAGCAGCGATAACGGTGCCATCTGTTCCGGCCACAGCCACATCAATCTCTTCCTCGTCGTCATCTTTCTTCAGCTTGTCCAGAATCCATTGCTCCGATTTTTCCACGCGGCCCGTGGCGGGATCGTAATAACGCCAAAAGCCGTGCTTCACCGAGGGGCTTTCCACTTTCACAATCTCAAACCGCAAAATCTTGTTTGGATTGGTAGGATCGGTTACCGGTATGGTATCGTAAGGATTTTTCGGGTCAATGGCCCGCCAGCTTTCCACCCTCACCAGGTCCTCGGCATTATTGTAGTACTCGCAGCGGCCGTTCTTTTGGCCCCAGCGATAGTTTTCGGCCGCCAGCTTATCGCCCTGGAGCGAGTATTTCACCCACCGGCCTTCTTTTTTGTCGTTCACAAAATAACCTTCTTCCTCGTAGCCTCTCTCGCCACGCAGGTCGGGCACCTGCACCACCCAGGGCCCCTGCTTGCGCCCCTGCAGGTCCACCCGGTTCAGGGTATCGCCTTTCACACCAATGGTATAGGTTTTCCACTGTGCCCCGGCACTCAGGGAAAGCAGCAGCAGGAAAGAAAAAATGTACCGCATAGTTTAGTAAGTTTGAAGCTTAACACTAAAACGAAAAACGAGGGCATTTATGCAAGCAAAACTACTTTTTTGTTCACTCTTTCTTTCGCTGTTGTCCGCTAGCATTTTGGTAAATGCGCAGGGCCGCGCCACTTCTGCCGACGAACGCATGAAGGTGGTGCAGCAGCGGGCCGCGCTGGAAAAGCGCTGCGTACTCAACAGCATTGCCTTTCGCAATGTCGGCCCTACCATCATGAGCGGCCGCGTGGTGGATGTGGAAGCCAACCCCGATGAACCTACCGAGTTTTATGTGGCCTATGCCTCGGGCGGCGTGTGGCACACCACCAACAACGGCCAATCGTTCAAACCGGTGTTCGACAGCACCGATGTATTAACCATTGGCGACATTGCCGTGAACTGGAAAACCGGCACCATTTGGGTGGGCAGCGGCGAGGTGAACAGCAGCCGCTCGTCGTATGCCGGCATGGGCATGTACAAAAGCACCGACAAGGGCAAAACCTGGCAATGGATCGGCCTGCCCGATTCGCACCATATTGGCAAGGTGCAGCTGCACCCAACCGACGAAAACACGGCCTGGGTAGCTGTGCTGGGGCACCTTTATTCGCCCAACGCCGAACGGGGCGTGTACAAAACAACCGACGGCGGCCGCACCTGGAAGAAAACACTTTATGTGGATGAAAACACCGGCGCTGTGGACCTCGACATGAACCCGCAAAACCCGCAGGAACTGTATGCGGCCGTGTGGCACCGCATCCGTTCGGCCTGGGATTTTAAGGGTGATGGCGCCACCACCGCCATTTACAAAAGCACCGATGGCGGCAATACCTGGAGCAACATCACAAAAGGCAACACGGGCTTTCCGCAGCACGACCGCCTTGGCCGCCTTGGCCTGGCGGTGCACGCCAAAAACCCGCAGGTCGTTTATGCCATTCTCGACAACCAAAAAGACAAGCCCGATACGGCAAGGAGAGACACGGCCTCTTATGCGCTGGCAGAGCTGAACAACCTGAGCAAAGAGCAGTTTGCCCGCCTGGAAGAGCGCAAGATTGATACCCTGCTAAAACGCAACCGCTTGCAGGGGCGCTATACCGGTAAACAGATAAAAGAGATGGTGGCATCGGGTGCACTGAAGCCAATCGCTTTATACGACTATTTTAACGTCAATACCGGCTTTGAGTCGAACCCCATTGGCGTGGAAATTTACCGCAGCGATAACGGCGGGCAAACCTGGCGCAAAACCCACGAGAAAGATGTGCCGGGCAACATGTCCTATGCCTACTTTTTTTCAAAGGTGTATGTGTCGCCCTATAACCCCGACAAAGTGTATGCGCTGGGACTTAACGCCATTCTGTCCACCGACGGCGGTAAAACCTGGAAGCGGCTCGACAAGCCCAATGTGCATTCCGACCACCATGCGCTTTGGATCAACCCGAAAAAAGACTCGCACTTCATCAATGGCAACGACGGCGGTGTAAACATTACCTACGACGATGGCGAAAACTGGTTTCTGGCCAACACTCCGGCCGTTGGCCAGTATTATGCCATTACGGTGGACAACGACAGGCCGTACAATATTTACGGCGGCCTGCAGGACAACGGCGTTTGGTATGGCCCGTCCAACAACCGCGAAACCGCCGACTGGCTCACCGAGGGCAGCTACCCGTTTAAACGCCTTGGCGGCGGCGATGGCATGCAGGTGCAGGTGGACAAACGCGATAACGTGACCACTTACCTGGGATCGCAGTTTGGCAACTATCTCCGCACCAACCGCAACCAGCCGGGCCGTCAATCATCACGGTTTATCAAGCCGCCGCACACCATGGGCGAGAAGCCGTACCGCTTCAACTGGCAGGCACCGATTCTGCTGTCGCCCCACAACCAGGACATTGTTTATTTCGGCGGCAATAATTTTTTCCGCTCCATGAACCGTGGCGACAGCATGGTAAGCCTTGGCGACCTGACCCGCGGCGATAAAGGCGGCAATGTGCCGTATGGTACCATCACCACCATCACCGAATCGCCGCTGCGTTTCGGGCTTATTTATGCCGGTACCGATGATGGCAATATTCAACTGACAAAAGACGGCGGCTATACCTGGGCGCTGGTGAACAACAAGCCGGCCAAGGTGACCGATGCACCATTGTCTGCCGGCCTTTGGGTAAGCCGCCTGGTGGCGTCGCGTTATAAAGAGGCAAGGGTTTACGCTTCGCTGAACGGTTACCGCTTCGATGATTTTGCGCCTTACCTGTATGTGAGCGAAGACTACGGCGCCACCTGGAAACAACTGGGCCGCGACCTACCGCTGGAACCAATAAACGTGGTGCGGGAAGACCCAAAGAATGAAAACATTCTATACGTGGGAACCGATGGTGGCGTGTACGTCAGCTTCGACCGGGGACAAAGTTTTATGCTTTGGAACGGCGGCATGCCCAAATCGGTGCCGGTGCACGACATTGCCATCCAGGAACGCGACAACGAAATTGTGCTGGGCACCCACGGCCGCAGCCTGTATGTGGCCAGGCTGGATGATGTGCAGGGTGTGGCTGCCGATAAAGATTACCTGAAGAAAAAAGCGGAAAAGGAAAAGAAGAAGTAAGCGTTCGTTGGAAAGAAAAAATACGGAATCAAGCTTCAGAAAAAGGGCACATCGGCGATGTGTCCTTTTTCTTTTTGGTGACCAGCGACAGAATAACGATGGATCGTCTGTTGCGACGCACCGTTCGGGGTTCTGATCACTGTTGGGCTTTTTTCTCGCAGCGACGCAGCGGCGCAGGGAAAGCGCAGCGAAGGATAACATATCAGCTCTTTTTTTTCACTTTCTGCACGAGCCTCGTCTCACATCAACCCATCTGCTATCCTGCAGCCTCTGGCTTGTCATCGCGAGGAACAAAGGATCTGTTGACTGCATCAAATGGAAAGGTCAACACCAGTACGAAACTCCACCATCAATTGTTAGAACACTACCCACAGATCCCCCCCCTCCCCGGGATGACAAGGCGACCAGGTTGTACAGTAAAGGACAGATCGCAAATAAAGAAGGTACCGGTGATGCAACCAAATGCTTATCCATTCTTCTTCCCTGCTACATCCACACTCCAGTTCAACCAATTGTGATCCACCGGTGTCATACCATTTGAAGTCGCCCATTCTCCAACAAAAAAATCCTCAAACACAATCAACGCCCGAAACTCTTAACCGTTCTCACACTGCCGCCCACAGGCCCAATCGCTACCTTTGTCACTTTTATAACATCCGGTATTTTCAAACCGGTAGGGGCTCAATGGAGGCACGATGACAGGAAAGGATTTGTTGATTCAGAAAAATGTGAAAGAGGTACAATACTTTTTTTACAGCCAGGCGTTTGCCGACGGGCTGCGGGCCACCATTGCCATTTTGCTGCCGGCGCTGATCGGTTCTTTCACCAATCATTTTCAAACCGGCCTGACCATCGCCCTCGGCGCCATGTGTGTCAGCCTGGTAGATGCGCCGGGGCCTATCCTGAATAAGCGAAACAGCATGCTTTTTTGCATTGCCTTTGCGTTTATTATTGCGGTGATCACGGCCCTTGCCCGTACCAGTGTCATTCTTATGGGCATCGAGATTGTGGCCGTTAGTTTTTTCTTTTCCATGTTTGTGGTATATGGCCAAAGGGCCACTGCCGTGGGCAGCGCCGCAGTGCTGGTGATGATCCTGACGATGGACAACCCGGTACAGAGAGCCGACATTTTTTCCCATGCAGGGCTGATCCTGGCCGGCGGCGTGTTTTATCTTTTGCTGAGCCTTTCGCTCTACCGCATCCGTCCTTACCGCAATGCACAGCGGGCCCTTGGCGAATGCATTCGCGAAGTGGCCAACTATCTTTCCATCCGTGCCGATTTTTACAACCCGGCCACCAACCTGGAAACCGATTACAAACGGCTGGTAGCGCAGCATGTGATCGTCAACGAAAAACAGGACCTGGTACGGGAAGTGTTCTTTAAAACGCGGCAGATTGTGGAGGAAACAACCGATCAAAGCCGCCGGCTGGTATTTGCTTTTATCGAAACCGTGGACCTTTTTGAAGACATCACCGCTGCTTATTACGACTACCGGCTGCTGCGGGAGACTTATGAAAGCAGCGGTATTCTGAGGCTCTTTCACCAAAGCCTGAAAAAAATCGTGGACGAGTTGCATGCTATGGGAATTGCGGTGCAAACCAACTCAGCTTTCCGTCGCGGCTTCGACTATATTGGTGAAATACGGCAGTTAAAAAAAGAAATAGATGCCCTGCCGGCCGTTGAGGCTACGCACAAGCTGGTGTTGGTAAAAATCCTGGTAAACATCCGGAACCTGCTCAATGACCTCGACACCATCGGGCAGTATTTTGCAGCCGACCTGCAACGGAATAAAACCGGCGTTGACCACTCGCATTTTGTGACGCACCAACCGCTTGATCCAAAGATTTTTTACAACAACCTGAACATGCAGTCGTCGGCCTTCCGCCATGCCCTGCGGGTGGCTTCGGCCTGCCTGGTAGGTTACCTGGCGACGCTGGTGATGCCTGCCGGCAAACACAGCTACTGGATACTGCTTACCATTGCCTTCATCATCAAGCCGGCTTTCAGTCTCACCAAGCAACGCAATATTGAACGGATTGTGGGCACCCTGCTCGGTGCCGCCATTGGTGTGGGTATTCTGCTCTTGATTGAAAACACAACTGTGCGCTTTGCCATCATGGTGCTGTTTATGCTGGGCACTTACACCTTTATGCGGCTCAACTACCTGGCGATGGTGATGTGTGTGACACCTTATGTATTTATCGTGTTTTCGTTTATCGGCAGCGAGTTCAAGGCCATTGCAGCCGAACGTATCATGGACACATTTATCGGCTGCGCCATTGCATTTTCGGCCAGCTACTTTTTATTTCCAAACTGGGAGCGGGAGCAACTGAAACAGTACATGGCCGACATTGTAAAAGCCAATATGCTGTACCTGCAAAAAATCATGAAAGCCCTGGCAGGCCACCAGGTAAGCCTCATTGAATACAAGGTGGCGCGGAAAGAGGTGTACCTCCATTCGGCCAACCTGGCGGCTGCTTTTCAGCGCATGTTGTCCGAACCCAAGAGTAAACAAACCTCCACCTCGCAATTGCAGCAGTTTGTAGTGTTGAACCACCTGTTTTTTTCCAACATTGCCAACATGGCCACTACCCTGCTTACCAAAGACCGGCAGGGCTACCCGGCGGAGTTGCTGCAAATTGCCAGGAAGGCTTACAATAAGCTGGATGAAAGCAGGAGAAAGCTCGGTAGCGAAGAATTCCTTCCGCTGCCCGAAGACACCCTGAATAAGCCCGAAGCGGCCGACGACGATGTGTTGCTGGCCGAGCAGTTGCGGTTTGTTGAAAAGATCAGCAAAGACATTGGCAAAACGGCTGCGGCGCTTATTTCAGCAGAAACAGCAAAGCCAGCTCATAACCTTTCAGGCCCAGCCCAATAATGCTGCCCACAGATTTTCCGGAAACATGCGACAGTTTGCGAAACTCTTCCCTTGCATGCACGTTGGAGATATGCACTTCCACCACCGGTGCCTTGATCGCCGCAATGGCATCGCCAATAGCAACCGAGGTGTGGGTATAGCCGCCGGGATTCATGATGATGCCATCGTATTCAAAGCCCACCCTTTGCAGTTCGTTGATCAATTCGCCTTCCACATTGCTTTGGAAATAGCTGAATTCGATGGCCAGGTGTTTTGCCTTTAGTTCTAGCAGATAGCCTTCAAACGTTTCGCTGCCGTAAATTTCGGGCTCCCGCTTACCCAGCAAATTGAGGTTGGGACCGTTGATGATAGCAATCTTCATGTCAACACAAATTTTTGCACGAATTACAGGAATTATCGGAGGATTAGCACGAATTTATTTGCTGCCGGAGTCAAAGATGATGGCATAGATCAGAAGGCTGATAAAACGGCCATCTTTTATCTCACAATCCTGCATCATCCCTTCGTACCGAAACCCGGCTTTTTCCAGCAACCGGCTGCTGGCCTTGTTGCCTTCCTCCACAAACGCTTCCAGCCGGTGCAGGCTTTTTTCATTCTTCCAGTAATCCATAACTGCTAACAGGGCTTCCCGTGCAAAACCTTTGTTCCAGTATTGCGGCAACAATCAAAAACCAATCTCGGCTTTTTTGTGTTCGGGCTTGTAATGATATATGCTGATGACGCCAATCTTCTCCGCTGTTTCTTTCAGCACCATCTTCCATGGCAGGCCAGTACCTTCCTGCACCATTTGCCGGTACCAGTCCATTTGCGCACCGGTAGCCGCCAGCGTTGTGTACTGTACGCCGTAAAACGGAATAACCTGCGGATGGCTCAACCCATCGAAAATAAAGGCCTGGTCTTCTGGTTTTATCTCCTGAAGCAGCATTCTTTCCGTTTCAAGTTCTGGTACCATCGGTTGTTACTTACACCAATTTACCCCAATGTGTAAACTAAAAAGTGAACCGTTGCTGGTTCACTTTTTATCGAACGAATGAAGGCGCCAGCGGTCAATCCATCGTTGAACTTCATCCGCGGAAATGCGCTACTAATTTGTGTTCACGTGTTCTTTGATCAACTGAATAAAATCATCGAAAAGGTAGCGGCTGTCGTGTGGGCCCGGGGTGCTTTCGGGGTGATACTGCACTGAAAAAGCCGGCTTGCCTTTTACCTTAATGCCTTCGATGGATTCGTCATTGAGGTTCACATGTGTGATCTCAATATGATCAGCTTTGCGCACGGCCTCCGGATCTACGCCGAAACCATGATTCTGGGTAGTGATCTCGCAGCGTCCGGTCAGCAGGTTTTTTACCGGGTGGTTCATACCGCGGTGTCCGTGGTGCATTTTAAAGGTGGGAATATCGTTGGCCAGCGCCAGCAACTGGTGGCCGAGGCAAATACCAAAAGTTGGCTTTTCTTCCTGCAAAATACGCTTCACGGTCTCCACCGCATACGGCATGGCTGCCGGGTCGCCGGGACCGTTGGAAATAAAATAACCGGTAGGATTAAATGCTTTTAACTCTTCCACGGGCGTTTTGGCGGGGAATACTTTTACATGGGCGCCACGCTCTACCATGCAGTTCAAAATATTACGCTTGGTGCCGTAATCCAGCACCGCCACTTTTACCGGCGAAGCCGCGTCGCCAAGCTCGTAAGCCACATTGGTGCTAACAATAGACGCCAGCTCCAGGCCATCCATGTTGGGCACTTCGGCCAGTTTTTTCTTTAGTTCTTCCGCATCCAGTATTTCGGACGAAATAAGGCAGTTCATGGCGCCTTTGCTGCGGATATGCGCCACCAGGGCTCGTGTATCCACGCCTTCAATGGCAACAATGTTTTGCTTTTTCAGGTACTCATCGAGCGAACCTTTTGCCTGCCGGCGCGAAAACAGCTCTTCGAGATTACGGCCGATCAACCCTTTAATTTTAATGCTATCGCTTTCGGTGTCTTCGTCCTTTACGCCATAGTTGCCAATATGAACATTGTTCATGATCAGCACCTGGCCGTAATAACTGGGATCGGTAAAAATCTCCTGGTAGCCGGTCATGCCGGTGTTGAAGCAAATTTCGCCGCCGGTGGTGCCAATAGCGCCAAAGGCCTGTCCGTAGCAGGTAGTGCCGTCTTCCAGCACCAGTACAGCTTGTTTTTGTTGGGTCATTTTTTAAAACAAATTGCGCAAAAATAGGGAAGCCCCGTCATATGCGGGGCTTCGTTCTTTTCTATTTTGCACAATCTTATACCTGCGTTTCCTGTGTAGTCGCCGGCTCCGCTGTTGGAAGGCTTTCTTCGGCATCTTTCTTTTTTCCTTTGATAAAGCGCCAGATGCCGCCGCCCAGGCCCGCCAGGGCCAGGATCACCAGCTTGATGTTTTTCAGCAGCAGCGCCAGAATGCCGGCCTTCGCCAGCACCTTGCCGGCCACCAGCCCGCCAATGGTCCAGGCTGCCACATCGTCCACTTTCGAGTCAAAATCCTGGTAGCGATGGCCACTGTTGAACGATACCATGCTAAGGATATTACTGCTGTTTTGCTTTACGCTATCCAACTGGCTGATGCCCGACACTGCCTGCAACACCAGCACGCCTTTGCGGCCCAAAATGCGGATGTCGTAGTTGAGCGTATTCTCTTCCGAATCCTGCACCTTAAATTCTTTCGCCCAGTACAGGATCTTCCGTTCTTTGTCGTACGATGGCTTGGTGGCCCAGCCAACGAGGTCCATGGTGGCCAAACCGGCTTTGCGGCGTTCTTCGTTGTCTTTCTGGCTGTCCTCTTTTAGCTGCTTCAGCAAATCATCATAGTTGATTTCGTCGGCATCGCTGTCCTTTACATAACCCATGGCGCTATATTCCACAATAAAGGCATAATCGGCCACCGAAGCTTGTGCGTCGGCCGGCAGAATCATCCCCATCGCGGTTTGGCCTTTCAGGTTACCCCAAAGGTCTTCCAGCACATAGCGGGTGTCGGCGGCATCCAGAAATTTGTAGCCCGGCTTAATATTGATCGTGGCCAACCCGTTTTCGAGTGTAATGGTGCCGGTTTTGTAATTGAGTTTCGATTCAATGGAATCAAGCATTCGCAATTGTTCCATAATCAGTTTGGTGGAATCATCGCCGGGGCCGGCAAACGCAAAAAACGAACACAGGAGGCCTGTGAAAAGAAAGGAAATTCTCATTAGCGGATAGTTTTAGAGCGCCAATATAGAGGCTAAAAAACAAAAGAGCGAACGCTGGCTGTAAAAATATTTCAGCACGTGTATGTTAGGGCAACGGTTATCTTTCCTTTATGTTCCTGACCACGAATAGGCTTATCACTGGTTTATTTATTCTGTTTTTAGTGGCCGCCGCCGTTTTTGCGTTTGAACGGGTGCTTTTTGCCGACGCTTCTTTCATTTTGTTCCGCATTATCAATACCGGCAGCCTGCAAATTCAGGAGCACCGGTATGGCTCGTTTGTTACGCAAGGCGTGCCATGGCTGGCCGCGGCCATTAAACTTCCGTTGCAGGCGGTTGTGGTACTCTACTCCATTTCTTTCCCCCTGTTCTATCTGGCCACGGTGCTGCTGTTGCTTTACCGCTTTCGCCAAAAAGAACTGGCGGTACTCATGAGTTTCTACTTTCTCCTGTTTGTCAGCGACACCTGGTTTTGGATGAATAACGAAGTGCACCAGGGCACGGCGTGGATGTTCCTGCAGTTTGGTTTTAGCCTGACGAATAGTAAAGGGCATCTTCCCCTAGCGTTGCACTTGTTGCTTTTTCTGCTGCTTTCGTTTTTCACGCTGTACACCCATCCCCTGATTCTTATTCCGGCCTCTTACCTGTGGCTGTTTTTTATCAGCAAAAACGACTGGCCTTATTCGCGGAAATACACCTTTTTTCTCTCGGTCATTCTGCTCCTGCTTGCCCTGTCAAAATTGTATTGGAGCAGCGGCGGTTCCAGTGCCTACGATGGTGAAAAATTGCAGGGAATAAAATCGGTTAGCCTTAGCCGTTTTATCAACGCTTTTCGTTCGCCGCTCGCCGCCGAAATCGGAAAAAGAATGGTGACGCAGTACTGGCCGGCGCTGGTCATTTTTGCCACCGGGATGGTGGCTCTGTGGCGTAACAAAGAGTGGTGGCTGCTGCTGCTGACGGCAGGGTATTTATTGCTTTACCTGGCGGCCATTTGCCTCACCTTTACCGACTTCACGCCGTTTTATACAGAAAGCGAATTGATGCCTGCCACGATCATATTAACAGCGCCTTTTGTCTATTTCGTTTTGCCAAAAATGGCGCCGCGTACCGAGTTAGTGGTAATGTGTGCTGTTATCCTTTTACGGCTCACGGCCATTGGATTGGTTGCGCCGAAGTGGGTAGCCCGCCAAGAATGGCTTCAATCTACGCTGTTGACCATGAAGCAGGAAAAAATCAGCAAAGCCATTGTGCCGGAAATGGCAGCTCTCAAAAAAGATTTGCTGCTGACCTGGGCCGTTCCTGAAGAAAGCCTCCTGGCGTCGGCGTTGCAGGGCGAAGAACCTCAACGAACATTTGTGGTAGCCGATCCGAAAGCGATAGCCTGGCGGCTGCGGCCCGATAGCACGACTTTGATCAGCAGCTTTGAACTGCTCCCATACAACTCGTTAAACCGGTCTTATTTCCGGCCCGATTCGGCGTCGTCTTACCAGGTTCTTGCCAGGCCCTGATACCGGCACGCCCTGAAAAGAAAAAAGGCATCCCGCCGATGCGGAATGCCTTTGTATTAGAAATTGCAATCATTAGCTGGGTTGCTGCTCGGTTGCTTCCGGTGTGGCTTCGGCGGCCGGTGCTCCGTTCGAAACAGGTGTTTCGGTTGTGGCGGCTTCGGCTGCAGGCGCACCTTCTGTTTTGCGGCGGCCACCGGCACGACGCGTACGTTTTGCACCTTCTTTCTTTTCGGTTTTTTCTTTACCGTACACTTCGTTGAAGTCAACCAGTTCGATTAGGGCCATTTCCGCGTTATCGCCGGTACGGGTACCAAGCTTGATGATGCGGGTGTAACCACCGGGACGACCAGCGATCTTTTCGGCAATGGTGCTGAACAGCTCCGTAACGGCAGCTTTGTCGTTCAGGTACGAAAACACCACACGACGCTGGTGGGTTTCGTTTTTCTTTGCCTTGGTGATCAGCGGCTCGGCATACACACGCAGTGCTTTTGCCTTGGCCAATGTGGTAACGATTCGCTTGTGCTGAATAAGAGCACAAGTCAGGTTGCTTAACAACGCATCGCGGTGCGCTTTTTTACGACCGAGGTTGTTGATTTTGTCTCCGTGACGCATGACATTTTAGTTTGTGGTTGGTGGTTTGTGGCTTGTAGTTCATACTACTGCCACAATCACTTCCCTTTTTGACAATCATTCGGCTGCACCGTGTCAAGGACTTGCAGCCTACAGCCTCCAACCCTAAAGGGGAGTTTTAGAACCCAAAAGGGTTGAGGGGCAAAATTTTTATGTAAAGAACTAATTGGGTAAAAAAAGTTTCTCCCACCTAAGTCTCCCTTTCGGGGACAGGGGCTTAGAAATCATCTTTATCCACACCCAGCTTGCTCAAGTCCATGCCAAAGTGCAGGCCTCTTTCGTGCAACACCTGCTCAATTTCGCTCAGCGACTTCTGGCCGAAGTTGCGAAACTTCATCAGGTCCTCCTGCTCGTACTGAACCAGTTCGCTCAGGGAGTTGATCTTGGCAGCTTTCAGACAGTTGAAGGCACGAACCGACAGATCCAGGTCTTCCAGCGGTGTTTTCAACACCTTGCGCAGTTGCAGCGTTTGTTCATCAACGATATCTTCTTTCTTCTCTTCTTTGGTATCGAAAGTGATGTTTTCGTCGGTGATGATCATCAGGTGCTGGATCAGGATGCGGCTGGCTTGTTTCACCGCTTCTTCGGGGTGAATGGTGCCGTCCGTGGTCACTTCCATCAGCAGCTTCTCATAGTCGGTGCGCTGCTCCACACGGGTGTTCTCAATCGTGTATTTTACATTCTTGATGGGCGTGTAAATGGCATCCACCGGGATATAACCCAACGGGGCATCTTTTGGTTTGTTTTCCTCGGCCGGCACATAGCCACGGCCCTTGCCGATGGAAAGCTCAATGTCGAGCGTGGTGGAAGGATCCAGCGTGCAAATCAGCAACTCGGGGTTCATGATCTGGAACGACTGAGTGCCTTCTGCCAGCATACCGGCGGTGAGCTCACCGCGGTTTTTTATGGAAAGAGAAATTTTCTCTGTTTGTACGTCGTGGTCAACCACTTTCTTCAGGCGTACCTGCTTCAGGTTTAGAATGATCTCCACTACGTCTTCAGAAACGCCTTTGATCGTGGCAAACTCGTGGTCCACACCTTCAATACGTACGCCCACGATGGCATAACCTTCCAGCGACGAAAGGAGCACCCGGCGCAGGGCATTGCCGATGGTAACGCCATAACCTGGCTCCAGCGGGCGAAATTCGAATTGCGCTTCGAAGTCGGTTACTTTTTGAAGAACGATTTTGTCGGGCTTCTGAAAATTTAAAATGGCCATTAGTTATTTCAGATTTTAAGTGTTTGATGAAAAGCATTTAGCCTTTGGCGATTAACCATTAGCTTTTTCTCTGCTAACGGCCGATCGCTAAAAGCTGACAGCTTACTTAGAATACAGTTCCACGATCAGTTGCTCCTTGATGTTTTCCGGAACAGCTTCACGCTCAGGATAAGTAATGAAGGTGCCCTGCATTTCCGTTTCGTTATAGTCAACCCAGGTGAACTTAGGGTTGCGGCCACGAACATGGCTGGTAATGGCAGTGTTGTCCTTTGCTTTTTCACGCAGGCCAACAATATCGCCGGGCTTCAGCTGAAAAGAAGGAATGTTTACCACTTCACCATTCACGGTTACGTGTTTGTGGCTTACCAGTTGGCGGGCGGCCGGACGGCTGGGCGCAATGCCCATGCGATAGACTGTATTGTCCAAACGGGCTTCCAGTAATTTAATCAGGTTTTCGCCGGTAACACCTTTGCGGCGGGAGGCCTCTTCAAACGTTTTGCGGAACTGCTTTTCCAGCACACCGTAGGTGTATTTCGCTTTTTGCTTCTCGCGAAGCTGCAGAGCGTATTCGCCAAGCGTCTTGCGCTTGCGCTGTGCACCATGCTGACCGGGAGGGTTAGAATTTTTGCCTAACCATTTGCCATTGCCCAGGATGGGCTCCCCAAAAATGCGGGAGATTTTGGTCTTGGGACCATTGTAACGTGCCATATTGTTTATTTCATTTCCGCTTTTTAAAAACCGGTGCGTTCATCGTTGAAAGCGGTAAAAATTAATGAAGCACCCTTTTAGTAAATGAAACCAAGTTGGCTCAATATGTTGCGACGGTTGACAGATGGTAGATGACAAATGACGGTGGTGTACCTGAATACTGTCATCCGTCATTGGTCAACCGTCATCATCTATTAAACTCTTCTCTTCTTCGGCGGACGGCAGCCGTTGTGCGGCAGGGGTGTCACATCTTTAATAGAGGTGACTTCAATGCCCGACTGCGCCAGTGCACGGATAGCGCTTTCGCGGCCGGCACCAGGGCCTTTTACAAACACATCCACTCTTTTTACACCGGCGTCTATGGCCACTTTTGCCGCATCGCTCGATGCCATCTGGGCGGCGTAAGGCGTGTTCTTTTTCGAACCCTTAAAGCCCATTTTACCGGCGCTTGACCAGGAAATAACCTGGCCCTGCTTGTTGGTGAGGGAGATGATGATGTTGTTGAACGTTGCGTTAATGTGGGCGTCGCCGTAGGCATCCACCTTTACAATTCTTTTTTTAGCAGCGGCCTTTGCGCTGTTTTGTGCTTTTGCCATGATACTTGTAGGTAATCTTTGTTGTTATTCACTAATCCCGCCGCTGGCGGAACCCTCCTCAACCCTCCACGTGCACCGCGTATCCGTAGTTGAGATGGTGTTTATCTGGTGCCTAAAAAAGCCGCGAGCCATGAGCCATAAGCCTTGAGCCCAAAAGGCTCACAGCTCATGGCTAACAGCTCGTAGCTGACCTTCTTATTTCTTCGGAGCCTTCTTTTTACCAGCAACCGTTTTACGCTTGCCCTTACGGGTGCGGCTATTGGTTTTGGTACGCTGGCCTCTCACCGGCAATCCTTTCCGGTGGCGAAGGCCGCGGTAGCAGGCAATATCCAGCAAACGCTTAATATTCATTTGCACTTCGGAACGAAGGGCGCCTTCCACTTTCAGCTCATCTGTGATGGTGCCGCGGATGTGGGCCAGTTCATCGTCATTCCACTCATGCACTTTCTTGCTTCTGTCAATATTGTGCTTGTCCAGAATGTAACGGGCCGTGGCCGGTCCGATACCGAAGATGTAGGTCAGACCGATTTCGCCTCTTTTATTTTTTGGTAAGTCAACGCCGGCAATACGAGCCATATTTTATTTACTGTTTTACGTTTGAATTTTAAACAGCTTTGAGCTTTGAGCGTTGAGCCCTGAGCTTTTTTGCTCATCGCTCATGGCTCACGGCTCACAGCTTCTTATCCTTGTCTTTGCTTATAACGGGGGTTCTTTTTGTTGATCACATAAAGCTTGCCCTTGCGGCGAACGATTTTGCAATCGGCGCTTCTTTTTTTGATGGATGCTCTAACTTTCATAGTCTTTTTAGCTTTTAGCTATTGGCTTTCAGCCTTTAGCAGTGCAAATAATAGTTGTTTGTTTTTCTAACAGCTAACAGCTATCCACTAATAGCTATTTGTACCGGAAAATGATTCTTCCCCTCGACAAATCATACGGGCTCATTTCCACTCCCACCTTGTCGCCCGGCAAAATCCGTATGTAGTGCATCCTCATCTTTCCGGAAATCGTTGCCAGAATTTCGTGGCCATTTTCGAGCTTCACCCGGAACATGGCATTTGATAATGCTTCAACAATAACGCCGTCCTGCTTAATTAATGGCTGTTTTGACATACAGAATTTGGAGGCGCAAAAATAGAGGAATTCACCCATAAAAAGAAAAA
>CBDUBQ010000032.1:0-68091 GCA_965365435.1 uncultured Flavisolibacter sp.
CAAGGCGGAAACGAAACCTTCAACCAGGCACCGCCGGTGAGCCAGCAATTTGTTGTCGCCAAAGCCACGCAAAGCATCAGTTTCAACCCGGTTGCGCCAAGCGTTTTTGGCGATGCGCCGGTTACACTATCTGCCACCGCCAGTTCCGGACTGCCAGTCAGCTTTGCAGTAAGTTCAGGGCCGGGCAGCATCGTCGGAAATATCATCAGTTTGATTGGAGCAGGCAGCATCGTAGTAGAAGCCTCGGTGAGCGGCAATGACAACCATCTGCCGGCATCCGTACAACAAACGATTGAAGTAGCAAAGGCGGCACAAGTCATTTCCTTCGGCACACTGGCCGATAAAACTACCGCTGATCTGCCGTTCTCATTGACCGCCACAGCATCATCAGCGCTGCCAGTCAGCTTCCGCGTGGCGGCCGGTCCGGCCACGCTGTCGGGTAATCTGCTCACGCTTACCGGGGCAGGCACCATCACAATTGAAGCGACACAAGATGGTAATGCGAATTACACCGCCGCATCTGCCGTTCTCCGGAGCTTTAACGTAACTAATTCGCCAAAACAGCCACAGGTGATCAGCTTTGCGCCACTAGCTCCGAAGCGGACGAATGACCTGTCCTTTGCATTAACGGCGACGGCGTCGAGTGGCCTGCCGGTTGTTTACCGCGTTGTTTCCGGACCAGCTCTCGTGAACGGTGTTACGATATCATTGACTGGCGTTGCCGGTACGGTCGTGGTCGAAGCTTCGCAACCGGGATCCGAGGGGTATGAAGCGGCCACTCCCGTGACGCAAAGTTTTGCCGTTGAAAAAGCCACGCAAACCATCACCTTTACGGCGCCAACCAATTATGTTTTTGGCGAGCAGCCGGTAATGCTTACCGCCAGTGCTTCGTCTGGATTAGCGGTGGGCTTCCGGGTTGTTTCAGGGCCCGGACAAGTGACTGGCAACACGGTGCAGCTAACAGGCGCCGGTACAGTAACGGTGGAGGCCAGTCAGCCAGGCAATGAAAGCTTTGCAGAAGCCCCCGTGGTCACGCATAGCTTTGTGGTGGCCAAGGCGGCTCAGACCATCAGCTTTGGCAGCCTGCCTGCTAAGAAAGCGGGCGATCCTGCCTTCGCCATTTCGGCCAGCAGCTCTGCAAGCCTGCCGGTAAATTTTGTGGTGGTATCAGGACCAGCGACCATTTCGGGCAACACAGTGACCTTAACCGGAACGGGCCTCGTGACCATTGAAGCAAGGCAAGTCGGAAATGAAAACTATCTGGCCGCATCGCCGGTAAGGCAAAGCTTTCATGTGAACAACCTGACCAGATCGGCCCAGACGATCACATTTGGAACGTTGGGATATAAAGCTTACAACAGCCCGGCCTTTGACCTAACGGGAACTGCATCGAGCGGACTGCCGGTGGCCTACCGTGTTGTAAGCGGCCCTGTCGCCATCTCCGGCAACACTGTGACCATCGTTGGCGTGGGAGCCGTCACTATTGAGGCCAGCCAGCAGGGTGATGCCAACTTCCACCCGGCCACACCCGTGCAACGCAGTTTTTCCATTGGAAAGGGCAGCCAGACCATCTCCTTCAGCCTGCCCGGCAATAGATCCACCACTGACCCACCGTTTGCCCTTTCGGCAGCAGCCTCGTCGAACCTGCCGGTCAGTTTCCGTGTCGTATCCGGGCCCGCAACTGTGGCCGGCAACATGGTAACTGTTACCGGAGCCGGCTCCGTGACAATTGAAGCTTCGCAGAGCGGGAATGAAAATTTCAACGCTGCGGTTTCGGTTAACCGGACTTTTAGCGTCACTACCAGCACCACCTCGCCGGTACGCCAACAGCAGACCATTACATTCGACCCGCTGGCCGGCCGTACTTTCGGCGACCTGCCATTTGCGGTTTCGGCAACCTCCACATCCGGCCTGCCCATCAGCTTCAGGGTAGTGGCCGGGCCGGCTTCGATATGGGACAACAAGGTGACGCTGACGGGTGCTGGCAGCGTAACGGTGGAAGCCTTCCAGGATGGCAATTCCTCGGTGCACCCGGCTACCCCGGTCCGGCAAAGCTTCAATGTTGCTAAAGGCAATCAAACCATCAGCTTTACTACTTTAAGTAATAAGGTGAGCACAGATCCGCCATTTGCCCTTACGGCTACGGCTTCTTCGGGCCTGCCGGTTGCCTACCGCGTTGTTTCAGGACCGGCCAGTGTTTCGGGCCAAACCGTGACGCTAACCGGTGTCGCCGGAACGGTAGTGATGGAGGCATCACAACCCGGTTCGGTCAACTACAATCCAGCCGCTGTTGTGCAGCAAACGTTTACCGTGGTCAATCCGGGTGCCGCCAAGATCAACCAAACCATTACGTTCGGTACGCTGGCCTATAAAACTTACACAAGCCCGCCGTTTGCGTTGACTGCGACATCATCATCCGGTTTCCCGGTAACGTACCGGGTGGTGAGTGGGCCGGTGACGATTTCGGGCGGAGTGGTGACGATCACTGGTGTGGGCGTGGCAATCATTGAGGCCAGCCAGCCCGGAGACGCCAATTACAATCCGGCTGCACCGGTACAACGGAGCTTTACAGTGGGCAAGGGCAGCCAAACAATGACATTTGTGGCGCCGGGGCCAAAAACAACCAACGACGCGCCGTTTGCGCTGACAGCAACCGTGACGAGCGGATTGCCGGTTAGCTACCGGGTGGTTTCCGGGCCGGCAGCCGTTGCCGGTAACGTGGTGACACTCACCGGTGGCACAGGAACCGTAACGATAGAAGCAACCCAGGCAGGGAACGAAAACTTCAACGCCGCCTTTACCCTTCAGCGCAGCTTTACGGTAAGCCTCGGCAGCAATTCGAAGTTGACGATGAGGGTGAACGCGATGCCGGAAAAAACACTGATGACGGTAGAAGAGGGAGAGAGGATGCAGGTTTATCCAAACCCGGTTGCAAAATCAGGAACTCTCCGGATTGTAGTAAGCAGCACGGTGTCGGGTGTATTGGTGTTATACGACCGCAACGGACGGCAGATCAGGAATTATGGCCGCCGCCTGTTGGAGAAAGGTTTGCCGGTGCAGCTACCGATCGAAACAGCCGACCTGGCAAGCGGCACATATTTTATGGAGCTTCAGGCACCCGGTAAAAAACTTTCGGCGGCGTTTGAGGTTTTGAAATAAACTTCCCCGCTCAAAAGCAACCCTGTTCCTTTTTCGGGCAGGGTTGCTTTTTTGGCGGAACTGCGAATATTGTGAGGTGCGCCGAACCAGCCTGTTTTTAAAGGGATTCACCTAGAAGAGGGAAGCTATGGCCGCTTCGCAGCTCCATTTTTTCAACGCCGGAATACTGGGTTTCGTCGTAAACATGCCTTGACGACGATTAAGGCAAAATTATTTTTTCGCCTTGCAAACAAATCGCCGGATCGCATAAAGTAAATATTTTGTTAACGGATAGGCGGGTCATTTTTAAGAACTTGTATCGAAAAACAGCGGGAGGTTCAATAGCCGCAAAGTGGCGGGAGCAGCACAAATTATTGAAACAGCGATTCATATGAGCAGTTTTGTATATGACACGGTCGGCATGATTTTCAGTAAGTTTGGCCGTCCTTAAGTTTTTCACAAGCAATACATCCTTCTTACATGAAACTATTGACACTAACAGTCCTGTTAGGGATTCAACTTTCTGTGCAAGCCACAAATTATTATTTTTCTTCAACTGTTGGCAACGACAGCCGGAGCATTGCAGAAGCACAAAATCCGTCCACTCCCTGGCGGTCGGTCACCAAACTAAATTCTCTTTTTACCAGTTTGCTCCCCGGCGATACAGTATTCCTGAAAAGGGGCGATGTGTTTGAAGGCAAACTCACCCTGCCACGCTCGGGCAGTGCCGGCAAACCCATTGTGTTGGCAGCGTTTGGATCCGGCGAAAAACCGGTGATCAGCGGGTTTAGCCGTCTTTCGAATTTTAGCTTGCAAAGCGGCAAAATCTGGGGTCACTCCCTCAACGTAATGCCGTCGGTTGTCCTGATCAACGATCGCCAGCACCCCATTGGCAGAAAGCCCAACAGCACCGATGCGGGTGGCGGATACCGTTATTACGACAGCTATACCAGCACTTCCATCAACGATGCCGACCTGCAGGCGGATCCGAACTGGAACGGTGCGGACGTGGTGATACGAAAAAACCGCTGGATCATTGATCGCTGCCCCGTGGTTTCGCACTCCGGGGGCTTTTTGAGCTTCCAGAATACATCGCAGTACCTGCCAAGCAAGAACTTCGGCTATTTTATTCAAAACCATATCGGCACGCTCGACCAGCATGGCGAATGGGCTTACGACAAAACCCAGCGCCGTTTGTCGGTTTTCTTTACCAACTATTCAGCCGCCAACACCCGGGTAAGCGCCAGCACGGTAGATGTATTGCTCGACATCTCCAAACAACGCCATATTAGTTTGCTGGATCTGGCATTTACAGGGGCCAACGAAACGGCGATCAGCCTTTTATACTCCGGGTTTATATCGTTGGAGGGGTGCAGCTTTAGCTATGCCGGGTTGAATGCGGTTTTTATGAACTACACGACCGATGTGCGGATTGAAGACTGCGTGTTTGAGAATATGAATAATAACGGGGTGACGACCCAGTTTGGCTGTGCCAATCTTACGATTCATAACAATGCTTTCCGGAATACAGCGGTCATACCGGGCATGGGAAAAAACGGCGACCTGGGCTACCAGGCCCTGACCATTAAAGGAAAAAATAACCGGATCACCGAAAATGTCATAGAAAATACCGGTTACATTCCCATCCGTTTTGAAGGAGACCAGGTGGTTATTCAAAACAATTTCATTGATAATTTTTGTACGGTAAAGGACGATGGCGCCGGCATTTATACCTGGAACAATGATGCCAATGCGCCGGAAAATACCGGCCGGATAGTGAAAGACAATATTGTTTTGAACGGACTGGGTGCCGGTGCCGGAACCTCTTATCCCGACCAGCGCAATGCCCACGGTATTTATCTTGATGACAATGCGGCCAACGTGGAGATCACGGGCAACACGGTAGCCCATTGTTCCGAAAGCGGCATTTATATTCACAATTCACGCAAAAGCGTACTGCGCAACAATACGCTGTACAACAATGAAAAACAGCTTTATTTCCAACACGACAATGTGTCGCCGAACAACCCTATACGCAGTCTTGACGTAAAGCAAAACATCCTTTTTTCGAAAGAGGATTTTCAGCATTCGATTTTTGTACGGTCCATCAAAAACGACGTTGCGCAGTTTGGCAATTCCGACAGCAACTATATCAACCAGCCCTTCAGCCGCAAAACATCCGTTTATACATCCTACCGCAAAAACTACAATGAGTACATCCAGGCCTATGACCTCAACTCCTGGCAGGGTGCCTTTGGCAAAGACGGGGCATCGAAGGATGCGCCCCTGCAATGGGAAGTGTATAAAAATAACGGCACCGTCGGCGGCAACAAAGTCATTAATTCCACCTTCGACAAAGACGTTTATAATGTGTATGGCTATTATTACTCCGGCTCGTACAACCTGCAATGGAACAATACGAAAAAACTGGATGGTGGCAGCGCCCAGATTACCCTGAACCAAGCCACCGATAACCGGGGTTGGATTATAATGGACGTTGGAAATGTACGGGCCGGCAAAACCTATGTGCTGCGTTTCAGCATGATAGGCACCAGCAACAACAAAAGCATCGGCACTTTTCTCCGGCAGAAAGGTTCGCCCTATACCCGCATCACCGACATCAATTATTCAATCGTAAAAAACAGCCGCACCGAAAACGAAGTGTACTTCGTTGCGGCATCGGACCAGTCGGCAAGCCTGGTATTTGATTTCAGCGACCAGGGAACCATCTGGCTTGATAACATCCAACTGCACGAGGCCAGCCGTACGAAGGTCATAAACCCCGACGACCAGGTGCGTTTTGAATACAATGCCACCAAAGAGGTCAAAAAGATTATGCTAGACGGCAGCTATGTTGACCCTCGCAACCGCAAGTTCTCCGGCTCCGTTGCCCTGGCACCTTTTACATCGCTGGTGCTGCTAAAAACCGGTACCGCGGAAAGAGCATCGCAAACAATCGCCGCCGATTCGCTGGCCGCCGCCACATTCGGCGATGAGCCCAGGGTTTTGTCTGCAACGGCGTCAAGCGGACTGCCGGTCACTTACCGCGTTGTTTCGGGCCCTGCCACCGTATCGGACAATCAATTGACAATAACGGGTGCCGGTGTTGTTTTGCTGGAACTGGGCCAACCCGGCAACGACAGCTTTCTGCCTGCCGAACCAGTCACCATCAGCCTGCAGGTGGCGAAAAGCCAACAAAGCATCTCCTTTCGGCAGCCGGCCGACCGAACAGCCGGCGACGAACCTTTTTCCCTGGATGCGGAAGCTACATCGGGCCTTCCGGTGAGTTTCCGGGTAGTGGAAGGTAGCGCCACCATCGAAGGCAATATGGTGAAAGTAGGGGAAGCCGGCACCGTTCTGATTGAAGCTGAGCAGCCCGGTAACGACGACTACCTGCCAGCCGCCATCGTGCGCCGGAGCTTTGAGGTGGCGGAACGGCAGGGCGGTAAACGTTCGCAAACGATCAAGACCGGCATTGTCAATGATGTGGAATTCGGCGCACCGCCTTTTCTCCTCAATGCCACGGCCACTTCGGGCTTACCTGTCAGCTACAAGCTGCTTTCGGGCCCTGCCAGTTTGCTCGACAACCAGGTGACGGTAACCGGTGCCGGCGAGGTAGTGATAGAGGCCGACCAGGAGGGCAACGATGTGTTTGAAACAGCTGAACCGGCCACGATCAGGTTCCAGGTTTTAAAGGCAGCCCAGTCCATTTCATTTGCTACCCTGCGCAATAAAAAAACAACCGACGAGCCGTTTGCGGTAGAGGCGGTTGCCAGTTCTGCCCTGCCGGTGCGCTTTTCTATCATCTCCGGGCCGGCCACGCTAAATGGAAATACGGTGGTGCTGCAAAAGGAAGCCGGCATTGTGGTGGTGGAAGCCGCTCAAGATGGCGATGATAATTTCGGCGCAGCCGAACCGGTGCGCCAAAGCTTCACCGTATCGGAAATCGTCAACCGAAAACAAAACCAGTCCATTTCGTTTGGTACGCAGGCTTATCGCGGCTACAACAGCCCGGTGTTTGAACTTACCGCCACCGCAACCTCCGGCCTTCCGGTTTACTTCCGCCTAATATCGGGCCCGGTAACGATCCACGAAAACATGGTGAACATCACCGGTGTGGGCAACGTGGTGGTAGAGGCCACCCAACCGGGCAACGACGAATACGACATGGCGCCGCCGGTGCAGCGCCTCTTCACCATTGGCAAAGGTGGCCAAACGCTCAGCTTTCCCAATATCCCCAACCGACGCCTTAGTGACGGGCCATTGACTTTAAAGGCCACCTCCAGCGCCAGCTTGCCGGTTAGCTACCGGGTCATTTCGGGGCCGGCGGTGATCGAAAACGATGTGGTGACCTTTTCCGGCGCCGGACTGGTAACCATTGAAGCTTCGCAGGAAGGAAACGAATTTTATACACCGTCGTTCCCGCTGTACCGCATCTTTGCCGTGACATCGTCGGGCGAGCCAACGCAGCGCCAGACAATTGATTTCCCGTCTATCGGCAACACCACCTTTGGCAACGCACCGATTGAGCTGAAAGGCAAAGCCAGTTCGGGACTGCCGGTTTCTTACCAAGTCATTTCAGGTCCGGCTGTCATTGCCGGCAATAAAATAAGGGCTACCGGCGCAGGCACGGTTGTCGTGGAGGCTTCGCAATACGGCAACAGCGTGTTTATGCCGGCGCCCGTTGAAACCCGCACGTTTACCGTGCGGAAGGCCGAGCAGGAAATAAGCTTCGGCACACTGTCGTATCAAACCTACGGTAGTCCGGCGTTTTCGCTCGCTGCCAATGCTTCGTCGGGTCTGCCGGTTTACTACCGTGTGGTTTCGGGACCAGTACGGGTGGAAGGCAACAAAGTGACCATTACCGGCGTGGGTAATGTGGTGATAGAAGCCAATCAGCCCGGCAATGATGATTACCGCGTTGCCAAAGCCGTGCAGCGAGGCTTTACGGTGGGCCGCGGAAGCCAAATTATTAACTTCCCGCAGTTGGCCAATCGCAGCCTTACCAGCGACCCCATTGCGCTGAACGGCACGTCATCATCAGGATTGGCGGTGCAATACAAGGTTGTGTCGGGCCGCGCCAAAATCTCGGGAAGCCATCTTTTGCTCACCGGCACCGGTGTGGTGGTGGTGGAAGCTAACCAGCCTGGAAACGCTTTGTATGCACCCGCCTTCGCTCTGCAACGCACTTTCACCGTATCGCGTTCGGCAAATGCCGACGTAACGCTGACGGAAGAAGAAGTGCTGGAAGAACTGGAGCCGGAAGAAACAAAATCGGCGCAGAAAAAGGCCGGCAGCCTGTTGCCGCAAACCTTGAAAAGCAGCGTACAGGTTTGGCCAAATCCCATGCGGACGGCCGGCCACCTGCGGATAACGCTGGCCCAGTCGGCCCGGGCCGATGTGGAAGTTTTTGACAACAGCGGACGCTTGGTGAAACGGATTGCCGGCCGCTCTTTTGATGCAGGCCAAGCAACCGTGCTGCCGCTGCCGGTGGACCAATTGCCGGCGGGTGTGTACTACGTTCGGGTAGCGTCAGGGAAAGAATTGCTGACCCAGGTGTTCCAGGTTTCGAAATAAAAACATCCTTTGTTAGAAAAGGCTGTCCAGAAAAAACGGGACAGCCTTTTCTATTTTAGAGAGGGTGGAATATGGTTATTAAACGGCTCGGGTAAAAGAGGATTGAAACAACCTAGCTTGCTGCCTGATACCCAACTGCCATCAAGCTGTATTGGTCATGCACGGAACAGCGCAGTGCTGATTTGAGGGATTCTTTTCGGTCGGTTGATGGGTTTTTTTTGCCAAACGAAAGGTATGCCCAACAAATGTTTCGCTGTGGCGGCAAAAGTGAATTGGGCAAAAGACGATTCACAGAAGCGCTTCGGCAAGCTGCTCCCATTCTGCATGCAGCGAAAGGTCGGGCCTCTTGCGTCCGGCCCGGCGGTACCAGTAATCGGCATTCGACAAATCACCTTCCTTCCGGTGCAGGTAGGCATGTATCCAGGCCGCAGCATCGTTGTTTACATCCTGAATAAGACTGTGCGATTTTTCCCAATCGCCCTTAGCATCGTACCAAAGCGACTGGACATAAACGTTGGCGCCGGCCGGCGGCTCGGAGGCTGCCAGGGAATGGTGAAGTTGCTGAACGGTCATGCCGGCAAAGTTAAGACCAGTGGCCGCAACCGGAAGGTTATAAGCCATCCACCGGTTTAAAAAATGGGGCAGCGTTGGGCAGGTAATTCTCGAATAAAACCAAAAGAAAAAAGGTGTAAGCCGGCATCCACTAACTGGCGATCAGCAAATCAATGGTGAACTTTTGCGGCCAACAAAAATGCGAAATACCTTAGGAAAACTGCATCACAAACACGGTACCCTTGCCCTCCTTCGATTGAACCTGGATAGTGCCTTTGTGAAGCATGACAATTTGCTTGCAGAGGCTGAGGCCAATACCGCTGCCGCTTTTTTTGGTACTGAAAAACGGAATGAAAATTTTGTCTATCACTTCTTCTGGCATGCCCTGCCCATTATCGGCCACTTTTAAAATAATCTTGCGGTCGAGCGTGACATCGGCCGACAGGATGAT
Source organism: uncultured Flavisolibacter sp. (assembly GCA_965365435.1). Taxonomy (GTDB): domain Bacteria; phylum Bacteroidota; class Bacteroidia; order Chitinophagales; family Chitinophagaceae; genus Flavisolibacter. The sequence goes on from CBDUBQ010000032.1 coordinate 9,719, forward strand.
CCGCGGACCCTTTGATTCTTTCACCGCTTCTAGGGCATTGACGATAAGATTGATAAAAACCTGTTCCATCAGGCTTAAATCCGCCTGCATTTGCAGTTCGGGGTTTTTAATAATGATCTCCAGTTCCACGCCTTTCTGCTCAAAGGTGGGCTGCATCAGGTGGTGCAGATTGCCGAACAACTCCCGCACGTAAATTTTTTGCAGGTTGAGCTTGGTGATCTTGTTCAGGCTGCGGTAGGTTTCGGCAAATTTCAACAGGCCTTCGCTTCGGCGCTTGATCGTGTCTATGCCAAGCTCCAGGTCTTCCACGGCATCGTCTTCGAGCGAAGGGCTGGCCAGTTGCAGCCGGTTCTTCAGTGTTTCGGCCAGCGAGGAAATGGGCGCCACCGAATTCATAATTTCGTGGGTCATTACGCTCAGGAGTTTCTGCCAGGCCTTCGATTCTGTTTCGTCCAGGGCCTCGTTTACATTTTGGAAGGCGATTAACTTGGAGCCTTTGTTATTGATCTGAAAAGAGGAAGCCGACAGCAGGGCCTTGAACGTTGCTTTTTCGAGCTGAATGGAAACAATGCGGCTTTCGGCTGGCGAAATGGTGCGCAGCTCTTCGTACAACACCGGATTGCGCTTGCTGAGCGAATGAATTGTTTTAAGATAGGGTAGCTCCAGCATTTTTTTCAGCGTTTCGTTCATCCAGAACACCTCGCCGCTTTCAACCTCGTACGATAAGATGCCGGTATCCACCAGCTCCAAAATTTTTTGGAGGTATTGGTACTGGGTTTCTTTCTCCTTGGAAATGACTTTGAACGTGGTATTGATTTCATTGAATCCCTGGCGCAGGGGCTGAATATCGGCAGAGGCATGTTTTACATCAAAATAGCGGGAAAAATCGCGGTAGTGAACGGCCTCCAAAAACTGGCTCACCTCTTCGTGCGTTTTTTTCTGAAAGCGAAAGAACTCTACCATCTGGTAGATCAGGAATGGCGATATGAGGGCGACCCAGAGATACCAGCCTTTTACCAGGAAAAAAGAGGTCACGCCCAGTGTAAGAAACAGCAGGATGGTACGTAATAAAATCCGGTTGTAGGAAATATTTGCGATCATATTGTCAAGTCAAATGTCAATGTTCGATGGTCAAAAGCTCTGGAACAGTTTCATTTTGCACTCTTAAACCCGCCCTCTTCAGGCATTACTTATTGACGGTTGCTGCTGGCCTTCCGGGGAGGCAATAGGCGCTCGTCACGTTCAGAAGAAAAGTAGCGAAAATAGCCGCAGCTTCAACCTTATTCCCCCTTCAGGAGACCGAATGCTCAAATATCGTATTTGCTCAGCCGCCGGTACAGCGCCGTTCTTGTAATGCCTAATTCTTTGGCCGCCTTTGAAATATTGCCGTTGTTTTTTTCAATCACTTTCAGGATGGTGTTTTTCTCAATGGCACTCAGGTTCGACTGGTCTTCTTCATCCATCAGCGCCGGTGCCGATTCAATGGGAGAGAAAAGAATATCCCGGCCGGTGAGTAAGTCTCCGTCGGCCATGATCACCGCCCGTTCTATGGCATACTGCAATTCCCGCACGTTGCCCGGATAATGGTAATTGAGCAGTTTTTCTTTAGCCGAACGATCCAATTCCATCTCCGGCTTCAGGTATTTGGCGCGGTACATTTTAATGAAATGAGCGGCCAGCAGTAAAATATCATTGCCACGTTTGCGCAGCGGCGGCACCACAATTTCCACCGTGTTGATACGGTAGATCAAATCTTTTCGGAAGCGGGTTTCGTTGGCCAGTTCCTGAAGGGGAATGTTGGTGGCACAGATGAGGCGGATATCTATGGGTACCGGCTCGTTAGTGCCCAGCCGAATGACCTGCCGGTTTTGCAATACGCTGAGCAGTTTGGCCTGCTGGTGAAGTGAAATATTGCCGATTTCATCCAGAAAGAGTGTGCCGGTGTTAGCGGCCTCAAACCGGCCGGCCCGGTCCTCGCGGGCATCGGTAAATGCACCTTTTCTGTGCCCAAACAATTCACTTTCAAACAAAGACTCGGTTAAGGCACCAACATCCACCTTGATAAACGGTTTCGTCACCCGGAGCGAAAACTGGTGAATGGCTTTTGCAATCAACTCCTTGCCGGTCCCGTTTTCGCCAAGGATTAAGATGTTAGCATCGGTGGGAGCGATTTTCTGAATCTTGTAGAAAATTTCCTGCATCACCTCCGACTCGCCCAGCAGGTCTTTCTCCAGGATCGTTTTGCCGCTGGGTGCGGCCGCCGACCCTTTGTTCTCTTTTCGCCGCACGGCCTCTTTTATGGTGGCTATCAGCTTTTCGTTATGCCAGGGTTTTACGATAAAGTCAAAAGCTCCTTCCTTTAGGGAGCGGATAGCCAGGTCAATATCGCCGTAGGCCGTAATCATAATCACCGATGCCTGCGACCTTGATTCTTTGATTTTTTTCAGCCAGTAAATGCCTTCGTTACCGGTATTGATAGAGCTCTTGAAATTCATGTCCAGCAGAATCACATCAAATTCCTGCTTCGAAAGAAGACTGTTGATCTGTTCGGGATTTTTTTCGGTGACGATTTGCTTTACTTCCGGTTTTAATAGCAGGCGGACGGCCGTCAGCACATCCACATCATCGTCAATCACAAGGATGGAAGCAGTTTTTAGCGACATGGTTCGAATAAAGTATTGTGGCTGCTGCGAATCTAACAATATGCCATCACATAATGGTTTGAAAATGAAGCCATGCCGGATAGCTGTCCGGGGTGGCTGTATCAAAAGCGGACAGTTTTTGTCCGCTTACGTACACCTTCGTAGATTTACCTTTCGCTAACGCATTGAAAATCATAGAGCCCTTTCTTTGGTACGCTATTGCATTTAGCCTGTACAGTAAAAATAAATCTACTGTGGACAGAGTCATCGAAAAGAAAAGATGGAATAAAAAAAAGACCTATACACTGGTTGGCATACTGGCTATTGCCGGCCTTATCGGCGGCAGCATCTATTTTACCTCCGGCGCTTCCAAGCTGAATGTGGAATCGGAGCGCATTACCGTAAGTGAAGTCAGGAAGGGCGCCTTCCAGGAGTTTATTCCGGTGAACGGCGTGGTGCTGCCCCAAACCACTATCTATCTCGATGCTGTAGAAGGCGGCCGCGTAGAAGAAAAATTTGTAGAAGACGGAGCCATGGTGGCGAAAGGCCAGCCGATTCTTCGCCTGTCCAATACCGATCTTGAGCTTAGCCTGGTGAACCAGCAGACGGCAGTTTATAACCTGCTCACGCAAATGCAGATTGCGAAAAATGCCGCCCAGCAAAATACCACGCAAAAATTAAATCAGAAGACCGAGGTAGAAAATGCGTACAAAGAAGCCAAGCGGGTGTACGACCTCAACAAATACCTGTATGAGCAAAAAGCCATGGGCCTGCAAGAATTTAAGCAGGCGGAAAATACGTTTAACTACCAGGTAGCCCGCATGAAGCTCACCGACGAGATCTTGAAGCAGGATGCCTCTTCCAATGCCCAGCAGGTTACGCAGGCTTCACAATCGGCTCAGGGTTCGCAAAATGCGTTGAATGTGATGCGCAAAAAAGTTGGCGACCTGATTGTAAGAGCGCCGGTGGCCGGCCAGTTGACGTCATTGGACGTGGAAATCGGCCAAAGCAAAAACAAGGGCGAAAGGCTTGGCCAGATTGACATCATCAGCGGCTACAAGGTGCGGGTGGACATTGACGAGCATTACATCTCCCGGGTGTTCATTGGCCTGATGGGCGAAGCCACCATCGCCAATAAAAATTACAAGCTTAAAATCACGAAGGTTTATACGCAGGTCAATAACGGCCGTTTCCAGGTGGATATGCTTTTTTCGGAAAATGTGCCTGAAGGAATCCGGCGCGGACAAACGCTGCAGATCCGATTGGCCCTGAGCGACGAAACGCAGGCGGTGCTGCTTGCCAAAGGCGGATTTTTTCAGCAAACAGGCGGCAACTGGGTGTATAAAGTGGCGGCCGACGGCAATATGGCTTATAAAGTGGACGTTCAGTTGGGAAGACAAAACCCCGACTATTACGAAGTGCTGGAGGGGTTGCAGCCCGGCGACAAAGTGGTGACATCGAGCTATGAGAACTACGGCAATATGCAAGAACTCGTCATTAAAAAATAAATTCGTGAACCGTTCGCCTTCAGCCGGGAATGTGGCCTTGTAACATTTACCAAAAGACGTACGTTTAACGATTTACCATTCACGATCTAAAACCAACTTTTATGAAGCTCCTGATCATGTTGTTTGCCTGTGTTTGCCTCAACAACCCGCCGCAAACCGATTCGGCCAAGCAAAAGAAACCGTCGGTGCCGAAAAAAGAAAAGAGAGCCTCCGTGAACCTGGCGCCTTCGATCCTGATAAATTTTTGACGTCTGGCAAACGGCCCAACCAACATTCGTTACCACAAAGCCATTGCTCCACATTCATCAACCAACACTTATGATAAAGATTCGAAACATGGAAAAAATCTACCGTACCGAAGAAGTGGAAACGGTAGCGCTCAACAAACTGAACATAGAGGTTAAGGAAGGTGAGTTTGTGGCCGTAATGGGCCCCTCGGGCTGCGGCAAATCCACCTTGCTCAATATTCTTGGCTTGCTGGATGAGCCAGATAGCGGCTCGTTCCTGTTCAATGGCATTGAAGTGGCCAAATTTAACGAACGGAAACGGGCAGACCTGCGCAAGCGCAACATCGGTTTTGTTTTCCAGAGTTTCAACCTTATTGACGAACTGACCGTTTACGAAAACGTGGAATTACCGCTCATCTACCTGGGCGTGTCAACGGCCGAACGCAAAAGCAGGGTAGAAGAAGTGCTGGATAAAATGCAGATCATGCACCGCCGCAACCACTATCCGCAACAACTTTCGGGCGGCCAGCAGCAGCGTGTGGCCGTAGCCAGGGCAGTGGTGAACAAACCCAAGCTGATACTCGCCGACGAACCTACCGGCAACCTTGACTCCTCCAACGGTAATGAAGTCATGCAACTGCTGACGGACCTCAATGAGCAGGGCACCACGATCGTTATGGTTACTCACTCCGAACACGACGCCCGGTACAGTCATCGCATCGTACGGATGCTCGACGGCCAAACGGTTCTCGAGAACATCATGGTGTAGGCCGGGTTTGAAGAAGGAAGACTGCACAGCGAAACACCTCCCTTCCACTTTCAAACTGATTTTATGCTCCGGAATTATCTGAAAATTGCCCTGCGCAATTTGCGGAAATACAAAGCTATTTCCTTTATTAACCTTTTCGGCCTTACGGTAGGGCTGGCCTGCTGCCTGCTGATACTTGCGTACATACTGAACGAAGTGAGCTACGACCGGCAGCACCCGCATGCCGACCGCACGTATCGTTTGTCGCGTAGTTTTCATTCCGACCAGGGTGTGGTGTCGCTGCACCTGGGCGCCATTGCACCGCCGTTTGGCCACTACTTGCAAAACGAATTTCCGGAGATAGAAAAAATGACCCGGCTGTTGTCGAACGGAAACACGGCATTTGTTTTCGACAATAAAATGTTTTACGAAAACAATGTCTTTTTTGCCGATAAAAATCTGCCCGACGTTTTTAAAATTGATATGGTAAAGGGCAATGCCCGCACAGCGCTGGAGCAACCGTTTTCCATCATGATCACCGAAGCTTTGGCCAATAAGTATTTTGGCAGCGAAGACCCGCTGAACAAGGTTGTAAAGCTTGATAATAACTTACCCTGCAAGGTAGCCGGCGTGTATAAGGCATTTGCCTCCAACACACATCTGCATCCCGATGTGCTGATCTCGTTTCATACACTCCGCGACTCCGCTATTTACGGCGAAGAAAACCTTCGGACTAATTGGGGCAACAACTCTTTTCTCACCTACATCGTATTGCCCAAAAGCCTCGACCCGCAAAGGCTCGAAGCCCGCTTTCCGGCTTTTATTGACAAGTACATGCGTTTCCCGGGCGATGGCACCGGAACAAAACAATCCAAGTTCACGCACCTTTACCTCACGCCGCTCACCGACATTCATTTGCGGTCGCACCTGGATTACGAGGCCGAAGAAAATGGCGACATTAAGCGGGTTTATATATTCGGCATCGTGGCGTTGTTTATCCTGCTAATTGCCTGCATCAATTACATGAACCTGTCCACGGCACGGTCGGTGCTGCGGGCAAAAGAAATCGGGATTCGCAAAGCTGTGGGCGCCGAGCGGCGGGAGATCATCCTGCAGTTTTTAAGCGAATCAGTTCTTCTTTCCTGGGTGGCTATTTTGCTGGCATTTGGCCTTACGGTTGTGGCATTGCCCTGGCTTAATGCTTTCTCCGGCCTTGACCTAAGTGTATCGCTGCTGTTGCGCTGGCAGGTTTTGGTACCGCTGTTCCTTACGCCTTTTATTGTTGGCATCTTGTCGGGGCTGTACCCCGCCTTATTCATGTCGTCCTTCGAACCGGTGAAAGTGCTGAAAGGGCTGTTTCGCATCAACGGAAACTTATCGCTGCGCAAAGTGTTGGTAGTGGCTCAATTTGCCGTATCTATCGTGCTGATCATCAGCACGGCTATTGTTTTCCGGCAGTTGCGTTACATGCAGGATGCTTCGCTCGGCTTTGATAAAGACCGGGTGATCACGATGTTTAATACGGCGGCTTTTGGCAATAGCTTCGAAAGCTTCCGGCAGGAACTGCTGCAAAATCCAGGGGTAAAAGAGGTGGGACGTTCATCACGCATCCCATCGGGCCGCCTGCTCGATGGCATGGGCGTTTCCATTCCGGCCGGCGACTCCATGAAGCCCACGCAACTGGATGTAAAATACCTTTCGGTTGACTACAACTTCATTCCAACCTATGGCTTTAAGCTGGTGGCCGGCCGCAACTTTTCCACCGCTTTTGCCACCGATAGTAGCAACTATGTGATCAACGAAGCGGCCGTGCGAACGATCGGGTTTCGTTCGCCACAAGATGCTATCAACAAAGAAATTATGTATGGCGGCAACAAGGGCCGCATTATTGGCGTGGTGGGCGATTTCCATTTCGAATCCATGCACCAAAAAATACCGGCGCTGCTGATGGCTATTTACCCCAACCAGTACGGACGTATTTCGATGAAACTGGCTGGCAATGATTTGCCGGCATCGCGGGAAGCCGTGGAAAAAACATGGAAAAAGTACCTGCCGTCGGTGCCCTACGACTTCAGCTTTCTTGATGAAAGTTTTGCCCGTCTTTATGAAGCGGAGCAGCGACAGCGTACCATCTTTTCAACCTTTGCCGGCATTGCCATTTTTATTGCCTGCCTGGGATTGTTTGGTTTGTCGGCCTTCACCATCAGCCAGCGGGTGAAAGAAATCGGTATCCGCAAAGTGCTGGGAGCGGAAGTGAGCAGCATTGTTGGCCTTCTTTCCAAAGATTTTTTAAAGTTGGTTGGCATTGCTGCTTTCATCGCTTTTCCTGTGGCCTGGTATGCCATGCACACCTGGCTGAATGATTTTGCCTACCGAATCAGTATTCCGTGGTGGATTTTTTTGCTGGCTGCGGTGGTGGCCTGCGCAGTAGCTTTTTGCACCATCGCATGGCAGGCCATCAGGGCCGCTACTGCCAATCCTGTTAAGAGCCTGCGGACGGAGTAAGGTAAGCTAAGAGCTTTGAGCGGTGAGCACTGAGCCAAAAAAGCAGGAGAACGAAAGAATCAATATCCATTATCAAATACGTAACACCCTACTATACCACTATCGCAATATCATAATATCATCCTCTCATGTTCCGTAATTATTTGAAAATAGCGTGGCGCAATTTGGGCAAGCACAAGGGTGATACCACCATCAACCTGCTGGGGCTTTGCGTGTCGTTTACCTGTGCGCTGCTGCTATTCCTGAGTGTTTTCTTCGAGTTTTCGTTCGATAACTTCCACCAGAACGGAAACCGGATCTTTCATGTGTATCAGCAGGTGTCGCGTAGTGAGGGGCTAAACCTTTCTACCTCGGTGCCGGTGCCCATGATGGCGGCGCTAAAGGAAACCTACCCCGAGATTGAATATGCCTCCCGCTATATTTCGCGTACCGGCAATGTGCGCTACATGGAAAAATCAATCAGTCAAAATTTGCGCACCACCGATCCGGACTTTTTCCGCATGTTTAGTTTTTCTTTTATTGCGGGCTCGGCCAACACAGCGCTGAATGATTTGCGTAGCCTGGTGCTGACAGAAAAATCGGCGAACGCCATCTTTGGGCAGGAGGACGGTATGGGCAAGATCGTTCAATTGCAGTTTGATGGCGAATGGCAGCCGTTTACGGTTTCGGGTATTGTAAAAGACGTCCCCGATAATTCCAGCCTCAAGTTCGATATGGTCGCCCGGTTTGAGAACAATGAACTGTATGCCGAAAACCTGCAGCGCTGGGACAATTGGAACCACACTGCGTACATACAATTAAAAGAAGGTGCGTCGGCCGAAGCCTTGATAAAAAAATCGCCGGCTTTCTACAATCAGCACCTTGCCACTGATATTCAAAACCTGAAACGCGACGGCATAAAGCCCGCAGCCGGTGGAGCCTACATCCGGTTGGGTTTACTGCCGTTGAAGGAGATGCATACCGAAACGGAAATGCAGGTTGAAGGCAATAACATCAGCAGCAGCTATCTCTATCTTCTGCTGGCTATCGGTGTGCTCATACTTCTTATTGCCAGCATCAATTTCGTAAATCTTACCATCGGCCGTTCGTTTACCCGTTCGCATGAAATTGGCCTGCGCAAAACGCTGGGTGCGCTGCGCTGGCAGTTAGTGGCGCAATTATGGAGCGAAGCGCTCTTGATCTGTTTTTTTGCCTTGGTCGTTAGCTCGGTACTGGCCTACCTGCTCATGCCTCATTACAAACAGCTTTTCAACGTAAATATTAACCAGGACCTGCTGACTTCGCCATCGGTTTTGATTGGCGTATTAGCCTGTTTCCTGCTGATCACGTTGGTGGCCGGCGGTTATCCTGCCTGGCTGATTGCCCGCGTAAATATCATCTCCATACTCAAAGGAAAGTTTTCGGTAGCCCGTTCGCAGGGCATTCGTAATTCGCTCATCGTAGTTCAGTTTGCCATTGCCGTGCTGCTGATGATCTGCACATTTGTTTCGTGGCAGCAGATCACCTTCCTTCGCTCACGTCCGCTTGGCTTCAACCGGGCGCAGGTCATTTCAATACCCATCGAAAGCGACGAAGATCCCAACATGGTGCTGGCAAGGCTTCGCGAAAAGCTCACCGGCTATCCTTCCATCCAAAGTGTTAGTGGCATCTACAACAACCTTGGCCGGGGGCTCGATGGTTCTACCCGCACGTCCGTCATTGGTTTCGACTACAAAAACAAAGGTGTTCAATCGTTGTGGATAGGTGTAAGCCACGATTTTGTAAAAACCCTGGATCTGCAGCTCGTGGCCGGCCGCGACTTTTCCCGGGCGTTTCCAACCGACAGCAATGCGATGGTGATCAATGAGGCCATGGCTCGTCAACTTGGCGAAAAAGAGGCCGTTGGATTGGAACTGCCGGTGCACGAAAGCGGTCCGGCGATGACGGTGATAGGGGTGGTAAAGGATTTTAACTATGAGTCGCTGCATAAAAAAATAGCGCCGATGTCGTTTGTAATCGAACGGCCTTTTGGTGTGCATTATGCGCTGGTGAAAGTGGCGCCCGCCAACCTGCCATCCACCATGGAGCTGGTGAAAAATAGCTGGAAACAGGTTTTGCCCAATGCAGAATTCAAGGGCTCTTTCCTCGACGACAACATTGACCGGCAATACCGCCGCGAAGAAAAGCTGGGACAAATTTTTGTTTCGGGTGCGGCCATTGCCGTGGTGCTTTCGTGCCTTGGCCTGCTGGCGATGGTGATCCTGATTGTAACACAGAAAGTGAAAGAGATCGGGATCAGGAAAGTGCTGGGAGCGTCGGTATCAAGTATTGTGATGCTGGTGTCGAAAGGGTTTATCTGGCTTATGCTGATGGCGGTACTGATTGCCGCGCCGCTGGCCTGGTACGGCATGAACAAATGGCTGCAGAATTTTGCTTACCGGGTTGACGTAAGCCTGTGGGTGGTGCTTCTGGCCGGTGTTGTGGCGGTGGCTGTAGCCCTTGGTACCATTTGTTTGCAGGCCATACGGGCTGCCATTGCCAACCCTGTAAATAGCCTCCGAAGCGAATAGTAGCGCCGGTGCCGGCCGCACCGGAGAAATGGGCAATGGAAAAAGAAAAGATCAACCACACGCCATCAGAAATCAATAAATGAAGTAACCCACCCTGCTATGTTCAGGAATTATTTTAAAACAGCCATTCGCAACCTGCTCCGGTACAAAGGATTTTCTTTTATCAACATCGCCGGACTGGCCACCGGCATGGCCAGTGCCACACTCATTTTTCTTTGGATACAAAGTGAAGTGAACTACGAGCAGTTTCACCCCAATAAAGAGCGGATTTACCAGGCCTGGAACAAAGCTACATTTAGCGGCAAGCTGCAGTGCTGGAGCACTACGCCCAAAGTGCTGGCGAAATATGCCCAGAAGGATATTCCGGAAATAGAGCAGGCCACCCGGGTGGACTGGCCAAGCAACTACCTTGTTACGTACAACGAGAAAAGGTTGCGCCTGTTGGGAAATATCGTTGACTCGAATTTTTTCCTCGTGTTTCGGTTTCCGCTGCTGCAAGGCGCCCCACACACCGTGCTGAATGATGCACATTCAATGGTGGTGACCGAAAGCTTTGCCGAAAAAATGTTTGGCGATGAAAATCCGGTGGGCAAAATTGTAAAGCTGGACAACAAGGACAATTTTACGGTAACCGGTGTTATGAAAGACCTGCCGGCGAATACCCGGTTTGAATTTGAATACCTGCTGCCCTGGGCGTACATGCGCACGAAAGGCAATGATGACGAAAACTGGGGCAACAATTCTACCAGCACCTACCTGCTCCTGAAAGAAAATGCATCTGCCGCATCGGCCAATGAGAAGGTCCGCAAGATCAAGGCCCGCTACGATGCCACCGAAGACAAGCGCTGGGAGATGTTCTTTTACCCCATGTCCCGCTGGCATCTTTACGCCAGCTTCACCGACGGTGCCGAAGAGGGCGGACGCATCACCTTCGTTAAACTGTTTGCCATTATCGCGTTTTTTATTCTGTTGATCGCCTGCATCAACTTCATGAATCTTAGCACGGCCCGCAGCGAAAAACGGGCGAAGGAAGTGGGCATCCGGAAAGTGGTTGGCGCCCGCAAGGGAGCGCTGGTGGGGCAATTTATTGGCGAGTCGGTACTGCTTTCTTTCATTGCCGGATTATTGGCATTGTTGCTGGTGCAAATCAGCCTGCCGGGATTTAATGCTTTAACCGACAAAGAGCTTTCCATTCCTTACGCCAATGGCTTGTTTTGGCTCACCAGTATTGGATTTGTTTTGCTCACCGGCCTCATAGCGGGCAGCTACCCGGCGTTTTTCCTTTCTTCTTTCCAGCCCGTCAAGGTTCTGAAAGGTACCTTCCGGCCATCGGGTTCGGTGGTTACGCCCCGCAAAGTTTTGGTGGTATTGCAATTTACGTTTGCCGTTATCCTGATCATTAGCACCGTTATTGTAAAGCAACAGATTGACTATGCCCGTGAACGGGAAACCGGTTACAATAAAAACAACCTGGTTTATCATTTCTTGGAAGGAGACCTGGATAAAAACTACCAACTGGTGAAGCAGGAGCTGCTGTCGGCCGGCATAGCCAGTTCGGTAACGAAAACCAGCGCACCGCTAACCCAGGGATGGAGCGATACCTGGGGACTGCAATGGGAAGGCAAGGACCCGAATGATAAAACCGACTTTGACATTTTTACTGCCGATGAAGCCTTAGGCGAAACGGCCGGTCTCACGTTTGTTTCCGGTAGGGATTTTGACTTGCGGAAATTCCCCACAGATTCTACGGCGGCCATCATTAACGAGTCGGGCGCCAGGGCAATGAACTTTAAAGATCCGATTGGTAAAATCATAAAAAACAACGGCACCGACTGGCATATTGTCGGCGTCATCAAAGACTTTATTCTGCAGTCGCCCTATTACCCCACAAAGCCTATGATGATCTCCGGTGCCAGGGGTTGGTTCAATGTCATTCATTTTAAATTGAACGACCGGATGGCCACCGATGTCGCCCTGAAAAAAGCCGAAGCCATTTTTAAAAAGTACAACCCGGAATATCCTTTCACCTTCCGTTTTGTGGATGAAGAATACGCCCAAAAATTCGACAACGAAAAACGCACGGCTACGCTGGCGGCATTATTTGCGGGGCTCACCATTTTTATCTCCTGTCTTGGTTTGTTTGGGCTGGTGACGTACATGGCAGAGAACAGGGTAAAAGAAATCGGCATTCGCAAAGTACTCGGCGCCTCGGTATCCGGCATCACGGCCTTGCTGTCGAAGGATTTTTTAAAGCTGGTTGTTGTGGCCATCCTGGTGGCCTCACCGGTTGCATGGTGGGCCATGAGCAAATGGCTGCAGAACTATCCTTACCGGGTGGAGATCAGGTGGTGGGTGTTTTTGCTGGCTGGTTTTCTTTCGGTGGCAATTGCGCTGCTGACAGTGGGCTACCAGGCTATAAAGGCAGCACTCGCCAACCCGGTAAAGAACCTGCGAACGGAGTAAGCGGATAAAAGATAGCAGGTAAAAACTTGTGGATCCGGTTGGATCTAACACAGCAAATTGACACCTATGTTCAGAAATTATTTCATTACGGCAGTCCGGAATCTTTCGCGAAACAAAATTTTTTCGCTGATTAATCTGCTAGGTTTAAGCGTGGGTCTTGCGTGTTGTATGCTCATTCTGCTTTATGGCAAGGATGAAGTGAGCTACGACCGTTTTCACCGGAACGGCCAGCAGATTTACCGCATCACGTCCATCCTTACCAAACCCGATGGCAGCCGCAATACGATGGGGATTACAGGAATGGTGCCAGGGCCGGTCTTTAATCGTTCCATTCCCGAAATCAAAACGTTTGTACGCTTGCAGGAAGACGGCTTTGCAGTAAAAAAAGGCACCGAGGTTTTTCAGCAGCAAACCCAGATGGTTGATTCCACTTTTTTTTCCGTGTTTTCGTTTCCGCTGATAGCAGGCGATGCAAGAACGGCGTTGAACGACCCGTATTCGGTAGTGCTGACGGAAGAAACAGCAAAGAAATACTTTGGCGATAAGCCGGCCCTTGGCCAAACGCTGGAGCTGAAAACCGACAGTACGTTTCAGCCGTTTACCGTGACGGGTATAGCAAAGGCGGCGCCGCAAAACTCCTCCATCAAATTCGGCATGTTGCTGCCGATGTCGTTTCGACGCATACAAGGCGAGGACAAGGAATGGCTGAATTTTTTCCTGAACACTTTTGTGGTGCTGCCGCCCAAGGCCGACCTAAAGCGCATTGAAGCGAAGATGAAACAGGTTTACGAAAAAGAGTCCGCCACCCAGATTAAGGAAGCGCAGCAGCGGTTTAATTTCAACGAACAAATTACCTATGGCCTGCAGCCGTTAACGGATATGCACCTGAGCACCGACTTCAGGGCGGAGAATGGTTTAAGCGGCGCCAGCAAGCCCATTTATTCTTACATTCTCTCGGGCATCGCCCTGTTTATTTTCCTGATCGCCTGCATCAATTTCATCAACCTTACCGTGGCACGCTCATTAAAGCGGGCGAAAGAAATAGGCATACGCAAAGTGATGGGAAGCCAGCGCCGGCAACTGGTGCTGCAATTTCTTGGCGAATCGTTCATCGTGAGCTTTTTTGCCTTTCTGCTGGCCCTGGGTATCGCCAGCCTGCTGCTGCCTTTTTTCAACCATTTGGCCAACAAAGAATTGTCGTTTTCCTACCTTTTCGATACAAAGCTGGTGGCGGGTTTTATCGGCATGTTTTTACTCACCGGATTGCTGGCGGGTATTTATCCCTCGCTGGTTCTGTCGTCCTTCAACCCGGTGGAAACGCTTTATGGAAAATTTCGGTTTGGCGGACGCAACCTGCTGGCGAAGGGACTGGTGGTGCTGCAATTTGCGCTGGCGACTTTTCTGATCATTGCCACCATCGTCATTTACTCGCAGTTCAATTACCTCATCAATTTTGACCTTGGTTACAACGATAAAAATGTGGCCGTTGTAAATACCAGCACGTTTTCCCGCGACAAATTGCCAATGATAAAAGAGCAGCTTTTGCAAAACCCGGCGGTGGAGGCTGTGGCGGCCGACCAGGGTGGCCGCTGGGGCACTCATGCTCACATCAATGGCGAGCAGGATGCCATGTTTGATATGAAGATCATTGATGAAAATTATTTGCCGCTGTTGCAGATTCCGATGGTAAAGGGGCGCAACTTTTCGAAAGATCTGGCCAGCGATACCAGCGAAGGTGCCCTCGTAAACGAATCGTTTGTAAAAATGGCGGGCTGGAAGGCACCGGTGGGGGAGGTCATTAACTTTTTTTACAACAACAAAAAATACCGTGTTATCGGTGTGGTGAAGGATTATCATTTTACCGCCCTGAACGAGAAGATAGGGCCGCAGGTTTTTCTGGCCAATCCGCAATACCCTATGCGGGCTGTATATATTAAAGTCCGCAACGACAAGTCGGCCGAGGTGCTGCCTTTTTTGCAAAAAACTTTCCGGCAGTTATTTCCGTTTCAGCCATACGAATACCGCTTTAAGGCGGAAGAAAATGCAAGCCAGTACGAAGCCGAACAAAAGTGGAAGCAGATCATTACGTTCGGCGCTGCGCTCACCATTTTTATTTCGTGTATTGGCTTGTTTGGGCTTTCGCTGCTGGCGGCCGAAAAAAGAACCAAGGAGATTGGCATTCGCAAGGTGCTGGGCGCTTCTATTGCCACCATCACACGCACACTTTCGTTATCCTTCCTCAAGCTCGTATTACTGGCGGCTATCATTGCCATACCGGCCGCTGTATGGCTGGCTAACAAATGGCTCGAAAACTATCCCTACCGGGTAACGCTAAGCTGGTGGATGTTTTCTGCCGCCACCGCGTTGATATTGGTGGTGGCACTGCTCACCATCGGCTACCAATCGGTAAAGGCAGCTATGGCCAACCCGGTAAAAAATTTACGGACGGAATAAAAAAAGAAGCGGGGTGAAATGGAAGGATTTCAATCCGGGGATTTCGTTCGTCAAAATGAATTATTCAATCGCTGCACTTATGTTTCAAAACTATCTTAAAACGGCTGTCCGGAATCTGTTGCGGTACAAGGGCTTTACTCTCATCAACCTGCTAGGGTTGCTGACTGGAATCACGGGCTGCCTGTTGATCGGCCTTTTTGTACAGGACGAACACCGGTATGATAAGGGATTGCCTGGCGGCGAAAACATCTATCGCATTTACAATGAGCAAAATAGCGCCGCCGGCACCACCTACATGGCGCCGGTTCAACCCGCCTTCGCCAATTTTTTACAGGGTCAATATGCCGAAGTGGATACAACCGTCCGCATACTGATGTCGGGAACTAAATTCCTGGTGGAGAGAGGAGAGAAGAACGGGTATGAAGAAAAGGGCTTGTTTGTAGATGGTTCGTTCTTTCACTTGTTTCAACTGCCACTGCTCAAAGGCGATCCGCTCACCGCGTTGATGGCCCCCCAAACTGTAGTGATATCCGAGGATATGGCCGATCGTTATTTCGGCAGTATTGACCCCATTGGCCAGTCGTTATACATTGACAAAGACACTTTCGAAGTAAAAGGTGTAATGGCGCCGCTGCCTGCCCATTTCCACCTCCAGTTCAACTACCTGATTTCCCTGCCTTCAGCCGGCATACCGAAAGAAAGGATGGAATCGTGGGGTTGGAACCAGTTTTATACCTACATCAAACTAAAGCCGGGAACCGATGCTACTCATCTTCAAAACAAATTCCAGGCGTATGTTAAAAAAGAAATCTACCCGCTGGAGGCGGGATCGGGCAATACTTTTTTGCCTTTTTTTCAAAAGCTGGAAGACATTCACCTGCACTCGTCGGATTTTGTGTATGACAACGCTGTGCGTGGAAACGCATCGTACGTAAAGGGTCTTACGGTCATTGCGCTATTTGTACTGGCGATCGCCTGTTTCAATTTTATCAACCTGGCTACGGCCCGGTCGGTTCGGCGGGCCAGGGAAATTGGAGTGCGTAAAGTGGTAGGCGCAGGGCGCCGGCAGTTGGTGATGCAATTTGTTGGCGAAACCATCTTGCTTTCGCTGCTGGCGATGGTGCTGGCCATGGTAACCACGATGCTTTTATTGCCGGCGCTGAATGCGTTTACCGGAAAAAATATTGCGTTTAATCCAGCCACCAACCTGTTGCTGGCGCTCGCCATCCTGGTGGGCGGCATTCTCATAGGCATTTTCGCCGGCATTTATCCGGCCTTTGTTTTATCCGGGTTTCAGCCGGTGAAGGTCCTTAAAGGCATGAAGCCCGGTGTTGGCGGCAGTGTGGGCTGGCTGCGGCAGTCATTAGTTGTGTTGCAATTCTCGCTTTCGGCATTGCTCATTGTTTCAGCATTGATCGTTTACCGGCAGGTCAGCTACCTCAATAACAAAGAGCTGGGTTTTGATAAAGAACAGCTAGTTTTTTTTCAAATCAGGGGCGGCCTGGGCAATAATCTGGAAACATTTAAATCCGAGTTGAAGCGTTCGCCGAACGTGGTGTCCGTCACCTCAGGCTATGGACTGCCAGGCGACCAATTTGCCGGCGAAACCGTCACCATTCCCAATGCAACCGGAGAAAGAGAAAAATCCACCAGCGTTTTTATTGGCGATCACGATTACATCAAAACTCTTGGCCTAAAGCTCATCGCCGGCCGCGATTTTTCCAGAGAAATGGCTACCGACGTTCGCGAAGCTTTTGTGATCAACGAAACAGCAGCCAGGGAGTTTGGTTTCGGCACCCCGGAAAAAGCAATCGGCCAGCGTATTAACTGGGAAGAATGGGAGCCGGCCGATACGACCGACCCGGTAAAGCGTGGCCAGGTGATTGGCGTGGTGCTGGACTTCCACTACAAAAGCCTGCACGAAAAAGTTTCCCCGGCCGTGATTCAACTTTACCCAACTGAAAATTTTAAGGTGGCTGTTAAATTAAAAGCGGTCGGTATCAGCCAAACATTGTCTTTTATCAGCGACACCTGGAGCCGATTTTCGCCCGGTTATCCCATTGACTTCAAGTTTATGGACGAAACCTATGCCACCATGTACAAGGCAGAAGAAAAGCTGGCAACGCTCATCTGGGTCTTTACCCTGATGGCCATTGCGGTGGGCTGCATGGGCCTGTTTGGATTGGCTGCCTTCGGCGCGGAACAACGCATCAAGGAAATCGGCATTCGCAAAGTGCTGGGCGCCTCTGTTGTCAACCTGGTTGGGCTGCTGTCGAAGAACTTTTTGCTGCTGGTGCTGCTTTCGTCGGTGCTGGCTTTTCCTGTTGCCTGGTACGCCATGAACAAATGGCTCGAAGATTTTTCCTACCGCATCGAAATAGGCTGGTGGGTGTTTGCGGTGGCCGCGCTGGCAACTGTCTTTATTGCTTTGCTCACCGTTTCTTTTCAGGCTGTAAAAGCAGCCATCGCCAACCCGGTAAAAAACCTCCGAACCGATTAAATAGTTTTTTATGGTAAAGACGTATTTCAAAATAGCCTGGCGGAATCTTGTAAAGAACAAGGTTTATTCGTTCATCAACATCGGAGGCCTGGCGGTAGGCATGGCCGTGGCCACGCTGATTGGTTTATGGGTGAACGACGAACTCAGTTTTGACAAATACCACCCCAATCACGATCGCATTGCGCAGGTGATGCAGCATGCGGACTTCAACGGGAAAATGGAAACCCAGGTTTCTAACCCCGGCGTGATGGGGCCGGAGATCAGGGCCAAACATGGCAGCGATTTTAAGTATGTAGTGCAGTCTTCCTGGACCGGCGGCCACCTGCTGAGCGTGGGTGATAAACATTATACCAAGGTGGGAAACTATTTTGAGCCGGACGGGCCGGAAATGCTGTCGCTGAAAATGATCAGGGGCAGCCGCACCGGGCTAAAGGATCCGTATTCCATTTTGCTATCCGCATCGGCCGCGGAGTCTGTTTTCGGAAAAGCCGATCCGATCAATCAAGTAATCCGCCTCGACCGGACACATGATGTAAAGGTGACCGGTGTGTATGAAGACCTGCCGGACAATACCACCTTCCGCGAGGTGAAAATTATGTTGCCCTGGGAGCTTTGGCTGATACAAAATCCGTGGGCGAAAGGATTGGGAAATCCCTGGGGAAGCAACTTCAGCCAAACCTTTGTACAAATTGCCGATAACGCCGTGATGGAAAAAGTATCGGCCAAGATCAAGAACGTAAAGTTGAACAATGTGCCGGACGACGAAAAACGTTACAAGTGGGCTGTGTTTTTGCACCCCATGAACAAGTGGCGTCTCAACAGTGAATTTAAAAACGGCGTGAACACCGGCGGCGCCATACAATATGTGTGGCTGTTTGGTATCATCGGCATTTTTGTACTGGTGCTGGCCTGCATCAACTTTATGAACCTGACCACGGCCCGCAGCGAAAAAAGAGCAAAAGAGGTGGGCATCCGCAAAACAGTTGGTTCGCTGCGCTTTCAGCTTGTGCGGCAGTTTTTTGCCGAATCGTACATGATCGTGCTGCTGGCTTTTGTGCTTTCGCTGCTGCTGGTAGTATTGTTTCTACCGCTGTTTAACGAAGTGGCTGGCAAGCAGATTCTCGTACCCTGGTCGAACCCGTTTTTCTGGACGTCGAGCCTTATTTTTATCACCATCACGGGTTTGCTGTCGGGCAGCTACCCGTCGCTTTACCTTTCGTCCTTCGATCCTATCAAAGTCCTGAAAGGCACCTTCCGTGTAGGACGTTTTGCTTCCCTTCCCCGCAAAGTTCTGGTGGTGGCCCAATTCACCGTTTCGGTGATGCTGATCATCGGCACCATCATCGTGTACCAGCAGATACAGCACGCCAAAAACCGGCCGGTGGGCTACAGCCGGCAGGGCCTCGTTAACCTCGACATGGAAAAAGAATTCAGGGAACACTTCGACGCCATCCGGCATGAATTAAAAAGTATCGGCGCCGTTGAAGAAATGGCGGGCTCCAACAGCCCGCTGACACAGGTCTGGAACACCAACGGCGGCTTCGACTGGGAAGGTAAAGACCCGAACATGGCGGTGGACTTTCCTAACCACGACGTGACCTATGAATTTGGCAAAACGGTGCAATGGAAAATAAAAGAAGGCCGTGATTTCTCCCGCGAATTTGCCACCGATTCGCTGGCTTTTATTATCAACGAATCCGCCGCCCGTTTTCTGGGTTTCAAAAACCCGGTCGGTAAAATCCTGAAGTGGGAAAACAAACCGTTTACCATCATCGGCATTGTGAACGATATCATGCAGGAATCGCCTTTTTATCCGGTGCGGCCTACGCTTTATCATACCAGCACATACGACAATATGTACAACCTGATCTTGCGGCTCAATTCAAGGCAAAGCGCCAGCGAATCGCTGAAGAAAATTGAGCAGGTTTGGAAACGCTACACGCCGGCCGTGCCATTCAATTACAAGTTTGTGGATGAAGAATTTGGCAGCAAATTCAGCAATGAAGAACGCATTGGCAAACTCTCGTCATACTTCGCCGTGCTGGCAATTTTTATCTCCTGCCTTGGTTTGTTTGGGCTGGCGAGTTTTGTGGCCGAGCAACGCACCAAAGAAATCGGCATCCGCAAAGTGCTGGGCGCCACCGTTGCCAACCTTTGGAGCCTTTTGTCAAAAGAGTTTGTGTTACTGGTGGTGCTGTCGTGCATACTGGCTACCCCGGTGGCCTGGTATTACCTGCACAACTGGCTGTCCGATTACGACTACCGCATTACCATCAAATGGCAGGTGTTTGTGTTGGCAGCCGCGGTGGCGTTGTTCATTACGCTGCTCACTGTTAGTTTTCAGGCCATCCGTGCGGCCCTGGCCAACCCCGTGAAAAGTTTGCGGACGGAATAAGCCGTTGGCAAAACAGAGGAAGAAAGGAATTGTACATCCGAAAAAAATGGAATCATGTTCAGGAGTTTTTTGAAAACAGCATGGCGCAGCGTTTGGCGCAACAAGCAAGCCTCTGTCATCAACATTACCGGCCTGGCACTTGGCCTCGCCGTTTTTCTCCTAATTACGCAATTTGTGGCCTTCGAGTGGAACGTCAATCGTTTTCATACGGCCGCCGACCGCCTTTACCGGGTGCAATGGCTAACGAAGGAAGGCGAAGCGGAGGCGATTCTGCCACCGGGCCTGGCACCCCTTGCCGCCCAAAACCTGCCGGATGTGCAAGCCGCCGTGCGGTATGTAGAGGGGCTTGGCGCCGGCATGCTTTCATACGCAGTGCCCGGCGCTACACAGCCCGCCGCCTTCCGTGAAGAACAGGTTGCTTACGTGGAAGATTCTTTCCTCGACGTGTTTTCGTTTCCGTTGGTGAGCGGTTCGCCAACGTTGCCTGCCAACACCATGGCACTTTCGCAATCGGCCGCAAAAAAATTGTTCGGCGCTGCCGATCCTGTTGGCAAAACCGTGACCGTGAGCAACCAGTTTGGCAACACCCTCTACACCGTGGGGGCAGTTTACAAAGACATGACCGCCAGTTCGGACCTCCAGTCGGCGGCCCTGCTTTCGCTTTCCACGCTGGCCAGTGCTGCCAACCGCGATGGCAACGACTGGGCCGATCCTTCGGGAACGGAGTCGGGCTTCAGCTCTTTGTTTCTATTGCTGAAACCGAATACCGATGCCGGGCAAACGGCCCGCCGCCTGAATACATTGCTTGCCGGGCGCCTGAAAGATGCCGCGGAAAAAACAGCCTGGCTACAACCCATCCGGCACATGCACCTTGCGCCCTCTTTTACCTATCCCTTGTTTACCTACGGCAGCCTTTCGCAAGTAGTGGTTTTTTCGGCCATCGCCCTGTTGATCCTGGTCATA
Organism: uncultured Flavisolibacter sp.; assembly: GCA_965365435.1. GTDB lineage: Bacteria > Bacteroidota > Bacteroidia > Chitinophagales > Chitinophagaceae > Flavisolibacter. Next base: position 30,673 of record CBDUBQ010000032.1, read on the forward strand.
GCCTGGGTGAATTATGTGAACCTTTCGGTGGCGCAAACGCTCAAGCGCACCAGGGAAGTAGGCGTGCGGAAAGTGCTGGGAGCCCGTAGGGCACAGATCGTGTTGCAATATCTGCTGGAAACGCTTTTCATCACGCTGGCTGCCTGCGTGCTGGCCGTGGTGCTGGTGGAACTGCTGCAGCCATTGTACAACAATCTTACGGGCAAACCACTGTCGCTGGCTGTGTTGGGTAAATCATTTTTTCTGCCGGCCGCTCTTGCTTTTGTGTTTTTGAGCGCCCTGCTTTCGGGTGGTGCCGTGGCCTTTGCCGTCAGCCGGTTTCAACCCGTGGCCATCCTGCGGGGCAGTGCCGCCGTGGCAGGCCGGCCCCGTTTCCGCTTCCGTACCGCACTGGTGGTTTTCCAGTTCACCACGTCCATTGTGCTCATTATTTCCACCATCGTCATCAACCGGCAGCTGCGTTATATGCAAACCGAAAATTTAGGAATGTCCCTGAACGAACTGCTGGTGATAAAAGGGCCCACCCTAGCCACCGAGGAGCAGGCGGAACGCAACCTTTCGTTTAAAAACGCCCTGGGCTCGCTGGCGTTTGTGAAAAAACATGCCGCCAGCAACAACGTTCCCGGCAAGGGCTACAATTTTGGTGCAGACGGCATCAGGAGGGCGGGCGCACCGGAGGCCGACGGAAAAAAGAACTACAAAATGTTTATCACCGACCACCGGTTTTTCGATACCTGGGGTATCCGGTTTACACAGGGCGGCGGCTACAGCGATAACGACGCCAACAGCGGCTGGTCGAACAGCCGGAAAGTGGTGATCAATGAATCAGCGGCACGGTCGTTGGGCTTCGACCTGAAAACGCCGGTTACCGGTCAGAAAATCCTTTGGGGCGAACTTTACGAAGTGGTTGGCGTGGTGAAGGACTATCACCATCTATCGCTGCACCAGCCCATTCAGCCGGTCATTTACCTGCCGTCAGTGTCGTTCGTTTATTTTACGGTGCAAACCGATACCCGCAACCTGCCCGACAAGCTGGCAAGGCTAAAGGCATTGTACACCGCTAGTTTTCCCGGCGACCCTTTTGAATACTTTTTTGCCGACGAATCGTTTGACGAACAATATAAGGCCGAGCAAAAATTGGGGGTCCTTTTTGAAGCGTCTTCGGTTGTGGCAGTGCTTATTGCCTGCCTGGGCCTGTTTGGCATGGTTGCCTTTACGGCCAGGCAAAGGGTAAAGGAAATTGGCATACGCAAAGTGCTGGGTGCCGGCCTGCAGGATATCACGCTGTTGTTGTCGAAAGATTTTTTAGTGCTGGTCCTCATTGCCATGCTGATTGCCTCGCCGGTCGCCTGGTGGATCATGCAGGGATGGCTACAGGATTTTGCTTACCGCACGGCCATTTCCTGGTGGGTGTTTGCGGCGGCCGGTGGCCTTATTGGCCTGCTGGCGCTGGCCACCGTGGGCATCCAGGCACTGAAGGCTGCCAATGCCAACCCCGTCAAAAATCTTAGAACAGAATAAAAGCCTGCCTGTTTTCGTGGCTGCTTCTCTGCCGGGAAGCAGCCTTTTTTGTTTGTGCCCAAGGGAAGGCATTCGCTGTATCGAAACCGGACAGTTTTGTACGGATACGAACAGGCTCGTATTGAATGCATCAAGGTAATTCGCTGTTCTTCAATCGTTGACAGGAATGGTACACTTCTTAGGATAAGAAAATGCACAAAAGGGACCGCCTTCCCAACAATAAAAAAACCATTACCATGAAACAGGTATTTGTCTTATCAATCGGCATCTTAACGGCCCTCGCGGCGCAAGCGCAGCCGAACTACGAAAAAGAACCTTTTATGACCCGTTCGTTAAGCGCCGATGCCGTTCAGCAGGTAGAAGCCAGAACATCGGGCGGCAGTATTGCCGTCACGGGAGTATCGCCAACGGAAGCGAGAATAGAAGTGTATGTTTTGCCGAACAATAACAGCAAACTGTCGAAGGAAGAGATCAAACAGCGGCTGGAGGAATTGTACCTTCTTGACGTGTCGGTGGCCAATGGCAAATTGACGGCCATGGCCCGTTCCAAAGAAAATATCCGCGACTGGAAAAAAGCCCTCAACATCGCTTATAAAATCTATGTTCCGCAATCAGTATCTACCGATCTTGGCACCAGCGGCGGCAGCATCCATCTGACCAATCTTACCGGAACACAAAAATTTTCCACCAGCGGTGGAAGCCTGCATGTCAGCAAGACCAAAGGCAGGCTTGATGGCCGCACCAGCGGCGGCAGCATCCATCTCAGCGATTCGCACGACGAAATTGACCTGCGTACGAGCGGTGGCAGCATCGAAGCCGCCAACTGCACCGGCAATATCCGGCTCGGCACTTCCGGCGGTTCGCTGGACCTCAACAACCTGAAAGGCACCATCAAAGCCACCACCAGCGGCGGCAGCGTAAAAGGCAATAATGTGGAAGGCGAACTGATTGCATCCACTTCGGGTGGCAACGTGCGGCTCGATAACCTGGCTGCTTCGCTCGAAACGTCCACCAATGGCGGAAGTATTGACGCCAGTTTTCGCGAGCTTGGAAACTATGTGAAGGTGGCCAATTCGGCCGGCAATATTGATCTTGTTTTTCCAAAGGGAAAGGGCCTTGACCTTGACCTTTCGGGCCGCATACAAAATATGTCACTGGCCAATTTTGAAGGTAAGATAGATGAGCGCCAGGTGAAAGGAAAACTCAATGGCGGCGGCATACCAGTAACAGCCGATGCGAACGCCGGCCGCATTAAAATAGCCTGGCAGTAAAGCCGTCGGTGGCAGATGAAACAATACTTTTTCGAGCTGATTTGCTGAAATTTTCGTCGCATGTATCGCAACAACGTTGTTACCGAAATTCGCAACCTGGCCAGGCACAAAACGTTTTCGTTTATTAATGTTTTTGTCCTGGCCATTCCTTTCACCTATTGTCTCCTGCATCAGTGGTTGCAGAATGATTCGTTTAAAACCGGGGCAAACCCGCCGTTTTTCCTGCTGCCGGTTTTACTCATTCTCCTGATAACGATAGCCACCATCAGTACACAAACCCAAAAAACGGCTTCTGCCAACACGGTGAAAAATCTCCGGACAGAGCAGCGCCAGTGCGGGTCAGTGATGTTTGCTTAAAAAAGGAAAGCCAATACATAACGGTTAAAAGCCAGCCAATCAACCCATCAATCAAAACAACATGTTCCGCAATTATTTTAAAGTAGCCATTCGCAATTTGTGGAAAAACAAAGGCTATTCCGCCATCAACATTTTCGGGTTGGCCGTAGGTCTTGCCACCTGTCTGCTGATTCTCATTTTTGTGATGGATGAGCTGAGCTACGACCGGTACCATGCCAAAGCAAGCCGCATTTACCGGGTGGACAGTGAGATCAATTTTGGCGGGTCGCATCAGTACATGGCGGTGATGCCCGACCCGCTGGGTGCCACCCTGAAGCAGGACTTTCCACAGATTGAGCAATACGTCCGCTTTCGCGAATATGGCGGATTTGGCGTGAGGAAAGGCGTGGAGAACGTACAGGAAAATCGCGTGGTGCATGTGGATTCCACATTGTTCGACGTCTTTACGCTACCGCTGATGGAAGGCGATGCTAAAACGGCGCTGGCCGATCCCTCTTCCGTTGTCATCAGCGAAAAAATAGCGCGGAAGTATTTCAATACCACGGCCGCCGTGGGGCGAATCCTCACCCTCGCCGACAATCGTGAGCTGAAAGTGTCGGGCGTGCTGAAAGAAATTCCAAAGCAATCGCATTTTGATTTTGATTTTTTTATCCCGCTGCATACCGAAGAAAGCCGGCAGGGTAATTGGCTAAGCAACAATTTTCCAACCTATATCGTATTAAAGGAAGGCGCCGATCCGGCCCGGCTTTCGAAACAACTCGATGGCGTGGTCACCAAATACGTTGGTCCGCAAGCATCGGCACTTTTAAACACAAGCTACGAGGATATCCTGAAAGGCGGCAGCTATGTACGCTACAGCCTTATGCCGCTTACCGGCATCTACCTAAACTCGAATAAAGCGGGCGAAATGGGGGTCCGGGGAAATAAACAATATATCTATATTTTTTCGGCTATCGCTGCATTCATTTTGCTGATTGCCTGCGTTAATTTTATGAATCTTTCCACGGCCCGTTCGTCTAACCGGGCCAAAGAAGTGGGTGTGCGGAAAGTATTGGGATCGGAAAAGAAAAACCTTGTGGCACAGTTTCTCACCGAGTCTGTTTTTATCTCCGCCATCTCATTAGTGCTGGCCTTGCTGATTGCGCAGGCACTGTTGCCATTGTTCAACCAGCTGGCCGGTAAAGAGATTGAAATTGGCCTGCTTCGTAAGTCCTGGCTGCTGCCTTCACTGTTGGCGCTGATGTTAGTGGTAGGGCTGCTGGCTGGCAGCTATCCATCTTTTTACCTTTCCTCTTTTCAGCCCATTTCCGTGCTGAAAGGAAAACTGGCCGGTGGCTTTAAAAGGAGCTGGTTGCGCAGCAGCCTGGTGGTGTTTCAGTTTGCCATCTCCATTGTGCTCATTGTGGGCACGGTGGTGGTGTACAGCCAGCTCAAATACATCCGAAGTAAAAACCTTGGCTTCAACCGCAACCAGGTGATGGTGGTGCAGAACGGGTATGCGCTGGGCGAAAAAGCAACATCATTTAAAAACGAATTGAAAGCGCTGAATGGCGTGGAGGGTGTCACCATGACCGGCTACCTGCCAACCGGCGGATACCGCAACGACAGCCCCCTGTTTGCCGATGCCTCCCTGGATCAAAAATCGGCTGTGAGCATGCAAAACTGGTATGTGGACGAAGACTACATTCCCACGCTCGGGATGCAGATGGTGAAAGGCCGCAATTTTTCATCGGCCATGCGTACCGACTCCGGAGGCATTGTCATTAACGAGGCAGCCGCCCGGTTGCTGCCCTTTAAAGACCCGGTGGGAAAAACGCTGTACTATGTCAGCGATTTTCAGAAAAAAGAAACAAACACGTATGAGATAATCGGTGTGGTAAAAGATTTCAATTTCAACACGCTGCGGGAAGAAGTAACGCCGATGGGCCTTTTCTTTAACGAGGAAAGAGGAAATTTTGCCGTACGGTTTCGCGGACAAGACGCCGCAGCGCTGATTGCTGCGGTTGAAAACAAGTGGAACTCAATGGTGTCGAACGAGCCGTTCCGGTTCACGTTCATGGACGAAGATTTTGACCGCATTTACCAGGGTGAGCAAAGGATTGGAAAGATCGCCTTAAGCTTTTCGGTATTAACCATAATGATTGCCTGCCTCGGCCTCTTTGGCCTTGTGACCTATGCGGCCGAGCAGCGCACAAAGGAGATCGGCATTCGCAAAGTGCTGGGCGCATCTGTGGGCAATATCGTCAACCTGCTTTCGCTGGATTTTGTCAAGCTGGTGGTCATCGCCATTTTCATTGCCTTCCCGCTGGCCTGGTATTGTATGAACAAATGGCTTCAGGATTTTGCCTACCGCGTGAGCATTGATTGGAAAGTGTTTTTAATGGCCGGCATTGCGGCGATGCTGATCGCTGTCATCACCGTTAGCCTGCAGGCTGTAAAAGCCGCCCTGGCCAACCCGGTAAAAAATCTCCGTACGGAATAAGATTTAAAGGAGGAACGGCGGAATGCTGTGGCGTGTGGCGTTGCCGTCCATGGCGAAAAGTTGAACTTACAAACAGAAATGATCCTGCTATGATTCGCTCGTATTTTAAAATTGCCTGGCGGTCTATTCAACGGAATACCGTTTTTTCTATCACCAACCTTCTGGGCCTTACGATTGGCATGACCTGCACACTGCTGATCCTTTTATGGGTGCAGGATGAGTTGAGCTGGAACAGCTTTCACCCGAATTACAAGAACATTTACCAGGTATATGTCAACCGAAATTTCAATGGCGAAATCACCACCGATAACGCATCACCCTTTCCACTGAGTGCAGCGCTGACGCAAAATTTTCCGGAAGTCAGGAGCGCCTACGTTGACAATTACGGTCAGGACCAGGTGCTGAAGTACAACGAAACAATGGTTAAGCGCCGGGGCTACACCGTGTCGGCCGACTACTTCAAAACAATGCACTGGACCTTTGTCAAAGGCAACGCGGCCTCCGCTTTCGGCAGCCCCGAAAACATTGTGCTGACGGAGTCAATGGCTATTGCTTTGTTCGGCACGGAAGAGCCGGTCGGCAAAATAATCAAGCTCGATAATTCGTTGCTGAAAACGGTGTCGGCCATTGTAAAAGATCCGCCGGCCAACTCCAGTTTCCGCTTCGGCTTTTTGTACCCGTTTAATCCCGCCGACGACCTTGTCAAAAACTCGCAAAACGATTGGATAAACAGCTACACCCAAACTTTTTTAGAGGTGCGGCCGGGAACCGATGTGGCGGCGCTGGCGCAAAAAATCACAGCGTTTGCCAAAACAAAAAGCAACGATGGCGCAAGTTCCAGCTACCTGCTGCATCCGATGGATAAATGGCGGCTGTACAGCGATTTTCGAAACGGTGTCAATACCGGCGGTATGATCGCCTACGTGCGCCTGTTTAGCATCGTGGCTGTTATTATCCTCCTGATTGCCTGTGTAAATTTTATGAACCTTTCTACCGCCAAGTCCGAAAAACGGGCCAAAGAGGTTGGTATCCGGAAAACGCTGGGCTCCGAAAGAAGGCAACTGATCCTGCAGTTTTACAGCGAGTCGTTTTTGTTTTCCATTCTTTCTTTGGCAGCGTCAGTCGCGGCGGTGTATGTTTTGCTGCCACTTTTTAATTCGTTGTTGGGAAGAGAGATCAGCCCGAATTTTCTGGACGGAAAATTTTTGGCAATAGCCCTGCTGCTGGTTGCACTTACCACCACCATTGCCGGCAGTTACCCGGCGCTTTACCTGTCGTCGTTTAACCCGGTAAAAGTGCTGAAAGGAACTTTTTTGCCGGGACCAACAGCCGCTCTTCCCCGGAAGCTGCTGGTCGTGCTGCAATTCGGTATATCTGTACTGCTCATCTCTTCCACGCTGCTGGTGTACCAGCAGATACAGCATGTAAAAAACCGCGATCTCGGATACGATGCCAACAATTTGTTGTCAGTGCCCGCATCGCGGGAGCTGAACCGCAATGCCACCGTAGTGAAAAACGAGCTGCTACAAACTGGGTTGGTGGCCTCGCTCACGCGGACTTCTTCGCCGGTCACCGACATCTGGAACTTTACCCCGGCGCCGGACTGGAAGGGAAAACCGGCGGGTGGCAACATGATCATGTCGGCCATGGGGGCCGATGGCGGCTTTGTAAAAACGATCGGCGCAAGAATAACGGACGGCCGCGATTTTTCCAGCTCGCCCTCCGATTCAGGGGCCCTCATCCTGAACAAAGCCGCCGTGGAAATAATGCAATTAAAAAACCCGGTGGGCATGGCCATGCGTTATGGAAATCGTGATTATACCGTAGTAGGGGTTACCGAAAATGTGGTCATGGGCTCGCCCTATGCGCCCGTTATGCCCATGATGATTTTGCCGGCACAAAACAGAGCTTCGTTTTTTGTGCTGCGGTTGAAAGAAGGCGTGCAGCCTCAGTCAGCCTTGCCAAAGATCGAAGCGATCTTCAAACGCCATAACCCGGAAGCACCGTTCGAATACAGCTTCGTTGATCAGGATTTTAGCCGCAAGTTTGTGACGGAAGACCTGATTGCAAAACTGAGCCGCATCTTCGCCGGCCTGGCTATTTTTATTTGCTGCCTGGGGCTTTCGGGTCTGGCCTCTTTCACCATCGAACGCCGTTTTAAAGAGATCGGTATCCGTAAAGTGCTGGGTGCTTCGGTGCAGCAATTGCTTTACCTTATATCCAAAGAATTTTTATTGTTAGTGGCCATTGCCGCGCTGATTTCCATACCGGTGACTTGGTGGCTGCTCAGCAACTGGCTGCAGAACTACGAGTACCGCACCGGCCTTTCGGTCTGGCTGTTTGCCGGTAGTTGTTTTGGCGTATTGCTGCTCACGCTGATAGTGGTGTGGGTGAATGCTTTTCGGGCGGCCGTTGCCAGTCCGGCCAAAAGCCTGCGAACGGAATAGCGCTACGCTGACATTGTTTACATCTGCAAAACCAACGCTTTCATGATCACAAACTATCTTAAAGTAGCCCTCCGTTATTTAGGCAAACACAAGGGATATACGTTCATCAATGTGCTGGGGCTTGGCGTCAGTATCGCCTGTTGCTTTTTAATCATGCTTTTTGTGAAAAGCGAATGGAGCTTTGACCGGTTTCACCAAAAGGGAGATACGATTTACCGGGCCTGGCTGGAAGAGCATTACCAGGGAGAACTGTTTCGCAATACCGTGACACCGGTGCCCTTGGCCGGCGTGTTGCAAGCCAGTTTGCCCGAAGCAGAAGGCGTTTGCCGGGTGGCTGAACTGGGCGCCGCCATTCGCATGGGCAGTGTGACTTATAACGACCCGGTGACGATGGTGGACAGCAATTTTTTCCGCCTGTTTGATTTTGAATTGATCGCTGGCGACCGTCGCAACCCGTTTCGCAATGCCAATGCTATTCTGCTGACGCCGGAAGCCGCGAAAAAATATTTTGGCGCCGAAAGCCCGGTAGGGAAGAATATGGAAATAGAAGTGGGCCGCGACACGGTGCTGTTTACCGTAGCGGGCCTGGTAAAGGAGCCGCCGCTGGAATCAACAATCCGGTACGGAATGCTAATCTCATTTGCCAACGCCGTGCATGTGTGGAGCGAAAAGGTAAGGACGAGCGCCTGGTCGAACGTGGCGGTGGAAACTTATGTGCAGTTGCGCCCGGGTGTAGCCGCCGCCTCTCTTCATGCAAAGATTGACGCCACCATGCATCCGCTTGTGTCGGACAACTACAAGCCTGGCGAGTACCGGGTACGGCTGCAGCCTTTGCACGACCTGCATTTTAATAAAACGCTGCCCGATGAAATGCCGAAACCCAGCGATCCGAAATATTCCACTATCCTGGCCACGATTGGTTTGCTCATTCTGCTGATCGCTTGCATCAACTTCGTTACGCTGTCAATTGGCCGCTCCACCACCCGGGCTATGGAGGTGGGTGTGCGAAAAGTACTGGGCGCCGACCGTATTGAATTAATTCGGCAGTTTTGGGGCGAAAGCCTCCTGCTGACATTTTTGTCGCTGGTGCTTGGTTTGGGCCTTGCTTTTCTTTTTCAAAACGGGTTTAATAGCCTGGCCGACCGTCAACTCCAGTTTAGTTTCGACGGCTTCACCCTGCTGTTCTGCTTTTTGCTGGTGGCGGTGATTGGATTGCTCGCCGGCATTTACCCGGCATTTGTCCTGTCGAAGTTCAAGCCGATTGAAGTGCTGAAAGGAAAGCTGAAGTTAGGCAGCAACATGGGCATTTTCCGTAAAGGGCTGATCGTGGCGCAGTTTGTGGCTTCGATTGTGATGATTATCGGCACCTTCAGCATTGGCAAACAATTGCATTACCTGCGCTCCAAAGACCTTGGCTTCAACCGCGAGCATGTGGTGGTAGTGGCGACAAACGAAGGAAGACGCACCGGCAACGAACTGGCGCAACGGTTTAAAACGGCGGTGTTGCAAAATCCGTCTGTGGTGGGCGCTACGGCATCGCTGTACAGCATGGCACAATACGGCTGGATGCAGTTGGGCTACACCGACAAGAACAAAGTATTCCGCAATTTCCGGTTCAATGCCGTTGACTCCGATTTTATACCCACTATGGGATTGAAGGTAGTGGCCGGCCGGGCTTATTCGGCCGACAATACGGCAGACTCCAATTACATTTTGGTGAATGAAGCGCTGGTGAAGGAATACGGTTGGAAAGATCCCGTTGGCCAATTGCTTCCCGGCCGGTACAGCCAGCGTGTGCTTGGCGTGGTAAAGGATTTTAATGTCGAGTCCCTGCATTCACCGATCAGCCCCGCCGTATTGGCGCTGAAGCCAGACAGCATGTTTGCTCAATCGAGCGACGTGTCGTTCAGCACCTCACCGCAGCCACGCATTTCCGTACGCTTTCGCGGTGGCAGCTTGCAGAACAATATTGCCTTTTTGCAGTCCACTTGGAAAACCGTTGCCGGCAACCGCGATTTCGATTACCAGTTTCTTGATGAAGCACTGAACGCCGCTTACCGTCAGGAGCAGCGCCTCAGCGATATTGTGCGGTACGCTTCTTTCCTTGCCATCTTCATTGCCTGTATGGGTTTGTTTGGATTGGCCACGCTGGTTGTCGTTCGGCGCACCCGGGAAATCGGCATTCGCAAAGTGCTGGGCGCCGACGTGAAAGGCATTGTGGCGCTGCTGGCGAAAGATTTTGTGGTGCTGGTGATTGTGGCATCGGTGATGGCGTTTCCGCTGGCCTGGTGGGGTTTAAACAAATGGCTGCAGGATTTTGCCTACCGCATAGCAGTGCCATGGCCGCTATTTTTCGTTGCCGCTTTTCTGGCCTTGCTGGTGGCCCTGGCCACGGTCAGTTTCCAGGCCATCAAAGCGGCACTGATGAATCCTGCAAAAAGTTTGCGCACCGAATAGAGCAGCGCCGCTTTGCGCATCTTCTTCTAACTTTTTTTACCACACACCAAACCTGCCATTATGCTGAAAAATTATTTTAAGGTTGCCTTCCGCAGCTTGCTGAAACGAAAAGGATATAGCCTGATCAATATCCTTGGCCTGGCAACCGGCATGGCTGTTTGCCTCCTGATTGTTTTGTTTGTGCAAAGCGAGCTTGGTTACGATGCACACCACAAAAACGGAAAAGATGTCTATCGCGTAGTGCTCGACCGGATTTATCCTGGCCGCATGTCCTCTTATTCCATGATCCCGCAGTCTATTGGGCCGGCCATTCAAAAAGAGTTCCCGGAGGTGAAGGAGTGTACGCGGGTCTTCAATTTCGGCGGCGGAGGCGGCAATTTTTTCCTGCGGGCAGGCGATAAAGTGTATGAAGAACGGCGGGTGCTGGCGGCCGACAGTAATTTTTTCAACGTGTTCAGTGCCGAATTTTTAGCCGGTGATCCGGCATCGGCGTTGCAGCAGCACAATACGGTGGTGTTGAGCGAGACGGCGGCAAAAAAGATTTATGGATCGGCAACGGCTGCCATGGGAAAACAGTTTCAGACCGATGGCGATAACAACAACAGTTTTTTGATAACCGGCGTGTGCAAAGACTGGCCCGAGAATTCGCATTTTACGTTTGATGTGCTGCTGTCGGCTACCGGTTTTCCCTTTATCCGCCAGCCCAACTACACCGGCTTTTCGGCCCACACCTACCTGCTGCTGAACCCCGGCGCCGATGCTGCCGCACTGGAAAAAAAGCTGCCGGTGATCATTGAAAAATACGTGGCCGGCGCCATTGAGCAAACATTTGCGCAGAGCTACGATGCGTTTAAGAAAGCGGGCAATGGTTACCGTTATTTTTTGCAACCGCTGCAAAAGATACATCTCACATCCGATCTTGAAGCGGAGTTGGGCGCCAACGGCAATCTCACATCGGTGTATATTTTTGGCGTCATCGCCATCTTTATTCTTTTTCTCGCCTGCATCAATTTTATAAACCTGTCCACCGCCCGGTCGGTGGAAAGAGCCAAGGAAGTCGGCATTCGCAAAACCTTCGGTTCAGAAAAATCGGCGCTTGTCGGACAGTTTTTAGTGGAGTCGGTTGTGATTGCCTTGCTGGCACTTTTACTGGCGCTGGCACTGATGTTTGTCTTACTGCCCCTTTTCAACCAGCTCTCGGGCCGGCATTTAACCTTTGGCTACCTGCTCAACCCGCTGTTTCTTCTTGCGCTCTTTTTGTTGGCGGTCATTATCGGACTGGTGGCCGGCCTTTATCCTGCTTTTGTCCTGTCTTCATTCCAGCCAATCGTCGTTTTAAAGGGACGTTTCAAATCGAATAAAAAAGGATTGGTGCTGCGCAACGGGCTGGTTATATTTCAGTTTGCCATTTCGGTGATCCTGATTATCGCTGCTATTGTGGTGAACCAGCAAATGCAATACATGCTCGGCGACCGGCTCGGTTTTCGAAAAGACCAGATTGTGCTTATTGAACGGGCCGATCTGCTGGACAATAGCACAGAGGCATTCAAAACAGAATTGCTAAAAGTCCCGGGGGTGGAAAAGGTGAGCGGCACATCGGCCATGCCCGGTACGCAAAACTTTTTCGGCACCTCCTGGCAAAAAGAAGGAGCCAGGGAAACGATGACCGGCCGAGGATTGGTAACCGATGAAAATTTCGCTACTACCATTGACCTGCAATTAAAAGAAGGCCGTTTTTTTTCGAAAGATTTCGGCACCGATTCATTGGCAGTGGTGCTGAACGAAAAGGCTGTGCAGGACATGGGTCTCGGCAGCCAACCGATCGGTGCACGACTGACATCACCGGACGGCTTTTTCAACGGGCCCGAAGGAAAACCATTCGTTTACACAGTGGTGGGCGTGCTAAAAGATTTCCACTACCAGTCGCTGCACCAAAAAATTTCACCGCTGGTCATCGTCAATTCTGCCCGTGGCAATGGCCACAATCTATTGGCGGTGCGGGTGCGGTCTGACGAGTTTCAATCAGCCATCAATGGCATTGAAAGCCAGTGGCGCAAATTTGTAAAAGACCGGCCTTTTCATTATAACTTTTTCGATCAAACCCTGGCGCAGCAATACCTGGCTGAGCTTACCACGCAAAAGATATTCACCGTCTTTTCTTCGCTCGCCATTTTTATTGCCTGTATTGGGCTGCTGGGTTTAGTGGCTTATACTACCCAGCAACGCACCCGTGAAATCAGCATCCGCAAGGTCCTCGGCGCCTCTTCGGTTGGCATTGTCAACATGCTGTCGAAAGATTTTTTAAAGCTGGTGCTGATTGCGTCGCTGATTGGGTTGCCGGTGGCCTGGTGGGGCATGCACAAATGGCTCGAAGATTTTGCCTATCGCGTCAGCATCAACTGGTGGGTATTTGTAGTGGCGGCTTTTGTGGCGGTGCTTATTGCATTAATCACCATCAGCTTTCAATCGCTAAAAGCGGCCTTGACCAACCCGGTAAAAAATCTGCGGTCGGAATAGAAAGGCGCCGGGGCGTTTGGCCATAAATCGGTGGGTTCATCTGCAATGGTTTTTGTCCTTCCGGAAGCGGGTTGCCGGCCATAACATTGACGCCGCAATTGTAACCGTTGCGCCTCGCTGCATTCGCTTACAGGCGGCAAATAACAACATTCATTTCCCTGCCGCGCAGGTCTTTCGTCAGCAGTCGCTTTTCCAAAAATCATCGCAGCCCACCTCTTCAAAAACGTACATTTGTTGTATCGAAAACGAACACTTACGTAGTTCAATGCATTTCTAACTGCTTATTTATCAACCAGTAGAAATTTGGTACGCATTTCACTTACCCTACAAAGCAGAACCTGTATTATGATTCAACTGCAACATATTTCCAAGTGGTATAACATTGGCGGCAAGCCAAATTTTATTCTGAAAGACATCAATCTGGCGGTGGCCGAAGGCGAGTTTATTTCCATTATGGGCCCTTCGGGCTCCGGAAAATCTACCCTGCTGAACATCATTGGCATGCTGGATATGCCCAACGAAGGCCGCTACCATTTCCTCGATCAGCCGGTGTACGAGCTGAAGGAAAAACACCGCTCCGAACTTTACAAAAAGAACATCGGCTTCATTTTTCAGGCTTACCACCTGATAGACGAGTTGAATGTTTACGAAAACATTGAGACCCCGTTGCTTTATCAAAACGTAAAAGGTTCCGAACGCAAGGCGCTGGTCAGCGATATGCTCGACCGCTTCCATATCGTTGGTAAAAAAGACCTGTTTCCTTCGCAGCTTTCGGGCGGCCAGCAACAACTCGTAGGCATTGCACGGGCGCTGATAGCCAAGCCAAAGCTGTTGCTGGCCGATGAACCCACCGGCAATCTAAATTCAAAGCAGGGCGAAGAAATCATGGAGCTCTTCAAAAAACTGAACGAAGAAGATGGTATCACCATCATTCAGGTTACCCATTCGGAAAAAAATGCCGAATACGGCAATCGCCGCATTGACCTGCTCGATGGCCGCATTCAGCAACACATACAGGAGGAAGCCAAGTTATGAAACGTGTTTTGTTTTCCGCCTTGTTCCTGCTAACAATCGGGCAGGCGTTTTCGCAGCCTTACTTCACGCTGCAGTCGGCTATTGACACGGCCCTGGTTCGCAATTTCGAAGTGCGGCAACGGAGTTTGCTGGCCGAACAGGCCGAAGCCAATATGAAGCAGGCAAGGGCCAACCTGCTGCCCGATCTCAGTGCCAACTTCAACCACGGCATCAACCAGGGCCGCAGCATTGATCCCTTCACCAACCAGTTTGTCAATCAAACGGTGAACTATGCGGGCTACGGCCTCAATTCCGGAATTGTATTGTTCAACGGACTGAACCTGCAGAACACGGTAAAGCAGTTTGCCACAGCCTACGATGCCTCCCGCATGGAACAACAGCAGGCAAAAGACAACCTTACGCTCAACGTGATGCTGGCCTACCTGCAGGTACTTACCACCGAAGACCTGCTGGCTGCTGCGGTGCGGCAAAAAGAAGTGAGCGAAAAACAACTGGAGCGCCTGCAAGTTCTCGACAAGCAGGGCGCCATTAGCCCTTCGCAGGTCTCCGATGTAAAAGGCCAGTTGATGAACGATGAGCTTTCGATCCTGGGCCTGCGCAACTCGCTGGAGACTGCCAAACTTTCATTAGCGCAATTGCTCAATATTCCTTACCAACGCACGATGCGGCTGGAAAGGGTGAACGCCGAAGAATTCCTGACCGCGTATGGCCTGTCGGGCAATGAAGTATATCAAACCGCCCTGCAGCAGTTTTCGCTGGTAAAGTCGGTGGAACTGCGGCGTAAAAGTGCAGAACATGCGCTGAAGGCAGCCCGCGGCACCTTGTTCCCGGTGCTTTCGCTCAGTGGCAATGCCCAAACAAACTATTCCAGCGTGGCAATGGACAATACCGGTAAGATTGCTTACAAAGACCAGTTGAGCAATAATATGTTTTACACCATGAACCTGGGCCTGCGTGTTCCCATCTTTGGCAACCGGCGGGCCCGCACAAATATCAGGCTGGCCGACATTGCCCTGCGCAATACACAACTGGTGGAAGAAAACACAAAAATCATTTTGCAGCAGCAGATCGAGCAGGCCCACCTGAATATGAGCAATGCTTATGACCGTTACAGGACGCTTGTGGAGCAGGTGGCTGCTTACAATACTTCTTTCAAAGCGGCCGAGGCCCGGTTGACCGCCGGCGTGGGAACAACGGTGGATTATGTGCTGGCCAAGGCAAATCTTGACCGCACAAACATTGCGCTGATTGCAGCAAAATACGATTTTGTACTGAGGAAAAAGGTGCTTGATTATTATCAAAACTCGATACTGGTGCGTTAGAAACCTTTTGATTCCGGACAACGCCTGCCGCACCCCGGCAGGCGTTGTTATTTTGCTACGGCAATGGCAGAGAGGCGGCTACCGGTGGTGCCAAAACTGATCAGCCCATTGAACGAAGGCCGGCAGCGAGGGCGCCATATCGGTTATATTTGCGGCCCATGGAGCAGACCAACAGTTTTGAAGAAGGAAGAGTTTTGCTGATCAACAAACCCATGCACTGGACATCGTTCGATGCCGTGCGAAAAATCCGCAACCTGATAAAAATTAAAAAGGTCGGCCATGCCGGCACCCTCGATCCGTTGGCCACCGGCCTTTTAATTGTTTGCACGGGGCGGTTTACAAAAAAGATCAACGAATACATGGCGCAGGAAAAAGAATATACCGGCACCATTACCTTAGGCGCCGTCACGCCCACGTACGATTTGGAAAGCGAGCCGCAGGACCAAAAGCCAACTACCGATCTGTCGGAAGCGGCGATCCATGCGGCCACGGCGCATTTCACCGGCGCCATCATGCAGGTGCCGCCCATCCATTCGGCCATAAAAATAGACGGGAAGCGGGTGTATGAGTTGGCGCGGAAAGGGGAGGAGGTGGTGCTGCCGCCACGCCCGGTCACGATCAGCGAGTTTGTTATCACGAAAATAGAAATGCCGGTTGTTTTTTTCCGGGTGGTGTGCTCTACCGGTACTTACATCCGCAGCCTGGCCAACGATTTCGGCGCTCACCTTGGCTGCGGCGGTTATCTCAGTTCGCTCTGCCGTACCCGCATTGGACAGTTTCGTATGGAGGATGCGATGACGATGGAAAACCTGGAAAAAGAGATTAGAGAAAAGTAGGAGTCAGGAGAATATATTGGATAGTGGCACACTTCTTCTTTCGGTTATGCCTTCTTTTTTGATGAATAAATCGCACCATTTTTTCCCATAAACTTGTTTCGCCGTTTACGTTCTTCAAAAGATCTTTTCGATAATTCACACCACACCGCTAACAAGCCATATTGCTAATTCACTGAATGGAGTAGAGCTATTTGCAGTTTTTTTTGTGTGCTTAGTGTTATACGAAGGAGCCGTGAAATCGTTGCTGTTCGACTCCTAACGGAGTTGGGGCCTTTTCTATAGCCGCTTCGCTACAGAGATTCGACGCCTATGGCGTCGGCTGAAACAACGAACGCACCTTGAAGGTGGTTTGTTTTTCTTTAAGTCAAAGCGCTATCGAACCCGTTCTGTGCTGTATGTTGTCAGTTGCAGAAAAAATTCAGACAACTGTCCTCACTGTCATTTGTCATCCGTCCTCTCTCATCCCCCCTTTATCAAAACGGATAATCAATGCCCAGCTGCACCTGACCGCCCAGTAGCTGCAGTCCATGAAACCATTTGTTCTGCGCCGCCAGTGTGGCCGGCGTGGGATCTTTCACCTTGTAAGCATAATCAATGCGCACTTTTAAAAATCCAAAATCTATTCGCAAGCCCGTGCCGGCGCCAATGGCCAGGTCTTTCCAGAGTTTTTGAAACGAAGTAGGGAATTCGCCGTCCGGAAAGTCGGGATTTTTGCGGAGAAACCAAACGTTGCCCACATCGGTAAACAGCACCGTATTAATGCCGATGCCTTTGTAATTCGCTAAAAAAATACGGTACTCGACGTTTGCTTCCAGCCGGATGTCGCCAAAACGGTCGGGTGCATCGGTGCGGCCAAACGACCGGATAGAAGAGCCGGGCCCCAGCCGCCGAATTGCCCAGGCACGCATGCTGTTGGGACCGCCGGCAAAATACTGCCGGAAGAAGGGGAGATAACGGTTAAACGAATCAAGTGGTGACGATAGCATGGAAAAACCAACACCCAGGAATCCCCGCCATGCTATCGCATTGCGAAAAAGTTTCCGGGTGCGCCGGTATTCCGCATCTACCCGCAAAAACCGGTACACGTTAGTCGAAAAAATTTTTGAATCGGGTGCGCCCGGCAGTCCCGAAAGTTCGGCGCTGAAGCTGGCCAGCGAAGTGGTGTTGGTACCCGCTCCGGCGATGCTGTAATTGGCCAGCACCGAAAAAATAAGACCGGTGTTGAAAATGTATTTGTAGGAGGCGTTTTTCGCAATCAGCGTATCCAGCGAGTCGCGTTTGATGAGGTAATTGTATTCAATATTGGGAAGCCGTATGCCGAAGATTTTTTTCCCCCATCCAAACTGGTAGCCCCACGAGGTGTTGAGCGAGGTGATGTCAAAATAATCGCGGCGCTGGGTTAAGCCGCCATTCAGCGCAAAAAACGAATTCACCGTATTTTCCTTCGACCGGTTAAAGCGGCGCATAAAGCCGGGCACCAACCGCGGAATTTGAATGCTGTGGCTCAGCGAAAGCTGCCTTGTTTGTATCAGGTCGTTCAGGGTCGCATTCAGCTCGGTGCCAAAACGAAAATTGGTGATGCTAAGATTGGCGCCGTGGGCAAAGTTGCGGTTTTGTACGCCGAACGTAAGGCCCACGCCAATCAGGTTGCCCTGGGCAATACTGAGGTTTCCCTGGTTGCGGCTTACTTCCAGGTTGGTGTTAAAGGCATATTTCCTCGCCGGTGTCAATCGTATGTTGAAGTCGGCCGTATCCTGCCCGGGGCGTGGTTCCTGGTCTATTGCCACCAGGCGCCAGGCACTCAGTCCGTTAAATTTGTTTTGCGTTTTCAGGTAGCTGCTTTGGCGGTACAAATCGCCGGGATTAAGAAATACGTAGTCGGGAAAAATCTTCTTTTTAAACAGCGCCGAATCTTTGGTATGGATCAGGAACCCCCCAACTGTGTCCACGCGGTGATCTTGGATGGTGTCGGCCCTGTAATCCGGAAAAATGTTCACCCGCCCTACATAATACCGGGTTGTACGGGAACTGTCGGGATTTTCACGCAGCCGGAATTCGACATCCGCTACCGGATTAGCCCGCCGGTTGGCCAGCGCCTGCAACTGTGCGGCCTGTTCCACCGGGTCAACGGTTGGGCGAAGCAATTCAATTCCCACTGTGTCCCACACAATCAGCAGCTCTTCCTCCGAAAATCGCATATAGCCATTATTGCGGTACACATCCGCCAGCCGGTCGCGTTCCTGCCCCAGCTTATATCGCGAAAAAGGATCGCCGCGTTTGACAACAGCCTGCTGCCGCACATCGAGGGTAAGCTTTTGAATAGTATCGAGCGCCTGTTTCAAACGGGCCGATGCGGCGGCCGAGTCGGCATTGAGACGGTAAGCCACCGAGTCAAGCGTGGTCACTTTGCCCGGGTACACGTAAAAATCCACTGCCGCACGTTTTTGCTGGCCGCCTTCTTTTTCGGTGACACGGGCGGCAAAACCAATACTATCGCGATAATAGCCCAAAGTTGCCAGCAGCGTGCGCATAAATTGCACCGACTGCGACGCATGGATGGAATCGTACGGCGTGGGTTTGTTTTGCACCTCGTAAAAAAAACGCGGAAAAATGCCCAGGATGGCATTGTCCCAGCCAATGGCTTTGCTCACCGTGCGTACCCGTATGCTGTCGTGAAGCTGCTGCGCCAACTGCGCTTCCAGTTCTTTTTGTTCATCGGCACTCATGCTGCCTTTTACATGAATAGTGGTTTGATGCACAAAAGGCCGGTGGGGGGGATAATTTTTCACGGTGACGGTAAAACAACCGGTGCAAAGACAGAGCAGAAAAAAGAGTAAGGGGACTAAAGGGAGAAACAGTTTTCTTTGAACCATAAAGTTTCGCTCGTCTATGCTCAGTAAAAAGGTGATCAAAGATATTCAAAGTTTGGCCCTGAAAAAGAACCGCGACGACAGCGGATTTTTCGTGGCAGAAGGCCCCAAGATCGTGGAAGAATTGCTGGCGACGCGGCCGCAGCAGGTGGTGGCTGTTTATGCAACGGCGGCCTGGGCGCAGGGCCGCCGTGGCGTCACAGAAGTGACAGAGACCGAGCTGCAAAAACTTTCGTCGCTGGCCACCGCCAACCAGGTGGTAGCTTTATGCCGCCAGTTTCCGCGGCACCAGCCACCGGCCACTGGCCTCTTTCTTTATCTCGATACCGTCCAGGACCCCGGCAACTTTGGCACCATACTGCGTATTGCCGATTGGTTTGGCCTGCAGCACGTGGTTTGCAGCGCCGGCTGCGCCGACCGTTACAATCCCAAAGTGGTGCAGGCCACCATGGCCAGCATTGCGCGGATAAATATTTATGAAGACAAGGAAGAAAGCTGGCTGGGCAGGCAGCACTTGCCCATTTATGCCGCTTCGCTGCACGGCAGCAGTTTATATGCCGCGCAAAAAATCAAGGAAGGCATTGTGCTGATCGGCAATGAGTCCAAAGGTATCCGCAGCGAATTCCTGCAACTGGCCTCTCAGCTCATAACCATTCCCCGCAGGGGCGAAGCGGAGTCGCTGAATGCAGCGGTGGCCACCGGCATTATTCTCTCGCACCTGATAGCCTGATTTGCCTCTCACCGATAGCAACGGCAAAAATGAAGTCAGCGGATCTTTCCCCAACCCGTGATGGATGTTTTCCTACCGGAAATGAATGGCCTTTATCGGCTGAATTTTACGCACCAGCAGCGATGGGATGAAGAGAATTAAAAGCGACAGCACCAGCGTGCCGCCAATAACGGCGGCTACCTGCCACCATACAATTTCTACGCTGGCCGTTTCCATGAAATAGGCTTCTTCTTTCAGCCGCACAAAGCCGGTTTTTAACTGCAGAAAAAGCAAGAGCAGGGCAAAGGCCGCACCAGCCACGATGCCCGAAATGGTGATGATGGCCGACTGGTTTAGAAAAATTTTTTGTATCAGCCAGTCCGATGCGCCAACAGCTTTCAGGATGCCGATCATACGGAGCCGTTCCAGCACCAGGATAATAAGGCAGGTGATCAAATTAATGGCGGCGATAATGACCATGATCGTGATAAGGATGGCCTGATTGGTGTCCTGCACATCCAGCCAGTCGAAAATATACGGATACAGCTCACGGGCCGTTTTTGCTTCCAGCTCGGGCGAAAAAAGCTCGTTGTCGTGAATGGCCGCTGCCACACCATCCATTTGTTCGTAGTTCTGCAAAAAAATCTCGTAGCCCCCGATTTCGTTGCCGGCCCAACCATTGAGGCGTTGAATCAGCTTCAGGTCGCCCACGGCAAAAGTGCGGTCGTTTTCTTCTATGCTTGTTTTGTAAAGTCCTACAATGGTCAGCTTATCGGGCCGCAGCGTACCGTCCGACCGCACAAAATAAATCAGCACCCGGTCGCCAAGCTTCAGGTCAAGCTGCCGCGCAGTATAAGTCGAAATGACAATTTCGCGTGAATACGTGCTGTCGTTGAAATTGATCCACCGCCCCTCTTTTAAAAAGGTGCGCAGGTTGCTGAACTGGTACGAGCTGTCGAGCCCTTTCAGCAATACGCCTTCCATTTCGTCGGTGGTCTTTAAGATGGCATATTTGGTGGCGAAAGAGTGGACAGTCCTGATCTGCGGATGGCGGCGAATGCTTCGGATCAGCGCATCGTTGCGTTCAATCGGTTCCTGCTCGGCAATGGAGGCGCGGCCAGGCTGCAGGTAAGAAATGCGCAGGTGTCCCCAAAACGAAAACACTTTCTGGCTTACCGTGTGCTGAAATCCATTGACGAACGAAAGTGTGATGATCATAACGGCCACGCTGATGGCGGTGGCCAAAATCGAAAGCCGGATAATAAACCGCGAGAACGATTTTTGTTGGTTAAAGGCAATGCGCCGTGCAATGAAGGATGATAAATTCACTGGCGATGGATTATTAGGAACGGCCCTGAAAACCAATCGGCTTCCTTTCTCGTCCTTTAGGTATCAAAAATAGGCCCGCAGGCCGAAATCAATTATTTTTAAACATGACCCTGTACCGCCATCCGTTTTTCATTTTTTTGCTTTCGGTTTTCCTGCACCAAGCGGCTGCGGCGCAAACGCAGATCTTCAATCCCCGCATCAAGTCCGTAAAGCTGTTTCGGTCGGGCGACCAGTTATCGTTCCCGGTGCTGCCGCTCAACGGCAACGATGTGTTGCAATTGGAGTTCGACGAACTCGACACAAGGGTGAACAACTACTATTATTCGTTCCAGCTATGCAATGCCGACTGGACACCAAGTATTCTTACCTCTTTCGATTACACCCGCGGCTTCCAGTCCAGCCGCATCAGCACCTACCGTAATTCATCCCTGGCCACTACCCGTTATGTGCACTACCAGGCTACCATTCCCGACCGCAACAGCGCACCGAGCCGTGCCGGCAATTATGTGCTGCGTGTGTTCCTGAACAACGATACCACGCAGGTAGCCTTTACCAAACGCTTTGTGGTGGTGAACACGCTGGCCCAGATTGGCGCGGTGGTGCAACAGCCTTTTAATGCCACCCTTTTTCAAACCGGGCAAAAGCTGCAATTGACGGTGCAAACCGACAAACGTATCAATGTGCTGAGCCCCTCGGACCTGAAGGTGGCGGTATTGCAAAATCAAAATTGGCAAACAGCATTGTTCATGGACCGGCCCACGATCTGGCGCGGCAATTTTTTTGAGTACAGCGACGAGTCCATCACCGGCATGGAAGCCGGGCGGGAATTCCGTTGGCTGGATATGCGCAGTCTGCGCCTTCGTAGCGACCGCATGGAAATACTCGACATCCGGAAAGATACCGTGCAGGTTTGGGTAAAACCGGAAACCACCCGCGCCGGCCAGCCGTTCGTCTATTACCGCGATGTGAACGGCAGCTTCACCATTGAAACCTACGAAAGCATTAATCCGTTTTGGCAGAGCGATTACGCTTTTACCCATTTCCGTTTTTTACCGCCAAACCGCCGTCCTATTGAAGGCAGCCATGTCTATCTATTTGGCGAGATGACAAACTTTGCCTCCGACACGTCGGGACTGATGCATTTTAACCCGGAAACCGGTGCGTATGAAAAAACTCTTTTTCTGAAACAAGGATACTACAATTACCTCTATGCTACACGGCCTGTAGGCGGAGGGCCGGTTGACTTCAGCCAGACAGAAGGAAATCACTGGAGCACGGAGAATAATTATACGGTGCTGGTTTATTATCGCCCGTTTGGCGCCAGGGCCGATGAATGCATTGGCTACACCACATTCAATTCGGTGTTTCAGCGATAGAAAGTTCACGAGTTCACGTGTTTACTCGTTCACCCGTTAAAGAAAAAGCAAAAGCCGTGAACTTGTAAACTTGTGAACCTGTGAACGAAAGCACTGCAACCTTTTTAAAAAAGTTTTGCTTACTGCACCTTTCCGATACCTATATTTGCACTGGCAGGTCTTACACGGCCAGCTCCTGCTGAACTCCCCCAGGACCGGAAGGTAGCAAGGGTAGGCGGTTGTAGCGGTGCGATGTAAGTAGCCTGCCATTTTTTATTTCCCTTCCTGTTCACTCCCCACGCTTTTTATTTCGGTTATATTTGCGGCACAAAACCAATTCAGGAATGAAGTTTTTTATTGATACGGCAAACCTTGCGCAAATTAAAGAAGCCCACGAGCTGGGCATCCTCGACGGTGTTACCACGAATCCATCGCTGATGGCCAAAGAAGGCATTCGCGGCGAAGAAGCCATCATGCAGCACTACAAAACCATCTGCGAAATGGTTGATGGCGACATCAGCGCCGAAGTGCTCACCACCGAATTTTCAACGATTATTGAAGAAGGAAAAAAACTGGCAGCCATTCACCCGAACATCGTGGTAAAGGTGCCCATGATCCGCGAAGGTGTGAAAGCAATTAAATGGTTTACCGATAACGGCATCCGCACCAACTGTACACTGATTTTTTCGGCTGGCCAGGCCATCCTCGCCGCCAAAGCCGGCGCCTCTTACGTGTCGCCGTTTATCGGCCGCATTGACGATAGCGGATGGGACGGTATGGAACTGATTGGACAAATCTCCACCATCTTTTCGGTGCAGGGTTATAAAACAGAAATACTGGCGGCCTCTATCCGCAGTGCCAATCACATCATCCGGGCCGCGGAGCTCGGTGCCGATGTTTGCACCTGCCCGCTGGAACCCATCCTGGGCCTGCTGAAGCACCCGCTTACCGACATCGGGCTGGCCAAGTTTTTGGAAGACGCGAAAAAAATGTAATCGCCGCCAGGCGGCAATAAGCAATAAGCAGGCGGCAATTGGCAAATTTTTGTAACCGGATTTTCGAAAAAAATGCTGTTACTGTTTGCCACTTGCCTACTGCTTATTATTTTTCGGCTTACGGTATTCCTGCAAAATTTCTTCGTTTGTTTTCAGCATTTCGTCGAACCCCCGGCGACGGATGAAGATCGTCACTTCTTTGTACACAGCGGGGTTGCTTTTCAGCACGGCTTTTACCGTAACGGCAGGCTTGGTGTAGGCGCTGTCAATAAACAAATCGTTGTTCCGGAAAAAAAGGCTCGTGTCGTTTGAAGGCACGGAAAACAGCACTTCGTCGGCGGTGAGTGGCATCCATTTGCCGGCAGCGGTTTTGCCGTCAACATTGATATAGTTATAAAATCCTTTTTTCAGGCTGTCGGTGTATAAATGAAAGAAGATACTGTCAATTTTTTGACCCGCTGCAGCGGCAGCGGCCAATGATAAACAGCAGAGAAAACAGAGCTTTTTCATATTGCACCTTTCTGCAAAGCTCCTGCTCCAAAATTGTACCGGGTGGTAAAGGATTGTTGTTTAACACAAACTTGCCAATGGGGAGGGGGGGACGGCTATGTTTAGCAGACCTGGGTCCTGGTTTAATTCTTCCGCTTATAATCGCCGCGTTTCCACGATTTGATAAACTCCGACCAGGCAGCCGGGTTAAAAATGTTCATGGGTGGCACCTGCCCCTGGTACACGGCGCGGTTAGAGATATTCCGCATTTGCATGGCCACCGCCCCGCCGCCATCTACCGGGGTGCTCTGCATCAGGATGCGGCGCTTGGCAGCGCTGTTATTTTGCCGGGCAATTTCTATGTCGTCGTCAGGCACTTTCGCATTCACAAAATCCCGGGCAAACTGCTCCGCCGTCGGCTTCGGACGGATGATGGTAGCGGGCAGGTAAACGGTGTCTTCCACCAGCAGTTGCACAATGTTGTACTGATTGCCTTCTATATTGCGCGGAACCACCACCGTTTTCGGCTTAAAGCTGACGTGAGAAAATTCTACTACATCGCCTTTCAGCGCCACAATGGAAAATACCCCCTGGTTGTTGGTAACGGTACCCCTGGCCGTACCGCGGATGGAGATGCTCACCGCCGGAATGCCAACCAGGCTGTCGGCAGTCATTACAATACCGTACAGTTGCACCACCGAATCCTTCACGGTTTCGAACTGCGCATGCGCCGAACGGCTAAACAGGAACAGCATCAAAAAAAAGAGGGGTAACGCTTTTTTCATCTCTCCAAAAATAGGTTTCCCGCTACTAATAACCCTTCGCACCAACCTGGCTTTGGGTTAACTTTGCGCTTTCGTTAACAAAACAAAAAATGACACAACAAGATATATTAAAAGCGCTTAGCACCGTGCAGGAGCCCGATTTGCGGCAGGACCTCGTGACGCTTAATATGATCCGCGATGTGGAGGTGGAAGGCGCTTATGTTTCGTTTACCGTGGTGCTCACCACGCCGGCCTGCCCGCTGAAAGAGAAGATCAAAACCGATTGTGTAAACGCTGTGAAAGCACTGAATAGCGCGGCCGTGGTCAACGTGAAATTCACGGCCAGCACCACCACTATCCGCGCCGATAAAAAAGATGTGTTGCCCGGTGTAAAAAACATTATTGCCGTGGTGAGTGGCAAAGGCGGTGTAGGCAAGAGCACGGTTTCGGCCAACCTGGCGCTGGCACTGGCACAAGGCGGTGCCAGGGTGGGCCTGATGGATGCCGACATTTACGGGCCCAGCGTGCCCATCATGTTTGGCGTGCGGGGCGAGAGGCCGATGATGACCTCCGTTAATGACAAGGCCATGATTGTTCCGCTCGACCGGTTTGGGATTAAACTGCTCAGCATTGGCTTGCTGGTAGATGAAAAAAATGCGGTGATCTGGCGGGGCCCGATGGCCAGCAGCGCCATTCGACAGTTTATTACCGACGTGCAATGGGGCGAGTTGGATTACCTGGTGATTGACATGCCGCCAGGCACCGGCGATATCCACCTGACCATGATGCAAACGGCGCCTGTCACCGGCGTGGTAGTAGTGACCACACCGCAGGACGTGGCGCTGGCCGATGCCAAAAAAGGAATTGCCATGTTCAGCCAGGCCCAATTGAACGTACCCATTATTGGCCTGGTTGAAAACATGAGTTATTTTATTCCGGCCGAGCTGCCCGGCAACCGCTATTATATTTTTGGCAAAGAAGGGGGTAAGCGCCTGGCCGAAGAATACGACCTGCCATTTCTGGGGCAGATCCCGCTGGTGCAAGGGATCCGCGAGGGCGGCGACGCCGGCGTGCCCGTGATGATGAGCGATGACGTCATTACCAAAGCAGCTTTTGAAGAATTTGCCGGTGTC
This sequence comes from uncultured Flavisolibacter sp., assembly GCA_965365435.1. Taxonomy (GTDB): domain Bacteria; phylum Bacteroidota; class Bacteroidia; order Chitinophagales; family Chitinophagaceae; genus Flavisolibacter. The sequence goes on from CBDUBQ010000032.1 coordinate 56,562, forward strand.
GTGGCCCGAAGCGTTTCTATGCGCAATGCCCACATGAAAAGCGAGGAAGTAGCGGAGGTAGTGGAAAACTAAGCAAGGCTGGAACGTTTATAAAAAGGCCTCTTCACTCGCGAAGGGGCCTTTTTTTATTATGCCCGAGAAAAAGCTATCCGTGCCTTTTTTGCCACGTAACGTAAAAGGGCTTGCAGCGCATTGTACGAAACAGCGGCGATGACGATACCGCCGGTAAGGCCAGCCACTAATCCGGTTAGCGAAGCCTGCGTAGAAGTGAAGGGCAGGGCAGAGAACTTGCAAAAGATGAGTGCGCCCGTCCAACCGAACAAAGCGCCTGCAGAGCCGAAAAGCAGCACAAAAAAAGACCGGAAGCCGGCCGATGCCGATCGCCGGTAAAAAGCAATGGCCAGCGAAGCGGAAAAAATGCCAACACTATACAACAACAGAAAAATAAAATCAGCAGAGCAGCCGCTAAAGCGCCAACCAACACTACGCCAGCCATCGCTGCCAGAAACACGCTGCCAAACAGGAGCAAAAAAATATCCATCGCTTCATCCGGCTGAGGCCCGCTACCACCCGGCTGCGCAAAAACAATCAGCGGTAGCCCTACCATCACGAGAAATGTTTTTATTTTGAGGCCGCACTTCATAGCGCCAAAATACTGATTCCATGTACAATTTGCCTTACTTCAAGGAAAAAGACCAGGCGGTCATCCTCGACTTTATTCGCCAACACCCTTTCGCCTTCATTGCCGGCTGCGACGAACACCATCGGCCGGTGGCCACCCAGATACCGGTTTTTGTAGAAGAGAGGCAGGGGCAGCTATTTCTGTCCGGTCACCTGATGCGCAACACCGATCACCACAAAGCGTTTCTCGCCAATCAGCAGGTCCTTTGCGTTTTTACAGGTGCGCATACTTACGTTAGCGCCACCTGGTACCAAAACCCTCACCAGGCCTCTACCTGGAACTATCAGTCGGTGCATGTGCGAGGTACTATCAGCTTTCTCGACGAGGCAGCATTGATAAACGTACTGCAAAAAACCAGTTTACATTTTGAAGGCGGAAACAACCAATCCACAACGGTTTTCGACAACCTGCCAACTGATTACACCAGCCGGCTGCTGAAAGCCATCGTGGCTTTTGAAGTAGCGGTGGAGGAGATAGAGAATGTTTTTAAGCTGAGCCAAAACCGCGACAAAGGGAGTTTTCGAAACATTGTGGCCGAATTGGAGAAGGGTGATGCGGATGCGCAGGCCGTTGCGGCCGAAATGGAAAAACGGACGGCAACAATTTTTCCTTCCTGAGCTGACTGGCCGGGTGGCAGTAACAAATTGTTAACCGGACCGGGAAACGACTGGCCGTTAGCAGCATTTAAAATTTATCCCTCACTAAGTTTGGCGGTATGAACTTGTCAATAGAAGGAAAAACGGCCCTGATCTGCGGCGGCAGCCAGGGGATAGGGTATGCCATTGCCGAGGAATTGGCACTGATGGGCGCCAACTGCATTTTGCTGGCCCGAAATGAAGAAACCTTGCGGATTGCCGTCACCCAGCTCGATAATTCTATCAGGCAGATGCACCGCTATTACGCCATTGACCTTTCTGATAGTGAGGCGCTGCGGCGGCTGGCAGGAGAGATCATTGCCACCGGCCCGGTGGAGGTGCTCATAAATAATTCGGGCGGACCAGCCGCCGGTCCCATTGTGGAAGCAACGGCGGAGCAATTCCTGGGTGCCTTTCAGCAGCATATTGTCAGCAGTCATATCCTGACCAAAGCGGTGTTGGAAGGCATGAAGGCCGCCGGGTATGGGCGGATCGTCAATATTATCTCCACCTCGGTAAAAGTTCCGCTGAAGAACCTGGGTGTGTCCAACACGATTCGCGGCGCTATGGCTTCCTGGGCCAAGACGATGGCCAACGAATTGGGCCCATTCGGCATCACCGTCAACAACGTCTTACCCGGCTTCACCCGCACAGCTAGGCTCGATTCGCTCATTCAAAGCACAGCGCAAAAAGAAGCAGTGACGGCAGAGATGGTAGAAAAGAATATGATGGCGGAAGTGCCGGCTAAGCGTTTTGGCGAAGCCGCGGAAGTTGCCGCGGTGGCAGCCTTTTTATGCACACCGGCCGCCGCTTATGTCAATGGTACCTCCATCCGGGTGGATGGCGGCCGCACCGGTTCCATTTAAAACGATTGTATGTTGTTTGAAAACAGCCGGGCCTTTGCCCGGCAGCTCGATGATGCCGATCCATTGCGCCGTTTCCGGCAGGAATTTTTGCTGCCGCAGCACGCCGGTACCGACGCCATTTATTTTCTGGGCAACTCGCTTGGATTGCAGCCCAAACGAACACAACCCGCCATCGAAAGTGTGCTGCGCCAATGGCAGGCCCTGGGTGTGGAAAGTTTTTTTGCCGGTGAAGAGCCCTGGCTGCAGATGCACGCCTCATTACAACCCATGCTGGCGGGGGTGGTGGGTGCCGAGCCCCCAGAGGTGGTTGCCATGAACCAGTTGACAGTGAACCTTCACCTCATGCTGGTGAGCTTTTATCGCCCGACCGGAAAACGGACAAAAATCCTTTGCGAAGCAAAGGCTTTTCCCAGCGACCAATACATGCTTGCTTCGCATATCAAGAGTCGTGGCCTCGATCCTGATGAGACCATAATTGAAGTGCAGCCTCGCGAAGGCGAGGTACTGATTCGCCATGAGGATATTCTGGCCGCTATTGAAAAACACCGCAACGAACTGGCGCTGTTTTTTTGGGGCGGTGTGAATTACTACACCGGCCAGGTTTTCGATATGAAAGTTTTGACGGCTGCCGCCCAGGACGCAGGCGCCAACGTGGGCTTCGACCTGGCCCACGCCGTTGGCAATGTGCCTTTGCAATTGCACCAATGGAACGTGGACTTTGCCTGCTGGTGCAGCTACAAATACCTCAACTCGGGCCCGGGCGGCATAGGTGGCGCATTTGTGCACAGCCGGCATTTGGCCAACACGTCCCTTGACCGTTTTGCCGGCTGGTGGGGCAATAAAAATGAAACCCGTTTTCTAATGGAAAAAACCTTCGAACCCGAGCTTTCGGCCGAAGGCTGGCAGCTTAGTACACCATCGCCGGTGTTGTATGCCTCCCACAAAGCGGCGCTTTCGGTGGTGGAAGAAGCAGGCCGGGAAAATGTATTCGAAAAAAACAATCGCCTGAACGACTACCTGTGGTTTCTGCTGAAACAAGTGCAAGACGAAATGCCGGCGGGCTGTTTCCAGGTTCTGACACCCTTAAACCGCCCGGAGAAAGGCTGCCAGGTATCCTTGTCGGTACGGAACGGTAAAGCGGTTTTCGACGACCTCGCCGCCAATGGCGTTTTTGCCGATTGGCGGTATCCCGATGTCATTCGCATTGCACCGGTGGCGTTGTATAACAGCTTTGAAGAAGTGTGGCAGTTTGCCCAACTCTTCCGCAGGGCACTCACTACATTTGCGGTATGACCCGCTCTGAAATTACCCAACAGATTTTCACCAAAGGTTCGTACCTCGTTGTTGGCCTCGACACCGATCCTTCACTTTTGCCGGCGCCGCTGAGGGATAAAAAAGACGGTATGCTGCTTTTCAACCAGGCCATCATTGAAGCCACGAAAGATCACTGCGTCGGCTATAAAATTAACACTGCGTTTTACGAAGCGCAGGGAGTAAAAGGATGGGAGACGATGGCAGCAACCGTGGCCTCCATTCCTTCTACGCATTTTAAAATTGCCGACGCCAAACGCGGCGATATCGGCAACACTTCCTCACAATATGCCCGGGCGTTTTTTGAAGTGCTGTCCTTTGATGCCATTACCGTGGCTCCATACATGGGCGAAGACAGCATTCGTCCTTTTTTAGAATATCCCAGTAAATGGACGATTCTCCTTGGCCTCACTTCTAATCCCGGCGCCAAAGATTTTGAAATGCAGCGGTTGGCCGGGTCGCACCCGGCCGGCGCTGGTGAGCACCTTTACGAACGGGTCTTGCGCCAAACGTCGTCCTGGGGCAATGCCGGTAGCCTCATGTTTGTCATTGGCGCCACCAACCCGGAGGCTTTCACCGCCATTCGCCAAATAACACCAAACCATTTTTACCTGGTACCCGGTGTGGGTGCACAAGGTGGCAGCTTAAAAGATATTTCGCAGCAGGCCATGACGCCGGACTGCGGTTTACTGGTCAATGCCAGCCGCGCCATCATCTACGCATCGGCCGGTGAAGACTTTGCCGTAGCGGCCGGCAAGGTGGCAGCCGATTATGCCCGGGAGATGAAAACCTACCTGCCAGCCCGAAGCCTGCCTTAGCGCCATCTTTCTTTTTTATTTTTTAACGAAAAGGGTACAATAAGCGCTGGCCGGCATCTGTTTTTCCAAAAGAGACTTTGCTATGATTTCCCTAACCATTTTCTTCTGCGGCCTGGCGGCGCTGACCACTACCGATCCGAGGCCGGTAAACCCCGGCCCGACGCCGGTGAATAAAAACCTGGTGCTTCAATTGGTGAATGAAGTAAGAAAAAAGGGCTGCAATTGCGGTGGCACCTGGTATCCGGCCGCGGCGCCGTTGACATGGAATGTCCAACTGGAGCAGGCCGCCCTGGTGCACAGCAACGACATGTATGCCAATAACTATTTTTCGCATGCGGCAAAAGATGGCAGCAAGGCCGGCCAGCGGTTGGACAACGCCGGTTATCCCTGGCGCACCTACGGCGAAAACATTGCGTTTGGCTACCGGTCGGAAAGGGAAGTGGTAAAGGGTTGGGTGCAGAGTGCTGGCCATTGTAAAAACCTGATGAGCCCTGCGTTTAAAGAAATGGCGGTGTCGAGAGTGGGCGATTATTGGACACAGGTTTTTGGTAACAAATAAACTTTTTTTTGCCGATGGTATAACCCTGCCGAAGCCGATTAGAAATGAACGCTGTTCCTGAAAAGAGCGTCTTTTTTTTGCCTGAAAGAAAGGCTGCTGAAGGTAAACTGACACGCTTAGAAAACCATCGGTCCACCGAAGAAACCCGCTGCTGGTGATGGATATGAAAAAGAAAGACCGGCACAAGGCCGGCCTTCTTTTTATTCACCTCAACCAATCAGGACTTTGGCAGTACAACACTGTCAATGACATGAATAACGCCATTGCTTTGGTTCACATCGGCAATGGTGATTTTTGCCATGCCGCCATTTTCGTCTTTCAGCCACCACTGGCCATCTTTTTCCATAATCCAGAGTTTGCCACCCTGCACGGTCTTCAGTTCGGCCGAGCCGCCGCCTTTCTTCACCCATGATTTCAGGTCTTTTGCATTGAGCCGCCCGGGTACCACGTGGTAAGTGAGTACACCCTGCAACGCTGCTTTGTTTTCGGGCTTCAGCAGGTTATCAACCGTGCCGGCAGGCAGTTTTTCAAACGCCGAATTGACCGGCGCAAACACTGTGAACGGTCCCGCCGATTGCAATGTTTCTACCAGGCCGGCGGCCGATACGGCTGCCACCAGGGTGGTGTGATCTTTGGAATTAATCGCGTTGTCAACGATGTTCTTCGATGGATACATGGCCGCGCCGCCAACCATCACGGTCGCTTCTTTTGAGTTCATCTTGGCGTCTTGCGCCGATGCAGAAAAGGCAACAGTGCCCAGGAGAAATGCAGCGATTGTGATCTTTTTCATGCTTGTGATTTTATCGTTTTTTGACTAATGAATACGAACGGGCTTACTTACGTCCATTTTTTTTCTTCGGATTGCAAAGGCAAAAATTTTTAACCTTGCATCTCTTTCTATCAAACTGAATAAACAAGCAAATGGCCTATTGGTTGGTTAAATCAGAACCGTTCAAGTATAGCTGGGATCAATTTGTAAAGGATAAACAAACCTACTGGGATGGTGTGCGCAATTACGCCGCACGAAACAACCTGAAGGCAATGAAGACCGGCGACAAAGTGCTGTTTTATCACAGCAACGAAGGGCTGGAGATTGTGGGGATAGCCCAGGTAGTGAAAGAGGCCTACCAGGATCCGACAACTGATGAAGAGGCCTGGGTGGTGGTTGATTTAAAACCCGTGCGAAAGCTCAAACGGCCGGTGTCATTAAAGGAGATAAAAACCGATACCCGGTTGAAAAACATGGACCTGCTGCGCCTGGGTCGGCTGTCGGTGGGTACGGTAAAGGACGAGGAATGGGCGGTGGTGATGGAGCTGGCAGGAGAGAAGTGAGGGCTTGCCAATTTTGCGATGTTTGGGTAATGCACCTTAAAAATAATAAAGGCCGCCCCGCTGCCTCGGAACGGCCTTTCTGTTCTGCTTTGCTTTAATGCTTATCTGGCTGCCATCAGCCGTCCGGCAATGGCCGATTCCACATCATCGGGGATAGTGCCGGCATCGTCGTCAATCGGCGCCAGCCTTCCCAGCCTCGAATCCCAGGTAAAGATGTGTTCGTCGCTGTTGTTGAAACTAACTTTAAAACGCGTTTCACCATTAAACGAGAAGGGCGCAGCCTTTACAAAATAAGGCACGCCATTCAGCAATAGTTCAAATGATTGTTCCTGCATAATCTTCTCCTTTCGTTTCCTGTTACAAAAAAAAGTCCAAACTGGTAGCCGGCCCGTTTTTTATCCGGGAACTGGCAAATTGCGGCAGCCAGTGTGAACGACAAAAAGCAAAGTCAACGGCATCAGCCTTCTTCGCGCTGAACGGTTTCCATCGAAAATGCAGGAAGGCAAATGCTCCAATACCTGCATTCTTCATCAAAAGGATTCGAATACCGCACCCTTGTACTTTTCTTTATCAGGATGCTTTGACCTGCCTCTATGATCAGTTGATCCCCATCGGCTTCCACTAATTTTTTTCCGCTGATCACCAGCGTGTATTCATCAAACTGCGGTGTTTGGTAAGGTTCGCCCCAGCCCGGCGGCGCCAACATGTGAGCGATGCTCAACTGTTTATCGCATGTTGACGATAGTCCGATGTGTTCTTCGATCAGCTTGCCATCGTTGGTGGGAATCCGGAAAGGGGATTTTTGCAAGAAATAAGGCATTGTCAATCGTGTTGGTGATGCCCACAAAATTATTGGTAGCAATGAATCCGGTCATCGTAATGAAGGGGAAGCCTCGCAGAAAAAGTGCTGCGGCAAGAAAAAGTGTAGCACCGCAAATGCAAGTTTTTTTTAAGAACAAATGAGCATTGTTCCGTCATTCGTTTACAATCATAAGTGGACTTGCCACTTCCTGAAGCCACTGTTCTATTTGTTGCGGTATAAATCACGGGATCACCATCGCTTTTTTGAGGACAGTATCTTTGATGCTTATGGGCAGACAAAACCTTGTGGTGCTTACCGGCGCCGGCATCAGCGCAGAAAGCGGCTTAAAAACGTTTCGCGACAGCGATGGCCTATGGGAAGGTTATGACATCAACGAAGTGGCCACTGCCACCGCATGGCGGAAGAACCCGGCACTTGTACAGGAATTCTACAATATGCGCCGCCGCGATGTGGCCCGTGCGCAGCCCAATGCGGCCCATTTAGCCCTGGCAGCCCTGGAAAATGAGTTCAATGTTTTCATCATTACCCAAAACATTGACGACCTCCACGAAAGGGCAGGATCGAGCCATGTAATGCATCTCCACGGCGAAATTTTTAAAATGCGAAGCGAAAAAAACGAATCGCTGATTTATCCTGTTTCGGGTGACATACACATGGGCGACCTGGCCGATGACGGCGCTCAATTAAGGCCCCATATTGTGTGGTTTGAGGAGCCGGTACCCATGATGGAAAAAGCAGCGGCCCTGGTGCTGGACGCCGATGTTTTTGTTATTGTCGGCACATCGCTGGTAGTGTATCCGGCGGCCGGGCTGGTGAGCTATGCCCCGCCGTTTTTACCCAAATACATTGTGGATAAAAAGCTGCCTTACCTGCCCAACCTGGCTAACCTCACCGCCATTGAAAAACCAGCCGCCGATGGTATGAAGGAATTGGCGCCGTTGCTGCGCAAACACCTTACCGGTTAAAAACGGTTGTCCGCCAGTGTCAGGACAAACGACGCGTCTCTTCCTGAAAGCCGATGCCTTCAACGGCCAGTTCCTTTAATACCGGTTCATATATTTCTTTTGCGGTTGGAATCCGGAGGCCGGTGCATTTCAATGTACCATCCAGGATCAGCTTTGCTGCAATGGCCAGCGGCAATCCCACCGTTCTGGCCATTGCCGTATGCCTGGCGTCATCACCGTCTAATACCAGCAGCCCGGTGGTTCTGTAATTGTCTCTGCCTTTTTTGTATTCAATTTCGTGCAGCATAACCACCCTGTCCTTATCCTGCGGCAGCAACGGCAGCTTTTGTTCTAGGGCCAATTGCAACACATCGGCGGCGCTGCAACGGCCACGGTTTATCATTGTTTTTGCATCATCCATTCCCAGGTAAAACAGTTGTTTTAAGGTAAGTGCGGCATCGTGCATTTGGTCGGCCAGGGTAGCCGCTGCGGTGAGCTTCAGCCGGTCGAGGTCAATTTCCTGCAGGCTGCCATCTTCATCCACCAGCATAATTTCTTCTACCGGTTCGGCTCCTTTTGCAGCCGCCTTTTCTTCCAGATCAGTAAGGTCTGCCAGCTCGGCCAGCAGGTTTCGGGTAACATCAAACTGGCCACGCAGTTTTTGTTCCAGCCAGTTTCCAAAACCGTGTTTCTCCATGTGTTCCTGAAAAAATTGTTTCAGTGTTTTTCCGTCCGTTTCGTACGAAGCATTTTCGTCGGTGAGGCGCAGATCTACCAGGTTTTTCCAGCCGTAGATAAAATCCGGATGGCGCAAGGTGGTGCGAATGAAAGTAGCCGCGTTGTCCAGCCCGTAGGTTTCTCTGTAGCCAAGCGAGTCACGGTTTGGGTACCAGCATAGCATGTCATGTCCCGGCAAGCCAACGAAGCGTTTTGTTTCAAAAAGTTCCGGGTGAGTCAACTGCACCACGTGGCCGCCCTCCAAAAACCTGGCGCCGGCTTTTCCGGCCATCACTACATTGCGGGGGTTCCAGGAGATTTTATAATGCCAGGGATTGTCGTCGCTTTCGGGCGCTACTAGGCCACCGCAGTGCGACAGGAAAGAATTGATTTTTCCTCCATCGTGTTGAATGCCGTCAATAAGTTTTTTGGCACTCATATGGTCAATGCCGGGATCGAGGCCCATCTCGCACAAGAAGAGAAGCCCCGCTTTATTCACATCATTTTCCAGTTCGCGAATTTGTTCGTCCACATACGAGGCCGTCAATAAATTTTTCCGGTGCAGGAGACAATCTTTGGCAACCAAAATGTGCAGGGCCGGCGGCAGCAGTGAAATCACGAGATCGGCGGCTGCCACTAACCGGCTACGTTCCTCTTCCTCCACAATGTTGAGGGCGACTGCCTGTCCGTGTGCCGAACGGCCCATTTTTTCCTGGATGGCGGCAAGGTTGGCATCCGCCACCGTCAGCTGCCAGTGCTGGGCGGCGGCATGGCGCAGCAGGTAGTTGATCAATGCTGCCGACGACTTTCCGGCGCCAAATAAAAGAATCTTCCTCATGGTGAAAGTTGAGGCAGTAAAGATGCGGGAAAAAAAGCACGAGCATGGATGCGATTGACAGCAACACGTTTGAAAAGGCCGATTAACTTTCGATGTGCAGGACCTTGTAGCGCACCGCCACGCCGCGGCTATTGTCGGGAACAGGGATGGTTTTTGTGGCGCCGGGTGTAAGGCCGGCCACTTCCAGTGTTTGCCTTGTTACCACCTTGCCGTTAGGCTTGAGGTATTCGATCTGCACGACAACTTTTTTTACCGGCTGCGCCGATGGATTCGTCACGGATAGCTGCAGTTCACTGATACCGCCTAAAAAGCCAACCTTGTACTCGTTAGCGGAAAGTTGAATGTCGGAGGCAACTGGTTTTTGCCCGGCCTCAATTTTGTTTTGCTCTGCCACGCCTATTCCGGAGCCGTCTTCAGCCTGGGTGAAAGGTGTTGGAATAGCGGCTGCCGAATGGCCAGCATCGGTTCCGCTCGCCGGCACTACAGTCAACGATTTAGTTTTTCGCTCAATGTTTCCGGCATTCGCCGCCCGGCCATCAATGGCAGCAGGCAACGGTTTGACAGTTACCTTCATACTGGCCGTCCTGTCTGCCATAAAACTTGAATTTGTATCGGCCAGAACGGGGGGAATAACTGACAAAGCCGCCTGGCTACTGGAATTTTGCATGTCTCCGCCGGCTTCTAATTCTGCGGCCGTGGCCGTGGCGGCAGCCGGATCGTTTTCGATGTTATCTACCGCCTTTTTTATCATGAATGCGGCGGCCGAAACGCCAATAACAACAATAGCGATGCCCATGAGGTTGGCGCCGATGCTGATGCCTTGCTGTAAAAGCGGGCGGCGCTTCGGCTTAGCTGCGTACTTAATTTGCAAGTCCTGGAAACGGGGTAGGGAAGGGGCGGGTTCGGCCGCTGCGTTAGCTTGTTGAACGGCCTCTGTTTGCTCAAATTTTTTTTCTTCGGCAGATGACGGTAACGCCGGATTTTCGGTCGTTGTTTGCCTTGCCGGAATTTGCTGGCGAGGCACCGGCACCGGTGCTTTTGCCAAGCCTTCAAAACCCTCCGTTTCGTCGGGATGTGTCCAGCACGTGCTTTGCCCGTTGATCCAAATAAGGTCGGTTGTAAAAAGCTCCATCGCCCTTAACTCGGTGATGGTGTATGGGCCCAGTTCGTTGTTGTTTCGAAGCAGGTAATAGCAGGTCATAACCGTTTCCTCCTTTGCCGCTGATTTACTTTGTAAAAATTGTATGCCGCCGCTTTGTTCCCTGTGAATAACATTAACAACCTGTTGGTAAATAAAGACATAGAGGGTGGTTAAAACGCTGCACAGCCCTGCGGTTTTTAGGCGCAAAAAAGGTAGATTTGCACACCTTTAAAATCTGACGATAAGCACAACGAATGGAAAATAATTTAACCCCTCAGGAAACCCAGGATTTCAACCGCATCATTCCCATCAACATCGAAGAGCAAATGAAAACCGCGTACATTGACTATTCCATGTCGGTGATCGTGGGCCGTGCCCTTCCCGATGTGCGGGACGGTCTGAAGCCGGTACACCGTCGGATTTTGTTTGCGATGAACGAACTGGGAATGGGGGCTGGCAAAGCCTATAAAAAAAGTGCCCGTATTGTGGGCGAGGTGCTGGGTAAGTACCACCCGCATGGCGACACGGCCGTATATGATGCCATGGTGCGGATGGCGCAGGAATGGAACATCCGCTACCCCATGATTGACGGGCAGGGCAACTACGGCAGCCAGGATGGCGACGGCCCGGCCGCCATGCGTTATACCGAGGCCCGCATGACACGCCTGGCCGAAGCGCTGCTGCAGGACATTGACAAAGAAACGGTGGACTTCGGGCTGAACTTTGATGACTCGCTGAAGGAGCCGACCGTATTGCCCACCCGCATTCCCCAACTGCTGGTGAATGGGTCCAGTGGTATTGCCGTAGGCATGGCCACCAACATGATGCCCCACAACCTGAGCGAAGTGGTGGACGGCTGTATTG